>CAMCBV010000039.1 GCA_945873125.1 Prosthecobacter debontii
TGTGTATATCAACCCACGCATGAGTAAGTTCATGTAACGTACCATTCGGTCTTCTGTCGGTATATAGCACATTTGTGAATGTATGATAACTATTGTCATGCCGTCCATCAGCCAGCCTTACTCCGGTATTTATAAGACCAACTAATTTATCAATGACTTCCAATATATTTGAGCTTTTAGCTAAGCAGTTACCATGTAATTTCTCTTTAAGTGCTCTGGTAAGCTCGAAAGTGTTCGCATCTTTTGGCCCTAAGAAAGGTTCATGAACAACAGTGCCAGGTGATAAGCCACTATTCGCATCTTCTTCACTCCATCTATTCCCAAGTATATCATATCCTTTTACAGGTCTATTTGGTCCAAACCCATACAAATTAATTCCTCCTGATTCCCCAATCGGATCCCTTGATGGCCACCTCCCTGTTTCCGGGTCGTAGAAACGGTAACCGTAATAATACAAGCCGGTTGTTAGATCCAACGGCTTTGTTGAGAAGCGATGAGCGAAGTCGTTCGCTTTCGATCCTGTGGCAACGATTGTTTTGCCGAATGGATCATACTCGTAATGAGCTACTATGTTTCCAGTAGAATCTAAATATTCACTGACGTTGCCATTTCCGTCAAAGGTTGGGAAGTAGGTTCCCGTGCCGTCCGTAACGGAGAGAAGTCCACCCACTCCTCCTGCACCTTGCATGGAGCCACTTAGATCCATGCCCCATATATAGGTTTTGGTCAGTGCATAAGTTGTGTTGTATTCAGCGATGGGATTCCAACCGTCGTAAACGTAAATGGTGGTTGCGCTGCCCACTGTTTCTGCGATGCGGCGGGATTGAGCATCGTACGCATAACGGACAAGTGTGACACTCGTTCCTGCCGCTTGCGCTTCAATCAATCGATTTTCCGCGTCCCAAACGAGATTGCTGTTCGCGTTGACGTTGGCAGGAAGCGGCCCGCTTGTCATGTTGCCGTCGTCGTCATGGACTGGCGTGAGGCTATTCATAGCGGTGTATTGATTGAGTTTATTTGGGGTGTAGTTGTTAGCGCTCGGTAATGTCAGACTTTCGGCTGATTTTAAACGGTTCCCGATGCCGTCATATTGGTAGCTGCGATCGTGTCCTGTGATACTGCTGTCAGCTTTCACGACTTCCCCTTTTGTGTTGTAACCCCAGGCGATAGTTCGGGTGGAAGCAAATGCGGTTCCGTCCTTATTAACTCCTGTGCGCTGACCGTAGTTGTTCACGGTATAAAAATAACCCGAAATGGTCGTCGTTCCAACTTTGTTCACTTTTGAGGCGAGAACGTCGCGGGTGGTTTCGTAGACGTTACTTACGGTGTGAACTGGGCTGGTGAACGTGGCGGGCAGATTGCTGTTCGGGACGTAGGTGTAACCAAATGAATTAGCACCTTTGCTGACGCTGGAGAGTCGCCCATCGGTTGTGCCATAGGCATAAGCGACTTCATTCTCAACGGTCGTGCCGACTTTGAGTTGCCAGCCGGACTCGCGGTTCAGCGAGTCTTGTGAACGGTCAATCACGCGAGTGAAGTCAATTGTATTATCGGCATTCAGGTCATAGGCGATGGTTTCAGAGTCGATTTGCAGGTTGCTGGAGTTGTAAGTGAAAGTGCTTCTGGCGACACCGTTGGATTGGGTGGTTTGCCGGCCTATCGCATCATAAGCGATGGTTACGTCCGGGGTGGTGTCGGAGTAATTCGTCGCGACCATTCTTCCACCGTTATCTAATGAATAGGTTGTGCTGACTCCTCTTGCCCATGTGCGAGATGTCAAGCGTCCTGCTGCGGAGCGTGTGTAGGTGACCGCCTTGTTTGCCGCGTCGCGTTTAGCCATGAGGAAACCGCGTGTGGTGCTGTATTGCCATGTGGTGGTGGCCGTCGCGGTTCCATAGGTGGTCATGCTGATCTGGCGATCGGCATAATCATAGGTGTGGCTGACGCGGTAGGTTTGATCGCCGTTGGTTTCGGCAACGGTGTTATCGGGGTTGTATGTCGTGGTTGTGACATTTGGTAGAGGCTGGTTGTTTGCGTCGACTGTGTTTGGGGCATCGACGGAGATCTGTCTGCCGCGAATGTCGTAAACAAATGCAGTGGTGCGATTTGCTGCATCTGAAACGTTTTTAACCATATCAGCCGTGCTCGATAGATATGTTGTTGTGCTGCTGCCGCTGCGTGAGTGAGTGCTAATTGTTGGACGATTCAGAGAATCATACCCCTGCGTTTGTGATTCGATGACTGCGTTGTTGGTCGTGAGGCGTGTCATGGAAACCATTCTTCCAGCTGTGTAGGTATTGAGAGATTTAGTTCCATCTGGAGAAGTGCTGGTAATTGTCCAGTTGCCATTTCCGCCGAGGGTGGTGAGAGATGTAGATGCATTGGCTGTTCCGATGGATTGAGAAGCGGAGGACAAGCCGTTGGCGCTTTGCAGTGAGGTGGAAACAATCGTTCCTCCTGTGGGGCTGGTGTCGCCAGGTTGCCAGATTTTACTGATGGATTTCCAAACCGGTTTATCAGCAGCATCCAAGGCTGGGATGGTTTCGGAAAATTGAACCGTATCAGATCCGTAATCGATGGCACCGTTTCTATTGAGATCAATGGCGGTGATGGTTTGTTCCCCCACAGCATTATAGGCTATGAGACTGATAACTCCGTCAGGATCTGTAGATTTCACCATCTGGCCTTTGGTATTGTATTCCATGGTGGCGAAAGATCCATCCATGTAATCGATGCGAAGTGTACGGCCATCCCAGTCGGTTTGAGTGGAAGTGGTTTCACCCAGGTTGGCTCCATCTGCGTAAGATTGGCTGGTGACCTCGCCGGTGGTGTTGACTGTGTAGGCGTATTCCATGGCGGGACTGAGGGCTCCGTATGTTTTTGCGGTGCGGCCGTCTAAGAAGCTGTCGGTGGTTTGGGTGGAGCCGTCTGCAGTGGTGGTGGTGCTTCTCTGGCCGATACCTTTACCGAGATCGTATGGTAGGTATTGACTTTGTGTATTTAAGTAAGTGGAGGTGGACATTGAAGATCGAACCAATGTTCCCGCGCTGGTGGAGGTTGGGTTGGGGCTCCATGACTCCTGTAGGGTGCCGCTGAGGTTTCTAACACTTTTTGAAATGATGGTGGCGGCATTAGCAAGAGGCAATACCGGAACTGAAGTTACGGCAGCTTCTGTGTAACGGTGTGTTTCCACGGTCAGACCCTTGTATTTTGTCTCGGTCGTCACGCCGAGGGAGTTGGATTTGATTTGGCGTTGGAGTCCGTCATAGGCGTAGAAAGTTGTAACGCCGTATTTGTCGGTCTGGCTGGCGATACCGCAGCAGGTGTATTGTGTGGTGGTAATCCATGCTGGGTTGGAGGCGGAAACGGTTTCCCCGCTGATGGAGATGGTTTCTGGATGATAGGCGGTTGTTACAGGGCGGCCAATGATGTCCGTCTCGATGACCGCCATGGAATCAAAATGGGACTGATGGGTGTCGTAGCCAATGGCCTTAGTTTGTTGAGCAATCACAGTGCCGCGTGAGCTTACTGTCGTGATGGTGCGTCTGCCTTGGACAACGGTGGCGCCATCCTCAGAGAAGCCGGTATCGGCGGTGGTCGTATAGCCGCCACCGGAGTGGCGGGTGTAACTATAGGTGGTGATGGTGCCGTCCTCGTGCTGGAGTAGTTCGACTTTACCTCCAAAATCTAAATTGATTCCGCATGTCCGGTATTTGTTGCTTTTCGTAAGAACCGCTCCACCAGATGAGAGTTTTCTGGGTAGAACCAGTGTGGTGGGGCTATGAATGCTTGATTTCTGAGAAGCGACGACACCGTTTACGCGGGTGGTGGTGGTTTCGGTTTGACTGCCTGGATTCCACACGATGGTCGTAACTTTGCCGCTGGGATTTCCTGCGTAAGGCATGGCGATACTGGCCACGTTGAATGAATAACTGTAGAATGCCTCGTAACCATCGTAACGGGAATGGTGTTTCAAGCGCCCCACGCCATGATATGACGGTGGGCTATCCACATGTGGAATACCTCCGATGCCGGGCATTACAATATCGGTGACGGAGACTCCGGTGGTTTCGCCGGGCTGATAGTAACTCCATGTCGAGGTAAGAGCCGCGCTAGATGGATCAATGACTTGTTTGGTGATTGCCCAGCCATGGATTTGGTTTTCGTAGGTCGTCTCGATGTCCGAAGTAGTGGTGGACGGCAACTCCCATCCAATATCAATCGATGCGCGCTCTTTAGTTGTGATGCGATAGATCATTTTGCCAGGTGCAGGGGTCGTTCTGGCGTAGGTAATCTGACGGAGTGGCGCTGGCTCACCCCCAATCATGCGGCCTATTTCAAGGATCCGAGTTCCTGAGCTGGTTTTGTACTGCTCATATCGCATGGTGGCACCTGCGAAAAAACTATCGCAACGCAGACGTTTCAATCCGCCTTGACTCACAAGTGAAATGGTTGTGGTGCGGAACTGAGGTGCGGAACTGGATGTATTTTTATGAGTGATGACAAAGGCATTGGGATCCTCTGCGAGTAGAGCCGGAGCGGCTGGCGTAATTTCTATGAGTGTGGTGCCCGCAGTGATGGCAGTGATCTTTCCAGTTGCTGGATTCCGTGTGACAGGCGCACTACTAGGAAGAAATGTTACAAGTCCAAGTATACCTGGATTGGATAGCTCGTTATCGTCATCCAAGCCGCCAGCCAAATAACGTATATACGCCTCAACATCTCCGTCATACATGGTGGCAGCAATGTCGATGTTTCCGTTTTCGTTGACAGAAGGATCACCACTGTTTCCGTTGCCGTCTGACGGGCAAGAGGCGCTGCATGATTTGCATTCCTTGCCGAGAGTGAACTTATAAGGCTTATTGCATGGGTGTTGGCCATTGCTGGAACTACTGCCATCATCGCAAACGTAATCGATTTCCCATTTTTGACTTAGGCGCTCATCTGCTTTAGTCAGGGTGAATATTTGCTCAGCAGAGGTGGAGTTTGCCCCAACTGTAAGGGTCTTAGTCATCGAGTGATCACCTTTGCTCGTTCCGGCAGGGCGAGCAATCAAGTTGACCTTAAGTTGAGACGGACAGCCTGGATTACCATTGTGTCTGATTTGAACGGCAACTTTGGCCGTTCCGTCTTTATCAAATGGAATGGAATCATCAGGCGAAAGAGGAGTCCTTTGTTTGTCATTAACCCCATAAGCGATTAACTCCAAACATTCACAACAAGCATCTGGTGGAGGGTTGAGCTGTTGGGCGAGCGCGAGGGTGTGGAGCAGGACTATTTTCGCTAAAATAAATAATGGAAAAGCTGATAGGCGGGATTTCATGAGAGAAGAAGGGTAATACGGTAATTGAATCAATCTGTAATGCGCCGAGACTTTGACTTATGGTTGGAAGATGACCTGAGAGGTATGGCAGAGTTTAGGTGCTGTGGTGCCGGTATATTCATAGAAGATGTCGGCGATGCCGTTAGCGTCGAAATCTTCAGATGTCAGATCGAGGATTGTCGAACCATGGGTGAAAAGTGTGCCTTGGTTGGTCAGGGTCAAGCGGATGGTAACGTTTTCAGGTAGGTTGACGGCAACCACTGTGCTGCGCATGAGCCACGTACCATCCTCGTAGCGGTGAACGACTTGGGCGTCATTGGTGCGATCGACAAGGCCGAGATCAAATGCATGAACGGTGCCGCGTGAGAGCACAGCGAAAGGTGCACCATCGACATCGCCTGGCAAGCGTGCCAGAACGTGACGGCTGATAGGCTTGTCGGCTTTGACAAAGAATCTACGAGCGCCTGTGGTGTTGGTTTCGGTTAAAATCATGCGTTCGTCGGATTCGATGATGTGGTTTGTTCCCAATGTGGTCGGGGTCCATAAACGGGAAGTGTTGATCTGGGTCAGGTGCGATGCTCCGAAATTGGCTTCATGAACGATCACGGTGACTGTCGCGGTTTGAGCCGTACCTTCAGTGGGTGTCCAAGTTGCCGTCAGGGTGTGGGTTCCGGCTATGTCGAAGATGAGGATCTCTGGACTGCTAGAAGGAATGGCGGCTGAAGATGCGAGCGGTACACCCGCGCTTCCTTGGAGAGTGAAGGTGCCGGAAGGTGATTCTGAAGGATCGTGAGCGGTCAGGCGAAGTGCGTCGCCTTTGCGGATGTGGAGAGTGTTGTTGGTAAAGGTTTCAAAGAGATTTGTAGGTGTCCAAGTGATGTTGTGGGATTCAGTGACGAGGCCACTCTGCATGCTGGCGATGAGGGTTACAGTTTCGGTCGCACTGAGCGGGACGTTTGCGAAGAAGGTGTTGTTGATTGAGGCGGTAACAGGGATGGACTCTGTTAGAGAAATTGATTGCTGGACACCGACCCTCCTTTGAAGAGAAACACCCGTCATTTGCTCAGTTATGCCTTCGATGGATACGGGTGAGGTGCGGCTTTGGGTTGGTACTCGGGTGAGGGCATTTTCTTGAGTTGCTTTGGCTGAGAGCCAGTCAGGTATGCTGTTTTCATCGAGATCTGCTCCTCTAAGTCGTTTGACAACGAGACCTTCGAGGCGCAGACGTACTGATGCATCATAGTTGTCATGATAAAGAGTAATACGATGGCTACCTGCTGTGAGCCATGGAGTGACCCCGCGCATGGTGCTTGCGAGGCTGTTTTTAGAGGTGATGACATCGCTAGCAAACGATGAGTTGTCGTTGTTGAGGCTGAGGCTGAGTTTGAGGTATTGGGTATACCAAGCGTTTGGCTGCAATACACCCGCGATCACAACAACTTCGTGTATACCGGGTTCTGTGACGTTAAACGTGTAGGTGATACCGCCTCGGCGTTCATCAGCGAGGAGCGTGCCGTTGGACTGGGTAACCCAACCGCCGGTAGAATTGCTATATTGGTCAAGGGCTGGAAGGCTCAGAGTGACCGGAGCGAGGTTGTTGGATACGGTCGGATCGCTGCTATAGAGGTTGACCTCGTCGCCATCGGGATAACCGTCATTGTCGGTATCAGAATCTTTAGGATCCGTGGCGTTTTGATACTCTTGGAGATTATTTAGCTTATCACCGTCTGGATCTCCGTATTCGCTTTGATTGAGATCGTTATACCCGTTTTTGGTGGGATCAAGGGCATAGGCGGTCTCGAAGGTATCCGGCAAATTGTCATCATCGGAATCGGCGGGGATTGGCTCGTTGGATAGGAAAAACGTTTCAGGGATCACTTGCCGTGTGGCGCCCGGTGCCTGCCAGTCGACGGAAACGTGTTCGTTCGTGCCATTTTGAACCGTATGCAGGGCTTCGATATAGTATTCCTGTCCTTCCGTCAGATGGATGATGCCGCTACGCTGGCTTGGGCTATAATCAAAATCGTAACGCGGGGTCAGGCCACCGCTGGAGCAGATAAGCCGTTTTCCAAAACGATTCGTGAGTGGGTTGTTAGAGGACGGATCTTTGATAGAACCGTCGGAAAGCCAGAGCTCGGAACCACCACCGTTACCGCTGATCCAGAATCGATAGTCCCCTGTGGTCGGCGCAACAATCGCACCACGGTAGCGGGCACCGTAGAGAGTGTGATTCAATTTTGTATCAATGCCTGGAACGTGATCGATGGCATTTGGGTAGCTGTAGAATTTGTTGTTGAGGGTGAAGTTGGTCATGACCGAACCATTGATGCCCATCCAGATATAACGCGTTAGGCCGTTACCAAGGGCTTCTTTGGTGAGCGGATTAGAGCCAAGCCACTGCTCTTGGAAATTGGAGATGCCGTCCTGATCCGGATCCCCGTATTCTGACAAGGCTCCGGGTAGTGCGCACGTGCTTAGGCCGCTTTGTTGTTCAAAGGTATCTTCAAGATTATTGTCATTGGCATCCTTCGCGTCTGCCTGCAATGCGGTAAGATAACTGCCGGGGATGATCTCGCGATGGTTGATCTGTCCTACAACAAGACCCGCACCATACACTTCGATTTCAGCAATGGAGAGATGGCCGTTGCCTGCAAGGTTGTTTCCTAACAGTTGCACTTTCACTTTGCGGGCTCCGGTGATTGTTGATGGAAGATTCCATGACATGCTGTCTCCCACGTTCCCACTGGTGGTAAAAAAGTTTTGTCCGACAATCTCGTTATTGTTAGCGTCTAAAACCGAAAGGCGGAAATTTGAGAGGCGGTTTTGGTTTTGAGAAATGTTGTAAAGCACCACTTGGTTGATACTACGGACTTGTCCAAGATCCACTTGGATCCACGAGTTTGGAACGTTCGTTGTAAGGCTGGCTTCGTTCCATATGCTGCCCGTTTTTCCATCGATGGCATTGCTCGCCGACAAGTTCCACTGGGTGGTCGATTGAGTCGCCGTGGCTCCGTTGAGACTTAAAGCGTATCGCCCTTTTTGTCCACGCCATGCAATTTCAACATGTCCGCCTCCGTCCATATCCATCACTTGGGCTTCGAGGTAGTAGGATTGACCACCAGTGAGTTGGATAGGAATAGATTTTTGATTGGGATGTTTGTCCCACTCCGCAACGTTGCTGGTACCAAGATGATAGGCGACGAGTTTTTTGTTGAAACGGCTTGCATCCTCGGAAATCCACAAAGCGACGTTATCCGCGCCGCTGACCCAAAAGGTGTAGGTATCGGTGAGAGTAGGCGTAATGCTGCCGCGCAAGCGCTGGCCTCTTTTTGCCACACTTGCTCCGCTGACCTGTGCACTCGCGACGGTGGTGCTAACGTCAGCTGGACGAAGGTAAATTCCTTTTTGCTGCAGCACTATGAGGGAATCACTTTGTGGAAGGTTGTTCCATGATTCCAAAGTCAGACCGGATTGGGCAGAGGCGGAAAGTGCCAGGAGGGCAAAAAAAGTGAGGATGCGTTTCATGGGCGTCAGATTAAAGCGGAGAGCATAGAAACATAATTCGGAGCTTTGGAATTTAGGATTTAATCAAAACGGCAGGCTCAGTGGAGTTTTGAGGCACGGATATTTTTGAGAGCTGGCTCGGCGGCTTGGGCAATACGGAAGTTTTCTTGAGCGAGTTGCTGGAGGGTGGCGGTGTCGGATTCTGTGCCGTGTTGTCCGATGCAGGCGATAGCGGCTTTACGAACTTGCACGGGTTGGGCGAGATCGGTAGCGAGCTTGCGGGCGAGAGACAAGGTATGCTCGCCGACAGCGTGGATGGCCGTGACGCGGATATCGACAGTGCGGTTGCTATCCCCTGCAAGTTGGTTGGCTAGGACGATGAGTTTTTCCGAAGGCTTGCTCTCTAAACCTTCCCAGTTCACCAATGCAACCAAGGCGCTGCCTGCGACTTCGCTGTCGGTGTTTTGGATAAGTTGTTGAAGAAGACCCAGAGATTCATCGGCGGCCTCACCTGTTAGGTTTCCGATGGAGCGTTGTAGGGCTAGGTGCTGCACGGCATAGAGGCGCATTGTTTTGTGCGAATGTTTGAGCGCGAGGTGTTGGAGATGCTTGGTAAGCGCTGCGTGGTCTTTGCCGAGATGGAGGTAATTAAAGGCGTTATTGAATATCCAGAGTTGGGTTTCAATATCCCAATCGACATGACCACCTTGTTCAATGAGGGAGAGAAGCCAGGCTTCTTGCTCGGGTTTTGGAGCGATTTTCAAACGTGCTTGTTCGTCGAGCCACTCGATAGCAAATTTTCGCTGATGTTCATCTCCACCCCGCTCTGCGACGTAACGAAGCATTTGGTAGGATGCAGTGAGTTCTTCGAGCTCGAAATTTACGCAAGGATCAACTGCTTGGGCGGTAAGGCAGGACTGCTTTCCTTGTTGCCAGATAAATGCAACTCCAGCAGACAAAAGCAGTGCTGCTGCAATCAGCAGGACTGGCTTACGGATGTTAGCACAGGAATCGCTCATTTATTTTAGAGATTTGAGTAATCGGCTAAGTTTTACAAATGCGCATGAAAACCGGCAGCACTTGATCGCGGGTGTCTTTGCTGTCGGTGTGGATTTGCAAGGTCTGAATGTCGGAAGTTTCAACGCTCAAGGGGGTGATGTGAATGCGATAATGGCGCTTGGGAGTGATGGTTTCTTGGATGATTTGAAAGAGACTTTCAGGCACACCCTGGAGGGATTTGATGTTGAAGTCCTCGCCTGTGCCGGTGGTAATATTGATGCTCTGGGTTTTGGTTCCTTTTCCTGTAACCCAGACGAGTTCTCGATTTGATATTTCCACGCTCGACGGAATACTGGCTTCGACGATGAGCTCGACGGATTTTGCATGGCCGACAAAGCGCACATGCAAGGATTTCCGGACGATGCCTCGATAACCGCCTGGGGTGAAATTCGCGCGGATGACTCCGGTTTTCCCAGGTTCTACGAGATCTGTGCCCTGTAGCTGGGCTTGGCCGCTCAAACAACCACACGATTCATCGAATTTCTCAACTGCCATAGGCTCTGTTGAATGGTTGGTAAACGTCCATTCTACGGGGACATTCACAGCATTTGAAGTGGTGGTGATCCTCGCCGTGGTCGTTGAAAAAGCGGAGTCGAGAGTTGGAGTTTCTTTGGCGGCAGCGTAGACCAAGCACACTGAGAAAAAGAGCACAGCCAACGTGTTTCCAAGCCAGAAACCACGGGAAATCATCTTTTCACCTCCGAGGTTTGATCAAACGTCAATCCCTCTAAGACACCAAGCAAATGGCAAAAAGCAAGCAACATTGGCGCGCGCGATGTCAGGAGGAAAATCACGCTTACCAAGGATTAAATTTTGCAGATGGAGTCAAATGAAATCGTGTTTCCTAACATATCTTAAATTCATCCGGCATTTATTTATCGATGAGTTGTTATAAAAAAACTCATGCAGTTATCTCAAAATATACCCAATCTCCTTGCGATGCGTGGTCGACGCAAAGGCGGTACACCCATTCCAGAAATCAAAAACGCCATAGGCATCGCGGTGTATGTCGACCATTTTCTTCAACAGCTTACCGCGAGAGGATATTCAGCGGCCTCGATTGATTCACATCGTTGGGCTTTACGGCAGTTTGTGAAATGGTCAGAGACGATGGATCACCAAGAGCCTTCCGCTTTCAAGCGCGCGGATATGGAAGCATATCAACTGTTTCTCTATCAATATCGGAGCGAACGCGGCGGCAAACCCCTCGTCCTAAATACCCAGCTCGCCCGGCTGGGCTGTGTGCGTAGATTTTTTGCTTGGCTGTGCCGAGCCGGGATCATTCCCGCAAATCCGGCAGCTGATTTGGATTTACCTCGTAAACAAGTGCGTCAACTCCCGAAATGCCTAAATGAAAAAGAAATCCTGTGCCTTCTAGCTGTCCCAAACCCAACAGACCCAAGCTTTGGCCTGCGCAATCGGACGATTCTAGAGCTTTTTTACGCCTCTGGAATCAGACGAAGTGAAATGATCAATTTGGATTTGGGAGATTACGATCCCACCACTCAAACCATCCATATCCGCAGAGGCAAAGGTGGAAAAAGTCGATTGGCGCCCATTGGAGAACGAGCCGCGAGTTGGATGGATCGCTATCTCGCAGAATCACGACCCCTCTTTGATCATCTTCCGAACGAAACCGCCTTATTTATCAGCGGATATGGAACGCGCATTACATCTGGCTATCTTGGAACGTGGGTCAAAAAACTCATGCTGAGGTGTGGAATCGATAAAACCGGCTCCTGCCATCTATTCCGGCATTCCTGCGCCACTGACATGCACCGGGGCGGGGCTGACATCCGCTACGTTCAGGAAATGTTGGGACACACGCGTATGGAAACCACCCAGATCTACACCCATGTGAATATCAACGAACTCGCAGAAGTCCATGCCCGCACGCATCCGCATGGTCGCTTGGAAAATGAGGAATTGGCTTTTCAAAATTACGAAGAACCATTAGTGCCTGAAGAAAGCATGATTGCCTGCGCTCCAGAATCTTCATCGATCATCCATCCAAAATCGGATGCGATGAATGATGAAGATAGGGATTTTCCAGATGATCCATCGACAGACGGAGGCACGCCTGTTCCATCACCCAAGCCGCCTGATGATGGAAGCCCTCTTGGCGGAAATGCCCGAGAGATCGAATCTGAACAGAACGAAAATACCCGAAAATATAAGGAATTACAGGGGGTAGTCATGTATTACGGTTACAGGTTATACGACCCGGAAACAGGAAGATGGCCATCTAGAGATCCGATTGAGGAAGAGGGGGGAATTAACCTGTTTGCGTTTGTTGAGAATGATGGGGTGAACAAATGGGATGTTTTTGGAATGATAGTTGTAGGTATTGATGGCACATGGGAAAATGCAGACGACACAGGCGGCAATCCTGACAGCAGCAATACAAGGCGATTTGTGGATGCTGTATCGGGTGAGAAAACAGCATATTATTCCGGACCGGGTGGAACTGCCACCGGTTTTGATAGACTGTATGCAGGACTAACTGGCGCGGGCTCTGAAGGAATCAAAAATGAAGTTCGAAGTAAAATATGCCAAGCTTACTGTGATGGAGATTGTAATGTTGGCTTGGTTGGTTGGAGTCGCGGTGCGGTAATTGCGATGGGAGTTGCGGCGGCACTGAATGATCAGGGTTGTAGTTGTCCAAATGGAAAAACAACAAAACCAATTAAAGTACGCTTTGTTGGTCTCTTTGATGCCGTTCAAATGATGGTGGGTGGATGGCCACAAACCGTTCCAGGCAATGTTGAGCATTTTGCCCATGCTATTAAGACTGATGACAGCCAGTGGATTTTTCCGACAAAAAATTATGGAGGAAATTCAATGCATTTTGATTTGCTCGAACCAAGAATTAGAAAAGTTCGGATATGCATCGGACCACCTAATAACCGCCGTTGCCGCTGGGTTGATCGAAGCACCATAAAATCCACCCACAGTGATATAGGTGACTATGGAGAACCCACAGGGGCGGATGAATGGATTATGCAACAAGCATCAGATGCAGGAATAAAATTTTAGTCATGAAGATATTGGCTATAGTTTTGGCTTTGTTTGTAGTTTCTTGTGCAAAACATACAAGCAATGTCGGGAGATTTTCAGATTTGGTTTTCATATCAAAAGGGGAAATTGTTGATGTGGTTGATGTTGATGGAATTAATCTAGGATCTCTCTACGGGAGTTCTCCGATGAGTCCCAAAAATGTTGGGCACAAGACATATGTTACATCCCAAGGAATAAGCGTTGAAGAGAATGTCACAATATCGTGGAAATACTCATCAAATCGAGATGAACAAACTTTGATCAAGGCGACGATTAAGCGTGCCGGATCGGGCATTCCACAGCGTATACCTGACAATCATGCGCTAAATCTAATTTTCAACCAAGGTGCATGGGAAATGAATATGAGCAATCGATAGAGCATGATTCAAATCAGAAGAGACACATTCTATCATAAATTGACTAACATCTCTGCCAACACGCGCCCTTTCAATCGTCGCTCCGCCCCGCCAAACATCCCGCTGCGTGCTGTCACGTGTAATTGGGGTCAGGTGTCGCATTTCAACATTTAACTTGATGTCGTTAAGATACAGACCCGAATGGCACGTGATTAAGCAGACAGGCAGCCCCGACCTGTCGGGGTTACGCGTCCATATCTCGCAGTGGTTATTACGGAAAGAGCTTGATGGAGTATGACGCGCCGTTAGATATGGACCTTTAGGGATAAAGGTCGCTGCCTGATTCACGAAATACACCTTAATCACGTGCCATTCTGGACAGACCCTTTCTGTGTCGGTCTTGAGGATGTCACTCCCGACGGTGTCGGGGCAGGCAGCAATAACCTTTTCAGAGGTAGATGATTCTTTGGTCGTAGTCATAAACGTCGCAGGCTGACGACTTATGAGGCTTATGACTAGAGGCGCTTGGCAGGACGCTTACCGGAACGAGTGGCAAACGCCGCTCAAACATGGACAAGCCAGGCGAAGCCGGATGCATCGAACGATGCCATCATGACCCTTGGCAGATTTGTTTTTAAAAAATGAAATCCAAGGATGTTTTAAGAAAAAATCACCGTCCCCGCGTCGGGGGTGAAATTTTTGGGAGAGATATGGAGAAGCGAATCCAAAGGAGTTCCGATGATCGCTTCCCGATCATGATTTTGATTTTCACGTTTTTCTATACGGCAGCCATCGGTCTCTCTGCGCTGCGGTCCGGAAGCCGGGATCTTGTTTCCTACCTGCTGGTGATGTCGACACTCGTCATCGCCATCTCCATTGTGAATGCTCGGAGTCACCTAAGCCGCCCGCTGCTCTGGTGCTTTTCAATCTGGGGTCTCATGCATATGGCCGGGGGGCTGTTGCGGATTCCCGGATTCTGGCCATATAACGCCCCGCATGACGTTCTCTATTCCCTCTGGCTCATACCACACAGACTGAAATACGACCAGATCGTCCATGCCTACGGATTCGGAATCACCACATGGCTCTGCTGGCAAATCCTTGGGAACGGATTGCAATTCAGCCATGGGAAAAAACCTACCCCGACGTTTGGGTTGATAACCTTATGCATCGCCGGCGGGATGGGCTTCGGCGCATTCAATGAAACGGTGGAGTTCATCATGATGATGACGGCGCCTGAGATGAACATCGGCGGCTACGAGAATACGGGATGGGATCTGGTATCCAATATGATCGGTGCCGTCTTGGCTGGATTTCTCATATGCTTCGGGGAAGGAACTCGCGCCGGACAGACGGATCCCGGCAATAACCTCGCGGGGAGGATTAAGGATTTTCACTAGGAACCAACAAGAAGGTCTCCTCATTTACTCTCACAAAACATTTCGTATGATGATCCCTCGTCTCAAAAATCATTCACACGAAAAAATCCATGAAAACCTTAACGGAAAGCAGTCTTCACACCCTACCGAAAATGACGCAGGAAAAGACTTCCAACTCGCTCATCGGCAGGCTTCGTAATTCGGAACTTTTTCGCAGCTACCGCGAGATCTTCCAAAATTTAATGGGACTGCCACTCGATCTACGACCCGTCGGATCCCAACGACTGGAGAGTATTTCTGATGATGCCGGCGGGAGCAGCTTCTGCCGGATGCTCAATGGCGGCGCGGATCGCTGCAGGCAGTGCAGCGAGACCCAATGCGGACTCTCTTCAAATGAAGGCCGCGGTGTGCGGTCCATCCGATGCTTTGCTGGCCTGACTGAAACCGCCGTGTCGGTCATGCATGGCGGAGTGGTTGTCGGCCAACTGATGACGGGGCACGTCTTCCATGATAAACCGACCAGTAACGACTTTGCAGAGGTTTTGAGAACCATGGGTGGAGATGCGGAAAGAGACTCGAAATTGGAACGAGCTTACCTTGAGACCCCGGTGATCGGGAAAGAGAAATATCGCGCAATGACTACCTTGTTGGCAGCGTTTTCATTACAACTTGGAGAACTTGCAGGCCAGATCGTTTTGGAATTGCGCCATGAAAAAAGCGATTGCATCGCCTGTGCCAAAGACTACATCGATGAGAATATCCAAGAGACCATTTTGTTGGACGAGGTGGCTGGTGAGGTTCATATGAGCCGCTACTATCTTTGCCGTAAATTCAAGGAAGCCACGGGAATGACCCTGACCGAATACGTCACCGACCGCAGGATAAAAATGGCAAAGGATATGCTTGCAAACTCCTCGCTGCGCGTCGCGGATATCGCGTTTGAGGTAGGCTTCCAATCGCTTTCCCAGTTCAATCGCTGCTTTCATAAAATCACCCGTATCACTCCTACGGAATACCGGCGCTCCGATAGCGAAAGCCAATCACTTCAGGGAAAAAAAGTGATGCACGGCTCGAGAAATTACCGGGCGGAAAGTTTTAGACCATCCAATCTAATCGCCTCATGAGACCCTTGAACACGATTCTCGTAGGTGTTGATTTCTCGGATTGTTCCAAGTCCGCGCTGATCGAAGCTGATTACATAGCACTGTGGGAGGGAGGCGAACTTCACGTTGTCCATGTGATCACGTCCGATGAGGCCGCATCACTGTCAGGAGTTTCCAAACCAGGTGAAGAGGTGATTGCTGGTATGCGAAAAAAACTAAAATCCTTCACGGAAAGCGCTACCAATCTTTGCGGTAAAAAAGTTTATCATGTGCGCATCGGAAATCCGTTCGATGAGATGATGGCACTGATTGATGCCACAGGATCGAACCTGATGGTCGTCGGCTCTAATGGTGGCGGAGACAAATCCAACTATGTGGGAACGGTCGCAAGCAAATGTGTGCGCCGCTCGCGGGTGCCGGTGCTGCTGGTCAGAAGGCAGCATGATGTCGGCTACAAGAAGCTGGTGGTTTGCGTGGATTTCTCCGGATCATCACAGGAAGCCGTGGAATATGCGGCGGAAATCGCATGCAATGAAAACGCGGAGCTCCATATTCTCCACGTTTGGTGCGATCCGTGGGGAGCTTATGATTTTCCTGTCGAGGGCCTGAACCATCACCTGATTGAAAGTCAGATGGAAGCGGCGAAAATAGCTGCCAAGCGAAAGATCAAGAGAATGAGAGCCAAGCTCATGCAGGAATACTTCGCGGCAAACATCACGACCTCCGTGGTGGAGGCGCCGTCGGTCATCACGGGAATCATTGATTTCATCAACGAGAAGAAAAACATGGATCTGGTGGTGGTTGGCACTCGCGGACATTCAAAAATATCGGAATTTTTCATCGGAACAACCACCGAGCGGCTCATTCACAGAAGCCCTTGCTCCGTGCTTACCGTCGGAGCTCCGGAAAGCAAGTAGCCCATGTTTCTTGATAGCGGGGAGCTCATTTCAAGACGCGCAGTGGCGAGTGAGCCCGTTGTTTTCTATCGTCAATCCACATACTGGCTGGAAAGCAGATTCCGAAGCTGCTGAAGCTCGCGCTCGGTTTTTACCAGTCGATCGGTGAGAGCGAAGACCAAACGGATATACCTCAATACTGGGCGCCGTTGCTTCCTCATGCGTTGGATCTGACAAAGCCGCTCAACCCCGTCCGGTCCGATATAACGGACGCCATGACCATCGGCTTCCGATCTTACGATACCGGCACGCAAAAAGACTTCGATCATTTCGGGATGCATGCCACTGATCTGGGCCGCCTCTTCAAGTTCTGCCAGACCCGTGTTCCAAGTGGTGCAAATCAGTTGATAACCTGTTTTCATTACCGTGTGCTTTTTGGTGGGTGAAGGATTGGATCTCAGTGATTGTGGGGCGGATTGAGGAAGCGCTCTTCGATGTCCGCCAGCGGCAGGTGCGTGAGATCGGCAATGGTATTGGAAACGAGGGAAGCCCGTAACTTAGGCGGAATGAGTTCGAGAATCTGTCGGTTGATAGCGGCGGGTGCCGCGAAACACCAGGGCGTGTTTCCTGCTTGCTCCACCAGATCGCAAATCTTCCGTGCGATGAATTCGATGCGCTTTTTCTCGAATTCGGTTTCCTCGTTGTGGCTTTCCCCCGGACTCATGCCAGCGCTTTCCGATACGGATCTGCCTTCTGGAAAACGACCGATCGGGCTCGGATCTCGCTGCCTTTCCGGAAGTCTGATCTCTTCGATGGTCACAGGCCCAGTATGCGGAAAAAGCGCTGTTCCGGGAGCGGAGAGCGTGAACGCCCGAATGCTTCCCATGTCCGCCAGAATCACGGTTTTTTTGTTTTCGTTGGATTTCATGATGATTGACTGCTTGCGCCGATCTTGTCTTGGACCAGCTTGCGATAAATTTGGGAGAATTGCGCGCACATGGCCTCGGTGCTGAAGCGACTGGCGGATTCCACCATGACACGACCGAGGGTGGCTTCGTGAATGTGCTTGGGAGAACGATGGAAGGCCATTGCCTGATCAATCGCCCAGCGCAGGCCGTTGGAGTCGAAGTGATGGAAAACGAAGCCGTTACCCGTACTGCAATCATCCGAAAGCTGGCTCACGGTATCGTGGAGGCCACCGGTATCGTGGACGATGGGGAGTGTGCCGTATCGCGCGCCTATCATTTGGGGAAGTCCGCATGGCTCATAGGATGATGGCATGAGAACAAAGTCTGATCCACCGAATGCGAGCCGGGCAAGGTCTTCGTCAAAATTCATGATCGCAACCCGATCGCGAAGGTCGTGCCGAGCGACGATGTTATGAAAATGATCCTGAAAACAACCGTCACCGATCATAACGAGCTGGAGACCGTCCTCGCTATAGTCACTGGTGATTTGGAAAAGGATTTCCGTAAGTAGCTGGCAGCCTTTCTGAACGGGATCAAGTCTAGAAGGCCAGAAGAAAATCGGTGCCTTACTATCCTGAGACAACCCGAGTTGCTTCTGAAGTTGACGCTTGTTCCCATTCTTTCCACGCCGGTAATTTGTATGATCATATTTCTTGGCAAGCGCCCCATCCAACTCCGGATCGTAGGATGCATCCGGCGCGTTGAGAATACCCGAGGCATAACCGGAATCGATCTTCATCCTTAGATCCCAACGGATTGAAGCAGGCAGTCTGCCGTGCTTGTTGTGGATGATTTCCTCGAGAAAAGTCGGGCTCACCGTGCTGACAAAGTCCGCGTTCTGTATGGCGGAAGAAAGCGGATCGACGGGATTATGATGATAGCAGTCTTCGAACGAGCTGGGATAATTTTCATAATGTAGAAGATTCCAGAAACCGCCGGCGTCAATTCCCTTGTTCTCGATTTCCGCCAGCGTTGTCGCTTCACGATGAATGTTGTGGATCGCGAAAAGGGTCTTGATACCTAACTTTTTGCAAGCGGCCGGAATCAGTCCTGTCATCCAGTCATTGCAATGGACAATGTCGGGCCGGACTCGCGGTATGATGTGATTGATGACCTCGCGTTGGAAAGCGATGGCGGCACTACGGAGTTCATCTGGGCTACCATGGTAGGCTCCCGTGCGTCGATAGAAGGCGCAGTCCTCGGCAAGATGAACGCGGGATTCGGGAGCGGCACAAATCGCGGAGGCATTGCCATCCGATTTTCCGTTCCGGAAAATATTCCGATAGTGAGGAATGGCAAGATGGACATCGGCACCATCACGGATAAGGTTTTCGACCAAAGTGGCGGATATATCCGCGAGACCGCCGGACTTCACGCTGAAGCGCTCGGCCCCAGGGCACATCAGTGGAGAAATTCGAGAAATTTCCGGTGTAACAAAAAGTATTCTTGGCCTCGGGGGAAGCCTTTCCGTTTTTTCACGAAAAGGAATGACAGGAGTCAGTGGAGAAAGATCCTCCAAATCCCAGAGCCGGGCATGCGCGATCATGGCTTTGCCTCCCCGGTTTGTATCTTCAATGTCAGATCCCCAGTGTTGGAACGGGAATCGATGGGTTCTGCCTTTTCGGACTTTGCCGCAACCATGGCAAGCAACAGTAACAGCAGGGTTGTTAGAAAAAGAATCCAGAGGATTCCATTGTGACGTAAAAGTGAATGAGGGACCGAATGATTCATAACAATCGCATTTGTAACGCATCATGAATCATGCGTTCTCAGCAGTCCTTGCCCATGAATGAGCGTCATTTGACCTAAACCCATGGATCGGAAATCTTGTTCTCGTTTTTCTAGAAAAACCAGGCGATGCCATACGAGAAATCGCTTTGAAAAAGATCGGTAAACCCATGAAAATCGCCTATTTTTCGATGGAAATCGCCTTGGAGCCCGCCATCCCGACATACGCCGGCGGCCTGGGCATTTTGGGCGGAGACACGCTGCACTCGGCAGCGGACATGGGGCTGCCAATGTGCGCCGTAACGCTGATCCATCGAAAGGGATATTTCCGGCAGAGGCTTGATGAAAGCGGTTGGCAATCCGAGGAAGAGGATCCTTGGGACATCGGTAAATTCGCCAAAGAACTCTCGCCAAGAGTCGCCGTCCAAATTGATGGAAGGGATGTGCACATACGCTGCTGGCTGTATGAGATTCATGGCATTTCCGGCGGTATGATTCCGGTTTATCTGTTAGATACGGATCTGGAAGAAAACAGCGAATGGGACAGAAGTCTCACGGACCGACTTTATCTGGGAGACCGTTACTTGCGCCTTTGTCAGGAGGTCGTTCTCGGACAGGGAGGCGTGCGTATGCTAAAGGCTCTCGGACACGTTGAGCTGTCACGTTATCACATGAACGAGGGACATGCGGCATGCCTCGGAATCGAATTGCTTTACGAGGAGATGAAGGCTCTGGGCCGCGAAGAGATTGATGAGGAAATCCTGCACAATGTTCGTGCGAAGTGCGTTTTTACAACACACACACCTGTGCCAGCTGGGCACGATCAATTTGATATGGAAATGGTCCGCCAGGTGTTGGGGCATCACACCGCTTTTCTGAACCGGAAGGATCTATTCCATTCCGAGCTCTGCGACTCGGAGTGCCTGAATATGACCAGCTTGGCACTTCACCTAAGCCACTATGTCAATGGCGTAGCTAAACGCCATGCCGAGGTTTCAAGAATGATGTTCGCTCACTTTTCCATCGATGCGATCACAAACGGGGTTCACCCCGGGACTTGGGTATCACCCGCATTCAATTCCCTCTTCGAACGCTTCGTGAGTGATTGGCGGAAAGACAGCTTCAACCTCCGCTCCGTATTGAGCATCCCTGACGACGAAATATGGAGAGCCCACCAGTTATCAAAGAACAACCTGTTGAACTTCATCATGGAAAAGACCGGGACACAACTATCCCATGACAAGCTCACACTCGGATTCGCAAGGCGTGCGGCGGCCTACAAGAGACCCGGCCTCCTTTTTGAAAACAAGGAACGGCTTGGCGAAATCGCGAAACAGGCAGGCGGGCTGCAACTCGTCTATGCGGGCAAGGCACATCCGGGAGATAACCAGGGAAAAATGCTGATTCAGAATATCATACGCCTCAGGGAAGAATTGGCGGATCATGAAATTACACTGGTTTATCTTCCCGACTATGACATTAGAGTCGGTCAGCTTTTGACCAGTGGCGTGGACATTTGGATCAATACTCCTCAGGCACCCATGGAGGCATCCGGAACCAGCGGGATGAAGGCGGCTCTCAATGGAGTGCCCAGCCTGAGCATACTCGACGGTTGGTGGATAGAGGGATGCATCGAAGGCCTGACAGGATGGGCCATTGAGGGAAGCGCAGGAGACGCGAGAGCGCTTTATGACAAACTGCAAAATAAAATTGTCCCGATGTATCTGGGTGAGCGAGGCAAATTCATTGAGGTCATGCGCCACTCGATCGCACTGAACGGAGCATTCTTCAATACCCAGCGGATGCTGTTACAGTATCTTGCCCGGGCGTATTTTCCCTAGAAATCAGGTGCATAGAGGAATTCCCTATGCCGCCTAGGGTCTTCCGACTAGTCCCGTGCCGGGCGACTGCCTATGGACGGAAAGACCGAGATCATTCAGGATTTCATTGATCCGTTCTTCCCAGAAAAAAAATGAAAAAAAACCCATCCCTATCGACCTTTCTTCACAAAATGAAAAACTCCAGTTTGTTTCTAACCTACCGCGATGCGTTCGAGTTGGCCACAGGATACCGGATTTCGTTGGCAATGACGCAGGAGAATGCGAAGCCAGAAACACTGATCGTTCCCGTGCCAGTCGGCCGGACACGTCCTCTGAAATTGATGGCCATCCGGATTGAAGGATCCACACACGAAACGAACGATCACACAACATGTATGAAAGGCCTGTTAGAAGCTTTTGCACTCCAACTGGGCGAGGAATCCAATCGGGCGATGCTTGAATCCCGACAAGCCGGCAGTGGCGCCGTCATCAGGGCAAAGGAGTATATCTCGAAAAACATCGGAACCAAAATCCATCTCGATGACGTGGCAAACGCCGCGGGAATCTGCTCGTTTCAGCTATGCAGGATTTTCAAGCGCGATACCGGAATCACGATGACCGAATACATGAGTAGGAAAAGGGTGCAGAGTGCGAAAAACCTCCTGCGTGATCCTTATCGCCAGATCGCTGAAATATCAGAGCAAGTCGGGTTCACTTCTCTTTCCCAGTTCGGGAGGAATTTTCTGAGGTTCGCGGGCGAATCCCCCACGGAATTTCGTTCAAGAATTAAAGAACTGGAGCATTGCGATCTGGCAGCGGCCTGATTATATTGCCTAGTGAATGAATAATGAAACCAAGGTCAGCGAGGACATACAGAGAGAACTGCACCATGCTTTGAAGGCTCTTTCTGATATCAAATATGCCCTTGATGAGCATGCAATCGTAGCGGTGACGGATGCGAACGGAACCATCTCATATGTGAACGACAAATTCTGTGAGATTTCCGGATATACGGAATCCGATTTGTTAGGAAAAAACCACAGAATACTCAACTCAGGCTACCATTCCAAAGGTTTCTTCAAAGAACTATGGAAAACGATCAGTCAGGGATCCGTCTGGAGCGGTGAAATCCGAAACCGGCGTAAGGACGGGACGATTTATTGGGTAGGCACAACGATTGTCCCCTTTCTTGATGAACGGAAAAAACCTCACCAATACATTGCGATCCGCAGAGATATCACCCAACAGAAAGAATTGGAGAGACAACTCCTTGAGATTGCTGAAAAGGAACGCCTGCGAATCGGCAAGGAATTGCACGACGATCTCTGCCAGAGACTTGTAGCCATTGGATTGAAATGCGGAATGACGCATGGAGCTTTGGAAAAGGAAAATCATAAGCAGGCGAAATTACTGGAACCCGCCATTAGGGAATTGCAGGAAGCTATCGCTCTGACGCGTACGATTGCGGCAGGGCTTTCTCCGGTAAACATGGAAGCGGAGGGACTGATGGAAGGGCTCAGGCATTTTACGGAGACCCTATCTGGGCGCTTTCAGATACCTTGCCGGTTCGATTGCCCGCAACCGGTCAAGGTCAGCAACGAGACGACAGCATCCAACATTTTCAGTATCGCTCGGGAACTGATGAACAACGCAGCTAAACATGCACAGCCCAATCGTATTCTCGTAGGGCTTTACAACTCGCCAGGAGGGTTGCGCTTGGAAGTGACCAACGATGGAAAACCCTTTTATGGCCAGAAAACAACATCCGAGGGAATGGGACTTCGCTTCGCCCAGTCCCGCGCCGATGCGATCGGGGCGGCGTTGGATTTTTTCCCTGGAGATCACCCTGATGGCGGAACTCGGGCAGTCTGCACTGTGTCCCTTCCAGAAAAAGAAATTGGCGTCCCGTGATTAGAGCAAAGCAAATAGGGAGATGTAATAAAGAATGCCGCTAATGCGGACTTCCCAGAAGGGCAATCGTTGCACTGAACGCGACAAAAGACAGGGAGATCCGTGTCTTCACAACATCCATCATGGAAAACGAGATGGATGGATACTATGACGATGAAAACATCAGAGAACGCCTGATCGAATATGCTGGAGGATTCAAAAACTCCGGTCCCACTTGCGCGTATTTTTCCCAATGCGATGGCGATTTTCATTCCGAAGAGGCGATCCGTCATTCGTCCGATCTGGATTGGTTCCTAGAAGAAGGCAAGGAGGTCGCCCGCTCCATATGTGACTCCGAATCGTTGTTAGTGCATCTCGATGTGGAGTATGTGAACTTCGATTCGCCGATCCAGGTATTCACCGACCCCGGAAGAGCCTTTGAAATCCAGCAACCTGTCATTGATGTCATTGAGGAAGTCCTTTTGAAATGGGGGATCACGCCGCTGCATCTTGTGACAGGTCAGGGGCATCATTTTGTCTGGAGTGTTCCACGTCATTCCGCATCCGAACGTGCGCTGGCAAGGCTGGCTCCTGCACAAGACTGGATGGAAAGAGCTTACAGGCGGACGACATGCCGAATCGAAACAGCAAATTGCACGACCTGGTTACGACCGTTTACGGGGCTTGGCATGGTGATGGAATATTTCGCCAACGAGGTGAAAAAATTCGCCTCTGAGCGCTCTCCCGTAACTGTGGATACCACGGCGGTGATCTCCGGTCCAAGGGCACTCGGAAGACCGAGGGAAATCGTATCGCTGGATATTTCCGAATACGGCGATCCAATCCACACCCGGATGATACGCATGCCATTCTCCAGATACATGAAACAGCAGCGCACCTGGATTTCGGGTTTATTCGATCACCAACACCGCCATTCCGACATGTTCGTATTACCCCTTTATGAAATGGGTATCCGAGAAGCCATCGCAATTCGCCAGAACGAGAAAGCGGTCAAGGATCTGGCAAAACGAGCTTCGGTCCGAATTCCCGATGGAAGCCAGGGAATGAATCGCCTGCTTTCCGAATATCTCGCTTCTCCGCTGAGGAAATTTCATGAAAAATACTACAAGGAAAAACAGCATCCCGAAGAGCGATGGAGGGATACTTATGCTCGTACAGATCTATCCTCCCTACCCTCATGCGTGCGTTGGATCATCGAAAACCCGAACGACTCGCTACTCAAACCGGCGGGAATACAGATGGTGGTCCGCTCCCTGTTGGCAGAGGGCTGGCATCCGCGTCACATCGCGGGCTTCATCACCTTTAGATTTCAGGATCCAACAGCGAACTGGGGTGATGCATGGATACACTATGATCCGGGCGTGAGAGCGGAGTTCTACACCCGTTTGTTCGCCGGTCAGGTGGCAACCGGGATTGACAAGCTCATTGACTATAACTGCATCTCATCAAAGGAAAAAGACCTCTGCCGCAGCAGTGGGGAAAACTGCTCTCTCGCATTGCTGTGCGAAAAACTCAACTCCAACCGTACTGAATGATGACCGATTGGCCCATTGGAATTTCGACCGGGTGCTTTTACAAAACACCCATTACCGACGTCCTAGAAGATATACGGGACGGCGGATTCACCCTCATGGAAATCTGTTCCTCGCCGAGTCATCTGCCATACCATGACGCGGACGCGGTGAACAGGGCGCGAGACAAGATCCACAAACTCGGACTTGAAGCATTCTCATTCCATGCTCCTTTCGCCAGCCACATCGACATCACCGCACTTGACGGAGGACAACGCCAGAAGGCGCTCGAGGAGCTTCTTGCAGCGTGCGAGGCGGCGGCAATCATCGGCGCCCGCCATATCGTCATCCACCCGGGTCCAGAACGCGAAGGCAAACCCCGTGACGAGGAACTCTATCAAAGGATGAGAAACGCCTCAAAAGTCCTGTCTATGGTCGCCGCACATTGCCGGAAACTAGGACTGCAACTTTTACTGGAAAACATGCTTCCCCATCTGCTTTTCGGGCACACCAGCGACATTCTCTACATACTCGGCGCGATCAAGGAAACCAACGTTGGCACCTGTCTCGATACCGGGCACGCGAACTTGTCCGGGGAAATTTTCAATGTCGTTCACAAAATGTCTGGGCATCTGCGAATGATTCACGCCAACGACAACAGAGGCGACGGAGACTCTCATCTTGTTCCCGGTGAAGGAACCATCGATTGGACGCAAGTCATTCACGAACTGACCAAGGCGAATTTCCGCGGAACCGTGATTCTCGAACTCGCCGGAGACGAAGGCATATCACCTCGGCAAATGCTGGAGCGTGGTCGAAACGGGAGGCAGTTTCTTCAGGATATTTGCCGCAGGGAGGCGGTTCCGTTTTTTCCCGATCAGGCGCAATAAGCGAACGGTGCAGCGCATGATACGAAGAGCCATGGGCTGCGTTTCGCGGAATAATAACAAGGAAAGAAAAGCGGGGGCACGGTGTGCACCCGAACTTCAGCTTTCCTGCTTGAGCGACTCATCCGGCGAAACACTCCAGCAGAGAAACAGAACTGACCGGAACAAATAAAAATTATGACCACACTAACAAAATGGAATCCGATAAACGAAATCAATGAAATGCAAAACAGGCTTTCGAGCTTCTTTGGAAAAAACCTCAGCGGCAACGGCGACGGCAGGCTGGCTCTTGCCGACTGGGCACCGCTCGTCGACGTCATCGAGGACGGAAAGGAATATGTCATCAAGGCAGAGTTGCCCGAGGTCAAGAAAGAGGATGTCAAAGTACGCATCGAGAACGGCATGTTGACCATCAGTGGCGAGCGCCATTTCGAAAAAGAAGAAGAGGGAAAAAGATATCACCGCGTCGAGCGTTCTTACGGTTCATTCGAGAGAACGTTCATGCTGCCCGATACCTGCACCGTCGATAAAATGGTGGCCAAATACAACGATGGCATGCTGACCCTGCACATTCCCAAGAACAAGGCAGCCGCACCGAAGGCGATCGAAGTGAAAATCGATTGACTGCCATTCTGATCGGCTTGAGCCAGTGATCGGTAAATTCCGGTCTCTGGCTTTTTTCTTTTTTAAAAGGGTCGGGACGGCCAGATTGATGGCTTTGCCATCCAAGCAGAATGCGGCTTTCAGCCGATTCTATTACCGCCGCTAACGCGGCTTTGGGCGTTCGAACGTTTCGCAAAGCGAAAGAGTCTCACCGACCGGCCAAGGTCTCAGAAACTGGGCGTCGGCAACAGTTTTTTACCGCACCCACAAGCTTGCCAAGAAGGCCCAGCAGGAGTTCAAAAAGAAGTATGATGAGTTCGGATCCCAGACCCGCGCCATCCCCCCCACCATTGCCGAGCAAGCAATGGCTGCCAAAGCGCTCCTGGACCCATTTGGGATCACCATTTTAGAAGCCGCGAGCCGTGTCGCGGCACATGAACAACAACGACTCGCCAGCGTGAAAATCGAAGCAGCATTAGAAGCCTTCAAACAGGCAAAGGAAGATAAATCAGACAAACACCGCCAGGCCATCAACCAAATGGCCACTCACCTCCTGAAAAAATTCCGTGGTGTCGAAATCGCGGACATCAAGGGAATCGATGTCGGCAAATGGATGGACGAGAAAATTTCAGGACCCACCTCCTTCAATGGGCGTCTGCGCCTGATGAAGAACTTTTGGCGTTGGTGCGCACATCCGGCAAGGGGTTGGTGCAAACCCGAGATTTTGGATGTCATTGAGCGCAAAGATGAAAACCCCGAGGAAATTGGGGTTTTGACGGCCAAGCAGGCAGAGCAATTGCTCAGAGCAGCGGAAAAGCACATTCCCGACTGCGTTATCCCCACCTGTATTGCCCTCTATACCGGCATGCGGCAGGCGGAACTTCAAAGACTTGAGCCCTCGCACATCACCAAAGAGGGAATCAGCGTGCCTGCGAACAATGACCGGAAGAACAAACGCCGACGGTTCATTAAGATGCCGCCCCCATTGGCACGTTGGTTGAAGGCTTACCCGATAAAAAAGCACATCTGTCCACCCAACTACAACCGCAAGGAGTTGGCACTCAAACGACTGGCCGGGTTCCGGGTCTGGTCCGACTATGTCAAAAAGTTCGGCATGGAAGAGACTCCAGACGAGAAATCCACGGAGTGGCCCCAAAATGCCCTTCGCCACACCGCCGCAAGCATGGCCGTCGCGCTCAAAAAACCACTAACCGACCTATTATTTGAGCACGGGCACACCGGCGGTGAAGAGACCCTCAAAGCGCACTACTTAGGTCTTATGCCGCCGTCCGTAGCCAAGGCGATCTGGGCTCTAGCACCGGACAAGAAAAGCTGATGTTGTTACACTCACCGATCCGTTGACCGACGAGGACGCCGATGGCCTCACAAATTTGATGGAGTATGCCTTGGGTGGTAATCCCAGAATCCCTGATGCTGCCGAAAAAGGTTCTTCCTTCGAAGTGGTTAAAGATCAGTTCGGTGACTTCATTTACTATATCCACACAGAGCGTATTGACGATCTTCAGGTTATGATCCTGACCAATTCATTGATATTCTGTGTGTTACGACGTAAAATTGCGGGAGGGAGAAAATGGAGAGTCCCCGCCATGTCGCTTTGCTCCATTGCCGCCACGATTCCATCACCGTATCGGTGACACAGGATGCATTGCGCCGAGAGGTGCCAAAGGATCTTGCCCCAATAAGCGTAAGCGTCCTACGAAGCCCCTCTAGTCATAAACGTCGTAAGTCGCCAGCCTACGACGTTTATGACTATGACCAAAGAATTATCTACCTCTGCAGAGGTTATCGCTGCCTGCCTCTGCTCCGTCGGGGGTGACATCCTCAAGACCGA
>CAMCBV010000040.1 GCA_945873125.1 Prosthecobacter debontii
TCGAAACGGCGGGCCACCTGTTCACGGGTGGTGTCGCCGCGATCATAGGCCTTGAGGATGCGCTGCCGGAGATCCATTGAGATAGTTGCCATGGGCGCACCATAGCATGGTATCTTGAAACGGCTACAGTTTTATTTAAAATGCTCTAGCGCCTTCACCGCAGAATCAAGATCGATGATCGAATCATCAGCAGACTCAACGAACGCAGCCATATTAAGAAGGGCGGTGCAGATGGCTTTCATTTCTTGGAGAACAGCTTAATTAGTAGAGTCCTGCGTCCGTATATCAGGCAGGGTTAACTTTCATATCCAATCGATATTTCTCAACAGCTACAAGGAATTTGTCAGATTGAGTGGGTACTATCAGGAAATTAAAATCCGCTCATTTCCCCATAACTTCCTTTCCTGATATTACCACGTTTTGAGTGGTGAGAGGGATTGAATGGAGTGCAGCGGTTCCCGTAGGCCGACGAGGGCGTCGGCGCTCCTGAGTTGTGGATTGTCTTCCTCGCTTCGCAGCGGCGGTTTTATCAAAACCGCCCTACCATCATTTCCCCCTCTACTCCCCTTCGATTTTTTCTTCCCATATTGCTCTCCCATGCTTCTCTAATCCCGTGATTCCCAAGACTTACCACGACCGCGTTATCGCTCCGTCTCTGCTTGCTGCCAACTTTTCAAAGGTTGGCGAGGAAACTACTCGTGCCATCAATGCCGGAGCGGATTGGCTACACCTCGATGTGATGGATGGGCATTTCGTGGATAACATCTCCTTTGGCCCGGCCATGGTTCAGGCGGTTCACGAATCGAACGACATCTTCCTCGATGTCCACCTGATGATTTCACGTCCCGATCACTACCTCCCACGCTTCATTGCTGCAGGCTCGGATTGCATCACCGTCCACGTCGAAGCCGATCACAATGTCTCCGAAACCCTCGGTCGCATCCGCGATGCGGGCTGCCTCGCTGGACTCGCCCTGAATCCCGCCACTCCATTTTCCGAGGTTGTTCCGTTTCTCCATGAAATCGATCTCTTGCTCTGCATGACCGTTGTGCCAGGTTTCGGTGGCCAGCCTTTCATGAAAGAAGTCATGAGCAAGGTCGAAGCTGCTGCAGCTTATCGCTCGGAACATAGCTTGAATTACCATATCCAAGTTGATGGAGGAATCGGCACAGAAACCGCCGCCATCAGCTACCGAGCCGGCGCGAACGTCATGGTCGCAGGCTCAACCACTTTCGGAGCGAAAGACATGGCCGCCGCCATCCAAGCGATCCGCGAGGCTTGAGCAAAATAAAATTTTAACCGCGAATGAACGCGAATAAACGCTAATGAAATTCAGAAAATCCTGATCATCTCGACGGTTTCGAGTTAAATACTCAGTGATATGAACTTATCATTTCTCTAAAATTCGCGTTCATTCGCGGTTTTCTTCATTTTAATTATCCATCAACCTATTACTTTTAATCACATGCCAAAAAAAAGCGGAACTGAACGAGTCGTAGTCAAAGTTTTTACCTACGGCATCCAACCTAAAATCTGGAGACAATTCTCCATCGATACATCGGTCAGCTTTCTGCAGCTGAGCGATGCGATCCAAGCCGCGATGGGTTGGGAAAACAAACATCCGCACGAATTTCGCCACGGCAAAGGCAAGCGCCTCGTCGATGTCATCGGCCCGGTCGGCTTGCAGGATCAAACCCTTGGCGAATTCCAAGATGAGACTCTTCTTACCGTCGCTGATTACATTGGCCGCAAACGCCTACCGATGCGGATGCTCTATCGTTACGACTTCGCAGATGAATGGATTCATGAAGTTGTCTTTGAAAAACGCGTCGAAAGCGAGAGCATCAGTGGTCCGGTAATGATCGCTGGTGAACGCGCTTGCCCACCCGAGGATTTCGGCGGTGCCTTCCAATACATGATGGCCGCAGCCGGTGAAATCGAATGGGCACATCCGGGTTACATACCCGAACATTTCGATCCAAAAGCGGTCGACTTCGAAGCGAAGAAAACTCGCAAGCGGAAATAAGCCATGGGATTTCATGCCGTCATCTTCCTGAGTTTGTCGCTTCTGCTCTGCCCGCTTGCCATCGCTGAAGATACAACGCCGCAAAGAACCTTTCCGGTGAAAGCCAGTCAGGGAGTCGCGGTCGATAGCAAATATTTCTATGCGATCAGCAATACCCAGATCACCAAACACAACAAAGAAACCGGCGCACAGATCGCCTCGTGGGAGGCAAATCCCAAAGACCCCGCGCAAGCTCATTTCAAACACATGAACAGCGGCACTGTGATCGATGGAAAACTGTATGCCGCTCACTCAAAATTTCCCATCGCACCTAACGTCAACACCGTCGAGGTTTTCAATTTGGATAACGAAACCCTCAAGCACGAATCCACCATCCGCATGCCAAGCGAGCACGGTTCGCTCACATGGATCGATAGGAAAAGCGACGGCTCATGGTGGATGTGTTTCGCGGTTTACGGAAAACCCGATAACAAGAAAACCAAACTCATCAAATATCGTTTCGAAAACGGGAAATTCATCGAACAACAAACCCGGAATTTTCCTGAAGAAACCGTCGCCAAATGGGGATCGATGAGTTGCTCAGGCGGCTCATGGGGCAATGATAACAACCTGTATGTCACCGGCCACGACAACGCAGAAGTCCATATCTTGGAAATCGATTCTCAAAGCATACTCCGCCACATTCGCACCCAACCCATGCCGGGAATTTTCGGTCAAGCCATTGCTTGGGACCGATCCGCTGAAAAACCTACTCTCTGGGGCATCGTGAAAAACAAACACATTTCTCTAACAATGATTCCCGAGAAACCCTGAACACCTTCAAATATCCAGAACCATGAAGAACCTTCCATCCCTCCTATCCCTCCTATCCCTCCTATCCCTCCTATCCCTCATTCTTGCGCTTAGCAGCTTTCAAGCTAGCGCTCACCAACCTGATCTCCAACAACCCTTCGAGCGTCCAAACGCAAACGATAACGTTGAGTTCCACGTCCACACGGGATTGGAGAGTCGCTACTTTTCAGAAGGTCGCGACGCCCTTGATGGCGATTCCATCTGGGCTAACAGTTTTGAATTCGGACTCGATCATTTTGCTGCGGGTCTCTGGTATGGAAATTCTCCGAATCAAACATACGACGAACTTCAGCTCAGCCTCGCACTCGTTCAAACTTTCGGTGATTTCGAAGCCAACATCGGCTATACGCATTACATCTTTCCCTTCGATGGCAGCCATGACAACGAAATCGGGACCGGTATCACTTGGACTGGCTTACCAGCCGAAATCGAAATCACCGCAGACATCTATCACTCGTTCGATGCCGATGGATATTTCGCTGAACTCTCCACCTCACGCGAGTTCGAAATCACCGAGCCATTCAGCGTAACCTTTTCATCCGTCTTCGGAATCAATCAAGGCTACGTCTCAGATGGTCACGACGGAGCAAACCATTTCGCCCTCCAAATCGGCTACGAATACGTCCTCACAAAATCCCTCTCACTCATCGCACACACCACTTACAGTTGGGCAATTGACAAAAAAGCCACCGCGCCCGGCGATGCGTTGTTGGAAGATTTCTTCCACTGTGGCGCCGGACTTCAGTGGAATTTCTAAACACATCTGTCATTTTTTCCTCCGCGTCCCTCTCCGACCTCTGCGCCTCTGCGGTGAAAAAAAATACCTACCACTTACCACCCCCCGCAGCTCTCCACACACAACCCCCGTTACACCCCCCTGCAATAAATCAACACTGCACCCCAACCAAAGCGCCCTCTTTTACAATCTTTGTCACGGCCACGACAATAATTGTAAAAGTGTCAGATCAATTTCTATTTCCGTATAGGCATTATCAGGCAACCCAAGCCCAAGCACTTAGAAATTGGCAGCGGATTTGCCGGCACGCGTTCCGGTTGCAAAAGCACCCTGTAGTAAATAACCACCCGTCGGTGCATCCCAATCAATCATTTCTCCGCAAAGAAACACGCCGGGGAATTTTCTAAGCATCAGGTTATTATCCAGTTCGTCCCAGCAAACACCACCTGCTGAAGAAATTGCCTCCGCGATGGGTCGAGGCCCTTTGAGTGAAATCCGACACGCTTTAGCACGCGCCACCAGTTCCTCAGCCGTTTTCAGCTTTTCCAACCCAATGACCTGCCGTGCCGCATCACTCAACTTCCAGCGCTTCGCAGACATTTCCAGATCATTTTTCCCATTATCTAATTTTCCTAACAATTGATTATGTGAAAAGGTCGGTTTGAAATCGATTTCCAAAACTGGTTCTTTCATCTCCCGCAATTCCTGACCCAACGCATAGATCGTTCCGCCTTCTAATCCATAACGAGTTACCAATAACTCCCCCGCCACCCGCTTACCACCCGCCGACACCACGATATTTTTCATCGGCATCCCTTCTGCCTTTTCTAACAATTCATCCGGCCAATCGACTTCCCAACCACAGTTCGAAGCAACCAAGGGTGCGTATTTCACACCCATCTCTTGAAATTTTGTAATCCAACCACCATCGGAACCCGTCTTCGGCCAAGACCCGCCACCTAGCGCAAAAACGATCGCTTTGGCTTTCACTTTCAAGTCGTTTTCAAAAACCAATACATTTCCCTCAGACAACCCGCTCCATAGATGCCGCGATCGAATCTCCACTCCCAAACCTTTCAACTTGCCCAGCCACGCACGCAGCAGCGGAGCTCCTTTGAGGGATTTCGGATAAACCCGACCACTCGTTGCTTGAAACGTTTCCTGACCGAGGCTGTGAGCCCACTCACGCAAATCCTGAGGTTTGAATTCGTCCAATAAACTCCGCCAAAGATCGCCTCCCGAATAGCGCGAAACAAATACCTCAAACTCCTCACCGTGGGTGAGATTCAATCCACCTTTTCCCGCCACCAAAAACTTTCGTCCCACCGAGGGTTTTCCATCAAACACCGTCACAACTCGTCCCGACAAAGCCGCAACCTCCGCCGCACGCAGTCCGGCAGGACCGCCACCTACGATGACGACGTCGAGTTGTTCTAGCATGATAAAGATTTGTGTAGAGTCATGTCTGATGTGAACTTCTGGAGTTAAGAAATTCAAGTATCAATAAACCCTGTGGACTAGACCATGAAATCTCTATCCTGAAGGGATTACAGATCTTAGCAAATTAGGCGACAGGAATGTGCCTCTCCTTATTTAAACCAGTTTCAACCGTGCCAAATCCTGTGCATCGATCAAACCAATGGGTTTCCCTTCCGCATTCACCACGACGATGTCATCAATGCGCTTCTCACCGACCTTTTTGACCGCCTCAACGGCAAGTGAATCCTCGGTGAGTGAAATCGGATTCCGTGTCATCAAATCCGCAACGGGCAATTCACCTATTGCAGGGTTCTTTTCATAGCCACGTGCAAAATCTCCGTGTGTGAAAATTCCTGCGAGTTTGCCATCGGTAGATAAGATCAAACAAGCACCAGCGCGACTCCGATTCATCTCCGCTACAGCATCGATCACTTTCGCGGTAATTCCTACCATTGGAATCGCTTCGTTGCGACGCATGACATCGCCAACTTTCAAAAGCAGCGCCCTACCCAGCGAACCGCCGGGATGGTAACGCGCAAAATCGTCTTCAGAAAAACCGCGCGCTTCCAACAAAACCATCGCCAACGCATCACCCATCACGAGCATCGCGGTTGAAGATGAGGTAGGAGCTAGATTCATCGGACACGCTTCGCGCTCAACCCAGGTATCGAGAGCGACGTCGGCTGCTCTTGAAAGCGATGAGTCGCGTTTCCCGGATAGTGCGACAACTTTAACATCAAAACTGCGCAAAAATGGCAGCAAGCCCAGAAGTTCTTCGGTCTCACCGGAATAGGAAAGCGCGAGAACCACATCGCCATCAGAAAGTAGGCCGAGATCACCATGCAGGGCGTTTTGCGAATTCAGAACTACCGCGGTTGCGCCCGTTGAGTTGAGAGTTGCCGCGATTTTATGACCGACATTTCCGGATTTTCCGACCCCCACGATCACCACCTTGCCACGATTTTCGAGCGATTCTCGAATCAACTTCACCGCCTCCCCGAACTCTGAACCCAGTCGTGAGGCCATCTCACGCAAGCTGTCCGCTTCCATTTCAATCACTGAACGTGCTCTCGCTTCAAAATCCATGACCGACAGTTCAACCCTTCCGGATCATGATTTCAACTCGTAATAACAAGCACCACAGGATGGCAATTTGCCCAAATCCAAGCCTTCCGTGAGCATCTTCTCACCGGAAATCCTGATTTCAGCCAAACCAGCCAACCGCCCGACCCATATAAAACCATCGGATGAGGTCTTGTGCATAAACGCCAGGGACTCTTCCGTGAAGCGAATGTTGACTGCCAAATCCTTATCCGGATGAAAATTCGCCACACATAAAAATGACTGACCGCTCTGCTCATCATGCCTGAGGAACGCATAAATCCAGTGACCCGATACCGTCTCGCCCTCGTCGCGCCCGAACTTACCGCTATCGAGATTTGCGTAATTCAGCCCGAACCATTCACCTCGCTCAAATGCCGGCTCGCGCAACAGACCCAACAACTCCGAATACCATTGACGTAACTCCTTCTGTTTCGTCGAGAGCTTGCCGCCATCGTATCGGCCACCGTTCACCCATTTCTGAAACTCCGGCATCGAGGTATAGTCGAAAATCGAAGTTCGGCCATCATCCCCACTGAAACCTTCCGCGCCGATGGCCGGTTCACCCACTTCCTGACCATTGTATAACATGATGGCCGAGCGACTCATCCCAAACATCACCGCTGCCGCCGGCTTTCCAACCTTCATCCCGTTTCCTCCCCAATGCCAAGGGTTTGCAATCCTGACTTCATCATGGTTTTCCAGATAGCGAATGCATTGATGAAATCTTCGACCCAGAAAAATCCCCCCATCCAGATCGTTCGCCCATTTTCCGGTTTCGTAAATGCCCTGAAGGATTTTGTAGGTCGGGTGCTCATACACTCCGTCGAACCCGGCATGCAAAAGCGCGTTGGTTACATCTTCACTCGTCAGTTTAAAAGGATCCGAATCATACGCCTCTGCGCCAAAATAGACCTGTGGATCCCTAGCCCTGGCACGTTTGACCGACCAAGCCCAGAACTCCATCGGAACCATGTGTGCCATGTCCGCCCGAAATCCATCGATCCCCATTTTCTGCCAGTAAGCAATGATCTCATCCATCGTCCGCCAAGTCCTCGGCACCTTGTGCAAGGCTGTATCGGAATCTGGCAAATGCGAGGTATCCCGCCCTTGAGTGAAATCATGTCCGTAGTTCAATTTCACCGTTTCATACCAATCATGAATCGACGGAGACCAAGTGACGGCATTATTTCCAGTGACTTTCCCGAATTCACTCTCGGGTTCAAAACTTCCCAAGCACCCCTTTATTCCAAGGGTCGGAAGTTTTAACGGCGGTCCGCCACCATCATGAGTTTCGTTAAGATAGAAAAAATGATTATCGCGATCAAAAAACACTTCGCGGTTATCGTTCTCTCCGAATGAAAGCTCCGGTCTAACATCCGATCGATAACTGCGCGCCACGTGATTCGGAATGAAATCCATAATCACCCGAAGTCCTGCTTGATGACACCGATCAAGCAGTTCACGAAACTCCTCTAACCTGCGATTTGGCTCAACCGCATAGTCAGGACATACATCAAAATAATCACGAATCGCGTAAGGACTGCCTGCCTTGCCTTTTAGAATATCCAGCGGATCAGCAGGACGATTCGGATAATTCGTTCCACTTGCTTGCTCGATGACTCCCGTCAACCAGACGTGATTGAAACCCATTTCACGAATCGCGATCAGAGCAACCGAACTGATGTCATGAAATTTTCCACATCCATTTTCCTCCAGCGTTCCGTTGGGTATTCTGGAGGAATTCGTGTTTCCAAATGTCCTTACGAACAACTGATAGATCACTGGTCTTTCATTATGATCAGTGTTCATCGGTGGTTCAGCTTATGCAAAAACAAGACGGCGACCGGAGATCGCCGCCACTTTACAACTTCGTCCAAGCCCCGTTGTTTTGGGAGGATTTAACAGCGGCTTCGATGAACGCCATGCCATTGACTCCGTCTTGAACGGTTGGATAATCATAGGCTTCATTGCCTTTGAATTTTCCATCGACCGCATCTTTGATCGCTTCCGCCGCGGCGAGATACACATTCGCAAATGCTTCAATAAATGCCTCAGGGTGTCCGAACGGAAGACGGGTGTATTTCTGAGCGGCTGATCCGTTGTAGCTGTTTCCTCTGCGCCAGATTTCGCGAGGCTTGTCGGCAAATTTGACGATCAACTCATTCGGATGCTCCTGATGCCACTCGATCGAAGCTTTGGTTCCGTAGACTCGGATGTTAAGGTTGTTTTCATCACCCGTGGAAATCTGCGAGGCAAAAAGCACACCGCGTGCGCCACCCTCGTAACGGCAGAGCATCGAACCATCGTCGTCTAAATGACGACCTGGAATAAACGTATTCAAATCCGCTGCGACGGATTCCAAACGCAGACCCGTGATGTATTGAGCGAGGTTTTCCGCATGCGAACCAATATCGCCCATGCAGTTGGAAACGCCCGAGATACTTGGATCCATGCGCCAGTTGGAAATTTTTCCACCAGCGGAAGCTGCTTCGTCGTAGGCGGAGATCGCGTAGCCTTGCGGATATTCAGCGACGATTTTGAGAATCTTCCCAAGCTTACCTTCTGCTATCATTGCTTTGGCTTCTTTCACCATCGGGTAGCCGGTGTAGTTATGAGTGAGAGCAAACACCAAACCGCTTTTCTCCACCACTGCCTTGAGTTCCTCACCTTGGGCTTTCGAAAACGCCAATGGCTTCTCGCAAATCACGTGGATGCCACTTTCTAAAAACTTTTTCGCCACTTTGTAATGAAGATCATTGCGTGCCACGATGCTGACAAAATCGATGCGCTCACCCACAGGCAACGCCGCTTCTTTATCGGCCATTTCCTCGTAGGTTGAATAAACTCGATTTGCGCAGAGGAAGAAATCCTCACCGGAAAGCTTTGATTTTTCAGGATCCGATGAAAAACACCCCGCCACTAGTTCGATTTTCCCATCGAGGTTCGCCGCCATCCGGTGCACCGCACCGATGAATGCCCCACGTCCTCCACCAACCATACCCATTTTAAGTTTTCTATTCATCGTATCAAAAATTGTGTTTCTGCCTGCAGGCATCTGCATTCAACCAACTCTCCCCCCACCTGCAACCCATTTTCTGGCAAAATCGATGATCAGGACCGCGTGACTCCAGTCGCGTTACGAACCGTTGTTCGTCTATTTCCCCTGAATCAACCCCCAGATATGGACGCGTAGGGATACGCGCCCTGCCTAAAAATTTCGATTCGCCATTCCGCCCAGATTTCCCCACAATCCCCACGTGAAGTCCGGATTCCTTGAAAAACTTGTATCGCGGCTCGATCGGGTCGAACCCGGCGAGATCCAACAAATCGTCACGCGTTTGATTCAGGAAAAGGGATTCCTTGAGAATGTGTTCGAGGCGCTCCAGGAAGGCCTGATCATCCTCGACCCCGAGGGGAAAATCATGTTCCTCAATCGCGCTGCCTGCCAGTTCTTCGGATTGGACCCCGCAAGCTCGCTTGGCGAGACCATTTCATCAAAAATCCGCGGTCTCGAGAAACTCTCCCTGAATGGCTCCAACCAATCCGTTTCGCGCGATATCGAGGTCTTTTACCCCGAGCACCGTCGACTCAATTTTTATCTCTCTCCCATCGACGATCCAAAAAATTTCGAACTCCCGCTCGGCCATGTGATGCTGATCCGTGATACGACCAGCACCCATGCCGAAACTCAGGAAAACATCGAGTCCGAGCGTCTCAACGCACTTACTCTGCTGGCAGCCGGAGTCGCCCATGAAATTGGTAATCCACTCAACTCCCTCGATATTCATCTCCAATTGATCGAGCGCAAAATCCGAAAACTTCCACCTTCTTACCGCCAGAGCCTAACGGAAAACATGCAGACGGCTCGTCAGGAAATTCAGAGGCTCGATACCATTCTGAAACAATTCCTCAGTGCTGTCCGCCCGACCACACCACGCCGTGAAAAACGCAGCATTAACTCCATACTGAATCAAACTCTGACCCTACTGGAACCCGAAATCAGTTCTCGCAATATTGCCGTGAACCTCGATCTCTCGGAAACCCTACCCAACGCAATCATTGATCCGGATCAGTTCCAACAAGTCTTCTATAACCTGCTACGCAATGCCTACCAAGCCATCTCGGGAGATGAAGGCCTGATCGAAATCAAAACCCGCTCTTCCGAAACCGATTTCCTCATTTCCATTTCCGACAACGGCATCGGTATCTCTCCTGAGCAAATGGGCAGCTTGTTCGAACCCTACCGCACGACCAAATCATCCGGCAGCGGCCTCGGGTTGCTGATTGTCAGGCGTATCATACGCGAGCACGGCGGTGAAATCGAAATCCTTTCCAATCCCGACGAAGGCACTTCCATTCTGATTCACCTTCCCCACACCGCCCCAAGCCCACGGCTACTGCCTCCGCCGATTGTTGATGCGTGAGATGACTTGTCATTTTTGAACCACGAATTTCACGAATGTACACGAATAAGATTTTTTTGATTCGGCGGCCATTCTTTGCTCACGGTCTGATTTTAGCCATTTCCTCTTCATTCATGTTATTCGTGTAATTCGTGGTTAAAATTCTTTTTGATTTGGAAGAAAACCCTCCTATTGACGCCCGACCTCCCGTCACTATACTGCGTCAACTTGTCACCTTCTCTTTCTTTGAGTTTAAAGTTTAGAATTTAAAGTTTCATGCACCCCACCCTCCTCATCGTTGATGACGAACGCGCCACGCGCGAGGGGCTGCGTTCTGCCTTGGAGGATGATTTCGATGTCTATCTCGCCTCCAACAATACTGAAGCCCTTTTCATTCTGAAAAACGAGCCTATCGAGCTTCTCCTCACCGATCTCAGGCTTGGCGGCGACTCAGGGATGGATCTGATCGATGCCGCATCCAAGCTTTCATCTCCCCCAACCATTCTCATGATGACAGCCTACGGCTCGGTCGATACGGCGGTCGAAGCCATGCGCCGTGGAGCATTCCATTTCGTAACCAAGCCCCTGAACTTGGATGAAGTCGAAATGTTGCTCAAACGCGCCCTTCGCAGCCGCAATCTGGAAACCGAAAATGTCCAGCTCACCCAACAGGTCAAAAAAGCCAGCAACCTATCGAGGATCATCGGAAAATCGCCGGAAATCAAGCATGTCTCCGATCTCATTGAACAGGTGGCACCAACCCGTGCCACGGTGCTTATCGAGGGAGAATCTGGAACCGGTAAAGAAATTGTTGCCCATACAATCCATCATCTCTCCGGACGACCCGCCTCGAAAATGGTCGTCGTCAACTGTGCCGCGCTCTCTCCCCAACTCCTCGAATCCGAACTCTTTGGTCACGAGAAAGGCGCTTTCACCGGCGCGTCACAAAAACGGATCGGTCGCTTCGAACAGGCGGATGGAGGAACTCTTTTTCTTGATGAAATCGGTGAGATCGACCCAGCCACCCAAGTCAAACTTCTCCGCGCGCTTTCCGAGCGAACGATCGAACGGGTGGGCGCAAACTCTCCGATCAAGGTCGATGTCCGGGTCATTGCCGCAACCAACCGCAAGCTCCGCCAAATGGTCGAAGCAGGAACATTTCGTGAAGACCTCTATTTCCGCCTGAACGTGGTCTCCATTCAGATGCCGGCACTTCGCGATCGGCCTGAGGACATCGTCCTGCTTGCCAACGCCTTTCTCAAGGAATTCGCCGAGGAAAACCAACGCGTGCTCAAAGCCCTGACCGATCAAGCCCTGCATCTGCTCATTTCCTACCCATGGCCCGGAAATGTCCGTGAACTCCGCACCGCCATCGAACACGGCGTGGTCATGTCGAATGATCCTCAAATCGACATCAGGCACCTACCTGCCTTCCTAAACTCCACCCATCCAGCCGCTGAAAAAAAAGCCTGTAACACCCATAACAACCTTGCGGGACCGGTCGATTTCAACTTGCATACCCTTGAAACAGCGGCAATCAGAGGAGCTTTGGCTCAGACCCAAGACAACCGCTCCCGCGCGGCCGAGCTCCTCGGAATCAGTCGCCGCACTCTGCAACGAAAACTCAAGGAATTAGGTCTATAGTCCGTAGTCAAAAAAACATAACCCATGAATCTATCTCCATCCCTTCTGGAATCCGGTCCACTGATCAGAAGAAGCCTGTTTCTGGTTGTCCTCGTCCTGCTGGCTCTCGGAAATTTGTTCACTCTGTTTCGCGGGCTGAATTCTCCGCATGCCATGGATCAAGCCCAGATCGCACGGGAAATCTCGCGCGGCAACGGCCTGAGCACCAAAATGATCCGCCCACTGGACTACCAGAAAAACAAAGAATTTCAAAAGCGAGAAATTCCCTATACCAATTACAAGGACACCTATCACTCACCGCTTAACCCGCTGCTCAATGCCGCCATTTTCAAAATAATCGGAGCAAACGATTCGGATCGCTGGCAGATGTCGCAAAAAGAACTCGTCTTCCCTCTGGATCGTGTGGTTGCCGCCGTATCCACGGCTTGTTTTCTATTGTCGATCGCCGTCACTTACCTGCTCATCTTACGAATTTTTGATCCCAAGATCGCCGGAGTCACTGCATTACTGATGTTGTTTTGCGAAGCGTTCTGGAACTACTCGCTCAGCGGCTTGCCACAGATGTTGATGTTGCTGCTTTTCACTTGTGGTATTTATTTCGCATACCGGGCTGTTGAAGAATCCAGTGAAGGACGCATTTCCCTGACATCCGCGATCATCGCCGGCGTATTCTTCACACTTCTGGCAATGACTCATTACCTGACCGTTTGGATCGCGATCGGCTATGTCATTTTCGCCTCCATCGCATTCCGCCCCCGTGGTTTAGTGGGCATTTCCGTTCTCCTCATTCTGATCATACCTTCAGTCTTTGTGATGCTGCGCAACTATGGCATTTCCGGAACTCCCTTCGGAACCGCCTTTTACAATCTCTACAACGGCATCGGTGGCGACAAGGAAAGTTTCGCCATGCGCAGTGCTGTGCCGCCGAACCTGATCAACCGTGGCTTCTTTACCACCATCATCAGATCCATTCTCGTTCAGACAACCGATATCGTTCCCTTTCTCGGTGGAATCGTGGTGGCGCCCATGTTCTTTATTTCGTTGCTCCACCCTTTCAAGCGCCCATCCATTGGCACCTTCCGTTGGACCTTGCTCAGCATGTTTGGCTTCTCCGCTCTCGGTCTCGCATTTTTCGGAGTCAGTTCCGATAATCTAGATCCCAACCAAACTCACATCCTCTTCGCTCCAGTGATGACCGCATACGGTCTCGCCTTCGTTTCAATTCTTTGGAACAAGCTTCCCATCGTCGCCAAAGTGCCGATGATAAAAAATTTACACCACATCATCATTATCATCATTTGTGCTCTCCCGCTGATCCTCTCGCTGCCATACAAAATAAGGGTCGGTCTTATCCGCAAAGACATCGGAGGCATTCCGCACTGGCCTCCATACTATGCCCCCGCACTGAACCTAGGCGTGAGAAAATGGGTCGATGAAAATCAAATCTGCGTTTCCGATCAGCCATGGGCAGTCGCTTGGTATGCGGATCGCATGTCAATCTGGCTACCTCCCACACGTAAAGAATTCGTGGAATTACAAAGTCAGGCTGATACCTTTGAAACCCCCGTCGTTGGTATCCTCATCTCACCTTCCTCACACGGTTCCGGTCCTATTTCTGAGCTAGCAAAAGAATACAAAGACTTCACGTCTCTGATTCTCGATGGCCAAGTGATCAAAGCCACCAGCCTAAAGAGCAACAAAACCAACGGCTTCACCATTTTCAACAGAGACCCAAAAATCCAGGAAATCATGGTACGTTATCCCTACGCCACCCAAGTGGTATTCGAGGACATGATCTATTATTCGGACCACCAGATCGTCGGCACATCTGATGAAAATTAACACCCAAGCTCTCCACTCACCAAATGCCTGCACGCAAAAAAATCCTTGAAAACAAGGACTCTACAAGTTTCGAAGATGCCCTCGCACAGATCGAGGAAATTATCGACTCGATGGAGGGCGAACAACTCCCGCTTGAAGACCTCGTGACCCAGTATGAAAAGGGATCCGTGCTTCTCAAGCACTGCGAGAGCGTATTGTCTTCCGCGCGCAAACGCATCGAACTCATCACTCTTACCAACCAGGATGAACTCGGGCGGGAGAAAAATCACGCCTCTTCATCAAGCACTCCATCAGAAAATGATGGAGTTTCCGACGAATCTAATGACATCAGCCTCTTCTGAATCTTCCAACCATCCGCAACTTGGAACCCTCCTGAAATCGATCCGATCCCCCACGGATGTCAAAGCGCTTTCCGACCAAGAACTCATCACACTCAGCCAAGAGGTTCGCAGTGCTCTCATCCATTGCCTGTCGGTCACCGGTGGTCACCTCGGCCCCAACCTTGGCGTCGTCGAACTGTGCATCGCCATGCACAAGGTTTTCTCAACGCCCAAGGACAAATTTGTCTTTGATGTCTCCCATCAGGGATACGTTCACAAAATGCTCACTGGCCGCGTATCGAAAATCGATACGATACGCACATACAAAGGTCTAAACGGTTTCTTACTTCGCACCGAGTCCGAACACGACTCTTATGGAGCCGGACACGCGGGAACCTGCCTATCCGCTGCTCTTGGCATGGCTGCTGCACGGGATCTACTGGGAGAAGACAATCACGTCGTCGCGGTTGCCGGAGATGCCGCCTTCACATGCGGACCGACACTTGAAGCCCTCAATAACATATCAGAAACCACCAAAAAATTCATTGTCGTTCTCAACGATAACGAATGGTCGATCGATAAAAACGTCGGTGCCATCGCCCGCTATTTCAACGCCCTTCAAACCCATGCCACATACTCCGCCGTGCGCACAGCGGCTGCAGACTTTGTGGAGCGCATACTTGGAAAGGCGGTTAGAAAAATCGCACACAGGGTCGAGGAAGGCGCGAAAAACCTCATTTTTCCAAACGTTCTTTTTGAAAAATTCGGTCTTCGCTACTTTGGCCCTATCGATGGTCACAATATTCCATTGCTGATCAAAACATTTGAGCATCTCAAAACCCTCAATGAGCCGGTCATCCTGCATATCATTACAGAAAAAGGCAGGGGCTATCAGCCAGCTCTCGATAATCCCGGAAAATTCCATGGCCTGGGTGCTTATAAAGTCGAGGACGGATCGACCGATACCGTTGCAACTCCGACCTGCTCGGAAATTTTCGGTAAAACGGTCACCGACCTTGCAATCGATGATCCGAAAATTGTTGCCATCACTGCGGCCATGCCGGGCGGAACCAAATTGGATATCTTCAAAAACACCCTGCCCGACCGTTATTACGATGTCGGTATTGCCGAAGAACACGCCGCGCTTTTCGCAGCCGGTCTCGCCACGGAGGGCATACGTCCTTTCCTCGCGATCTACTCCACTTTCATGCAACGCGCCTATGACATGATCATTCATGATATCGCGCTTCAAAACCTTCCCGTTCGGCTTTGCATGGATCGCGGAGGTCTTTCGGGCGACGATGGACCAACCCATCACGGCCTCTTTGACATTGGCTACCTTCGCCACATACCTAACATCATTCACATGCAGCCAAAAAACGAAGCCGAATTCGTTTCCATGCTGAAGTGGATGGCCGCTTACGATCAGGGACCGACCGCCATCCGCTACCCCCGTGGCATTATCAGTGGAACTCCCGTCGATCAAGCTATCGCCCCCATCGAACTCGGAAAAGGCGAGATCATTCAGGAGGGAACCGATGTCGCACTGATCGGGCTCGGCACGTTTTTTGACATCGCTGTCCGGACCAAGGATCTACTCGAAAAACAGGGCTACTCAGTTTCCCTAGTCAACCCGCGCTTTATCAAACCGCTTGATACCAATCTCCTCGAAAAAGTAGCTCGCCATGCGAAGGTCATCTGCACTTTCGAGGATCACGTGCTCATGAACGGCTTCGGCGCAGCCTGCATCGAGCACCTTAACGATGCAGGTATCACAACCAAAGTAGAGCGTATCGGTTGGCCCGATGCGTTCATCGAACACGGAAAGCCTGAAGGCCTTCAGGAACTCCATCATATCAGCCCGCAAGCCGCGCTGGACAAAATTCTTCCTCACCTCAGGATATTGACATAATAAATGGAATCTTGAAAACCAGCTGGTAACTCAAACTGAAAAAATCATGGAACTCGATCTCATCAATGCCCCCTTCGATTTGAAGTTCATCAAACCTGGGGAACTCGAGGAAATACTCGAAGATCCCTTTGGCATCCGGTTTCTGCCCGACAACGACCGCAATGACGGAGCTTCCAGATATTACGCCCTTGGCCGCACGGTTACAGATCGACATCTGTTCATCGGATTCACCACAGATGGCAAAGTGGCTCGCGTCATTACCTCAAGGGAAATGAGCGATGCGGAACGCCGATTCTACGACCGTAATTACAACGAAACCCGCTAATACGATGAAAACACTTACCTCTTGGAACGAGCTTCCAGACTTCGAAGACGACTCGGCGGAAAATGCTTTCTGGCAAGAGCATGAACTCGACTCGAAACTCATGAGCAGTTCCATCCATGAAGCACATGTCCGTGAATCCACCACCATCACGCTACGCTTCGATCCGCGCATGCTTTCACGCATCAAGCGCATCGCGCGCTCACGCTACCTCAATTACCAGTCCATGATGAAGCAGTGGTTGGCGGAGCGCCTAGAAGATGAAATGAAAAAACCATAACCCATCTTTCATTGGACGCAGCCTTGAAACACTTTTTCCTCATGGTCACAAAGCCAAGACTCTGGCTTGCCTTGTTTGTATTGTGGATGACCCTACTTTGGGTGCTCTCATCTTCTTCCAAAGTTTCACCTGAAGAGGGTCCTCAAATTCCCCACTTCGATAAAATTGCTCACTTCGGCTATTTCTTCGGCGGCGGAATCATTCTGAGCACTTGGATACTGCTAAAACATAGCACTCGATCCTCATTACTGACCCGTTACCTATCTCCCATCGTCTTTTTCGCTATCTTTGGCCTGATCGACGAGTATCACCAAACTTTCACCCCAGGCCGCTCAGGCAATGACGTTTACGATTGGCTGGCTGATTTCTTCGGTTCTTTCGTGGGAATCCTTCTCGCAAATCACTTTCACCCTTACCTCATCAAATTTTCATCCTCTTCCGGTATCGAACCCGAAAATTAGCATTCAACACCATCCTAACCTATACTAGAACCATCCCGACATGACACAACTCGACCAACTTAAGAAACTCACCACCGTCGTCGCCGATACCGGCGATTTCGAGGCTATGAAAGCATTCAAACCTCAGGACGCCACCACCAACCCATCACTCATACTTCAAGCTGCCACCAAAGCCGAGTATCGCCCGCTCATTGATCAGGCAATCCATGAATTCAAAGGCAGCGGACTTTCCGGGCAAGCACTCACGGATGCCATCTTGGATCGTATTCTTATTTTGTTTGGATTGGAAATTCTCAAAATCGTTCCGGGTCGCGTCTCCACCGAAGTTGATGCACGTCTCTCCTTCGACACCCAAGGCACGGTTGATAAAGCCCTGCAACTGATCGCCGCTTACGAAAAAGAGGGCATCTCCCGTGACCGTGTCCTGATCAAAATCGCCTCCACATGGGAAGGCATCAAAGCGGCAGAAATCCTCGAAAAACAAGGCATCCACTGCAACCTCACCCTCCTCTTCTCCTTCGCCCAAGCCGTGGCTTGTGCCGAGGCAAAGGTTCAGCTCATCTCCCCATTTGTCGGTCGCATTCTCGATTGGCACAAGGCCAGCACCGGCAAAGATTATCAAGGCGATGAGGATCCGGGCGTCATTTCCGTCAAGGCGATCTATAACTACTACAAAAAATTCGGCTACAAAACCGAAGTCATGGGAGCCTCATTCCGCAACAAAGGCGAAATCATCGCCCTTGCAGGCTGTGATCTCCTCACCATCTCTCCAGGCCTGCTTGCAGAGCTCGCCGCATCGGAAGAAACCATCGAGCCTAAACTCACCGCCGCATCCGCTCAGAGCGATCCCGTTGAAAAAATTTCACTCGATGAAAAAACCTTCCGCCTAATGTTCAACGAAGACGCCATGGCTACCGAGAAAACAGCTCAGGGCATTCGTAACTTCGCCGCAGACATCGTGAAACTTGAGAAACTCGTCAACGAATCTCTCTAATATCCAATCACATCACAAATCAGCCCCAACTCTTAAAAAAGTTGGGGCTTTTTTTATACATAGGTTCCGAGGATTTCAGGCTTTTCATTAAAGGGAGGGATGAGGAAAAGGAGAGAAGAGTCACCACTTCCCTCCTTGTAGAGAAAATACCTGAATGATCTAACCTTTCACTCTCCATTCCATGCGTTACTATACGGCGAGAGCGTCCTGACGTTTTTGACTCCATTTCATTCAATCTAAGCCAATACGGCTTCGCCACTATAAAATAGCTCGTTAAAAAATCGCGCTGCTTTCACTGCTCATGAATCCAATTCCAGATCGCCTCATACTGTTTGGACGCATCACCATCAAGGACGTCTGTGCGTTGTGATTGATTGCCCTCCGCATACTTTGGCATCTTGTTACCTGGCATAACGGCAGCGGGATGATCCATCCAGCGGTAATAATAGCCTTCACGCAAGCGTTCGGAAATTTGTGCGAAATTGACTGCACCGACTTCGAATGCAGCGGTGGGTTTGATGTCACCGATCCCGTGACAAGTATTGCAACCAAAACCATCGGAGCCGGCCAATAAACTGCCTATTTTTACCAGTTCAGGATCGGTTTTCATTTTCTCCGGCTCGCTTGGACTGAAGCCATGGAGTCGAGATAAGCCTTCGGCAAAAGGTTTTGCATGGGCGTTGAAAGCCGGCATTCGCATACCGAGCCATGGTCTTGCGCGTTCTTTGACGGTTCCAGTTAGAACCTCCTCGATGTAACTGGTATGCAGCATTTCGCCGATGAAGGTCAGTTGCGGGCGTGATTGATCGACCCGTTCATCCAAGCCTTTGACATGTGCCGCGAGTGTTGCGGTGGAGCCATGGATTGAGCTTAGCAAAGCAGGCTGTTCATCTAACGCATGACACGAGGTGCAGCGTTTTGCATCGATCTGGCGACTAGCAAATTCGGCGTAGTTGTCTTTTGTCAGAGGTGTATGACCCGATTTTGAAAAAGCAAGCAAGGCTTCCAACTGTTTGGGACTGAGGTTTGGTTTGGGTAATTTTTCCTGTTTCTTCTCACTGGAAATACAGCCTTTTTTTGCCCAATCGATTTTAAAGATTCCGTCGAGTGAAGCCGCCTTGGAAACACCACCTGGCATCCCGGGGTGGCAGGTTCCGCATTGCAAACTCTCGGAGACGGCCGCTCCGCGTGTGGCGTCGCCTTTCGGGAATGCGTAACTGAGTTTGGTTTCTTTACCTGATGAATCCGCCTCAAGAAATGCTGCGAGGGATTTCGCTTCATCATCCGACAACTTGAAATTCGGCATAGAAGTATAAGGATGAAACGCTTCCGGCTTTTTCAAAAATGCCATCAATTGATCAGGAAGATATTTCGAAGCAACGTTGTTGAGAGGAATGCGGTTGGAGTCATCGATTGTTTTCTCTCCCGCAGGATCATGACACGCGACGCAGCCGAGTTCATGAAACACCACACCACCGGCTTTTACGAGAGCCGGATCCGGGTTGGATGGCTTGAGATCTTTTTTCGTGGCAGTGGATACCAGATAAGCCGCGAGATCGGCCGCTTGTTGAAGTCCTTGAGGCGTCGATGGATCGACCATGTGAGGCATTTTGGTATTGGGCTTCATCGCCTTGGGATCGGCGATCCATTTCATCAACCACTCCTCCGTTACCCTGTCCCCGATACCAGCGAGGATGGGCGCGATTTCTAATAACTCTGGCATCGGGGTCGCACCGAACCCATTTTCAGGCGCATGGCACTTTGCGCAGTTTTGTTCGGCAAACACCTTGCGGCCATGACGTTTCATGTCACCCGCCGTAGCTGGTTCATCTGCGGTCACTTCATAAGCACTGGGAGGAATCGTCTGGCGCGCCATGCCTTCCTCTTCCCAATACAAACGAATTTCTCCCGCCCCGTCATCGGAGCTTTGGAATTTCACCGACAAGGTATGCAGACCTGGATTGAGCCTCAAGCGCGCCGATTTTGTGGCTCCGAATTTTCCCGCTTCGGTAAGCACCACTTCACCATTGATCGAGAGTTCGATTTTTGCTCCCTGACCTTCGAAGGAAAAAATGAGCCTGCGTCTCTGCTCGATTTTTAAATTACCTATCCACTCAGTTTCGAATTTTTCGGGCTTCAAAAACGGAGTCGCCACCTGACCCGCTGGGACCGACAATGCAACAATCCGATCTAACCGTTTATCGCTTGGTTCGCCTTGTTGGGAAAATGTGGCAATGAGTTCCGCTTGCGCCAGGCCAACCCATGCAGCCCCTGCTAGAAAACGAATGAGATATCTCATAAATCTATTTGCCGTAAACCGTGGCGTGGATGTCTCCGATCATGACATCGCCATCTGCATTTTCCAGATCGTAGGCGACTTTGAGCGACATTGAAGGCTTCATGCCATCGATCACCAATTCCACCGCTTTACCATCTGCTGAAAGCTTGGCTGAGCTGATGGTGATTTTATCACGCATTTTGTGATTTTTTGATTCCGATGCCAAAGCTTTCTCTAAAGCGACTTGATCTGGGGTATCGACCGAGAATTCACCGGAACCATATTGTGGTCCGCGGACATAATCCCAACGTTCGCCTGAGTAGCTGGTTTTATCGTTAGCGAGCTCAGCATCCAGCTTGGTGGAGAAATGAATTTTCACGCCAGTATCGGTGTATTCGAGTTTCTCAGGAAGATTGATGCCGACTTCTGGATTGTACCGCACGCGTTGAAACGCACAATGGGTTGGAGCGTTGGTCTGCCAACCACGGAAGCCCAACACATACATCGAGCCATCTTGGTGGAAGCGTGCACGCATCGCGGACGATTGCAGAGTAATCGGCAGTTTAACCACCCCGCCCTGCATTTTGCCATCTTTCTCAACCGGCAACACGCGATACACGGAAGACTTGCCATAAGACAAATGAATCAACTCACCTGTCTTAAGACCAAATTTAGCGAAATCAGGCACCCATAACTGTGAACCGCCTGAGTTATCCACATCCATCGGAAGATAAACCAAAGGTGCTGTATAAGCAGCATTAGCTAGACTTTGACGCGTTGGCTCTGTTCCGAAAAACGCAGGTGCGTTCTTAGCCGCGACGTAATTGATTTTGCAACATGGCTGCCAAGTACCTTCATTCTCACCCGTTGTAATTTGCCCTTCGGGGCCGACACTGAGTCCACCCGGTGCACGCAAGCCCGTGGCGACCACTTCGAATTTTTTTCCATCAGGCGAAATTTTCGCAACGATCCCGTGGTGCGGTAAGATTTGTTCGAAGTTACGACCACCAGATCTAACAGGCCCACCTTTGGAGAAATAGAAATTTCCTTCTTTGTCGGTTTGAAGTTCAAAAGCGAATTCGTGAAAGTTCTGTGAGATATACACATCACGATTGAAGGTTTTGTAATAATCGATTTCGCCATCCTTGTTGAGATCGATGAGCTTGGTGATCTGATCGCGACCGTTCACATAGATTTCACCTTTGACGACTTTCAATCCGAGCGGCTCAAACAAGCCCGAAGCGATACGCTGCCATTTGAGTTCTTTCCAATCACCTTTGAGTCCTTTAACGATCCATACATCGCCGTTCCATGAGGAAAGGGCAGCGCTGTCTTCATCGATGAAATCGAAGCCACCAAATCGAAGATTCGCACCCCATGGGTTATTTTCAGGAAGAGTTAGGACATCAGTCACATAGCTGCTGTCCTTTTTATCAGAAACAACTCCTGCGGTGGTGATGACCTCTTGCCAGATACCCGGCCCACCCGAGGTGAGTTTCTTGAAATCGGGTGCTTTCGCCAAAGTCGGCACCGCACCTCTTGCAAAAGCGATCTGCACAGTGGCTTCGGTTTTTGCAGCGGGAATTTGAGCGAGTAATCGCTTCGAGTTAGCGGGCTCGACAACCCATTTCACACCAGCAGATGCGATAACTTCTAATCCATCAGCGGACTTTGCAGATTTGCCATCAGCAGCGATTTGAAAGTCACCTGTTGCATCAGCGACCGACAAGGTCAGCGGTTTATCATGAGCTGAAATTTTTAGGGAACGCGTGACGATAGCGCTTTCCCTCGTGAAATGATCTAACACAGTTGATCCATTGACTGTGTATTCAAGAACGACTTCACGACCATGGCGGTAATAACCCGTATACACCGCATGTGGCATGTTTCCGAAACCTTTGATGCTGCGCTTATCTTCAAATGACCCATCCGCATCTGCCCAACCGGAACCCTTTGCGGTGATTTGCAACGGAGTTTTGTTTCCCATGGTAATGAGCGTACCGTGTGCACCCGTCCATGGTGTCGCGCCCCACTCAATCGTTTCTTGGGACACTCTGACGAGTTGCAAAGTTTCAGTATCGAACAATCCACGCCAGCCTTCTCCAAGATCTAGGGAAATTCCTTTCAAGACAGCGGTGCGCTTCGCATTACCATAGTAATCAGCAAAGGTGTTCATCCATGCTGGCCCCACATCCATTTTACTAAACCAGCCATCATTGGACTGCTTTTTCTTCTGAGCAAAAAGGCACTGTTGCACTAAAATTAAAACAACGAGGGGAAATAACCTTTTACGCATACCCCGAGCTACCCCAAGCCCCTTTTGATGGGAAGCAAGAAATATTAAAATTCCACGCTTCACCTGTAAGGCAATAACCTCTTTCATACAGCCATGATAGACATGCTCGTGCGACTCTACGATCTGCACAATAGCGCAGATTTATATTCAAAAATACACGGCCAAGGCATTACCCTGCGTCGTGCAAGAGCCTTTGAGAAACATACCGTAGCAGCATTTGCTCGGCAGAACTTTTCAGAAAAATGGGCAAGTGAAGTCGAAGTCGCCATCACACGCCAACCCGTCTCCTGCTGGATTGCCACCCGCAACAAGGAAATCATCGGCTTCTCCTGCTACGAAACCACCCAACGAGGATTTTTCGGCCCCACGGGAGTTATCGAATCCGCACGCGGTAACGGGCTAGGAAAAGCGCTTCTTTTCAAAGCTCTCGAGTCGCTTCGCGATATGGGCTACGCTTACGGCATCATCGGCGGCGTTGGACCTCGCGAATTTTATGAAAAAAACTGTGGGGCCATCGAAATTCCGGGCAGTGATCCCGGAGTCTATTCCGACATACTTCCCTGAATCAAACCGGTGAGTCAAAGAAGCTACACGGATCTATCCGATCGGTTCGGACCGATGCAGGTCAAGGAACTGCGTCAAAGCCTTCGTCGCTCCAGTTTTGTTTATCCCTTTCTCTTCATTCATCTCTTTTCCATTGTCGCGATCTTTTTCGAGTTCCAGTTCAAGATTTCATCCGGAGGCTCGATGGCCGCCATATTCGTTTGGGACCCAGATCACATCGGTCCATTCTGGTGGGTTACGATGGGTGTTTGTGGAATACTCATGCCTCTTGCCGGGCTATTTCTCATGCCTCAGGAAATTGAAGAGGGAAATCACGAGATGCTACTCCTCACCACCCTCAACCGCTGGCAGATCGTATTTGGAAAATTCCTGACCCTGTGGTTGCTCAGCTTGCTCACCCTCACATCACTCCTTCCCTATTTGATCATCCGCTACTTCATCGGTGGTATCGAGTGGTTCAATGAATTCGCCAATACAGGAACGGTCATCTCTGTCGCAGCCATCATTTCCGCCATTGCCATCGGAGCATCCGGGTTCCCCAATCTAGCATCAAAGCTAGGGATCTTCTGCCTGCTTCTTTTTTCCGCAGTTACTGGCGGCGGTATCAGCATGATAGGTGGATCGATCTGGATGAACATGGCGAAAACTTCAAGTTGGTCGCCATACGCCATCGCGTTTTACCACATTTGCGCCGTCATCGTTGTGGTTTGTTACGTCATGCTCGGACTGCTCGTCGCCCGCTCCCGACTCCGCCTTGCAGTGATGAATTTTGAAATCAAACCATCCTCTCTGCTCGTCATCATCATCGGTCTGGCACCATTCATTGTTGGAATGGTCGCGGCATTTACCTGTGGATTCGGAAGTATCGCAGGGACGATCTTACTAACTTTCCTTGCATGGAATTCGGATCGCACCCCAAAGGCACCAAAATGGATGGCAGTTCCAAAAGCAAACATCCCACCACCCCTTCCTCCGACTTCGCCGACAATTCCTATCACACCCGAGCCTCCGGGGAGTTGATTCCAAAAATTGGCAGGACACCATGCGAAGCGAAGCACCAAGCTTTTTGGTGTCTTTACACAAGATCAGACTCCCACACGAGCCTGCGATCCAGCCGCTAGAAACGGCGACCGCAATGCCTGATCCAGATCAAATAATCCTTCGAAGTCCTCAGGCTTATCGGAATCCTGTTTTCCAAACACCTGCTCCTCGATCAAACGAAACACCATGTTACCAACATCACGAGAGTGCTTGATTCCCCACTCATCCATCAAGGTCGCGGCCATAGGCCCATATTGCTCCAGTGAGTAATCGCGAAAACCCTCCAGCAGTTCTTTTCCACTCACATGCCGGTTTCGGCCGGATGATTCATCCGAGAATCTCTTGAGCGTAAAATCCAAAGCCTCTTTAAGAAAAAAGTAAGCTTGTCCATCATAGCGCTGATCCCGCTTCATGATCGAGGCGACAGATTCTTCAAAATGGATCGGCTGCATTACGTAAGTCTCGCAAAACACCCACAAGCTGTCAAAGCGCGATTTAGACTCTGCAAATCACCATTCAATCCCCACCAAATCCTTATCGTGACGCGCAGCTTCCTTGAAGCTTTCATCCATATCAAACGCTTGTGCGAGATGGTTGTGCGCGCGCTCTTTCTCGCCAAGCGTCCAGAGATAGCAAGCCATGTTGTAATGAAATACCGCCATCTCAGAAAGCACATCCGGACCACGGAGCAACCATTTGCGAGCTTCCTCGGTCTCGCCCAGTTCATGCAAGCAAAACGCCGCACTGAGAAAAAAATCTGGTTCGTCTACCGCCCCCATGCACAACAGCTTGGCGGTTTCAGCTGCCTCCATCCATCTTTCCAACGCCATCTCGGCTGCCAGTCTCAATTCCAATACAATTTTCTCGCCCCATTGATCTTTTGGCAGGTTTTGAATCTCATTCAGAGCATCCTCCGGCATCCCCAATTCCAACCACCCCGATGCCGCCCTGATCATCTGCTTCGTTACCATGCGATATACTCGTAGCAGATCCCGATCCACTCTGCAACTGGTCGAATCAAAAAACTCTGACCTTGAAACCACTTTCCAAAACTCCCCACAATCCCCCATGCGAAACGACTTCTACAACTCCTTCGATACCGAACGCTTGGAGGAAACCTCAACCAAAGAAGATTATCGCAGCCCTTTTCAGATTGATCGCGACCGGGTTCTCCACACCACGACCTTTCGCCGCCTCCAAAACAAAACCCAAGTCTTCTGGTCCGGTGAATACGATTTCTACCGCACCCGACTCACCCACTCGCTTGAGGTTGCCCAAATCGGAAAATCCATCTGCACCTGGCTCCTACGCCAACCTGACTCCCCACTCTCCGATCATTTCTTCATCGATCCCGACCTCGTCGAGGCCATCTGCCTCTCTCACGATCTCGGCCATCCACCCTTTGGTCATGCGGGAGAAAAAACCCTCAACCACCTGAATCGTGAATACGGTGGTTTTGAAGGAAATGCCCAAACCCTGCGTCTGCTCACCGAGCGCATCTTTTCCGCCAAACACAAAGGCATGTCACCTTCACGTGCCTTTCTCGACGGCATCCTGAAATATAAGACCCTTTGGTCGGAACTCATCACCGATGGAACACCTCCGAAGAATCATTTCATCTACGATCAACAATACCGCTTTCTCGATTGGAGCCTGGGAGGAAACGACTTCCCCATTGAATACACCCCCGGCAAATCTCGCGATGCGTTCAAATCCATCGAATGCCAAATCATGGATTGGGCTGACGATACCGCCTACTCTCTCAATGACCTTTCCGACAGCGTGCGTGCCGGTTTCCTTCCCATCGAAAAAATTGAAAACTGGGCAAGAACCAAACACATCGATTTCTCGGAAAACACACCCATCGGCGATCTCATCCAAGCGATCCGCGCCAATCGCATGGAGCCGTTCATCGGAAAACGTATCGGAAAATACATCACCTCCACCCATCTCGAATCGGACGTCAATTTCCTCTCCTCCACCACCAACCGCTACCACTATCGACTGGTCATCGATTCAACCGTCCAAGCCGAATCTTCCCTCTTCAAACGCTTGGCCTACGACGTGGTTTTCCTTTCCCCAAAACTCAAGCAACTCGAGCACAAAGGATCCTACATGTTGCGCAAACTTTGGGAAATTCTAGAAACCCGTTACATCCACGGCCTGCCCATCGATGGCCAAGATTTCCAACTCCTTCCCAACGACACCGTCAGCGAAATTCAACAAGCCACCGATCCGGCCACCCGCGCGCGCCTCATCTGCGACTACCTCGCCGGCATGACCGATGGCTACGCCGCAAGAACCTACAAACGGCTCTTCTCGCCGGACTTCGGCTCGATCAATGATCTTTGAACGGAAGGTCGAAGACTGGCGCGGCGTTAGTCTTTGCCATCTCTAGCTGGTTCACCCTCCGATTCTCTTACTAGGTTTATTATTCTTTTAAGACCAACAAGTTCTATATTCTTGCCTATAGAAAATTCGTAAGCTTTATCGGAAAAACCCGCAGGACATACAATCTTCGCAAACTCAAACTTCCCTCCAACCATCGTTCCGTATAAGTCTCTAACAGGTGCCGGCCCAACTTTCTTTCCATAACGCTTACACTGAACTATTCCTTTCTTCCCGTCTTTAAATAAGTGGATGTCAATTCCACCATCTCCTGAGCCTTTCGTTACTGTGTAAGCGCCCAACAGAACCGCTCTTGTAGAGATGGTAGAGATTAGTGTATCTCTGGTGGTTACGCTATTTTGCTCTGGTGCAATTGCTTGCAGCCATGCAGTTGGCAGGAGTTGATCGATTTGCTCCGCACTTGGGGATGGCTGATGCATGAGTTTCTCAAACACCCACTCGAAGTAGGCGTAGGGATCTGCGCCACGGCTTCTAACTTGTTCAACGAAGGTGTAGATGA
>CAMCBV010000041.1 GCA_945873125.1 Prosthecobacter debontii
TTGAGTGCTTCAGTGGCGACGCGGGCTTTGAACTCGGCAGTGAGATGTCTTCTCTTTCGTTTCATATGTCTGATTTCGGGGTAATTTGCCCCTCTCAGACCAGTCAAAGTTTTAATAAAACACTGGCTCCGTTTTGCGGGACCACTTCAGAGGATTTGTTCGTAGGTCCAGCGGCGTGGGGATTCTTCGGTGATTCGAGTGTGTTTGGTGGCGCGGGCTTCGGGGTCGAGACGGATGCGTGTGTGCTCGGTGAAGTAATTGTCTAACAATTTTTCAATACGTGCTGCGGTCCACGATGCTCCATCCGGATCATTCGGCTCGATCTGTGAGAGGATGGCGGCGGTGTTTCCCTCGGCGAAGGCTTTGACTAGGTCGAAGACAGCATTTCTCAAGGCGCGGGTGAAGGCGGTGCGGCTGCGGGTGAAGGCATGTGCTGGTTGGGCGAGTGAGTGGAGGAGAGGGCATAAGTTCCCCGACTCACAGAAAATACTCGTTGTAGAGGATCTTCAAGAAGCACGAGCGATGGTCATCGCGGGTTTGATGTGAGCGGTGAGTTTTTTTTGATCTTTAGCTAGGGCGCGGAAGTCGCAATCGACCTGGATACCGTGCCAGAATTCGAGTGATTGTCCGAAGAATGCGCCGAAGCGGATGGACATGGTTGGAGTGATGGATCGGCGGGCGTGGATGATTTCGTTAATTGCACGCGGAGCAACACCGATGGCACGAGCCATGGCGTTTTGGGAAATGCCCATGGGAATGAGATATTCTTCTAATAGAATTTCGCCGGGAGTGATAGGTGGGTTCATAGGTATAACGTATAACGTTATAAGGGTGCGTCAATGATAATCACAAATTTTAACATCGGTTGGACCGTGTTCAGTCCAAATGAAAATGATACGCCATTGGTCGTTGATTCGGATCGAATGGTAACCCGCAAGGTTTCCTTTTAAAGCTTCGATCCGATTTCCAGAAGGCACGGCAAGATCGTAGAGAGCCGCAGCTTGGTTCATTTGGATGAGTTTACGCAGGGCGACGCGTGAGATGGAGTTGAAGCGGCGACTGTTTTCCTGGTTGAATAGCTCCTGAGTGTCTTTGTCAGCCAAAGATTGGATCATGGATGTGACTGGAGTGGGGGGGAGTCAGTAAGTGAAGCTTCAGCTCATTTCGGCATGCCCTCCGGCACGTTGAACTCGGTTCTTAGTTCTTGGTAGCGATTTTTCATCGTTACAAAGATCTCGGCGTATTCGGGGTCTTCGTGGACGCTTTTCATTTCTTGGGGATCTTTAACGAGGTCAAAGAGTTGCCATTCTTTGGTGCGGGCTAGGGTAAAAGCTCTGTTATAGCTTTGCGGATAGGAGATGATCCAGAGCTGCGACTCGTGCTTGCGCATCGGCTGCGAGGATTTGTTCAAGAGACGGCTTGAGAACTGATTCGTGTGACCGCATCACTGCGGCGACCGTTTCCCAAATGGCTGGGAAGCGGATTTTTCCGGAGCGGAAGGCATCGACGGCGACTTCGTTGGCGGCATTGAAAACTGCGGGCAGAGTGCCACCTGTTAGGCCGGCTTGGCGAGCGAGTTGGAGGGCGGGGAAATCTTCGGTGCGTGGGGCGAAGAATTCGAGTTTGGAGAGTTCGGCGAAGTTCAGGGGTTTGAGAGCGCCGGTGATACGGTTCGGGTAGGTGAGGGCGTATTGAATCGGGAAGCCCATGTCGGTCCTTGAAAGCTGGGCGAGGACCGAGCCGTCGGTGAACTCGACCATGGAGTGAATGATGGATTGAGGATGGATGATGGCTTCGATGCGATCCATCTCGATTCCGAAGAGCCAGCGGGCTTCGATCATTTCGAGGCCTTTGTTGAAAAGGGTGGCGGAGTCGATGGTGATTTTCGGCCCCATGTTCCAAGTGGGATGATTGAGCGCCATTTCTGGAGTGACGTTCCAGAGCTCGCTCACCGGGGTATCGCGAAAAGGTCCACCGGATGCGGTGAGGATGAGGCGTGAAATTTCCGTATCCGGTCCACGATGGCCTTCGAGGCATTGGAAGATCGCATTGTGTTCGGAGTCGACCGGAAGGATGCGGATGTTCTTCTCGGCGGCGCGGGCGGTGATGATTTCACCGGCCATGACCAGGATTTCCTTGGAGGCGATCGCGAGGTCTTTTCCGGCATCAATGGCGGCGAGGGCGGGGTGGAGGCCGGCTGTGCCGACGATGGAAATGAGGACGATATCGGCTTCTTCGAGTTGGGCGAGTTCGTTGAGTCCGGCGGCACCGACGTGGATTGTGACGTAAGCTGGAAGCAACGCACGGAGGGCTTCGGCCTTGTTTTCGTCGTAAATAGCAACGTTTCGAACGCCTGTTTCAATTGCTTGTTTAGCGAGCTCGGTGACACTGGAGCAAGCGGCGAGGCCGACGATTTCGATTTCGTTTGGGAGTTGTGCGGCGACGCGTAGGGTGGAGAGACCGATGGATCCGGTTGAACCCAAGATGACGACCCGACGTTTTTTTCCAGAGGTCATACGCAGAGAGGAATCACGCCTTTGAGGTAGAACCAAAGGGCAGGGGCAGTGAAGCAAATGCTGTCGATAAGATCGAGGCCGCCGCCGATGCCGGGAAGGATTTTGCCGGAGTCTTTGGCATTGAGAGAGCGTTTCAAGACACTTTCCGCGAGGTCGCCAATTACGGCTAGGAGTGCGAGGAGGAAACCGAGAATGATCACGTGTTTCCATGAGTGAAGGGCGTCGAGGTGATCCGGCATGAGCCAGAACAATCCACAGCCGGCGAGTTGGGCAAAGAAGAGTGCGCCGACAAAACCCTCCCAGGTTTTTGCGGGGGAGACTTTGGGAATCATCTTGTGTTTCCCGATGAGAGAGCCGGTGATGTAGGCGCCCATGTCGGTGAATTTCGTGACCGCGAGCAACCAGAGTAGGACGTATGCGCCAGGGACAGCACCGATACCGGGCAGGCCGAAGGAAATGCGTGCGGCGAAGCTAAAGAAATAAGCGATGTAAACGAAACCGAGCAAATTGACTGCGACGGCAAGAAGCGCCTCGGTGCCTTTGATCGTGTAACGGAGCTGGAGAGTAAAAGCTCCTGTGGCGGTGAGAAAAATCGCAAAGGCATCGAGGGCAGGTGGGATGTCTTTGGCTCCGTTGAGCAAGTAGTAGGAGGCAAGGCCGCAATAGCTGAGAGCGAGAAATAGGCCGAAACGTGGGAAGCATTTCACATCGGCTAGGTGGAGCATTTTAAAATACTCAAGAGTTGAAATGATCACCAGAGCGATCACCAAGCCAACATAGGCGAGAGGCTGCATGCTGGTGAAAATGGTGGCAACGATTCCCCAGAGCAAAAGCGTGCTGAATCCCCTACGGAAGAAGACAACGGATTTACTGGGAGAAGGATTTGAGGTTTTGATTTCCACGGTGCGCCAATATCAAAGCGATGACTGTGAGCGGTGGCAACTCATTCTCGTCATCTTCAGAGAAGAAATCGAAGCGAACTATTTCCCGTTTTGAACTTTTCTCAAGTCCAGTATATAGGCTCGCAAGGTGGCGATGACTTGATCGGACAAGGTTTCATGTCCTGGCATATCCGTTCCGGGAATGCCAAATTTGATGATTCTCGCCAGTCTGTCATCCGAGTGATTTTCCTCGGCCGACCATATGAAAGGACCCTCGACGAGATTGGCGGGAGGTTTTTGAAAATGGCCTGCCATCGATCCATCGCCATGGCCTGTGGTGCCATGACAAACCGCACAGTGTATGGAGAATCGGTCTTTGCCATCATTTCCGACTGTCATTTCATTGGGTTTCCAAGCGGCAATTTGCTTAAGCCGATCTCCATATTGTTCCATTCCAAGGCTTGATAGATAGGCGACGAGGTCATCACCCCGGTCGTCGGAAAAAAGATGTGAGTAGGAAGGCATGGGTGAGCCTGACGCGAAGGCTTGTGGATCGATAAAATGTTGTTTCAACCATGCTGATGAGCGGCGGATACCGATGGTCGACAAATCAGGACCGTGTCGGCGATTACCAATCAGAACTGGCTTTTGTGCGGTGGTGTCTTCCAAAGAAGGTCCTTTTCCCCAGAGAATTTCGTCGGCGCTGTTGGGTCGTATGTATTGGGAGTGGCAGTTGATGCAACCCTCGGAGATGTAAACTTGCTTGCCGCGTTCGATCGGGCTTTTTGAAATTTTATCTCCATGGAGGTTTCCGATTTGAAATATGAAAATCAGAATTCCGAATATGGCGACAATACGCCATGATCTTTTATCTGTTAGGAGAATGCTTGAAATGACCGCTATACCCGAAGCAACGATGAACCAGTTGGGAACATTTTCCAACGATTGAGCCATTCCGATGCCGTTAGCGGAGCCGAACCAACCGGCAATGCCGAATAGCGCCGCGGCTCTCCAGCTGATTTGATTTTTCATTTTTGCTCCGCTGAACCATGCCGGCCATGCAATCAGAGCGACGGAATAGATGGATACGCCCACCGGGTAAAGCCAGCCGGTAACTGCAAGCGTCGACGTATGATTCACTGCCAGGGATGCGATTGCGAGAACGGCCCATGCTAGGATGGGGAGGACTTTGATCTTTCCTTTTGCCATCCAGAGACCCGCGAGAATGGCGGAGAAGAAATGAAGGGCGGAGTTTCTCCACAGATGTTCGGCTCCCCAAGTTCCGCTCTTCATTTCCGATTCGTGTTGGATAATGAAAAATGCTGCTGAATCGAGCCAAACCAGTGCGGTGAATGTGAGTATAATGCGCCAGAGGTTAAGCGAGGGCTCAGTTGAACGCTCGGAGAGTTCCTGTTGTTGTTTTTCTTTAGGAGTTATCAACCAACCGATCACCGCCAGACCGCATGCAATGTAGGCTTGTTGCGATGGGTCGGCTTGAAAAACCCAAGGTAGGTTGCAGAAGCCATAGCCAAGGCCTGTTCCGAGACCTACCCAGAACAAACCACACCAATCTTTTAGCATCGTGGCGAGACTTACGGTCGCGACCCCAAGTGATGCTCCCGCTAGAAATCCTATAAGCAGCGCAAACGGCATATGTGACAGGGAAGGGGCGAGTGCTGAGGTAATTGCAGCGACCATGAGTGCGGATTTCAACCAAAGGATTGAAACTTCCCGCCATGCGACGAAAAACCCGGAGCTGATCCCGCCAACTGCCATCACTCCGAGAATGATCTTTTCCTCCGTGTGATTCATACCGCCTGCACGAATGAGTTCCACGAAGGAGAACTGAGCGAATATTAGGAAATATCCATAAACCGCGGCGATGAGAGCCGCAGCTTTGATCGCTAATCGGTTCATGGATTCACCTCCCTCCACCAACCCAAGCGAAGGATCCGAATTTGAATTATGGCAACGACTGCATCGGATATCGCAACGATGATCCAAGCGAGTTGCAAGTGATGGGTGGCGATTTTCCAAGAGAGGAACACGGCCACCATGAGACGGATCATGGCTGTGATTTTCCAAATCAACTCGGCCTCGCGGGCGTTTCCCATTGCCCAAATATAACTGAGTCCTACGCCGGTAATGAAAACTCCCATCCAGCTCAGGAAAACCCACGAGGTTTCTTCCAAGATTGTGATTCCTAACAGTTTGAGAACGACGCTAGGTATGAAAACGAGCAAGAGACCCGTGATGGCATCCATGGATCCGACGCATAGGCTCCAGCTTTTGATGAAAAGTTTTTTATTCATTTTCTTATCCATTGAGTGAACCAACAAAACGAGGTCGTTAGCATAATCGCTCCGAAAATGCTTCTTAGAAAAAACCCAAGCTGCCTCCATGCAGGATTGGAAACCATCCATGAATATTCATTGCCTTCGCGCCAACCCATCCAAGCTAGCACCAGAATCATTCCGAGTGCGGAAGCGTTCCATAAAAGGATCGTGATCTTTCCTCCCAGCTTTTTTTGGGAGACCGCAACGATGAGTAGTGCGCAGAAGGATGTTGTGAATCCGGCCATGGCGAGATGCGAGTGCGCGACCAATCCTTGAGTGAATTTCAAATGATCCAGCAGGCCGGGTAAAAACATCGTGACGCCCGAAATGACAAGAATTCCCCACCAACCTATCGCTGCAAATCTCCATGCGATCGTTCCCTCGGGCCATTTGAATTTTTTCCAATGGTTCGGAATCAACCATGCCCATGGAACTAGGCAGAGCATGGCACCGATCTGCCAGCTGTCAAAATGGGTTCCACCGATCGCTTCCGTGACGAAAAATGTCATCCCGCAAAATCCAAAAAATATCCATGTAAGCCGTGAGGATCGCTGCTCTGTCGGTAGTCCTGCGATTCTGGGTAAGAATAGCATCATGGCGATCACGATCAGCGTTGAGCCTAACAGACTTGATCCGGTCGGGCCACCGGTGCTTTGGTCGACTGGGGGATAGACGGCGGGTGAGGCTGCGAGGATCATGGAAACCGGCACGAAGGCCAGTCCTATGATGGTGATGCCCGAAAGCCATTTTCTCGATGGGTTCCAGCGGCTCGCACTGCTTCTCCATCCGGCCGCCAGTACGAGCCAGAGAATGACCATTGCTGCGACAAAAACCCAGAGAGCCCCATGGCGCCAATCGAGAAAAATTTTACCTGAGCCTGTTCCCGATAGCCAAGACAAGCATCCTATCAGCAAAGCGCCACTCCATGCCCAGACTGCGGGGTTGCTCCATGTGGCGGATTTACTGTTGTGAATCTCATACACTGAGAAAAGCCATGCAATCAGGGGTAGGGCTGTCCAACCATAGAGCTGCGCATTGAGATGAATCGGAACCCAGCGCCCATACGTCAGTTCGCCCAAGGTGAGATTTGGAAACAGAAGCAGGATGGATAAGAAGAGTCCGACTGAGTTACCCACAACTAGCCATGCTAGGGCATGAGTCACGGCAGTATGAATTCCTTCGCGTTGGTGATTCTTGGTCATTTCCGGGCTGGGTTCCGTCAAATTCTCCCATCCCTCATGCGTAACGTGCGATCACAGCGTGCTGCCAACTCGGGGTCATGCGTGGCGAGGATGAGAGTGCGGCCGTTTTTTCTGACCAAATCCAATAATAGATCGAAAACCTTTTCCCGGTTTTTTTCGTCAAGCGCGCCAGTCGGCTCATCGCACAACAGGAGTTTTGGATCATTCATCAGCGATCTGATCAGAGCTCCTCTTTGTCTTTCTCCGCCGGAAAGTTCGCGAACTCTCTGGTGGAGTCGATGGCTCATGCCGGTTGCCTCAGCGAGTTCTTGCATTCGTTCTAGGGCTTCTTGCCTAGCACCACCCACTGCAATGACCGGCACATAGCAGTTTTCCGCTAAGGTAAGGTCCTGCATGAGGTGATGAAATTGGAAAACGTAGCCAATGTGTTTGCGCAGAAGATTCACGCGGACGGACTCGTTAACGACATCGTGACCGGAGACGGAGACATGTCCTCGGTCGATCTCCTCAAGGCCGGATATGCAGTTGAGAAGAGTGGATTTTCCACAGCCAGAGGCGCCGCAAAGCGCGACGATTTCACCTTCGTTGACTTCAAGGTTCACTCCACGAAGGACCTCGACCCGCCCTTGGTCGAAGCTTTTCCAGGCATCATGGATTTTGACAAACGGGTTCATGGTTTCCGGGATTTATTCAAATCTAAGGGCGGCTGCGGGATTGAGTTTTGCGGCATACCACGCTGGATAGAGTGCTCCGATCAGGGCGGTGAGGATGGCTAGTGAACTTGCTCCGAAAAGTTCAGTCAGGCCGATACTCGGCTCGACATAGCCTTGTAAGGTAGGAATGGCGCGAAGTGCCGCCAGAACCCCCATGCTGAGTAGCCAGCCGCTAAGGATCCCGATGGCGGAAATGACAAGGGATTCGCCGAAAATCATGCGGGCGATTTGGCCTCGTGAGAAGCCACAAACACGCGCGATGGCAAGTTCCCTGATGCGTCCGAAAACAGATAGGATCATGGTGTTGGTGACACTTAATCCGCCCAGCAGAAAGGCGCACCCCCCAACGACCCATGCCGTGATTTTCATGATCTTGAATTGGGAATAGCTGTTGCTAAATTCCTCGTTTTCCAGAGCGGTGAGACCTTGGTGGTTGGTGCGCATCCAGTGTTTCACCTCGGCCGCCTCATGACCCTCCGCCAATGCCACGGTAACCACTGAGCAGACACCTTCTTTGTGAAATGCCTTTTGGCAGGTCAAGAGCGGCATGAACACTCCACCGTTTTCAAAGCCGTTTTCCATGCGCACGATTCCTGCAACGGAGTATTGACCTTGTCCTAGCTCAATCGTGTCGCCGAGAGCGGCGTTGAGGAAATCCGCTGCGCGTTCTCCGAGAACGATGCCATTTCCGTTTTCATGAAAGTCCGAAATTTTTCCAAACAGCCATTCGCCCTTTTTCAAGCGGCCATCCGTTGTAGTGATTCCAAAACAGGTCACAACGGGGCGTTCAGGTGCAGCGATGATCGCGAAAAGAACCGGCTTGGCCTCTCGGACAAATTTTTGCGAATTCAGTTCATCAGCCAACCCAACAGGCACATTGCTAAAGAAAAGGTCTGAAACATTTCGCTCGAAAACAACCATTTCGGAATCGCTGCGAAGAATGCGCTCGAACATTTTGACAGCTCCGCCGAGGATGCCAACCACGCTGAGCATGGTGGCGACTCCGAGAGCGATCCCTATGGCGCCGATCGCCGTCCGCACACGGTGGCGGCGGAGGTTGGTGAAAATCATTCTCCAGAGACTCATGCGTATTTATACCGCCAAACGGATTTTGAGTTCTTCCATGTCCACTGGCAAGGGGACGCGAAGCTTATCGAGAATCTGCCATTGGCAGAATGTGGCGGGTATGGATTTCTGTAAACGCTCTGCGATCGCATTGAGTCTCAGAAAACGCCGGATCGCGCCTTCGGTACCTTCGGTTTTCACCAGATTAGGACGACCGAGTGCTTGATCTCTTTCTCCGGTTTTTCCGGAAGTCATGGAATTTTGAAAAACGTCTTTGAGATCGTCAGCTGCTTGGTAAGCAAGACCACGGAAAAGCGCGAGGCGATCAAGCATTTGGATTTCACGGCGGGTTGCCTTTCCCAAGATGGCGGGTAAGACCACGCTGAGGCGGAGAAGGTCTGCGGTTTTCATGGCAGCTACTTTGCTCACGCTCGCGGTATCTTTGGAGCTGGCCCAACTGTTTAGATCAAGTGCTTGCCCCCCGATAACGCCGCCGGTTCCGAGGCATTGGGAAATCCATTCCGAGGCTTCTTTTCTACGCTCGCTGTTACCGAGAGCGACTCCCTGCCAGAGCAATGCATAGCCGCGATTGATCATGGCTAACGCAGCGAGGATAGCTGCCGATTCACCGTGCGCGAGGTGGACGCATTCACCTCCCCTTCGGTGAGTGGCATCGTCCATGGATGGAAGGTCATCGAAAACAAGCGAGGCGGTATGCAAGTATTCGATGCCACACGCGATCGCGCGCGCGCCTTCCTCAAGCAATCCCATTTCGATTCCAACCATGTAGGCAACGACGGCCCGCGCCATGGAACCAGGTCTGGTAAGAAGGTGTTTCAGGGCGGCACCAAGTCGTGGCTCTATTTTATTGAGCGGTCCCATGCTGTTGGCATAGCACTCAGTCAGTAGTGTCTTTGCGCATTGGCTGCGTCTTTGCCACCATGATTCAGATGTCATTCTCGGTTTTGGTTTATTTGATTTGACCGACGATGTGGAAACGAACGGTGAGTTTAGGATCAACGGTCATCACTGCCATGGCACGGATGATAGGCAGTCCGAAATCCTTGTAATCCATGCCTGCCTTGCCGTCGATCGTGACCCAGTCGCCTTCTTTTTTGGTGCTATAGGGAAACGAGATGGTTTTTTTAACGCCTTTGATGGTGAGTGTGCCCATGGCATGTTGGATTCCCTTGTCGTCCACCCAAGATTTTTCAAACTTGAATTTTCCTTTCGGGTTTCCGCCTCCGAGCCATGCGAGCATTTCCTTGTCCCGTTTGTCATCGTCGGTTTTCAGGTCCTTGAAACTCCACTCGAGATCAAAGGCTTTGGGTTGGACGGTTGATGGATTGCCTTCTGCGGTTGCTGTGAATTTATCAAGTTTCCCAGTGAAACTGTGACCCGTCGCTTTGGCATCCACTTGGATGCGGCTTTTTTCCTGATCCACTTCCAAGGTCGCAGCCGATAGCAGCGCAGGAGTGAATGTCAGAAATATAATGGGGATTGCTTGAATTAGTTTCATAAGTGAGTTACGAGATAACACGTTCACTATATAACGCCACCGAGGTTACAAAAACTCTAATTATCATTGAATTAAAATACTATCACACTAATGAAAACCAATCTCATTAACAAATGCGCGGCCGTTCTTCTGATCAGCCTATGTTGCAACGCGTCATTGTCGGCAGAAGCTTATGTCAATGACCAAAAGATCGAGTCATTCAAGGCAAAGGATCAGTATGATGTGGCCTACGAGTTCAAGCCGGAGCTCATGAGTTATTTACTCGTCTCACATGACATGGACACGGGTAAAAAAGCGAATGCCGTCCTGACGACTCTGGGTAAGGATTACTTGTCGAATCACAAGGCCGCCTATTTGGCGAACATTCATGGCATGCCGGGAATTGGCAGAATGTTTGCGATCCCCAAGATGAAGAAATACGCTCACCGTATCATTCTTGGTGATGATGCCGCTCTGATCGCGAAATTTCCCGAAGAGGTGGGCAAGGTTACAGTGATTGCCATTTCAGGTGGAAAAGTGAAGTCAATTGCCTATTGGTCTCCCGGGGAAACGACACTTGAGGATTTGTTGAAATAATCAGCGGATTTCCCAGGTTTCTCCGATACTGCCTGTTATGAAACAATCGGCAGGTAAGGATCTTTTTTGAACCATCTGCTTCAAAAGAATGGGTGGTTCTCCCATCGGTTCGTCGGTTAATCGGAATGTGCCCCAATGCATGCCGATGGCACGTTGGCACTTCGCATCAATGAAAGCCTGAACCGCCTCGTCCGGATTCATATGCATCGACTGCATAATGCTTCTGGGCTGGTAGGAGCCAATCGGGATCATGGCCAGATCGATACCACCGAAGCGTTCTCCGATTTCTGAAAATGCCGTGCAGTATCCGGAGTCTCCGGCGTGCCATAAAGTTTTTTTTGCGTTCTCTATCACCCAACCGCACCAATGGCCGGCGTTACGATCAAGCCATGTTCTTGCTGTGAAATGTTGTCCGGGAACGGCAGTGATACGAATGTCGCTTGTCAGTTCGTGTGAATCCCACCAAGCGATTTCAGTCACGTTACAAAATCCGGATTTTTTCAAAAGTGATGAATGTCCCGAAGGTAGGAACAGCGGAGTGGATTTTCCGATTTTAATAAGCGTTTGGAGATCAAGATGGTCGTAGTGACTGTGAGTCAGCAGGATGGCATCGATATGAGGAAGTTCCGACAACAGGCACGGGGGAGCGACTTTTCTTTTTAGCGAAGGGAAGGGCAAAGGAAAGCAATAGTCAGAGAAAACCGGATCGATCAGCAGGGATTTGCCGGCACCTTGAATAAGAAATGAGGCATGGCCGAGCCAAGTGATTCTTGAGCCTGTCTCCGGTATTCGGGCAATCTGTGACGGATCGAGCCCGATGTGATGTGCTCCATCATCGGGGGCTTCTGGAATACGGGATTTTTCACGACCTCCGATTCCAAGTTTCCAGCAAAGGATATCGGACAAGCCATGGGTTTTGTGTGGCCAGGGATTTTGAAACCGAGTTTTCATGAAATAGCTGGATTAAGCTCGCATGCTTTCCAAGGAGTGTATGAATTTTTTTATAACTTACGCAACTTTGATAAATTGTCTGGGTTGATAGGCGTGGTGAGAATTCTTACTAATCATTCACACCTAATTGCCAAGTCATGAAAACAAATCCATTAATCATTGTTGTAGCTGCGATCAGTCTCGCGGGAGTCGCCAACGCAGAAGAAAAAAGAAAGCCGATCCGGCCGGATAATCGTGTGGAGAGACCGGAGGGCCAGAAGGGACCGAGACATCCCGATCGCCCGCTTCCACCTGAAATAATGCAAAAATTCGACAAGGATGGTGATGGCAAGCTCAATGAGGAAGAGCGTGCCGCTGCCAAAGAAGCGATGAAAGGCAGGGAGGAAGCATACAGAAAAGAGATGCTTGAAAAATTCGACAAGGATGGCGATGGCAAACTGAGCGAAGAGGAGCATGAGGCTGCCAAAAAAGAGCGCATGGAAAAACATGAGGCTCGCAAAAAGGAGCTGCTCGCCAAATATGATAAGGATGGCGACGGTGAATTGAGTGAGGATGAAAAAAAGGCCATTCAAAAAGATCTCATAGGGGATAAAACGAAACAGTTTGATAAGGACGGTGATGGTAAACTCAACGAAGCTGAAAAAGAGGCCATGAAAAAAGCCATGAGAGAAAATCATGAAAAACGCGGTGGTCCAAAAGGCCCCGGCGGTCCAGATAAGCGCCCTAAGGGCGGCGAAGGTGATGGAAATCCCGGTGTGTTGGGTGAATAAGATCCAACTCAATCCAATCTATTAAAAGGCCACCTTCCAAAGGTGGCCTTTTTTATTACCCGAGGAGCGGAGGCATCCTGCCGCTGGCAGTGAAGTTGGTGGGTCATTGGAGAGTGCGACCCCCGACGAGTCGGGGCAGGTGGAGTCGTGCGCTTCAATCGGAGACCGGCTCTCCGGTTAGTCTTTAATCATGAACTTCATTTCATCGCTGTTGGCGCGGAGTTCGGGGGCATACATGGCTTCTCCGTGGGTAGGTAGAGCACTGAATTTTCCTGGGATCTCGGCGCGGAGACGATAGCTGAGGTTGTGTCTGCCGCGTGGGAGGAATTGGACGAAGAGGGAAACTTTCTCATCGCGGAGTTCCATGTAGGCACCGAGGCCATTCGGGTTATAGCCGGATTGGACATCGACCGGTTCCATGCCGGCGGCTTTCCAATCCTCGAACACGAGATATTCGTAATCGTTTTTGCTATCGATCCCCAGGGTGACTTCGATGAGATCGCCGCTCTTGATTTCGTCGCCGCTTTTCAACTCGATGCGTTGATAGATCGAGCGTTTTTGATCCACGGCTTGGCCAGAGGAATTCACGGCATCGATGACTTTCTGATCGGGGACGAGTTTGTGGTAGGTGCGGTCAACTTTGACTTCGAGTCCCGCCTTGGTGATGAAATCTTCCAAGGTGAAGTATTCGACGTAGGTATTCGCGTAGAGCGGGCCTTCGCCTTTTTTACGGATCTCGATGTTGTGTTTGCCAGTGGTTAGGATGTCGCCTGCGACGATGGCGGTGTTATCGAAGGTGAAGAGATTGTCTTTGTTGATCTCGACGGTTTTGAGGGTTTTGCCATCGAGAAGGATTTCGACTTTCAGGTTAGGATCGCCTTCTTTTGTCGCTTTGAGGAAATCGCCGATCGCTTCGATGCAGTAAGCGGTGTCGCGGGTGGAGTACCAGTAAGTGCCGTTGCGTCGGTTGTTGATGAGATATTTCACCAAGCCGCGGGTGTCTGGGCTGTTGGGTTCTGCGGCGGAGAGGAGTTTGAGGAACCAGGCTTGGGCTTCGAATTCACTGCCATACCAATACCACCAATAGTTTTCATTTTTTAAATCGAGATAAGCGGTTTGGTTTTCGGCATCGGTTTTCAAAAACTGACGGATGTTGCGGATCAGGTCATCGCGTTTTGCGTTGTCTTTGGTACGGTGGAATTCGAGTCCGACCAGTGCTTTGGCGTAGATAGGGAGATCGACCTTATCGCGATAGAGAAACTCTAACATTTTAGCATGATCTTTAGCGCCTTCACCGAGGATGCGGCGGACGAGAGCGTCGGTGGCATCGGCTTTCTCTTTGGTGTCTGTATCACGTTTTTTCCAATGGATGAGATGATCGACTTCGGTTTCCTCGTATTTGGAAAGCCATGCGAGGCCGCGTTCGATCATATCGGCTGGGACTTTCGCACCGTTGTCGCGGGCGAGGAGCAGGCCGTGCATGACCACGGCGGTGGTGTGTGCATACGATTGATGGCCGTAAGCGGAGAACCAGCCCCAGCCGCCATCGGGATTTTGTTGATCGCGGAGTTTGGCGATGCCGGCGGCTTCCATTTTGGCGACCTCTTTTTCATCCCAAACAGGATTCCAGTTTGGGTGTTTGGGTTGCCATTGGGCGGCGCGTTCCTTGGGATCGCCGAGTTGTTGGGGATTGAGGTTGATCTTTTTATCTTTGATTGCAGCAAGGTCGTGGCCGAGGTCTTTGAGGATGTGATGAACGACCGTGGTGGGTACGAAACGGTTTAGGGTTTGTTCCGTGCAACCGTAAGGGTAGCTCGAAAGGTAAGGCAAGGCATCGATCATCGCGCTGGCGACGCTGGGGGAGTAGTTCAGCGTGAGTTTACTTTCTGCGGGTCGGCGCTCGGCGGGGAGGCTGAAATCGATGCTGGTGGATTTGTCCTCAGGTGCGATCGCGCGGCTGAAAGAATCGGTTTTCAGCATGCCGTGGACGTAGACGGGGAATTTCATTTCCATTGCATCCGAGTCATCGGCGGCGATGGCTTTCATGCGGATCGTGGTTTCACCTTCGGCGATGGCTTTGGTGTTCCAGTCGATGCGGGTTTCTCCCATGGAAGGGATGGAAACCTTGTGGGTTTTGTTATCTGCCGCTGTTAGATTTTTACCGTCGAGCTCGAGTGAGATTGTCACTTCTTTGGCTTCTTTATGGTAGTTGTGAACGATCGCACTGAGCGTGGCTTCGTCTTTCTCGACAAAGAAGCGTGGAGCTTGGAGGCGGATGATGAGGTCTTTGCTAGTGACAATTTCCGCTGAGCCTTCACCGACACGGGTGCCTTTGCCCATCGCCCAGGTTTTGATTTTCCATGTGGTAAGGTTGTCTGGCATTTCGAGATCGATCGTGGCCTCGCCGTTTTCATTGGTTTCAATGGAACCGACCCATTTCAGGAGATCGGCGAACTCCGAGCGAACCATGACTTGGGGTGCTGCACCTGCTCCGCCACCAGAGGCATCGCCATCTGCGAAGGTATTTGCGGAGAGTAGATCGCTTTCTTGCGCTTCCATTTTTGCTGAAGCAGCAGGCATGGGAGCTCCACCAACGCCTCCTTCGGCCACAGCATCCATAGCAAAAAATACATGATCTCCTCCGCCTTTTCTTTTACTGCTCAAACCGAGAGCTCTTCCGGATCTCCCAACCATGTGGCCGAAAACTCCAAGATTCTGCATGAAAGGTGCCTGCGGGTTTTGAAGGTGATAGCCGTGGAGGTTTTGGGAATGATGCATACCTTGGCCATAGTAGTGGCGTTTCCAGTCCCAAAAGAAGGGAACGATTTCACTGACATTCGATCCACCGGAAATGTATTCCAGGGACTTGTCGTAGATCGTGATCGCGGTGGAGCCTTTGAAAGGTTTACCTTCGTGATCGGTGATGCGGACAGTTAGAGATGTTTTCTCGCGAGGTTTGAGTTTGTCTTTAGCTGGTTTGACCTCGACGTTGAGCTGGCGTTTTTCCGGAGGAAGAACGATTTCGCGAGTGACCGTGTGGACTTGTCCTTTCGCGACCGTGACGCCTTCGATGAAAAAGTTCGGCATGTCGGCGAGGGAGAGGGGAATTTCAATGACTTGGGATTTTCCTTTGATGTAGATGATTTGGGTTTCGCTGGCTTTGCCTTGGGAAGGGCGAATGAAAAGCCAGACGCGAGAGTTCGGTTGGTTGACGTTGACCAAGAGTTTCACCGTATCGCCGGGTCGGTATTCTTTTTTATCGGGGATGAGTTCGAGATCGTTGTAGCGGAAATTGCCTTTCACATCGGATCCTCTAACAGAAAATATGGTTGCTCCTTCTTGTTTGCGGCCTTTGGTATCGGTGAACTCGACAGCGACGCGGTATTGACCCGGTTTGGAAGCGGTGAAGGTCCAGTTTTCGCCTTCGGGTGTCCATTTGGCGATTTCTTTTTCTTCGATTTCTCCCGCCTTGTTGAGTTCGGAAGAGTAGAGGATGGCGGTGGCTTTGCCCTCGACTTTTTTGCCATCGAGAGTGCGTGCGGCAAACGTACCAGTGACTTTGTCGCCGACGTTTGCGTAACCACGATCTAACCAAACCGTGACGGCATAGGGTTCGCGAGCTGCGAGGACGAAACCGTTGCCTACGATGGTGCGGCGTGAGGCGTCGATGACTTCCGCGGTGATGGAGTAGGTATGGTCCTGATCTCCATGGACGAGTTTTGCGATGGAGCTGTCGATGGTGACTTTGACTTTACCATCGGCGCCGATAGGTGAGGTTTGTTCAATGACGAGTTCGGGTGCGCCCATGCGGCCGTGTTGCCACCATGGAGGGGCAGGGCGGATACAGCCCCAGTTGCTCCAGCCGGGATACCAAGGAGATTCGGAGTAGCACCACCAATAACCCGGACCGTAAAGCCAATCCCATGGACCAGTTGGGAACCAGCGATTGTTGAAAAAGTCGCGTTGCACTTTGATTTTGACTGTGGCTTCGGAGACGGGTGCGCCGTGGTAATATTTTGCAAGAACCGTGACATCGAATTTTTCGCCGAGGGCAATGGGTTCTTTCGGTGCTTCGACGATGACCTCGTATTCGGTTTTTTTGTATTCCTCGACACGGAAGGAAAAGTTCGCATGAGGAACGCCGCCGGTGACGGTGATATTGTAAGCACCGAGAGTGGCTTCGTCGGGGAGATTGTAATCAAAGGTCGCACCACCGTAGGAATCCGTCGGAATACCGGATTTTTCGAAAACGATTTCACCTCTGCCGTCATGGATTGTGATGTCGGCGGTTTTGTTCGCGTAGGTGCTAACATCGGTAAGATTGTAACGAGATTCGCCTGACCAGATCTTCATATGAACCGTTTGACCGGGACGATAAACGGGGCGGTCTGTGATACCGATCGTGTTTTGGGCTTGGTAGTCTGTTAGATCACCGTGGTCATACCAGTTGAACTGCTGGTTGGAGAGGTAGGCGCGGCGGTCGCCGGAGCGGGCGATGACATACCATTGGAAATTTTCGTAGTTTTTATTTTTGAGTTGGAGCTTGCCGGTTTCATCGGTTTTTTGACGAAAACTTTCGGTTTTGATGTCGAAGCGGCGTTTGCCTTTGGGCTTATCGAGGTAGATGGTTTGGTAGCCGAAGAATTCCATTTCGCCGACGACCGGAGTGCCGTCCTTGGCGTTGACGAGATAGAAGATGCCATTGTCACCGTTAGCGCGTTTGAGGATGACGAGATCGCGTACCCAGATGGTGATCCATGAGGTGTTGCCGTCTTCGAGTTTGGATTCTAACAGGTAGCAACCCGGAGCGAGTTTGCCTAGGTCGAGGTCGGTGATGGTATCGGCGTGGTTGGTAGCTGGATCGAGCGCTTGCTTCCATGAGCGGACTTCATCGCCGACGTAGCGTTTGCGATCTTGATCGATCAGGCGGTTACCGAGGTTGTGAAAATTGACTTTGTTGTAATCGATCTCGATGGGTTCGGACTTCAGGTATTCGATGAGATCTTTCATGATCAGTTCATCGTTGACCTTGTTGAGTTTGAGTGAGGTTTCCTTGGCATTTCGGTAGGTGTAGGAAACGGCGACCGGATCACCGGCGTAGTAGGTGGGGGTCTGATTGAAACGGCTCCAATTACCGGTGATTTGTTTGAGCAGATTGGTGCGGGTTTCGCCCTGGTTGCCGTGGAGTTCGATGACTTCTTTGAGGGTTTCTACGGCTTTCGGGTATTGGCTGCGGTTGAGGAAAATTTGGACGAGTTGGTCACCGGCTAGCCAAGCTGCTGATCCTTTATCCTTGCGCATGAGTGCACGCAGGCCCGGGATAAATTGGTAATCCTCGCGAAGGGTGAAACGTTTCACACCGTTGGCGAGGCGGGCAATGGTTTCGGTTTCCTTGAGAGTGGATGACTGAAGGATGCCATTGCGTTCTTTGACATCGGGCTGGCTCCACCATGAGTAACGGGCGAGGGTACCGACGTCGTAGTGTTGTTGGCAAAATGTTAGCCATTCGTAATCGCCCTGATTTTTTTGCAAAGGATCGATGCGTGCGATTTCCTGTAAGATCCAACGCCATCTTTCGCCATCGGATTTGGCGGCTTGCCAGGATGCCGGGATGTCGATCAAAGAGGGGTTGCCTTCCGCATCAGCAGGTGCACCGTCGCTGGTGATTTCATCGATTTTTTCCGAGAAGTCGGGTGATTTGGAAATATCGGTTAGAATGAAAAGCCGCCAGAGATAGTTCGAGCCGGTGCGGTTATAGAGAAGTGCTTGCTTGAGGCTGTTAAGGACTACGACTTCATCAGCACCGCCTTTTTCGACCGTGCGTAGGGCTTCCATGAAGCATTGCATGGCGCGGATACGATCTTGTTCGAACACTTGGCGGTATTCTCCTCTGCCATCGAAACCGCCGCGTTTAAATATGTTGTCGAGAAGCTGTCCGTAATGACCGTGACCGTTAAGGTAGGCTTTTCCAGCTGCCTCCATGAACTGTGGATTGTCTTTTTTGCTTACGGTCAGTTCATCTAACAGGGCGTCGAGTTTATCGTGTTCGCGAAGTTGGCGTTGGGAGTTGAGCGCTTTATCGAGATCGTCGCCGGATTCTGCATCGTTGACTTCACGGAGAAGTTTCACGCGGACTTCGTAGGCTTCTTTCCAATTTCCTTGTTTTTCGAGCTCTGAAGCTTGTTTTCTCATAGCAGGGGCATCAGCAGCGAGTGAAAGGCCACATGTTAGCAACAGGAATAGCAGGGATTTCATAGGTCTACCCTATGAGACACGCGGGTCTAAGAAAACTTAGAAGTTTCCCTAATCTTTGTTTTTTTAGATTTTTTCCCGAAGGCGTTCCTTCGGATCATCTACCCATAGGAAAAGAGCTTTGAGAATGTCTTTGATGTCCTTTCGCATCTCGTGTTTCTCTCGCTGGATACGGATGATTTCCTGATTGAGGGCTTCGGAATCGTCGAGAATGGCGGGTGTGGTTACATCCGGTTCCGGCATAGGCAGGTGGGTTTCGATATTTTCGATGAGATCAATCATATCTGCGTGGAGTTTCCTGACGTGGTCGCAGATTCGCGCGGTTTCTTTCGAGAGATGATTGGCTTCTGCTGCGAATTCTGAGCCTTTGGCTTTGATTTTAAGATCGTCTGCGAGTTCGCGGACTTTTTCGCTGAGATTGATCCAAGAGTTTGAAAGGTCTTTATCTAGATCGGTTAAATGATTTTTGAGAAGATCATTCATGATATAGGAATATCAGTGAATTTGATATAAAATCAAATGGGGAAAAATAAGGAGGGCGGACATTTCTGTCCGCCCATGGCTAAGTGGACAGGAATGTCCACGCTCCTGATTTGAAATTACTCCTGCGTGCCGTTTTTGATGATTTCTAAGAACGACTGGGGGTCGAGGGATGCACCGCCGATGAGGGCGCCGTCGATATCTGGGCAAGCCATGAGTTCAGCAGCGTTGTCGGGTTTGACAGAACCACCGTATTGGATGCGAATTTTGGCGGCGGCTTCGGAGCCGTAGAGGTCTGATATCAGGGAACGGACGAAGGCGTGAGCCTCCTGAGCTTGATCGGAGGTTGCGGTGACGCCGGTGCCTATTGCCCAAACGGGTTCGTAGGCGATGATGATGTCGGAGAGGTCTTTTTCAGAGACTTCTTTGAGGCCTTCGGTGACTTGGGTGCGGAGGACGAATTCGAGTTGTCCGGCTTCGCGTTCGGCAAGGGTTTCCCCGATGCAGAAGATGGGTTTGAGATTCGCCTGACGGGCCTTCTTGATCTTGGCGTTGATCATGGCATCGGTTTCCCCAAAGATGGAGCGACGCTCGCTATGGCCGATGATGACGTAGTGCACGAAAAATTCGCGAAGCATCAGAACGCTGATTTCGCCGGTGTAGGCGCCGGAGTCGAACTGTGAGCAGTTCTGTGCAGCAATCTGGATGGAGTGGGCGTTTTTGCCGGGATTGGAGTGATGGAGGAGATCGGCGAGCTTCGGCAGTGAAAGAAATGGTGGCGCGATGACGATATCCGCATGGAGGTTGAGACCTTGGGTTTTGGAGAGGAAAGATTTGATGAAATCCTCGGTTTCCGAGGCTCCCTTATTCATTTTCCAGTTGGCTGCGAAGATGGGCTTGCGTGACATGGTGATGTTTAACGTTATGGATTAAAGTTTGTTTAAGGAATTAGGCTTCGCTGAGTGCCGCCACACCCGGAAGGGTTTTACCTTCGAGGAGTTCCAAGGATGCGCCGCCGCCGGTCGAGATGAAAGTCATTTTGTCGTCGAGGCCGAACTTGTTGACGGCTGTGACGGAATCTCCACCGCCTACAATGGTAGTGGCATTGGATTTCGCCATGGCTTCCGCGATCGCGCGGGTGCCTTTCGCGAAGGCTTCGATTTCGAACACACCGACTGGACCGTTCCAGATAATGGTTTTGGCTTTGGCGATTTCGGTTTCGAATTCTTGGATTGCGACGTCGCCGATGTCGATGCCTTCCCAGCCTTTCTCTACGCCGCCGCCTTGGCCGTAAACGCCAGAGAGCTTGGTGGTTGCGCCGTCTTTGAATTCCTGGGTGATGCGGGTATCGGCAGGGAGGAGGAAATCGACGCCTTTGGCTTTTGCTTTTTCAAGGATGCTGAGAGCGAGCTCGAGCTTGTCGGTTTCGACGCGGGAATCGCCGGTCTCGTAGCCTTGGGCCTTACGGAAGGTGTTGGCCATGGCACCGCCGATGAGGAAGGCATCGGCTTTTTCCATGAGGGCGGTGATCACTTGGATTTTATCGGAAACTTTCGATCCGCCCATGATGACGAGGAAAGGACGCTCGGGGTTTTGGAGTTTGACCTCGAGGTATTCGAGTTCGCTCTCGATGAGGAAGCCCATGGCGGAAAACGGAATGAATTTCGTGACTCCCTCCGTGGAGGCGTGAGCACGGTGGGCGGTGCCGAAGGCGTCGTTGACGAAGATCTCGGCACTGCCTGCGAGGTTTTTGGCGAAGGTGGAATCGTTGGCCTCTTCTTCCGCGTGGTAACGGGTGTTTTCGAGGACGAGCACTTGGCCAGCTTGGAGGTTTTTGCGGAGCTCGGTGGCTTCGGCACCGATGCAATCGGGAGCGAGTTTCACTTCCTGGCCGAGGATTTCACCCAGACGTTTCGCGGTGGGTGCGAGAGAATATTTTGGATCGGCCTTGCCATCGGGTCGGCCCATGTGCGAGCAGAGAACCAGTTTCGCGCCGCCGTTGAGAAGGTGTTTGATCGAAGGAACCGCGGCTTGGATGCGGGTGTCATCAGTGATTTGTCCGTCTTTCAGAGGGACATTGAAGTCAACGCGCATGAGGACTTCTTTGGAGGCGACATCGAGGTTGCGGATGGAAAGCTTAGACATGGCGCGGAAATGCACTAGGGTTGGGGAAGTGTCAAGACTGGGAGGTTCTTAGTTCCTAGTTCTTGGTTCTTGGTTCTTGGTTCTTGGTTCCTGGTTCCTGGTTCCTGGTTCCTGGTTCCTGGTTCTTGGTTTGACTACGCTTCGCTCCGTCCAAGCGGTCAGGACTTCGTCGTTGGGTAAATGCTCGCTAGCGCTCGCTCGGCTTTGTGGTTCTTGGTTCGCTAATGTTTAGGCGCGGAGCCCAACCAAGAACTAGGAACTATGAACTAGGAACTATGAACTAGGAACCAGGAACCAGGAACCAGGAACCAGGAACCAGGAACCAGGAACCAGGAACCAGGAACAATAATCAGAGCCACGTAACCTCTGGCGGCATGGTGACGAATTGTCCGTCGATGCAGAAGGGTTTGCCGTTGAGGGTCACTTTTGAGCCTTCGCCTAGGCTTGCGATGAGATCCCAGTGGAGGGCGCTTTTGTTGCAGTTTCCGGTTTCCGGATAACCGGAGCCGAAGGCAAGGTGGAAGGAACCGCCCATTTTTTCGTCGAAGAGAATCTGCCCAGTTGGGCGGTCGATGGCGCGGTTGGTGCCAAATGCGACCTCGCCGATACGGCGTGCGCCGTCGTCTTGATCGAGCATGGAGATGAGGAAATCCTGTCCCTCGTCAGCGGTGACATCCGTGGCACGGCCGTTTTTCATGACGATGCGCGCGTTGCGGACGGCGTGACCTTGGTAGACGCAGCGTTTGTCAAAAAATACCACACCATCGGCTCCGCCGTTTTCGGCGTTGAGATTGGGGCCGGAGTAAACTTCGCCATCGGGAAAATTTTTGCGACCTGGGCTGGAGAGCCAGCGGGCGCCGGCGATGTTCACTTTGAGGTCCGTTCCGGCAGGGGTTTGGAAATGGAGTTCGCTGCCGGTCATGAGTTGCTCTGCGAGTTGGCATTGCCAGCGGTCGAGTTCCTGCCAGAAAGCGACGGGGTCTTCCTGATTTAGCTGGCAGGCGCGCACGACGAAGTTGCAGTAATCGTTCAAACTCATCCCCGCGTCTTGGGCATAGGCGTTGGTTGGGAAAAGGGTGGTGGTCCACAGCAGCGGCTTGAGGGTGGAATCGATGGAGGGATCATCGGCCACGGCTGCGCGTTGAAAAAAGATTTCACGATTCGGTCGATCCGCCCGCGCGGCGCGTTGGGTGACTTTGGGATCGAATTTATCCAAAGCACGCAAATTGTTAGACGCTCCGATGTTGATGGATGCGTCGATGATTTCGGTTTCCAATTTGGCTAGAGGACTGGCCCAATCGAGTTGTTGTTCGTTGGCGAGTTCGTAAAATGCTTCACCTAAAAATTCAGGGCGGCAATTGACCATGGGTAAACCACCAGCGGTTAGGACTTTGCGATAAACGGCTTCAAGCAAACGCTCTGCGCTGGGTTGGGCGTTGATGCGAACGATCTTGCCGGGTTGGATATCGGTGGCGTGTTTCACGAGCACTTCAGCCCAGCGATCGAGGTGGAGTTGATTCAACATGCGCTCCAGTAAAACGCTTCGGGGGGATTTGTCACGTCTTGGAAATATGGAAATTGACCACAGAGACACAGAGAACACAGAGGCTATGGAACAGGGCTTAAAGTGTTTCGCATTATTTTACGAAATCTCTGTGTCCTTTGTGTCTCTGTGGTTCAGAAATGGACCTAAAGCATCGAATTGAAAGCGGCTTCGTCTAGGATTTGGACGCCGAGTTCTTTGGCTTTGTCGAGTTTTGAGCCGGCGGATTCTCCGGCGAGGACGTAGTCGGTTTTTTTTGAGACGGAGCCTGAAACCTTGCCGCCATGGTTCTCGATGATGGTTTTGAAATGATCGCGATCTTGGGAGAGTGTGCCGGTGATGACGAAAGTTTTTCCAGTGAAGAGAAGTTTCGGGGCTTCGGCGGGTTTGGGTGAGTAATTGTTAGACGGTTTGGAAATTTTCACCGCAGAGACGCAGAGGTCACAGAGGGAACACAGAGCTTAGGTTGATGAAGTAAATGACTAAGAAATACTGATAGTCTTGGATTAAGCTAGATATTGTGTTACTTGGATAATTGTCTGAGCCACTCTTCTTCCGAAATGATAGCTGGAGTTCCATGTGATCTTCTCGCGAGGATAGCTGATTGGATTTTGTTGCCATAAGAGCCGCGCTTCCATGCGTTACTACCACCTGAACCGATTATGAGGTAATCAGTGGTTCGTGATACAGATTGTTGTGAGGGTGCAAAGCCGCCTCTCTCTATCACAGCAGCTTGACACGCCTCGCGAGTTCCAAAACTGAATTTTCCAGTAAAGATGAAGCTTGAGCCCTCAAAATCGATTTCTGGAGCTGGATCGTCATATGGCGCTCCATTAGACATTTCTTGTCCAACAATCTCATCATAAAGTCCCTGTCTCTCAACTGAAGGATTCCAATCTTCGGGAATCAACACGTTAGAAAGTTGAATAGGATCATAAGCCACTAGTGAAGATGACTCCGAATCGTAATCCTTGGTAAGAAAGAGATATTTTCTCCATTTATCACGGTTTTCCTCATTCTCCATTATGGTTGCTATTTCCCATCCGGCAGCACCAGTAGATATATTCGGCGAAAACGGAATTCCAAAAAATGTTAGAATTTTTTTCTGACGGTTAGTTGCATCTGTACGCTTATGATTTTTTTTGGTTGTGCGTTCTTGTGCTATTGGTGAGTAATTGTCAGAAATTGGATTGATATTTAATTCTGACATCTTTTTCATAAGTAGCTCACCCGCTTCAGAAGTGAAATACTCTAAAGTATTTTGAGCGGTAACTCCGCCAAGCTCAGAACTAATTGCAAATGGTTTTAATTCCTCCGCCAGTAGCGTGATATCAGCTCTAAACTCTTTCGCTATGTTGGTCCGTCGTATTTTTTCCTCTTTATCGATCTTCTCTTTTTGTGGATTTGCAGGGAATTTTTTCACCCATGAATCTTTAAATCCTTTTTCTGCAAGTTTGTGTAATGTGACACTATTTGGGATATCCTTAAACTCTAGAATGAGTCGGGAAAGTTCTTTCGCTGCGGACTCTCCGAGTTGGCGGATGCCCATGGCGTAGAGCCATTTGTTCAATGGCTTGGTTCGGGCTGCTTCAAGGGCGGCGATGATTTTTGCGGAGTTCTTTTCTCCAAAGCGACGCGGTGCTTCTTCGGTTCCTAGATTGAGATTTGCCAGGGTTTCTTCGGTGAGGGAAAAGAGATCGAGCGGGCTTTTCGCGTGGCCGTGGCGGACGAGGGCTTCGGCGACGGTTTCTCCGAGGCCTTCGATGTCGAGGGCTTTGCGGGCGGAGAAGTGGGAGATCGCAGTGACGGCTTGTGCGGGGCATTCGAAATTCGTGCAGCGCCATGCAACGAAACCTTCCTCCTGTGTGATAGGCGCGTGGCATGACGGGCATTTTCCAGCAACGAAATCGTAGAGCGAAAAGGGTTTCTTTGATGGATCGGGATCGATGACCTTGACGATGGCAGGAATGATTTCACCCGCTTTCTCGACGAGGACTTTGGCGCCGATGTATATGCCTTTCTTGCTGATTTCATCTTGGTTGTGCAGGGTGGCACGGGAAACCGTGGAACCCGAGATGAGCACGGGTTCGAGTTCGGCGACGGGTGTTAGAACGCCGGTGCGGCCAACTTGGATGGAGATGTCTTTAAGCGTGGTCTCCTGTTGTTCAGGGAGAAATTTATAAGCGGCAGCCCAGCGCGGAGCGCGGGAGGTGAAGCCGAGTTGCTCGCGTTCGGAGCGGTCGATGACTTTCACGACAACCCCATCAGTGGCGTGGTCGATTTCGTGGCGGTGGTCGCGGTAAAAAGCGATGCCTGCGAGGATTTCATCGAGGTTTTCGGCGATGCGGACAGGTTGGTTTCGAGGAATGGAAAACTGATCTAACAACGCATGGAAATCGGTTTCGGAATTCAGGTCTTCGCCATCGTAGGCACCGAGCCCGTGAGCAAGAAAGGCAAGGGGACGTTGAGCGACGATTTTTGGATCGAGCTGTTTGATCGTCCCGGCGGTGGCGTTGCGAGGATTGGCGAAAGTTGGCAAGCCTGCTTCGTCGCGTTCTTCATTCATCGCAGCGAAGGCGGAGTTCGGCATGAAAATTTCACCACGGATTTCAAGGATCTCAGGAATTTTGAATTTTGAATTTTGAATTTTGAATTTTTCCTTGATGACTTGAAGGTCGATGGGGATGAGTTCGCCGTCGGAGGATTTGATGAGGTTTCCGGTGTGGGCGTCGGCGATGTCGACTCCTGTGATGGGGTGGAGCCAGCGGTTGTGGCCGTTAGAAATATAACCTTGGTCGGTGAACCATTTTGCGACTTCTTCAAGGGTCGGCTCGGTGCCGTCGACGTAGGGTTGGGAAATGACGAAGGCGGGGCCTTGTTCGGTTTCGAGGATGCCGTGGAACCAGATGTCGTCACCGAAGAGGCGATTGCAGGCGTCGATGTTGCGTAAGTAAGGAATACTACCCTGTGCTCCGAAATTGGGAGGGAGGGTGAATTTTACGACGCGCTCGAATTTTTCGACTAGGAAAACGGTGTGTTCGGACTGTCCTCCGAATTTTTTCCAGCCTTCTGCGAGGCTAAATAAGCCCTTTGCTCGGAGCATCCGACCAGTATCAGCTCCCCATTTAAGAATGGATTCGGTTTCACGTCGGATCCGTTGCGCCACATTGTCTCCATCTTTTCCTGTGAAGTCTTCTTGAAGCCTTCGAGCCAGGCTTTGTGGCGAGCTTTGCGAAGATACTGCGGGGATAGCGGCATTTTCTGATCGGTGTTCATAGCTGTTTTCATAAGGTAGGATGGATTCGAAGTCAACTCCGCTAGCGGGAGATGAGATTTTGTAATCGGCGGGCTCTTCCGCGAGGCCGTCGGAAAAGACGGCCTGTGGGGAAAAGATGATCTCGGGTTCGGTGGGTTGTGATGAAAGTGTGAGAGGAATGTTACGAATGGTGCGGACGTTTTGGGTGACGTCGTCGCCACTGGTTCCGTCACCACGGGTGGCGGCGTATTTTAAATTGCCGTTTTCGTAATACAAGGAGACGGCGACGCCATCGATTTTTGGCTCAAGGGTGACGGCGATATTTTCGCGGCCGAGGTTTTTTTGGAGGCGACGGTAAAAAGCGATGAGTTCAGCTTCGGGTGTTTCCGAGTCTTTGAGCTCAAACACGTCATCGATACTCAACATCGGGACGGGATGGGTGATTTGTGAAAAGCCATCGAGAGGTTTTGAACCGACGCGTTGGGTGGGCGAATTTGGATCGGCGAGTTCGGGATGTTTTTTCTCCAAATCCTCCAACTCGCGGAAAAGCTTGTCGTAATCCGCATCCGAGATTTCGGGCTCGGCTTGGGTGTAATAGAGTTGGTTGTGGTGATTGATGAGTTGACGCAGCTCCGCCACGCGTTTTTCGGGCGCGAGGGCAAGGGAGAACAGGTCAAGCTCGTCGGACATGGAGGTGATAAACTTCAAACTTTACACACTAAATTTCAAGGAAGAGTTGTGGAGGTGAGTTGGGGATTGAAAAATCGGGTGTTCGGATGTCTTTGATTTAAATTATCTCATCAGATAACGGTCATTTAATCAAAATGACCCTTGTGTATTAAAACGTGCTATCCTTTCGGAGGAAGCGGCGGAGGAGTTCGTATGACCCTTGAACGCCTGCCGGATGTTCGAATGGTAGCTTGAACACTCCGCCGTCTTCCCCCGTCCAGATCGTGTAGTTGCCAGAACAGGATA
>CAMCBV010000042.1 GCA_945873125.1 Prosthecobacter debontii
ATCGGTCTTGAGGATGTCACCCCCGACGGAGCAGAGGCAGGCAGCGATAACCTCTGCAGAGGTAGATAATTCTTTGGTCATAGTCATAAACGTCGTAGGCTGGCGACTTACGACGTTTATGACTAGAGGGGCTTCGTAGGACGCTTACCTTACACGGTCCATGGACTCGTGTTGTCCTCATGCATTCCAAATGGTGAGCGTTATAGGTTGAACTTGCATAATTTGTGCGATTTCTTGAATCTCGTGGCAGTTGAACTTCTGTGTCGCGAACGAAATTTGAATTTTCCCCATCATGCAACTCCTCGATTTTGAAAAACCTGCCGCCGAACTCGAAAAAGAGATCGACAAACTTCGCTCCAAATCGGCGGCTCAAAATCTCGACTTATCGGCGGAAATCTCCACGATGGAGAGTAAACTCGCGGAAACCCGCGCGGCAATTTATCAAAACCTCACCCCGTGGCAGCGCGTCCAGATCGCCCGTCACACCCAAAGGCCTTTTATGCTCGATTATGTCTCGCTCGCTTTTACGGATTTCAGCGAGCTGCATGGCGACCGCCACATCGGGGATGACGCATCCATGCCCGCAGGATTCGCCATGTTGGGCGGACACAAATGTGTCGTGCTGGGTCACCAAAAAGGTCGCGATACGAAGGAAAATCTCAAACGCAACTTCGGCTCCGCCCATCCCGAGGGTTACCGCAAGGCTCTGCGCTTGATGAAGATTGCCGAGAAATTTTCCATGCCCGTCATCGCCCTGATCGACACTCCGGGAGCCTTTCCGGGAATCGGTGCGGAAGAACGCAACATCGCCGAGGCGATCGCCTTCAACCTCCGCGAAATGATGCTGCTCAGAACCCCCATCATTGCCATCGTCATCGGCGAGGGCGGCTCAGGTGGCGCGCTTGGAATCGGCGTCGCGGATCGGGTATTGATGATGGAAAACGCCTACTACTCGGTGATCTCTCCCGAAGGTTGTGCCGCCATTCTTTGGAAACACCGCAAACATGCGCCGGAAGCCGCGGAGGCGATGAAACTTGTCGCACCGGATCTAATGGAGCTCGGACTCATCGATGGCGTGATTCCCGAACCCGTCGGTGGCGCCCATCATGATCACGCAGCAACCGCCGTCTCTTTCCGTGAGCATATCTCCAAAGAGCTCGATCACCTTTGTTCACTCAGCACGCAGAAACTTCTCGAACAACGCTACGAAAAATTCCGTAAGTTCGGCGAGTGGAATGAGGCCTGATTTTTTGGCAGACCTTGATCGCCGTTTCTCAAAGGCTAGAGCATTCTGCGCCTAAAACAGATCTTGAATCGAAAGCTCTGCGCGAAGCTCCTTCGTTTCCGTTGTGATCTTTCCGCCCCAATGAAGTCGGGGCTGCGAAGAAGATATTTTTTACAGAAGGCAACGAAGATAACGAAGGGCTGGAACAGCTCCTCTATCGCATCCATGTCACCCCAAAAATCTCCAAACATATTTTGAATCGAAAGCACCGCGCGGAGCTCCTTCGTTTCCTTCTGTGAAGAAAATATTTTACAGAAGATAACGAAGAGAACGAAGGGATGGAACAACTCCTCGATCGCATCCATGACACGCCAAAAATCTCCAAACAGATCTTGAATCGAAAGTTCTGTGCGAAGCTCCTTCGTTTCCTTTGTTGCCTTCTGTGAAGAAAATAATTTTTACATAAGGTAACGAAGAGAACGAAGGGCTGGAACAGCTACTCTATCGCATCCATGTCACGCCAAAAATCTCCAAGCAGTTCTTGATTCGAAAGCTTCGTGCGGAGCTCCTTCGTTTCCTTCGTTTCCTTCTGTGAAGAAAATATTTTACAGAAGATAACGAAGATAACGAAGGGATGGAACAACTCCTCTATCTCCTCCTTTTAACCAAAAAAAGATTCAGTCCATACGGCTTGTGATATAGACCCAATATTCGGGTGCACGCGCAGTTGATCTTGAATCGAAAGCTCTGCGCGAAGCTCCTTCGTTTCCTTTGTTGCCTTCTGTGAAGAAAATATTTTTTACAGAAGATAACGAAGAGAACGAAGGGCTGGAACAGTTCCTCGATCGCATTTTTTAACCAAAAAAAGATTCAGTCTATAGGGCTTGCGATGCAGGCTCAACATTCGAGTGGATTTGCATTTTTATGATTCCTGATGTGATCGTCGTTTCTCAAAAGCGATGAATGCGTAGTTGCTGGGTTTTGAAGTGCTTGAAACGGAATGAGCAGGATGTCGGAATTCCGGGCCCTATCGCGAAGCAACGGTGGATTCATTCGTGCCGCAGCGCGTCAATCGGATCTAGCCCTGCTGCGCGGCGCGCCGGCATGAAGCCGAAGGCGATACCGATCGCTGCGGAAAAGACGAAAGCGATGATATTGATCTTGGGATCAAAGATGAACGGTGCGCCCACTTCTTTGACAAACATCACACAGATTCCGTAGGCGAGGACAATGCCCGCAAGACCGCCAATGCAGGACAGCGTGACCGCCTCCACGAGAAACTGCAGCAGCACCTCGCGCGCGCGCGCGCCGATGGCGAGCCGGATACCGATCTCGCGGGTGCGCTCGGTCACGGAAACCAGCATGATATTCATGATCCCGATGCCCCCGACCAGCAGGCTCACTCCGGCGACCCAGCCTAACAGTGAGGTCATCACCTGAGTGCTTGAACTGATGACCTCCGCGAGTTGTTGGGAATCGAAAACGTTGAAGTTGTCCGACTCGTTCGGGCGGATTCCGCGGCGCTCCCGCATCAGCGAGCTGACGTCAGCGACGATGTTAGCGCCGGGATAACCGTCCATTCCGGATATCATGATCTGGTTGATATTTCGTCCGTTGCCCCGCCCGGTAAGTCGGAGTTGGACGGTGGTGTAGGGCGTAATGATATTGTCATCCAGATCGTCTGCCATGCCGCCTTGTCCCTTTGGCGCGGTGACGCCGATGACTTCAAATGAAATCGACTTCGCGCGTATCTTGCATCCGATGGGATCTACTCCTTCTCCAAAAAGTTCTCTTCGTATCGTTTCCCCGATCACACAGACCGGTGCGGCTTGATTTACCTCCTCCTCGGTGAAAAAGCGACCCAGCGAGATCTTCCAGTTGGCGATGCCGAAATAGTTGGAGGTCGTGCCTTGCACGTCGGTGGACCGGTTGTTTTCCTGATAGACAGCCGGCACGTTGGTCCTGATGAAGGGAGCAATGCCGGAGATGCCCGGAATCTGATCGCGAATGGCGTTCATATCGGGAATGGTGAATTGCGGTGCTCCCCAAGAGCCCCAGCCCTCACCGGGACGCAGGATCAGCAGGTTGCTGCCCATCTTGGAAATTTGATCCTTGATGCTTGCCGTCGCACCACGCCCGAGGGTGACCATTGTCACCACGGCGGCAACACCGATCACAATCCCGATCACGGTTAGAAACGAACGCATGAGGTTGCGTCGGATCTCACGAAGGGCGATGAGTAGCGCATTGAAAATCATAACTCAGTGCGTGGAGGTGGGGTGGGTTGAGTCTTCGGAAATCAAACCGTCGATCACATGAATGACGCGTTTTGCATGGGAGGCGACATCCTCCTCATGGGTGACCATGATGATGGAAATACCTTGTTGCGAGTTCAGGCGATCGAGCAGCTCCATGATCTCATGAGTGGTTTTTGAGTCGAGATTTCCTGTCGGTTCATCGGCGAAGAGCGTGTCCGGGTTGGTGACGATGGCGCGGGCGATGGCGACCCGCTGTTGCTGGCCGCCGGAGAGCTCGGCGGGTGTGTTGCGCTCCTTGTTCACCAGTCCAACGCGTGCGAGCGCCTCACGTGCGCGATCGTGGCGCTCCTTGCGGGAATAACCCCGATACAAAAGCGGGAGCTCCACATTTTCCAGTGCCGAGGTCCGGGCAAGCAGATTGAAGCCTTGGAAAATGAATCCCAGGGCATGGCGTCGAATGAGTGAGCGCTGGTCCTTGTTGAGAGTTTCCACCTTGATTCCTTTGAAGTCATAGGAACCGGAAGACGGGCTATCCAGGCAACCTAACAGATTCATCAGCGTGGATTTGCCGGATCCGCTGGGGCCCATCACGGCAAGAAACTCGCCACGGCGGATTTCGAGATCCACGCCGCGCAGGGCGTGAAATGCCGCCTCTCCTGTGCCGTAGATTTTGGTGAGGCCGCGCAGTTGAATGAGAGTCTCCGTGGTCATTCGGATTTTTCCGTGGGCTTGATACTGACAATGACCGGCGCACCTTGGGAAATCGAATCATCGGTGATTTCGGTCTGCAATCCGTCGGTGATGCCGGTTTTGACGATGATTTGCTGGGGTTTCCCGTTCTTCAAGATCCAAACATGAGGCTCGGCGGTGCGCGCGCCGGGCTTGGGAGCCGGAGGAGTGCGCCAGCGGCTGCGGCTTGGCATCAGTGTCTGGACGATCGTCTTGTCGTTTTTCTTCGGCTTGCTGATGGCGGCAGCGATTTCCGGATCAAACCGCAGTGATGAATTGGGAACCGTCACGATATCGGTTTTGTCGACGATGGCGATGTCCACCGAAGCTGTCATGCCAGGACGCAGTGAGAGATCGTCGTTGGCGACATCTAACTCCGTGCTGTAGGTCACAATGCCTGTGGTGGCGGCTGAGTTGTTGCCATTGTTGTTAGATCCACCCGTGCTGGTTGTGTTGTTGTTGGCGGATCCAAACGCAACTTTTTTCACCCTCGCCGTGTAAGAGCGGGTGGGCCAGGCATCGACACTGAAGGTTGCGGTCTGACCGACCTCGACCCGGCCGATGTCCGCCTCGGAGACGGAGACCAACAATTCCATTTTTTTCAAGTCCTCCGCGATCGTGAAAAGGATGGGCGCGGTAAATGAGGCGGCGACCGTTTGCCCCACTTCGATCGAGCGTGACAAGACCACACCATCCACGGGTGAGCAGATGATGGCCTTTTGTAAATCGCTTTCAAAGGCACGGACATCCGCTTCGGCACCTGCCACGGCTGCCTTGGCGCTTTCCAAATCCGCCTCGGCGCGCGCCACGGTTGCACGGGAGTTTTCCATGGTGGCCTTCGATGGGGTTTTGCCATCGCTGAGTTTGAGCAACTCCTCTTGCCGGGCGAGAGAGGCCTTGCCCTCGGCGAGCGTGGCTTCTGCTTGGCTGACGCGTGCCTTGGCGGAAAGTCGCGAGGCGCGGCTTCGTTCGGTTTGCTGCTCAAGCTTGGAGGTATCGAGCTTGGCGAGGGGCTGGTTCTTTTTAACCGTGTCGTTGGTATCCACGTAGACTTCATCCACCGTGCCGGAAAGTTCACTGCCGACGATGACTTGGTTGGTGGGTGCGAGATTACCGGCAGCGGTGACAATCAGGGAAATGCGGCCCTGCTTCGCGGGCTCGGTGACGAATTCGGGTCCGTGATCTGCGTCGCTGTTACGTTTGGAAACATACCAGACACCACCGCCAATGAGGGCAATGGACAGCAGCATGATCAGGCGCTTGCGAACGGGTTTGGACGCACCTGCGCGGACGATTGCAGCGAGATCTTCGTTCGGTTTTGGTTTTTGCATGAGGAAACGGATAAAGGGTCTGTGAGTCTTTAGGATGCGGATGCCCATCCTCCGCCAAGCGCCTGATAGAGGCGGATGTAAGCGGTGGTTCGGTCCGTGCGGGATGAAATGAGGCTGTCTTCCAGAGCGAGCAAGGTGCGCTGGGAATCGAGCACGGCAAGAAAATCGATTTCACCCGCCTCGTAACGTTGCCGAGCGAGTTGATCGGACTCACGGGCGAGACGGGTGGCTTTTTCAAGTGTTTCCAGACGCTCAGCCGAGCGGCGGCAGGCGATGAGCGCATCTTCCACCTCGGAGAGTCCTGTTAGAACTGCGGAGCGGTAGGTTTGCACGGCCTGCTCCCGGACCTCGCCAAGTGCCTCAATCTTCGAGCGAATGCGACCGGCGTCGAAAATCGGGCCAGTGATCCCTGCAATTATGCCAGCTCCGGTGGTGTTTGGATCAAATATTTTTCCAGCGCTGAGCGCCGTCACTCCGAGGTTTCCTGTTAGATTGAGCGAGGGAAGTCGCTCGGCTTCGGCGGAGCGGATATCGGCCACAGCCGCGACCAGCTGCCAACCGGCGAGGCGAACGTCCGGACGCTGGCGGATCGTATCCGCCGGAATGCCGATGGCGAGGCGGGTTGCGGGATGAGGGATTGCGGGCTTGCCGGAGCTGAGAACGGCATCAAGCGCACCCGGTGTGCGACCACATAGCAATGACAGCAGGTTTTTTCCCTGACCTATCGCCTGTTCCAATGCGGGGATGCCGGCACGCGCTTGTTCGAGGCTGCTGAGCGCTTGGCTGGATTCGAGTGAATCTGTTTCACCGGCCTGTTGTCGCCAGGTTGCGAGTTGGGCGGTTTGCTCGCGGCTTTTGACGATGTTCCGAAGCACCGTCATCCGGGTTTCATCGGCGCGGAGATTGGTATAGGCGGTGGCGATCTCTGCCGCCAGCGAGGCTTGGACGGAATGGAAGTTTTCCGCCGCCGCATCGATCTGGGCGGACGCGGCTTCGACCCGCGAGCGGTTTTTTCCAAACCAATCCACTTCCCACGATGCGTTGAGATTCGCGGAATATGCGGTCCCTGAAACCTCCGATGAACCGCGGGTTTTCAGCCAACTTGAATTTGATGCGGCAGCTCCGCCGACAAAGGGGAGTAGCGATGCGGCTTCTTCGTTCCGGCGCGCGCGAGCTTCCCGGATGCGAGCCGCCGCCGATGCGATGTCCGGGCTGTTGGCGAGTCCGTTGGAAATGACGCGGTTAAGCGTCGGATCTTCAAAGTGTTTCCACCAGCGGCTCAGGTCGTGCTGTGCGGATGCAGTGGGAAACGCTGCCGCATGTTTCCATGCTGCCGGGATTTCCGGGGTAACGCTCCGTGTGTCCGTGAAGGCACAGGCAGCCAGCGTGAAAGGCGCCAAGTGGCAAATGAGATGGCTTCGACGAAAATTCATTCCGGTAACAGGTGGGCGGCACAGCTTCCACTCATCTATACGGTCCTGTCAAAGCAAGCATTTCAATAGATGTGAAGGTTTAGACATGAAGTTAGACCTATAGCAGGTCTCTCGTTTGCAAATGTCATGGATCAAATAAACTGCCATTCCTGCTAGTCATGCATTTGGGCAGCATAAAGAGAACAAGTTTGGGATGAGAAGATGTGGGAGTGAAGCGCGCGCGCCTTGGTTTTTTTTGACCCCGTACCGCTACCGCAACCCGCGGAGCAGAAACTCGGCGTTGGTTTTGGTGGGCTTCAGGTTATCCAACAGCGTGACCAAGGCATCGCCGATCGGGAGGGCGGCGAGTTGTTTGCGGACATCGATGACTTTGCGGAACTCGTCGGGGTGGTAGAGGCGGTCGTCGTTGCGGGTGCCGGATTGGGGGATGTGAATGGCGGGGAAGACGCGGCGCTCGGCAAGTTCGCGATCGAGGCGGACTTCCATGTTGCCGGTGCCTTTGAATTCCTCAAAGACCACATCATCGAGGCGGGATTCGGTTTCGACCAGTGCGGTGGCGAGAATGGTGAGGGAGCCGCCGTTTTCGATGTTGCGGGCGGTACCGAAGAATTTGCGGGATTTTTGAAGAGCGATGGGAGAAACGCCACCTGAACCGATGGGGCCGCCTTGCATGGCGGAGTTGTGGCCGCGTGCGAGACGGGTCAGAGAATCTAACAGGAGGACCACATGTTTGCCGAGCTCGACCATGCGTTGGGCGCGCGCGATCACGAGATCGGCGACTTGGGCGTGGCGTTTGGGAGTTTCATCAAAAGTGGATGCGTAAACCGGCGAGTTCACGGTTTCTTCGAAGTCGGTGACTTCCTCGGGTCGCTCGTCGAGAAGGAGAATGACCAGCTCGATATTCGGGTTGTTGGCTTTGATCGATTTGGCGATCTGTTTGAGTAAGATGGTTTTTCCACCGCGGGGAGGAGCGACGATCAGACCGCGCTGGCCTCTGCCGAGTGGAGCGATGAGGTCGATGACGCGCACACCGAGGTATTCGGTGCCTTCGCCTTCCAGGTGGATGCGGGCATCCGGGAACATGGGAGTGAGTTTATCGAAATCCTTCGGTTCTTCCCACTCGGCGGCGGGGACGCCCTCGATCTCGATGATCTCGGCGGTGGTGAGGTATTTGTCCCTCTGGACGGGCTGGCGAACCTTGACTTTGAGGAGTTGGCCGTTGCGGATTTTGGCATCGTTGAGAACGGGCCCGCCGATGTGGATATCGTCTTGGGAGGGACGGAACGAGCGCTGCGGATCGCGTATCATCGCGAAATGTTCTTTTCCAAATTCAATGACGCCCTCGCAAGTGACGTTGCTGCCGTTCAGCGTGTAGAAGCAGATGATTTCGTAGATCAACTGGGTTTTGGTGAGGCCGCCTTGGATTTTGCGGGGAAGATCCGCCGCGATTTTTTGGAGCTCGGCGAGGGGCTTGAGGCGGAACTCATTGAGATGAATATTCTCCGGAACCGGGTAAGGCACACGCTCCTCTCTGGCTGGCGGCGCCTGCTCCGGTGTCTGATCAGCCTGCGGGGCCGGGGACTCATGGATCACATCGATGAGGGTATCCGGCACTTCGGTTTCTGCGGCAGCGGAAGTTGGTTCGGTAGATTCTGACATGGAAAGCGGGGAAAAAATTTTGCAGAAGCGCTGGATTTGCGCTCTGAGGGTATCGGGATGGCCGTCGTTCCAGAAGACGATGTCCGCACGGGAAATTTTTTCTTCGACGGGAAGTTGGGCGGCGAGCACGGACTCGATCAGTTCGTCATTCCAGCCATTGCGGGCTTTGAGTCTGGCGACTTGGGTGGCACGGGTTGTGGCGAGGGTGATCGCTTGATCGTAGCCGAAATCGAAACCGTTTTCGAAAAGGAGCGGGACATCGGCAAGGAAGCACCGCGCCCCCTGTATAAGGGATTTTTCCTTGAGGGCAAGACATTCCTCACGGACCCGCGGGTGGAGGATATTTTCCAAAATCCTGCGTTGTTCCGGATGGCCGAAGACTTCCAAGCGAAGCTTCTCACGGATGATTTTTCCCGTTTCAGGATTCATGATCCCGTTGCCGAAATGTTCGGTCAGGCTGGAGATGATTTCGGGGGTCTCGAGCAGGGCTTTCACGCAGGCATCGCAATCGAAGACGACGATGTCCGGAACGAACTCTTGGAAAAGATGAACAGCTGTGGATTTTCCAGAAGCGATTCCGCCAGTGAGCGCGAGGGTGAGCATTTGAATGGAGAAGAGTGAATAGTGAAAAGTGAATAGTGAAAAAGAAGAAATAGTGGGTAGAAGTCCTCCGGCTTTCTAATTTCACCATTCACTCTTCACCATTCGCAATGATCATCCCCCCGTGCGTGGTGGGCGTTTTTTCTTGGAAGTTTCGGGGGTGACGTTGCGCATGTTGGCACCGGCTTTGGCGCGGGCTTTTTGCTGCTTCTGCATTTCCGCCTGTTTCTCGGCCATGCGTTGCACCCAGGATTTTTTACCGCCATCTTTGCGGGCAACGAGTTCCGGCTCGGGAATTTTGTTCATCAAGTAGGTTTGGCCGATGGAGAAAATGTTCTGGATGGTCCAGTAGAGCGCGAGGGCTGAGGCGTAGTTGTAGCAGAAGAAGAAGAACATCAGCGGCATGAACATCATGATGCGCTGCTGCATTTTATCTCCGGTCTTGGGCATCATCGCCATTTGGATCACGCTGGTCGCGGCCATGACAACGGGCAGAAGGTTGATGGGGATACCGACAAGATCGCTGAGGTAGGGGATGGTATCCGGCTGGGAGAGGTCGTCGACCCAGAGGAAAGGTTGGCCACGGAGCTCGACCGCGTAGTCGAGCATGCGGAAAAACCCGAAGAAGATGGGGATCTGAATGAACATCGGCAAACATCCACCGAGCGGGTTGATGCCGTATTTGCGGTAGAGACCCATCATCTCGGTATTGAGCTTGGTGGGGTCGTCTTTGTATTTCTCCTTCAGCTCCGCCATTTTTGGTTGGAGCTTGGACATGCGTTTCATCGTGTGGGTTGATTTGGCATGCAGTGGCCAAATGCAGATACGGACGATGAGGGTGAGGCAGATGATGGCGAGACCCCATGACTGGGTGGTGGAGAAATGATTGATGCCGGTATGGAGGGTGTTGAGCAACCAGTTGAGTGGGCGGGAAACAAACCAGAAGAAACCATACTGCATGACATCGCCCCAACCTCTGCCGACGGCCTCGGAGTTATCCAGTTTGCGAAGCATGGTATTTGCCTTCGGTCCGGTGAAAATCTTGTAGGCGAGAACCGTGGTCTCCGCGGGTGCGAGGGAGGTTTCTGGAAGGCGGATGGCGGCACGGATTGCGGCGAGCGATTGGCCGCCTGGCGCGAGTCGGACTTGTTGGGGTTTGCCCCAAACCTGGGTTACCGCAGGCTTTTTCGGGCGAATCACGGTGGTAAAGAACTGGTCGGTCACCCCGGCGTAAGCGATAGGTTGCTCAGTTTCGCTGGTGATGATGGATTTCTTGGAAGAGAACCACCCGCCTTGGAATCCGGTCGCGGCGGTGAAATGCATTTTGTTGTTCTCATACCAGAAAAATCCGGTGTGAGTTGGGCGCTCTTTTTCGTAGAGCGGTGCGGCAGTTCCGAGAGAAAGCGCGTATTGAGAGAGGTCGAAGTTGGCTTGGGTGGTGTTCTCGACGATCATCGAGAGATTGATGAAGTACGGTTGACCGGGAATCTTGCTGGACTCCAAAGAGTAGGTTTTTTTGACGATGAGACCTGTCGGCAGCTTGGCAATGTATACGGCGGTTTTACCCGGTTGCGATAGCTCGACCTTGTAGGCGAAAGGCGTGATATCGAGTTTCTGGTTGGCATCCACTAGACCGCAGATCGAGCCGCTGCCGTGGTGATTGATGCGGACACGGGTGGTTTTGTCCGCGACGTTTTGATGATGCTTCATCTCGGCATATTTGATGCCTGCGCCGATGTTGGTCAGGGTGAAGGCAACTTCATCATTTTTAAGCACAACAAGCTCTTCAGCTGCGGTCGGTTGTGGGGGATCCACGGTGAGGCCGGCGGGTTTATCCGCATCTGGGGCGACGATCTCGGGGATCGCGCTTTTTTTGGTCACTTGCTTCTGGGTCTGGGCCGAGAAATAGATATTGAGGGAAATGAGAACCCCGCAGATGGCGAGGACTACCCAGGTTTTACGGTCGTACATGGAGTTGAAATCGGGTTGAGATTGGAAAGAGGTGAGGGACCCCGCGCTGCTTAGGTGGTCAAAGGGCTGTGGTCAATGGTCAAGAAGTTGAAGATTGCATTCAGGGCAGGAGTTTCAGGCGGCTGCATTGGTTGAGCCAATCGGCTTCAAGGTCAGCGAAGCTGGCATCCGCAGCGCCCGGGCGGGCAATGGTCACGAGATAACGCTTGGGATCGATGAACTTTTCGGCGTGGGTCTGGAGGCAGGCGCGTAGGCGGCGGCGGATTCGATTTCGATCGTGAGCCTTCTTTGCGGCGCGTTTGCTGGTGACAAAAGCGGCACGGATGGTGGGTAAGGCGGGATCTGCCAGGGTGCTGACAATGACAAACCGGCCTGCTTTCGCTTGGCCGGTTTTTCTGATGCGAAGGAAATCCTCGCTTTGGTTGATGCTCTGCTTTCGCGGGAAACGCATGGGAGGGGTGTTCCGGAGAGGCAGGGTAAATGGGAATGGGCGCGACTGGAGTCACGCGGTCCATTTATCTGCCGTGCTGCGTGATGTGACGCTTGAAGTGAAGCTCCGCACCTTTTGGAATCAAGCGCTTACGGCCTTTTTGACGGCGGCGTTTGATGATGTCGCGTCCAGCCTTGGTGGCCATACGGGCACGGAAACCGTGTTGTTGTTTACGGGTACGTTTGGTGGGCTGGTAAGTGCGGAAGCTCATGGCGGAATCTTGGTTAAATCGTTGGCGCTTTTCAGAGCGCGGGGGCGGGACTTTAGGAGGATGGATGTGCTTGTCAATGCGACAGTGGGAACTTTTTAAAAAAATTTACGTCTTGTCGATGGTGAGCGGGCTTGGTTGCCTGTATGAATAAGATGGCAGCAACGCAAAACACGATCGCACTGGTTTACGACTATGACCAGACGCTGAGCTCAAAATACATGCAGGATGACGTGCTTTTCCCGAAATTCGGGATCGATCCCGCCCAATTCTGGAAGAAATGCAACCATTTGGTGAGCGAGCGGAAATGGGATGGGGAATTGGCCTACATGAAGTGCTTGCTGGATTATTTGGGGATGGACCGCGTGACCAACGCGATGCTGACCGAGCTGGGGGCGGGACTGACATTTTTTCCGGGATTACCGGAATTGTTCGAAGCCCTGCCAAAAGCGGCGCTGAAACCGGAGCATGAAATGGCCGGCATCAAAGTGGAGCATTACATCATATCATCGGGTTTGAAGGCCTTGCTGGATGGATCGCGACTCAAGCCGTATGTGAAGGAAATGTTCGGCTGCGAGTTTAGCGAAGACGCGGAGGGCCTGATCGATTTTCCGAAACGCGTTATTTCACACACGACCAAGACCCAGTTTTTGTTTCGGATCAACAAAGGCATGCTGCGTTACGATCAGGACGTGAATGATCACATGCCTGCGGATCAGCGCCCCATCCCTTTTGAAAATATGGTTTACGTTGGGGACGGCCCGACGGATGTGCCGTGCTTCACCGTGGTGAACCGTAATGGCGGACACGGCATCGCCGTATACAATCCGGAAGACACGACCGGAAAATCCTTTCGCAAATGTTTCGATCTCTGCACGCATGCGGGGCGGGTGAAACACATCGCTCCTGCGGATTACCGCGAGGGATCGCACTTGTGGTTGCTGATGAAGGAAATGGTCACCGAAATGGCGGATCGGATTCTGCGCAAGCGGCTTGAGGAGAGGGAAAACGCGACTGTCGCAGCGCCGACTTTTTAAAATCATGTTAGATAAAAAACATTTTCATTTCACAGGTATCTGCGGAACCGCGATGGGTGCGGTTGCCGCTGCGATGAAGCGGCGCGGCTTTGTGGTCACCGGCAGCGACACGAATGTGTATCCGCCGATGTCAGATTTCCTGCGCGGGGAGGGGATTGAAATCTTTGAAGGCTATCGCGAGGAAAACATCCCGGCCGGTGCGGATGTGGTGGTGATCGGAAATGCGATTTCGCGCGGTAATCCGGAGGCGGAAGCAGCGCTTGATCGCAAGTTGCTTTATCATTCGCTGCCGGAAGTGATGAAGGAGCATTTCCTGCGTGGGAAAAGAAATTTCGTGGTCAGTGGCACCCATGGGAAAACCACGACCTCGTCCATGCTCGCATGGTTGTTCATGAGTGCGGGCAAAGAACCCGGCTTCATGATCGGCGGGCTACCGAAAAACCTCGGCTGCGGCGCGCAATTTCCCGATACGGAAATCAATGTGCTGGAAGGCGATGAATACGACACGGCGTTTTTCGACAAGCGTTCCAAGTTTCTCCATTACCTTCCGGAATGTGTGATCGTGAACAACATCGAGTTCGATCACGCGGATATCTACGCATCGATCGATGAAATCAAGCTCACCTTCAAACGCCTGCTCAACATCGTGCCGCGCAATGGCATGGCTTTTGTGAATGGCGATGAACAAAGCTGTTTGGACGTCATCGCCAATGCGCCTTGTCCCGTGACCACGATCGGTTTTGGCGAAAATAATTCCGTGCAGATCACCGAGGTTGGCTACGATGAATCTAGTAGTTCCTTTTTCCTCGGCAAGGAATCCTACTCCGTGCCGATGACAGGGGAGTTCAATGTGCGCAACGCGGCCATGGCGGCGGCTGCTGCGAGATTTGCCGGACTGACTATGGAAGAGGTGCGGGATGGCTTGCTCTCCTTCGAGGGCGTGGCCCGCAGGCAAGAACTGAAAGGCGAGAAGAACGGAATCAAGGTCATCGATGATTTCGCCCACCATCCCACGGCGATCCGTCTCGCGATCCAGAGCATCCGCCAGAAATATCCGAGTTCAAGATTGTGGGTCTTGTTCGAGCCTCGCTCCAACACCACGCGTCGCGCCGTGTTTCAAAAGCCGCTCGCCGATGCACTCGCGCTGGCGGACTTCGCGGTCGTCGCCGCCATTCCGGATCTGCATAAAATTCCTGAGAACGACCGACTCGATCCTATCAAACTCGCCGCCGACATTGTCGCGCTGGGCGGAGTGAGTCATTACCTCGCCGACAACGCAGCCATCCTCGCCGTCGTGAGATCTGGGGCAAAATCGGGTGACGTCGTGGCCGTGCTCTCAAACGGAGGCTTCGGCGGGATTCACAAGCAGCTGCTTGAGGAACTTTAGAAATCAATTTTCAACGCTAAGCCGCAAAGAACGCGAAGGTACGCAAAGTTTTTGGAGTTTAGATTCTTTGAGAAGCATAAGATCTATGTTTTTCGGCTACGAAGGGATGCGGAAGTTTGCTTTACAAATCCCGCGACATCACGCAATTTTCGCGCCCCTGCAAGGAGAGGTGGTCGAGTGGTCTATGGCACCCGATTCGAAATCGGACGTGGGGTAATACTCACCGAGGGTTCGAATCCCTCCCTCTCCGCTCTCACCCCAACCCTGCTCGCAGGGTTGGGGTGAGAGCGTTTAAGGGAAGGGTCGAGAACCCCTTGCCTACGGCAACAGGGTTTGACTGCCGAGTTTTGCGAAACGCAAAACTTTTATATCAGCCGCAAAGCGCACCCCGCAGGGACGGAGAATAGCGGAGTTAATCCCTCCTTCTCCGCGATTCTTTGCTTCAGTTCCTGAAGCTACGAATGGCAAGCCATTCGCAAATTTAGCAAAGCGAATCGATGGGTAAAAACATTCTTAAAGAATGATCATCTACTTTTTGGAAACCGTATTTTGCGTAGAAGGCGACGAGATCTTCATCAGCAGGGTCGATCGCAAGACCGATTCCTCCGGATCCGCGCATGGATGCAGCAGCTATTTGTCGAGCGGCGGCTAGCAATAAGCTTGCGATGCCGCGATTCTGCCAACTTTCAGCCACGGCAAGTTTACCTAATAATACGAGTGGAACGGGCATGGATGGTAGTCCTTTTGCTGTTCCGGGCCAATTTACTGCAGATGCCACTGTGCTAGTCAGGGTGAAATAACCGAGGATTGCTTTAGGCTTTTGTGTCCCACGCTCTACCAGGACTCGTGTGATACTCACACCTTTCGAGAGGTGTCCCTTGGCAACTTCACGAAGATATCGCTCAAGGGATTCTCTGCCGCACCGAAAACCTTTCCGATCTTGACGATCAGATAGCAGTTCAAGATCGAATTCGGACATGGTCGGAAAGTGATTTGGCGGCTTTTTTTGCAGCTGCATTGATCTTAGGGGGCTTGGCGAGCAGCTTTTGAATTTTTTCCGCAGCTTCATGGCTCAACTTCCAATGCCGTTCTTCAGCGAGTACGCGTTCGGCTTCATGTGATACGACATCCAAGATGAATGCGGCTACGGATTGGCCACGGATTGCGGATGCTTCCTTCAGTTTTTTTGCGGTGATTTCCGGAAAGCGCGGGTTGATCCGAACGCTCTTGCTGGCGACTTTCTTGGGTAAGGTTTTCATATCCGCACGATGGATGCATTCATGGGAATATTCAATTTAAAAATGACACCCATTTGACACCAATGATATCACCCATAACGATTCTAATAGAAATATAATATCTCGCACTCGCGTCGCAAATGATCTCAAACTTATCTACGTAAAAAACCTCGATGAAAACGATCTCAACAACCCAGATTACTTTGAGCGCTATCGCCAAAATGTTATGCGTGGCCTTTTTGATTGAATTCACTTTGGCCCAGACCTCGGTTGATGCACCGCTTGAAATCGGAATCGCGACTCCATTTAAGGATCACGCGATTCTGCAACAGCAGCTCGCTCTGCCAGTCTGGGGTAACACCCAATCCGATGCCAAGGTGAGTGTTGCGTTCAAAGGCCAGACTAAAACCACCATCGCGCAGAAGGATGGCAGTTGGAGGGTGATACTCGATGCGATGGATGCTGTTAGACTCAAGACCGTCAACGACACCCCTGTGGGTGAAACGATGACGGTCACATGCGAGAAAGACGGAGTAAAGGTCTCGAAAGAGATCAAGGATCTGGTGATGGGGGATGTCTGGTTTTGTGCGGGTCAATCGAATATGGCCGGTGCGCTCAGGACGAGCAAGGGCGGTCATTTTCCGCAGGATACCCTGGAGCAAGCGAATTATCCCGCCCTGCGCCAGTTCGTGCTCGGTGATGCGGCATGGGCTGTCTGCTCTCCCGAAACGGCACCTGCATTCAAGAGGACAGCGTTCTTTTTCGCCCGACGTTTGCAGCAGGATGCGCTGGTGCCCATTGGCATCATGGCAGCGGCCGTGGGTGGTTCCAACATTGATTCCTGGCTGAATCAGGAGCCTTATGCGATTGGTAAAAATTATTCCGATCTCGTGGTTCCTTGGGTCGGCTACGGCATTCGCGGGGCGATTTGGTATCAGGGTGAGAGCAACGAAAAAGATGGTCGTGGTTATGAACCCAAGTTGAAGTCGCTGATCACCGGTTGGCGCAAGGCATGGAATCAAGGGAACTTTCCTGTTCATTTCGTGCAGTTGCCTGGAATCGGCGAATCATCCCTCGATAACCCGGCAGGCGGAGACGGGCGCGCCGAGATACGTCAGGCGTATCTCGAAACTTTGGGATTAGAGAATACCGGTATGGCGGTGACGATCGATGTGGGCGCGAAAGGCGAGCATCCGCCTAACAAATACAACACGGGTGATCGGCTGGCGCGCTCGGTTTTGCAAAAAGTCTACGGCAAGAAAGATCTGTCTGCTTGCCCGCTTTATAAGAGCCACAAGATCGAGGGAAGCATCGTGCGCGTGTCCTTTACCGACGATGCGAAGAACGGTTTGATGATTGCGAAAAAAGAAGGCTTTCTTCCGCCAGTGCCGACTCCTGACGCGGCGTTGCAGTGGCTCTCGGTTCAATCGAAAGACGGAACCTGGCATTGGGCCGAGGGCAAGATCGATGGTTCCGAATTGTTGGTTTCATCGAAGGACGTCGGACAACCCATCGCGGTCAGATACGCATACACCCAGCATCCGAGCGGAAACATTCTGTATAACAAAGACGGAATGCCAGTTGGTCCGTTCAGCACGATCGGGTATGGACCGGTGCAGGAGTCTGCCAAATAAGCCATTAGATCTCCCGGATTACTGATTCGTCTTTTTCGCTTCTTCGAGGGTCTTCAGAGGTTTGGCTTCGCCGGTATTTACGGCTTTCACCATCTCATCATACAGGCCTTTGAATTTTCCTTCGCTCAAGGATTTCTGGAGCTTGGGATCGGCCTCGATTTTATCCAGGTAGGTTTTGGCTGAGGGGCCGTAGTTTTTCATGATGCCTAACAGCGCGCGTCCTTTGAAACCGAATTTACCGCCTTCGCTGTTGATCATTTCCCATGCCCATTCCAGGCCGTCTTTCACTTCCATGTTAGAGAGGATGAGCGCGGCGGCTTGTGAGGAGGACATGGGGTTGTGATAGGAATGGTATTTCGGATCATCATTCTTCAGGACATGCGCGACTTTATCCGCCACCAGGTGAAAGTCCGCGGGGGGCATGCCTTGCAGCATGTCCATGCCGACTGCGCGGGTGTTTTGTCTCGGGTGATCCGCCAGTTTGAGTGCCGCCTGATAGTAAAGTTTTTTATCGATCACCTGCTTGCTGGCGAACGGATCGGGAAGCATGCGACTCATGCTCATGGCAATTTCCTTGTCCAAGATGCCGAACGGGTCGTTCGCTTCATCGGCCATGATGAATTCAAGCATGTCTTGGTAGTAAACGTAGGCTTTCTCTCCATGGGAGGAGAGGGCATCGGCTGCCGCAGCGCGAACTCTCGGATGCTCGGAAGTGTTTTTCAGAATAGTGCCGATCCTTTCGGTCTGCGGCAGAGCCCATTCGGGAGGACATTGATAACCGAAGAAACCGATCGCCGTGCGTTTTTCGGTGACCGTACCGCTTGCCATGAGTTTCACGAGCTTCGGAATGAAATCTCCCTGACGGCTTCTGAGTTCCCATTGCGCGTTGCGCGTGACTTGCGGAGCGAGATGCCCGAACAACCCGATCAATTGATCCACGTTCAGGCTTTTATAATCGATCTGGCTGGCGCCTACGACTTTCTCCGCTTCATCGGCTTTTGCCCAAAGCGAAGGATCCGCATCGCGACCGGTGATGACCAGCTTGGCGCGTGGCATGCAGTAAGCGAGCAAGAGGGAGCCATCATCATTGCAGCTGTTTTGTTTGCCGCCATTGAACGTGAAACGGTGATTCCATGAGCGATAGAGAGTGCGCACCCAGTTGCCGCGATCAAAGAATGCCTGTGAGACAGCGGGACCTGCAACATTCGCGCCGATGGGTGTCCAGAGGACATTGAAATAGTGGGTCGCATGGCCCGTTTCCTGGATGTTGTGTGCGGCGGCCGCCTGCCGGGAAAAGAAAACAGCCGCTTCTTTTTCTCCGGCGAGTGCCATCACCACGGCAGCCATGGCGCTGCTTCCGTTGTTGTTGAAAATCTTGGAGTTCGGGTCGTGCACGCCATAGGGCAACGAGCCCTCACCGGAGAACGTTTCATAAAAAGCGACGGATTTCGCGACCGCTTTTTTGATCTCGGGATCATGGATTCCGCATTTCATCGCCAGTTGCATCCCGATCAGCGTGCTCAAACTCGGGTTGTTGATGTGTGAGTATCCCGGCAAACGTCCATTGCGTTTCACGGTTGCCAGGCGGTGCCCCCAGAGTCCGCTTGGATCCTGTCCCTTTGCCATCGTCAGCGCATAGTTCCGCAAGGTGGGTAGAACGGATTTGTCGCCCGTCAGCATGTGATACTCGGCCATGGTGATCATCTGATAGCCCCAATACCAACCGATGTAGCCCATGTCCGTATCGCCGAGCAGAAGCGCTTCCAACTGCTTCGGATCGGACTGGATCCATCCTTGCTGTGGCAGCTCGCGTTTGACGATCTCTATGTATTTTTCCTCACCGGTTGCCATTAGGCCGAGCCAGCCGATGGGTATCTGGCCATTTGCGTAGCTTTTACTTTTCACCATTTGATCGGCGATTTGAGTGATGATCAGATCGGTCTTCTTGCAATTCCATGGCGCGCTGGCCGCATAATCGCCGAGGGTTTCCAATTTCAACGACACGGTCTTCTTATTCTTCAACACAAGATCGAGAGCGCCTTGTTTTGATGCACTCTCGGCGAAATCAATCGCGGCGGCGATTTCAGGACGGGCGTCCTTTTGAAAATTGCTTTCCGCGGTTCCGACAATCACATCGCCCGGGTTGAGTTTGCCATCGGCGGGAGATCCTTTTTCAACCGTCATTACCGTGAGATCCGTGCGACCTGATTTTACCATGATGCCGATGGGTCCAACATAAGAACCGGAATCGGCGGCCTGCATCTGGTGGGTTCCAAGCCAGGAAAGGCTCAGGAGGAGGATGGCGGGTTTTAACATGCTGAAATCGCTAGCTCATCGGCGTGCGTATTCAAAGCCCAATATTTCTTTGTCGGACGCCCTTGCACAGGTTCAAACCTCGTGTAGCTTCGGGGCGTGAATCCGAAAAAAGCGACAATCATCAAGGCCTTGGCCGTGCTGGCGACAGTATGGCTCGTGGTTTTCGCGATCCGTTCGGTGGCGGCTTCGAAAAAGATTACCGCGCAACGACTCAACCAAGAGATCGGATCCTTGAGGCTAGAGGATTTGTCGGAAACTTCGGGATCGGCCGCTGACAACGAAAAGCGCGAGAAGGACATTCGCCGGATTGCGGATATGGTGAACCGCTTGGATTTCAAGGAGCGCGAAAAAAACCGGAACAGCTCGGCCACGGAGAATTTTTTCCGTAGGCTCAACCCGCGGGAGAAAAATCTCTTCATTGATCTGACCATCGTCGAAACCATGGGCCGTTTTATGGAAGCGCTTGATCAGATGCCTGCGGAGCAGAGAAAGCAATTCGTCGAGCAAGGTTTGAGAGAGATCGAAGAAGGACGAACCGAAGAGGAAATGGCGAGGGCAGAGGAACTCGATGAACAGCTGCTCAGCAAAATCAGCCAAGAAGGCATGCGTGCCTATTTTAATGAGGCGAGTGCGGATACGAAGCTTGATCTTGCACCCTTGATGGAGGCAATGAACGAGGTCATGCAGGGATTGAGAGGAAACGAATTCGGGCAAAGATGACCTCTAAGGCAAAAAACGGCTACACGCTCATTGAGTTGCTCATCACGATCACGATCATTGTGGGATTAAGTGCGATCTCTTTTCCTTTGGGTTTTTCCATTCGGGACAAAAGCCGGCAGGCAAAATGTCTCTCAAATCTGAGGCAGATCGGAGTGGGTCTGCAGATGTATTTGGGGGATCACAACGATTATCTGCCCGAGCTGGCTCTGGGACGTTCTGATAAAACATCCGAGGAGCCTGTGTTGGAAACGGTTTTGCTGGGATATGTGGAGAACGAGGAAGTGTTTCACTGTCCCTCCGATGGTGTGGAATTCAAGAAGACCGGAAGCAGCTACAACTGGAACATCACGCAAAATGGCCGCAAAATCACCGATCTTTCGTTTTTTGGAAATGACAACCGACCGGAAGCCATTCCCCTGGTAAGTGACAAGGAGGCGTGGCATGACGGGAAAACCAATTTCTTGTACGCCGATTCTAGTAGTTCGGACAAAATACGGTTTGTCACCGAAAAGTAAGAATCCTCATGATGCTTGAAGCGAAAAATCTGAGCAAAGCATTTGGCGGCAAACCCGCTCTGAAAAACGTTGGCTTCAGTCTTGGGCGCGGTGAGATTCATGGTTTGCTCGGTCACAACGGGGCAGGAAAAAGCACGACCTTGGGGATCATTCTGGGAATGGTCGCACCGGATCAAGGTGAGGTATTGATCGATGGGATTTCCGTGCAAGAGCATCGCGGCAAAGCATTGCGTAAAGTCGGCGCGATCTTTGAGGCACCGGCGTTTTACGATTACATGACCGGCTGGGATAATCTCAAAATCCTGATGAGTTACTCCGGGGGCTTTGATGGAAAATCCGCGCGAGAAGTCGTCAAACGCGTTGGCTTGGAGCAGCGGATCGGATCGAAGGTCCGCACCTACAGCCATGGGATGCGCCAGCGCCTGGCTTTGGCACAGGCCTTGTTGCCGGAACCTGAATTACTTTTGTTAGACGAGCCGACAGACGGACTCGATCCTGAGGGGATCAAATGGTTTCGTGATTTCATTCTGGAGCTGCGGCAGGAGAGGGGCATGACCGTGCTTTTCAATTCCCACCTGCTCTCCGAGGTTGAGCAGATGTGTGATCGGGTTGCGATCTTGCGGGAGGGGCAACTTGTATTCGAAGGTTCTGTCCGCAACCTCGCCGACGAGACGCCGATCTATCAGGCCGATCTTGAAACATGGTCCGTGGCCGGACCGGTGGTTGAGCGCTTTGGGGGCAGCGTGCTGCAGGCGGGTCGCATCGCGCTGCCGGTCTCGATCGATTCCGCACAAGTGTTGGAAGAATGGGTGAAAGCCGGCGTGCGGGTTCGTGAGTTCTCAAAAGTCCGTCGTTCGCTGGAAGATGTGTATATGGAAATTCTCGATGGTTGAGGCAGCCCCAACTGATATGGTTTTTATCCAACAACTTAGCGGTGAGCTTCGCAAATTGTTCGCGCGTCCCAGAACGTGGATGGGCTACGGCGCGTTTCTCGCGATGGAGGCTCTGATTCTCACGGTTTATAAACTTGAAGCCAGCCAAGAGCGGATGCGTGGAATGGTGGAGAGAAACGGTTTGGAGTTTAGTACCTACTATAGCTCTTTAACCATCACATTCATGATCATGCTTCTGAGTATGTTTCTGTTGGGTTCAATTTATTTCGCCTTGGTTGCGGGTGACATTGTAGCCAAGGAAAACGAGGACGGGAATTTGCGCATGGTCTTCGCGCGTCCGATCAGTCGCTTCCGTTTGTTGTTGGTAAAATACACGGCGGTTTGTCTCTACACGTTTAGCTTCGTGTTTTTTGTCGGCATCAGCGGTTACGCGATGGCGGTTGCGGCTGTGGGATGGGAAGGCGGCTTGTTTGTCATCGAGCCCAAAATGAAGGTCTTTGCCGCGTATCCGAATTGGTGGGAAGGTGCGGGTCGGCTGGCGCTCTCCGCTGCTGGAATCGGCATCAGCATGATCACGCTGTCATCCATTGCGTTCATGTTTTCCTGTTTCAAGATTAAGCCCGCTGCTGCGACGATCATTACCCTGACGATTCTTTTTGTTGATATGATTCTGCAGGGTTTTCCGTTCTTTAAACCCTATGAAAGCTATTTCGTTACCTGGCGCATGAGTGCTTGGGTGTTTTTGGTGGAACAATACATCTCATGGCCGAAAATCATCGAGAGCTTCACCTTCCTGGCGGGATTGAATGTGAGCCTTTTCACGATCGGCTGGCTCGCCTTTCAGACGCGGGATTTCAAGACATAGAGCAGAGAGCTAAGAGCTAAGAGCTTGGAGTAAGATTGAAAAACTCCCCGCTCTCTGCTCTCCGCTCCTCGCTCTTACTGAACGCTCGCCAGAAACGTTTTATCTAACAAAATGGCTCTCGCCTCGCCGACGAGGAAAAGTGAACCTGCTACGAGGATGCGTTGCTTGTATTTCCTAGCGGCAGCGAGGGCCTCGGTGAAGGTGTCGTAACATTCCGCACTTGCTTGCTCCTTGCTCGGTAAACTTTTGATTAATTCAGAAGTCGGCAGGCCGCGGGTCGTTCCAACTTTGCAAAAAATGATTCGTTGGTTGAGTCCGCGCAGTTCATCGAGGATGCCCGAGATATCTTTCGATTCAACAGCGCCGAAGATGAGTGTGCCTTGCCCTGCGCCGATTTCATCCATCCAGGTTTCCCGCAGAACTTTTGCAGCGTGCGGATTGTGGGCGCCGTCCAGAATGATTTCCAGCTTGCCACTCATGATGCGTTCGAAGCGTCCCGGCCATTTTACCTTAGAGAGACCTTCGGCAACCGATTCGTAATTCAATGGCAGCCCGAGAGCGTGCAATGCCGCTAGGGCGAGTGCCGCATTCCATTTCTGATGTTTGCCGGCAAGAGCGATACCATAACCTTCAAGCGATTGATCGATGAAGGTGAGCGGGGTGCGTTTTTGGTTTGCTTCTTTTTCGAGAGCTTGGCGTGCTTCAATTTCCTGAGGCGAAGAAAAGGCAGGCACGCCTTCGAGAAAAATCCCGGCTTTTTCAGTGGCAATCAGTCCCAAGGTCTCACCAAGCCATTGGGTGTGATCCATCCCAATCGGAGTGATCACGCAAACATCCGCAGGTAGCGCCGTGGTGGCGTCCAGGCGTCCGCCCATTCCCGTTTCCAAGATAATCAAATCGCATTCCATTTCCCGAAACCAACGCATGGCGACGGCTAAAGTGATTTCGAAAAAGGTCGGGTGGACCTCGAGTTGTGTGCAAACTTCACGTGCCTCAGTGAGTAATTCCGCGCATCGTTCTTCGGATATCATTTCGCCTGAAACTCTCATGCGCTCGCGGTAGTCGATGAGATGTGGCGAGGTGAAAAGCCCGGTGCGCTTTCCGCTAGACCGGGCGCAGCGATCCATGATCGCGCAGACGCTGCCCTTGCCGTTCGTTCCTGCTACATGCGCCACCAGCACGCCATGCTTGGGATAGGCGAGAAACTCTTTGAGCAAATGACGCGGACCCTCCAAGCCCAGCTTGATCCCGAACTGCTGGGTTCCGAACAACCAATCTATCGCTTCTTTGTAATCCATGAGCCGTGCAAACTTGCTTTAACTCAGAGCTTACTGCAATCTTGTTTCAAGCGGACAATGAGACTTCTGGCTTTTTCCCGACAGAGAGG
>CAMCBV010000043.1 GCA_945873125.1 Prosthecobacter debontii
CAGAGGAATGGGAAACCGGCAAAGCCTACCTCACTCTCACAGCACAAAACCAAATTACGAACACAACAAACCACCAAAAAACAGCAGCTTGAAATCACCCTCCAAATCCAACTTGAAAACTTTTACAGATAAAAAGTTGCGCCGCCACGTAGAGAACTCAAAAAATGATGGGGTGGTAGCGTTCTCTTTGTCTCTCTGTGAACTTGGCGAACTTGGTTAGCCTTTTAATTCTAGCAGATTTTGAGGTTAAAATGAAACCCCTTACCCTATCAAGCTGCCTTTTACAATTTCCGTGCTTTGACACCACGCTTAATGAGTGCCGCAGATACACCTACTATTATAATGAGTGCTAGCCCGCCAAACCCAACCCATGATCGCAAAAAGGCGGGGACGGAGCTCTCGGTGGCTTTTTGGTTTTCATATTCCCCTTCGATCTGCCTACTCGGTGCTTTGTCTTTTGATCGAATCCTGTTTTCATCTCTTTCAATATCCTGTTGCTCGGTTTTGCTGGGATGTTTCGCATCAGCCGAAGGATAAGGAGCCACCTGGAGAGTGCCATTTTCGTCGTAGTGATAATGTGCTTTTCGTGCCGGATCAGGGGGATACTGGTTGAGCAATATTTCAAAACTTTGTTTTTCATAAGGCTCTCCATTTACCACTAAATTATCAAAGATTACATAAGCTTCGCTCGCCTCCATGTATCTAACAACATTATCTCCAATGCGTGATCCATTTTTCACCATCAAATTTACTATGACAATATCGTTAGTTTCCAATTCCTCCGGTTGCAACACAAGGCGATCCTTAACTTTACTGTAGGTTTCCGCTAAAGAAACTTTTCCTTCGGGAATTCTGGCCACATCCATGGGACTGACCCCATAATTCAAGTAGGATGAACCTTTTTCGCGAATACACATATACCATTTCCCTGCAACCGTAATCGAAATTTCTTCGATTAAATGAACAGGCACGGGCGAACCATCTTGATATTTTCTGACTGTTGATTCGGCTCTTATCGCGAGAATGGCGAGGAACCAGATCGACAAGGATATTATGAGATTATTCATTGCTTATGGGTAAAATTCTGATGTTTCAACCAAGTCGATGCTAGGCGGATTTTTCTGGAATGCGATCACCCAGGCTTTCACAGCCAAATCCGTTTTCGTTTCGTTATTGTTCAGATCTAGATTAACGGCTGGTTCGTCCACAAGCGCATGGCCCGGATAATTACCAGGGTGCTGAAAGAACCCTGCCATGGAGTCATCCAAATCTTGGAGCGTTTTGTATTTCACCCCATACGAGGGATCAAGGTATTCGTCGCCGATGAAAACCACACTGTGACGCTCAAACAAGGATGCGGGGTTTGCGTTATTTCCTTGCCCTTCAACGCCTTCATGATCGTTCACCTCCGCGAACCTCCAGTTATATGATGTGTTTCCGATGTGATTGGGGCTTCCCGGTATATTGAAATACGGGAAACCGGGTATGGAGGAAGTTCCAGAACCAGTGAAATCCCAGTTATTAACAATCATTCCATGCGAAGGAGCGACTGGCTTCAAACTTCGCCATGGTTGATCACTTATTCCCTGAACCCGACGTAGGTCGATAAAAAACTTAACCCACGCCCCACATTGACCGTCCCCAAATTTCAAAAGTTCATAGGTTTCATAATTCTGGCAAGCATAGCTTTGGTAATAGTTTAGCTTAAACCCGTCCACGCGGGACACGCTCCGATCAATGAACTCATTCCATATTGCAGTGGTAACCGATGATGCATTTGTGAGATTATCAGCGTTTTTTGAACTCAGGAAAAACAATGTTTCCTGCCTGTGTGCAGTCACAGGATCGCCTAAAGTCAGATAAATCTGATGTTTGGTGGAAGCGATTTGTGTCCAACTACTCTCACCCATTTTGATTTCCCAATTTATTACGAATGCTTTATTTGCATCATTACGATCATAAAATTTGATCGTATCTGACCAGCTTGTCGTGCTTTCCGTGCTCGGCAATGTCATCTGGTTACCTTCAATCTGGGCTACGGTTTCTGCAATCTCAATTCCGTCGGATCCTTTTGCTCTTAGTTTAATGACAAGATTATCTGGAAGACCCTGGATGACAAACTTAGCTGCTATACTTGGTTTAGTATTTCTGGTGTAGGCCACCGAGTAATCTCTCTCCCCATTAGCAGCGTCGGATGGCTTTCCGTTGCCATCAACATCTTTCCAATGTGGTGCGGAATATATATTACTGGCTGGAACTTTTTTGACATCCTTTGTACCACAGTCATCTGCCCACAATTCCCAATACTTTGTTCCATCGAAGCTGACTTCCTTTATCTCCACCGGGAGGAGGCCAACCATGGCCGTGCTTGGCTTTTCGTCATCACTGATATTCGTGGCGGCTAGCTCGAGGGTCACGATAAGATCTTTTTCAGGGGGAGCTGTAAGACTGCTGACTTTCTCGATGTGGGCAGGGTAGAAGTTTTTGATCGCGGTGCCGTTGGATTCGGCGAGTTGCCAATCCGCGTGTTTATCATTCACGTCCGCTTGGCCTGCAATTTCGGTCCCGCCGGTGGGCGTGATTTTCCATTCCAGAAGATCGTCAAACTCGGAATCGTATTCCGTGTATTCCGGATACTCCTCGCTGTGCAGAACCACCACGACCACACGCGTTTGACCCTTCGGTATGGTTACGGTGCGCTTGAGAGCTTTTCTTTCTTCCTTTGGATAGTCTCCTGTCAAAACGATCCATCCTTCCTGCGGCGCGCTTTCCGGATCTTTTAGATTCGTGTTGCCATCCTTTTCATCTCCATCCAGCGCACCATCGCCATCGGTGTCCGGGTTGGTGGGATTCGCTCCCCATTGGTATTCCTGCAGGTTAGTCAAGCCGTCGCTGTCCTTATCGCCAGCTGCGTCACTGGAATCGTGCGGATTGAATGCATGGGAGACTTCCCAACCGTCTTTCAGCCCATCCGCATCCGTATCGGGATTGAGGGGATGGGTCGCGAGCCCGTTTTGGGGACTGATTTCGCTCATATTGGAAAGGCCGTCTTGGTCGAAGTCGGCCGTCTCGAGGGTCTCGCCTGCTCCTGGCACCTGATCGGTGTAGCAGATGCGATAGAAGCCTTTATTCCCCGTAGTTTGGACTTCTTGGCTGATCTCAGCGTCCGCTCCAGCTATGATCACCGGCATCCAGAGCCATTTTTCAAGATGCTTCGAGGGATCGGATACCTGCAGAAAATAGCTGCGTCCTTGGTGCCCATGCCAACGGAGAAGATTCGTGTCGGTGGAAGTCCGAAGGATTTCCGGTGCTTTCTGTGGTGGGAGCGACTGGCCTCCGACCGGCAGCAAGCCGCCGAAGATGACGGCAACGAGAACATGCGCAGGCTTCAATGTTGCGCTCCTTTCTCATCAAGCCAGATGATTTCAAAATCTGGCGACTTCCGGAAAATCGAATGGATTTCCTTCCTTGAGTGAAGCAGCTGCGCACGCGCAAGCCGTATCGTAAAAACCGATAAAATGGATTTCATGGGGGGGGTATGAAGTCCCTTCTGACGGATTAGATCGAAGTGGACGGCCGAAAACTCATCTCATTTGACGTGCGACGGCAAGAAAATTTCTAACAAAAATAAAAATCTAACCGCAGATGAACACAGATGGACGCAGATTGAAGAGTCATTCAATCCTGCTTAATCCAATCATTCCGATTTTTATCTGTATTCAGTAACTGTATTCATCTGCGGTTAAAATACTTTTCCCGCTTTGCTTGCAGTATGTATCAGTCAGTCTCTTCGTTCAATGAGCCCTAGTTAGCCCATCCATCCTCACAATGGTTGTCACGGCCAGGACAATCATTGTAAAATGGCACGCGGATATCTGGATGCCGGGCTGAGATTTAGGGCCGCATGGAATGATTAGGAATCGGATTCTTCAAAAGAGAATCAAATGCGTTTCGCTTTGCGCGGCACCCTAACAATTTTCCCTCTCTGCGGGATGTGGTTTTCGCCTTCGAAAACCGATTCCCCCATTGAAAAGCTTGCTAACGCTTACTTGCCGCAGCATTGACTCCACTCCGTTCCGTCCGTGCAGGGTGCGGTTTTCTCCTCTGAAAACCGACTAACTAATTGGTAAAACTCCTTACGTCGTTTTACCGCAGCACTGCTTGAACTTCTTGCCGGAGCCGCAAGGGCATGGGGCGTTGCGGCCGGTGGTTTCGATCGCGAAGCTTGGCTTGCGTTTCGGGAGGTTGAGCTTGAGCTCGCCACTGCCGGATGATTCAACCTGTGATGGATCCACATTTTCCAAACTGCCGCTGACCGCCATGTTGTTGCGGGTGATTTGCGTCTCACTGCTTTGGAGCTGTTTTGGCTGGCTGTGAAGTTGCTTGAGGAAATCCGCAAGGTTAGAAGCAGAACGGAAGAGATTGCCAAGGGCTTCCTGTTTGATCGAATCCATTAATCTAACAAAAAGTGCGTAAGCCTCGTTTTTGTATTCGATGAGAGGATCTTTCTGGCCTTGGGCGCGCAAGCTGACCCCTTCACGAAGGGCATCCATGCTGTAGAGATGTTCCTGCCATTGTTTGTCGATGGCAACGAGTACCATGCGGCGCTCTTCCTGATCGAGCACTTCGTAAGGCAGGTTGCGAACCTTGATCTCGTAGGTTTCTTTGACTTTGGCGACGAGGTATTCGGAAATCTGCTCGGGGGTTTTTTTCACATCGAGTTCTTCCATGGTCACACTGATGGGCAATGTTGCGTTCACCCAACCGAGAAGTTCCTTGTGATCCGGCGCCTCGTAATCGCGATCCACCAGATATTCATTCACCTTCGCGGGAATCGTTTCCTCAATGATTTCCGTCACGAGATCGCGAGGGGTTTCCGTGGATAGCACTTCATTGCGGTAGCCGTAAACCACTTCGCGCTGACGGTTCATGACATCATCGAAATCAAGAACGCGTTTGCGCCAGGTGTAGTTGCGCTGCTCAACGCGTTTCTGAGCGGTTTCCACGGAGCGGTTTAGCCAGGAATGTTCGAGAGCCTCGCCCTCTTTCATGCCGAAGCGTTCCATCATCGAGGTCATTCTCTCCGCGGCGGCGAAGTTGCGCATGAGATCGTCCTCGAAGGAAATGAAGAATTGCGAGCGGCCCGGATCGCCTTGGCGGGCGCAACGACCGCGGAGCTGGCGGTCCACACGGCGGGATTCGTAGCGTTCCGTGCCGATGACAAACAAGCCGCCGACTTCTGCCACGCCTTTGCCGAGTTTGATGTCGGTTCCGCGTCCCGCCATGTTGGTGGAAACGGTAACCGCGCCCGCTTGGCCGGCTTGAGAAATGATTTCCGCTTCTTGCTCGTGAAACTTCGCGTTGAGGACGGAGTGCGGGATTTTCGCACGTTGCAACATCCGTGCGAGCGTCTGGGAAGCTTCAACCGAAGCTGTTCCGCAAAGCACCGGCTGGCCTTTTTCGTGAGCCTCTTTGATTTTCTCGATCACCGCATTGAACTTCTCACGGCGGGTTTTGAAAACCTGATCGTTTTCATCCACCCGTTGATTGGGACGGTTTGTCGGGATCGGCAACACATCGAGGCGATAAATGTCATGAAACTCCGCGGCTTCGGTTTCCGCGGTTCCCGTCATGCCAGCGAGTTTTTCGTAGAGGCGGAAATAGTTTTGGATCGTGATCGTCGCAAAAGTCTGGGTTTCCTTTTCGATGGCGACGCCCTCTTTGGCTTCGACCGCCTGATGAAGGCCATCCGACCAGCGGCGGCCCGGCATTTCACGTCCAGTATTGTCATCGACGATGATGACCTTGCCGTCTTTGACGACGTATTGGACGTCTTTTTCGTAAACACAATACGCTTTAAGGAGCTGGGAAATATTATGGATTTTTTCAGCCTGGGCATCCATCTTCTGCTGGGCTTTTTCCTTCGCCTCGATCTTTTGCGCTTCGGTCAGATCGGGATTGGTATCGATGTCCGCAAACAAAGTGCCGAGGTCGGGAAGCGTGAAAGACTCTGGATCTCCCGGAGAAAGGAACTCGCGTCCCATCTCCATGAGGTCGGCATCATTGCCTTTTTCATCGATGGTGAAATAGAGCTCTTCCTTGATTTCGAAGAGATCTTTTTTACGGGCGTCCTGGTGCAAAGAGAGCTCGGATTTCTCGATGAGGCGGCGATTTTCAGGCTCCTCCATGAAACGCATCAGCATGCGGTTACGTGGTTGGCCGAGTTTGATTTTGAAAAGCAAGCGCCCCGCGCCCTCCATATCACCCGCTTCGGCGAGCTTCTTGGCTTGCGCAGCAAGATCATTGCAGAGGGCCGTTTGTTTTTTCACAAGCGAGTCGATGAGCGGCTTGTATTTATCAAACTGATGGGAAGATTGAGCGGTGGGGCCGGAAATGATGAGCGGTGTGCGGGCTTCATCGATCAGAATGGAGTCGACCTCATCGATAATGGCAAAGTAGTGCCCGCGCTGGACTTGCTCGTCTCTGGCGGATGCCATCCCGTTATCGCGAAGGTAATCGAAGCCGAACTCCGCGTTGGTTCCGTAAGTGATATCGCAGCTGTATTGCTCGCGACGATCCCATGGTGCCATTTGGTTTTGGATGCAACCAACGGTCAGGCCGAGATAGCGGAACAAAGAGCCCATCCAATCCGAGTCACGTTTTGCGAGGTAATCGTTGACCGTGATGACGTGGACCCCGAGGCCTGTGAGTGCGTTGAGGAAAACAGGAAGCGTGGCGACAAGGGTCTTCCCTTCACCCGTTTGCATTTCGGCGATCATTCCGCGGTGCAGAGCAATGCCGCCGACGAGCTGCACATCGAAGTGGACCATCTGCCATTCGATCGGATGTTCGTTGACTTGGATTTCCTGTCCGCACATGCGACGCGCGCCATTTTTCACTACGGCGTAGGCTTCCGGTAGAATGGTTTCCAAATACTTCGCGCGCGCGCGGCGGAACTCAGGCTCGATGTCATGGAAAGCCGCTTTCGCGTCTTCAATGGCTTCTGGGGTTGCCGCGATCGAGGCGGGAAGAGAGGGAAATTCACCACGAAGCCCGTTAAGGCGTTGTTCCAAATCCTTGGCGGTGTTGGAGAGCTCTTCCGCCGACATACGCTCGATCACTGGCTTTGCCGGGACTTCGAGCTCATGATAACGGGCAAGATGAGCCTGCCATTTGGCGGTCATTTCACGGAGTTTTTCGTCCGGCTCTCGCTGCAGGGCTAGCTCGATTTCGTTAATGCGCGTGACGGTGGGTCGTATGCGGCGTACTTCACGCATGTTTTTGCTACCACCGATTTTTTGGAGAATCCACTTGATCATGAGAAATTTGGCTATGCCCGCTGCGGGCTTGGATCTGGGTGGATACACTGTGCGGAGCAAGGAAGCAAGTGTTGGGATGCTCTGAAGAATTTGAATTTTCTTATCCCAAATCAGGGTTCATGGGCTAAATGAACAGGTGTTGTTTGATTCTCACAATCATTTGCAGAGCGGAAAGTTCGGATTACCGGTCGACGTGCTGATCGGGCAGATGCGCGATGCGGGCGTTACCGGCTGCGTCGTGAACGCTACCCGGGAGGAAGATTGGGAGGTGGTGAGGGCACTTGCGCAGGATTTCCCTGATTTTGTGCGACCGGCTTATGGCGTGCATCCGTGGTTTGCGGATACTCCCAAAGTGGGCTGGCAGGATCGGCTGAGGGAAATCCTAATCCATGATCCGTCGGCCAGTGTGGGTGAGATCGGAGTGGATGGTTGGGTGAGCGAGCCGAAGATGGAAATCCAACAACTCGTTTTTCGTGAGCAGATCAAAATCGCCGTCGAGCTGGAAAGGCCGGTCACCATCCATTGCCTCAAGGCGTGGAGAGAACTGTTAGATGAAATGGACCAAGCCCCCGCATGGCCAAAAAAATTCCTGATGCATTCTTTTGGCGGCTCGATCGAAGTCGCCCAGCGGCTATTGAAGCGGGGTGCTTGGTTTTCGTTTTCCGGATATTTTCTGAACCCACGAAAAGCCAAAGTCTTGGCGGTTTTCAAACAACTCCCAAAAGACAGAATCCTGTTAGAAACCGATGCTCCCGACATGATGCCGCCGGCCAGCTTGCTGAAGTTTTCGCTGGGCGAAGGAGTCAATCATCCTGCGAATCTCAAAGCCATCGCGGAAGCCTTTGAAAAAGAAGCGGGCCAGGGAACGCTTGTGCAGATTGCTGAGAACGTAAAACGTTTCTGGGAATTTTGAAATCCTTCGCGGGCAAAACCGGAATCACGATAACGCGCATGCGGCATCGATGGACTGTAACTCATCTTCACTGAATGGCGCGGCGGCGAGGCCCGCCAAAATATCCAGAATCTGTTCACGACGGCTCGCTCCAATCAAGGCACTCGTCACTGTTTTGCGGCGCAACACCCAGCAAATCGCCATCTGCGCCAGACTCTGGCCTCTGGCCTCCGCGATGGTATTGAGCGCGCGGATTTTTGGCAGGTGCTCGCGCACTCCCGCTTCTTGCAAAAAAGGACTGTTCGTACTGGCCGCACGGGAATCGGCGGGAATGGATTTCAGATATTTTTGGGTCAGCATCCCCTGGGCGAGTGGCGAGAAAACAATGGCCCCGACACCCGTTTCGTCCAGTGCATCCAGAAGCCCGTCTTCGACCCACCGATCCAACATGCTATAGCGCGGCTGATGAATCAGGCACGGCGTGCCGAGTTCGTCCAAAATCCGCACCGCTTCGCGAAACTCCTTCGGGCGATAATTCGAGAGCCCCGCATACAGCGCCTTTCCGGAGCGCACGGCCGCATCGAGTGCGCCCATGGTTTCTTCAAGTGGGGTGTTCGGGTCTGGGCGGTGGCTGTAAAAAATATCCACATAGTCCAAGCCCATGCGTTTGAGGCTCTGGTTCAGGCTGGAGAGCAAATATTTTCGCGACCCCCACTCGCCATAGGGACCGTTCCACATGTGATAACCCGCCTTCGTCGAGATGATCAACTCGTCGCGGTAAGAATGGAAATCCTCTGCCAAGAGTTTTCCGAAAGTGCTCTCAGCCGATCCCGGAGGCGGGCCGTAGTTGTTGGCCAAATCAAAGTGCGTGATTCCGTGGTCAAAGGCACAACGCAACATCGCGCGTCCGTTTTCAAAATCATCGACACCACCGAAATTATGCCACAAGCCGAGAGAAACGGGCGGCAGTTTCAAACCACTGATTCCACAGCGGTTGTATTCTGTTTTCGAGTAACGATCTTCTGCGGCTTGGTAAGACATCCGTGCAAAGGATGGAATATATGGACTTCAGTGCAAGCTCTGAAGGGAAATCATGAATCGCCCGAAATTTATTTTTCTTCCACGGCGAGGGTCCCTACAAGAACCTGTCGATGGCTTGGGATCACGCGAGCAACGCCAACATTTACATCAACATGCGAAAACTCACCCCGGAACTCCTCGACCATCTGCCGCATAATGACCCTGGTGCGCGACGCTCCCGTCGTGACCTCCGCCGCATCAACTTCTTCATGGGCAATGAACGCTGGATCATGTCGATGATCCCGAACACCGGGCGACCCATCACCGAGATCGGAGCTGGTGACGGGCATTTGCTTTTCAGAATCGTAAACCAACATCCCGACTCCGCGATTGTAGCTTATGATCTTGCCCCACGCCCACTTCGTCTCCCTGCAAGAGCAGACTGGAAACAAGGCGATCTTTTTTCCCAAGCCCCTCCCCAAACTGGCGGCACACTTATCGCCAATCTCTTTCTCCATCACTTCGATGAGCCACAGCTCCGCGAGCTCGGAAAATGGATGGGCGCGTTTGACACCCTCATCATCAACGAGCCACTCCGCGCTGGCCTTCCTTTGCTCATGGCGAAACTGGCCGCGCCGTTCATCGACCCCATCACACGCCACGACATGCGGGTCAGCATCGAGGCTGGCTTCATCTCGGGCGAGCTGGCAACATGGTTGGATTTGAGGAAACAGGGTTTTCATGTGATCGAGACCACCGACTGGAGGGGAGCACTCCGCCTTTATTGCAAGAAGCTAAAATGAGCTTCCTAAGCTCCTAAAGCGCCACAGGATTTGGACTGCTGGGATGCTTCGCAGCTCTCACGGCAAATGGCAAGGTCATCATCCCAGATCGCGAGTTACCACCACGCGCTATGATGATACAGTCTCTTCCGAAAAGCTGCGGATAACCGCAGCAGTCCAAAGCCTGCGGCGGGTTTTTACCGATAGCGTAACAGCCGTCCCGTGCTATGCTTCATCCTTTGAATAAAACAATCACCATTACCGGAGGAGGCTTGACGGGCCTTTCTCTGGCCATCGCCCTTCGCAGGCATGAGATCCCTGTCGTTCTCCACGAAGCGGGAAGCTATCCAAGGCATCGCGTTTGCGGTGAATTCATCTCGGGCATCTCGCAAGAAACATTGGCAACTCTGGGTATCACCGAAACGCTCAGCGATGCGCAGTTCCACCGCAGCGTCACCTGGTTTTCGGGAAACCATCCATTGAGAGAAACCTTGCTCCCCGATGCTGCACTCGCCATTTCACGATATCGGCTTGATGACCGCCTGCAACAACTTGCCCGTGCCTCAGGAGTCGATCTCCGAACTGGATCGAGATTGAGAATTTCCCCAGATCAGCCCGGCCATGTATGGACAGCCGGCAGGAGGCCGGTGAAAGGAAAATGGATCGGCCTCAAAGCTCACATCCGTCATCACGGCGCCGCTGCGCATTTGGAAATGCACAGTGGTCCACGGGGTTACCTTGGGATCACATCCGTCGAGGATGGTTGGAGCAACATCTGCGGACTGTTTCGGATCGATCCATCGATCGCGGCACGTCATGAAGAACTTCTGCCTGCCTATCTTCTGAAAAACGGTAATACGGAACTTGCCCATCGCATTGCCGCAGCCGAGTGGAGAGAAGGCTCATTCACCGCTGTCGCAGGTTTCTCGCTCGGCCTCCAAGCCCCCACGCCCGGCGTTCTCTCTCTGGGAGATTCCCATGCGATCATCCCACCCTTTACCGGCAACGGCATGACCATGGCCCTCCAATCTGCGGAAACCGCGCTTCCCCACCTGCTCTCCTACGCAAGCAACCGAGACCCATGGAACACTGCATGTGATCGAATTGAAAAAGACCTGCACACGCGTTTTCGAAAACGCCTCACCTCAGCGAAAATCATCCACCCCTTGCTTTTCCAACCGGTCTTGCGACAACTTGTTAGAATCGCCCCGCTCAATCCCATTTTGAGCCTGGTCCGCTAACAACCGCTTCCCTGAAAAAACCAAACACTCACAACCTGCAAACTATCCGGATGTATCTCACCTCACTCGCCACCACCAATCCGCCGCATTCCTTCACTCAGGCGGAAACCTGGCATGCCCTGCAATCCCATCCGGCTATCGGTGATCTCAAGCCCCGTTCGCTTTCATTGTTGGAAAAAATTCTCTGCAACGGTAGCTCCGGCATCGGATCCCGTCAGTTTACAGAAGCCGAACTCGCGCCCGTCTTCCGGCATGATGCTGAAAACCTCAACAGATCCTTTGAATCCCACGCTCCCGTGCTCGCCACAGAAGCTCTCTCCAAAGCTTTGAAAAAAGCTGGCCTCGCGCCGGAAAGCATCGATGCGCTCTTCCTCTGTACCTGCACCGGGTATCTCTGCCCCGGACCATCCAGCCACGTGGCAGAAGCGCTGGGTCTGCGTCCAGACACCTACTTGTGCGACCTGGTAGGACTAGGTTGCGGAGCCGCCATTCCAACCTTGCGCGCCGCCCACGGATACCTTGCCGCCAATCCCGACCACACCGTTGCAGTCATCGCCGTTGAGGTATCTTCGGCAGCATTCTACATGGACAATGATCCTGGCGTGCTGATTTCGCTTTGCCTCTTCGGCGACGGAGCTGCAGCCGCGATCCTCAGCGGAAGCGGAAAATGGAAATTCGATGGCTTCGACACCCACCATGTCCCTTCCGACCGCGAGAAAATCCGTTTCACCAACTCCGGGGGAAAACTCAAAAACCAGCTCCACCGCAGCGTTCCGGAACTCGCCGCAAAAGCGGTTGCAACGCTCTATGCCAGACATCCTTCCACTCCCGATCAGATCCTCGCCCACTCTGGCGGGCGCGATGTGATCGAAGCGATCGAATCATCGCTTCCCTTTTATCTAACAGAAACCCGCGAGGTCCTGCGCAGACACGGCAACATGTCCAGCCCCTCCGTTCTCTTCGCACTCGAGGAACGTTTGCGCACGTGTCCGGATGACACCTCGCTATGGCTCACCGCATTTGGAGCGGGCTTTGCCGCCCACTCCTGTCACCTCTCGAGAAAAACAAGCTGTTAGAGCCCCTATCATTCACGACGGGCTTCTTGCATCCAGGGCGGGAGCTTTTGAATATCCGCATTCGCGACAACGGTCAGACAGTTGCCTTGGTGATCGGTGCCCAAAAGAAGCAGATAGGAGGCACGATCGCGTCCGCCGCTCACGGTGCCGATGAGTTTGCCATCGTGCTGGATTTGAAATCCGCCTCCCGTCCATTTCGGTGTATCGGTCATTTTTGAGAATTCCAGCTCAATCGTTTCGCGTGCGAACCGGAAGCGATTGGTTTCAGGAAACATGGAGACGGCTTTCAAGGCGAAGCCTGTCGAGGCATAGGCAGGGAAAGCGGCGAGACGAATGACAGGACGAGATGGCTTCCCATCGGACTGTAGCTGGCCGCCGGCTTGAAGATAGATGACGATCAGATGGGAAGCGCCTTCTGCGACTGAGATATTGGAAACGAATTTCTTATGGTCGGGATGTTGAATGGAAAGGGTTTGTGAGCCCACAGGAACCATGAACCAACCGGTTTCCACCGCAGGCTTCAAGCCATCTGAAACCAGGTTTTTTCCTGCGAGGTTGATTTCGCAAGCGGTGGCGGATGGGATCAGATTCACCACATTGAGAAATCCGTAACGGACGGTTTCAGCTGCGAGGGTGAGCGGGATCAAGCATGCAACCAAGGATGCAATTTTAATAAGAAATTTCATAATGTTTAGTTATAAGAGGTTTTCCATTCGGAAGTGCGCGACCGCTCGCATCACGTTCGGGCTCGACCGTGAAATGGAATTCACGCGTGGCGCGCGCGAGGTGTTTGCCGGATTTCGAAAGCACCTCGCCAGCCACGACAATGCGGAAAGTTTTGGAATGGAACGTCACCAGATTCATCACCTTGCGCATCAGCTCCTCTCTGCCCGCATCGTTCCACTCGATGAGATCGTTTGGGTTGTCATTGTCGGTGACTTTGGGGGCATGCTCGAAAAAATCAGGATTACCGAAAAACGGTGTGTGTGAAGGATTTGACGGATCGCGCACAACCCACGGATTTTCACTTAACCTGTTGAGATCCGAAAAGCCGCGCAGCGGGCTTTGATTACGGTGGGCGATCACTCTGTCCGCAAAAAGATCACCGATACTTTGCGCATGGCGAGGCGTGACATCCGGCGCCATGGGATCCGCATTCAAGGAGACGCCGGCGATCAAACACCGCAGCACTTCCCGCGGAGCGGTGTTGAGATTGATGCGGCGGGCAAAAGGATGAAGCGGAGGATTTTCAGGGGTGAGAGCAAACAGATCGAGGAGCTGGGCAGCACGTTTCCCCTCGGTGTCGAAAACGAGAAATTCAGGTCGGCCGATCGCCAGCGAAAAACCTCCACCAGCTCTCGGACTTGCCGTGGAGTCCCGAGATTGAACATCAGTCCATTGTGCGGGGTCGTGGATATTTCCTAATTCACAGAGAGAATGATAACACCCGGAATTTGAAATGACCGCCGGTGCGCGCTCGGGTTGATTGGCCGGATAAACGCCATAGAGATATGGTGTGCCGTTCGAATTCATGATCTGCGAGCTGGCGGGACGGCGGGAATCGTTGACTGGCCTGACGCCGGGAAGCGTGCTTGATCCGCCATCTGGCCACTGATTGATGCGCACTTCGGCATAAGGCAAGGTTGGCTTCGCGGCGGCTATAGCGCGCTTCAATGCGCGTCCTCCCCAATTACTATTTACATCGTAACTGTTAGCAATGATTGGAGTATTGATGTAAGCTGATGCGCGCGGATCTCCGAACTGGCCGATGCTGAAATCATGCGCCGGAGACGCGTTTCCCTTCCATTTGCGTTCGCCTGATCCCGCTCTCAACAAACCCGAGGTTCTCTGCAAACCGCCACGTGCGAAATCGACCACGCGCTCGTTCCATTTGAGAATGAAGTTGCTTTCATGGGTTTCCTTGAAGCTCAGCTGGGAGGGCATGAACGCACCTTGGGGAAAGGCATGGACAGATTCGCCCAAGGGAATCACCAAAAATCCATTCGGGGGCATGCTGACGTTGAGCGGGGGAAAATCAACTTGTGAAAATTCGTGTTCGGCCGCTGGAGGTATGTTGATCCTGTGGCGATTCACATTTATAAAACGGATTTCTCCAGCGATGGGAAGTTGGCATGGATTCCACAACTCCGCGAAGGTTTCGACTTTGACGCTGACCTTGCCATCGCTACTTGCGATCCACTCGTATCGATCGAAGAGCTCGTTAACGAACGGATAGGAATCGATGCCGCGGTAACCGCTTCCGACGGTTGCGTCACTGTCCGCATCCGCGTAATCGACAATCGATGCCGCGAGTGTTTTCAGATAATCTTCGGAACTCGGGAAACCGCCACCCCGGCTTGCAAACAGCGGCAGATTGCTGGCGATATGACCGGATATTTTTGCCACATCTCCAGTTGCGACAAGCGCGTTGAGATCCGGAGCCGGCTTTCCAGCATCCACGTATCCGAACCCGTATGGAATGGTTTGGGGCGAATCTCGGCATTCGGGTAAATACGTGATGTAAGGCTCGATCCGGCGCGCCGAGGATGGATCGAGGTAATTTCTCAACGAAGCGGTAGTGCGTAGCACCCTACGATTCACATCCATGGCAGTTGGCATGTTTCCGGAAGAAGACAAGGGATTGAAAATCGTGGAAGGATCCATCTCCGCCGTGCCAGTGCCCTGATCGCGCTTTGCCAGAGCAAGGTGTTTTCCATCCATTCTCCCGCTCAGGTCCTCGATCCAAAAAGCAAAGCGCATGATGGATTCCGCAGGATTCGCGGGATCGTCGGGTAAAGTGATCCACTGGGCGCGAGGAATGTTCTGATCATGTTCATGAATCGGAATCAGTGTTTGCGCGCCTGCGCAGTATTCGGAAAGATTTTTACCCAGCGCTTTTGCATCAATCTGTCGATCTCCCATAGTTTGGCGTGGCGCATTGCTAAACAAAGGAATGAGCTGCCAGGCGTCATTCTCAAACACCGCGCCATAAGTAAAAAATTGCTCGCGATGGCCTAGCGGCCGTTGGTCACTGGTGAGGATGGGTTGCTGCGGATCATCCATTCGAAAGACCAATGAACCCGCTCCAAGAGAAACATCCGAAATGACCGAGAGCGCGTTTGCAAGACCGCTTTCCAAAGCGAGTTCGGCACGGGTCAAATCCGAGTAAGCGCGCGTGGTTTTTCTTTCAATACCAAGAATTGCCAGCATGCCTAACAGCAACACAACAAGCGCACTGATCGTCAGCAGCGTCATTGGCAACGCGATGCCGCGCATCCTGGAATTTTTCCGGCCGCGTCGCATCATTTTCCGATCGATAATTTTTGCGAAACCTCGCGAATGAAATGGAGCTCGGATTCTTTGGGAGCGCTTGCGAGACGAATCCAGTCGGCTTGGTTCGTGAGCCGGAGAGAGAGTGACTCATCGACCGTTCGCAAGACCAGCTCGATGTAAGAGGGCGAAACCGCAGCGCTTTGGATCGAGGATTCGTAACTGCCTGATTTCGCATTGTCATCCATTGGAGTCGTGCGAAAACCTAATACGGAATCGATGACAGACTCGTCAAGCGATGGATCCACCTCCGGAAATCCGGCTTCGTCACCGGCTTCCATCAGTTGTTGGGTTTCCCTAGGGTTGAGGATTTTGCGAAACAATTTGGGAATCACGCGTTGGTTCGATTCTTCAACAAACGCGACATAATAACAGACCGTCACAAGGTCTCCCGGAACATCCGGATTTTGTTCATCATTTGCAATCGTTCTAACAAACGCAATTTGATCTGAAACCTGAGAATCGCCACTTCGTGGGGACCGATGGATCAGAGATGTGCCTGGCAAGCGTTTGGAAAGATCGGACTGGAATAGTTGAACAAACGCACGCGCTTGTGAGAGGTGGTTTATCGAACGTTGCGAGAGCACGTAACCCTCCGTTGTTTGTGTGAGAAGTGCGGCAAGTGTCAGTAAAATCACGGTGGAAATCGCCATCGTCACCACTAACTCGAACAAGGTGAAGCCCGCGCGACGATCCTGGTATGATGAAGTTACATAATTCATAGAATTCCTTCGCGTGTGCTGATGTATCGATAGTTCAGTTTCTTGCGTTTGTTAGAATCGGCTTGGATCTCGATGGAGACAAGCGCCAGCGGTAAGCCTTTGGCTTGATGTGCCGCCTGTAGGTATGGCTCGGCTTTTACCGATAAGAAATAGACCGCTTGATCCGTGTCATCAGCTGGAATGAAAGTGCCATCCTTCCTGTAAGCCAGTTCCATGGTCGCTTCGGGGGAATCTTCGGTTGGAAAAGGAAATGGAATTCCCAAATCGGATTTCTCTCCCGATTGCGCCCACTCGTTACAAATTCTTCGCTGCGCGTCACGCACCAGCCAAGCGGAATGGGTGTCCGTCTGCGTGAATTGACGGGCGCGATGCGCCGCACTCGTCGCAGCAAGGATCAATGGCACTGTCGAAGCGATGATGGCGATGGCAATTACAACCTCTGCAAGGGTCATGCCACGATGGGTGTTGAAAATCCGCAGGGAGCTCCGAGTCATGGTGTCACATTCCGGGTTTTGGCTGTCAGGCGATTGACCACTAACAGATCAAAGACCGGCCTGTGGTTGGAAATCCGAGTGATGCGGAACGAGCTCCCTTGGCGAGCCGCTTCGGCGATGGCGATGTGTATGGGCGAGCCGTCGATCGGCCACTTGATCTGTCCGTTGGGCGCGAAGACGATTGCATGGCATTCCGTCACACGACCCTTTTGAGGCAGAGTCAATGTTTCTTCTTCATCCACCACGGTGGGCAAATCCGATCCAATCATGGTGTTTGTGACAAAATGAAAATTTCCGGGCAACTTTGTCCATTTTTGCGACAAAACCGCATCGCCGTTTTCGTTTTCAAGCGGGACGTAACCCTCGTTCGTTCGCTCGACTTCGATCATTGCGATTTCATGAAGCCCGTTTTTCCCACTCGATCTAACAGGAATAACCATGGCTGTATACGTATGGTTCGCCATGGCATGGGCGCGCGCCTGCTGAAGCTTCGCTTTGACCAAATCTCGTGAAGTCAGGCGGGCGTTCTGCGACGAGTGGTTAAGCCCGCTTGCCGCGATGCCCGCCAAAGAAAACAGGATCGCCATTACTACAAGTAACTCGATGAGGCTGAATGCCGGAAGCAGAGATTGCTGCCGACAAGCTTTGAATACACAGGGGGGCATGTGATCGCGCAGGTCGGCGCGAAGACTTTTTTGTTAGAGGAAAAAAGTAAACCGAATAATCGCTTTATTTCCGATTATTTGAGCGCGATCACTCTTCCGGAGGTTTTTCCGCCTCGATCTGCTTGAGCTTGGCATCCGCCATTTGGATCAAAGTCGCTTGATCCGCTTCGCCCGCATCATCTTCTAGGATGAACGCGAGCGTTTCCCTCGCCTCGTCTCGGATTTCCGAAGAGGAATGATTCATAAAATCCTTATATGCACGGATTTGCAGAGCCGGATTGGTATTTTCATTAATCACATGGTTGAGGAGATTCTCTGCCATTTCCTCAGGCAGTTGAGTATCAGCCGCCATGCTTGCGAAAACGCCCAGCTCCAAGATGACACCATGGCCCAGTGCCTCAGCCCGCACCTTTTCAGAAACCCCTTGATCTTTCGCGATCAAGAGCAGCTGCTCGGCGACTTCGTGGTTGCTCAGGGATGGGTGATTGATGAGGCGATCGATGCGTTGCGCGACGGAATCATCAGAAGACCGGATGCGCTCCGGACCACCGGGTCCCTTTTCATCTCGGCCGAAGCCCGGCAGGCTCCAACCGCCTCGCCCAGATCGTGATGGTTGATTTTTCGTATTCTCCGAAAGACCCGTGGTCTTCGTTTCCGGCCAAACCATCCAGATGGCGAAGACCACCAGAAAACCTGTTAGAATGAGTTTGAATCGTTGTTTTTTCATGTGGGCGAGTTCAGGGAGCTTACCTCTCCAAAAGAAAACAACATCCATTCCCGTTGGGAAATGGATGTTGTGGATTACAATCAAATTAACGTCTTTCCTCGTAATCTTGCGTGATGTTTTGCGTGACCCCCGCGATCTCAAGGGTCGAGTAGAACCACAAGCCCGTCGTATTTTCCTGGACTGTGACTTTGACCACGCCATTGCCATTGCCCTTAAGACCCGTTCCGCCCGATACGACTTCTGCTGTGATCCATGGGATTTGAACCGGCGTTGGTATGCCTGTCACTGGATCCGTAACGACCCCACTGACCGTCGCTCCAAGAGGAACTTTTACCTCCCATGCGCCAACGGTGTTGACCTGGACGTAATATTCCGTGGCCGTGACGGGCACCAATTTATTGATGGGTGAGATACTGGTAAGCGTCGGAACTGAGCCATCATTTTCCGTTACGGTGAAACGCCCTGTTGACAAAGGACTGATATAGTAACCGCGCATTTGCTCGGGCTTCTGGAGCACAACCCCAAAGCCACTGGCGGTTGTCTTGGCGCCAAGAACCGCATCTGTCTTGGTATGGCTGTTGAAAATCAGTCCTGTCTTAGGAGTAAAGGTAGCCAAAGAACTTCTGACAGGAGAGCCTGGAATAGTGATCTTGTTACTGGCTCCCCATGCTCCGATCTCGGAAACACCGTCAAAATCGCCGTCAATCAAATTGAAGCGCGTATTCCAACCGCTTAGGGTATTTTCGAAGTAAGGCGAGAGACCTTTGGACGCCGGTCTGTATGCAGAACCCATCACCAAACGCTGTTGATCTACCGCGCCAGTGGATTGCCCGCTGACAGGTGCAGATTGAGAATACAGACGAAGGGTTCCGTCATAATCGAGGGATACACGCTCTGATGTCATATGGATCGCACCAATAAGGGCGGGTTGACTCCCAGTAGTAGCCAAGGCATTTACTAGGTAATCATCCGACTTCAAAATCGGACCCGAAGATGTGGCACGCGCGCCATTCGGCATGTAAATATTTAGCTTCACAAGGCCTGCGCGATCGATTGCTCCGGTTGCCACACCATCACCAAGCGGGGCGGATGGCGTGGATTCCGGTAGGGCGAAGGCCATGGTAACAGCGCTTGGTGCCGGATACGGATTGGACTTCCCATATTTCGCCGTGCGCAGTTCAAACCCATACTGTTTGCCCGAGAAGCGTTCCATCACGCCCATAATAACCCATTCGCCTGATTGCTGCACATATTGCATGTCAACAGAAGCAATGTCAGAAAGCCCAAGCGGACTACCTCCAGAGTAGGCACCGTTGGTTGAGAAACTGCCTCGTCCACTTGCCTTGATCGTAGTGACCAAACCCTGATAGCTGTAGGTGAAAGCGCCGGTTTTCGATACTTTCATGAGTAGATTTCCGATATGGCCTTGTTCGGGATCATACAGGAGGCCGTAGTAACTGGTACCGACTGCCGGGTTGGCGAAAGGAACGCCAGCTCCTGGAGCAGGTAGCTCAGGCACTCCTACGAAACGATCGATCACTGTTGGATCCGTGCCATTGGAATACTCGTTCTCATCACTGAGACCATCACCGTCCGTGTCCGCAAGTGTCGGGTCGGTACGGGTGTATTCAATGATGTAACCGCGGCGCTCGGTCACCGGACGATCTTCATAGAGCTTATCTGCTCGCAAGATCAGGCCATCCGCATTGTTGGCATTATTGGGTCTTGCCGTTGCCCAAGGAACCACCGTGCTGACAGTCTGGGCGTAGAAACCCGCCCAGTCGAGTTCGCCGGGATTATCCCAATTGGCGCTGTTCAGAACCGTGCCGGCTAGATCACCCCAGCGCCATGTGCCCTCGACGATACCATCTGTGGCACCCAGCCAGAAGCTGTTGGCGTTTGTATCACCAAAACGCCTGACCATCGCGCTATAGTCGTCGCGATTGCTGATGACCGCGAGTCGACCTCCGCGCAGATCTGCATCGGCTTGGGCTTCCTCCCAGGTGAAATTACCATTAATGATGTAATATGGGTAAACTTCATCGCTATCCGCCAGCCCATCGCCATCCGTGTCTTGGCTTAGTGCGCTTGTTAGTGCCTGCAGTGTCTCGATCGCATCTGGTATTCCATCATTGTCAGAATCACGCTCTGAGAAAGTGGTCAATCCGTAAGAACGAATCGTGGTCGTCTTGCTGCCTGTTTTCTCTAGAGTCTTGAAAATCCATTTTTCAAGAGCTGGACTGAAAATCGGAGTCGCCAGAACGAATTTTCCTCGTACGGAAGATGAGATATCGCTGGCAGCCAATGCATCGGCTTCTCTCTGATAATGGATCAGCTCCACATCCGGGATCACTCCGCCTAGACCCACAGGAGCCTTCGCATTGTTCCAGAGCAATGCCTGATTAGCGGAAACAAACATTCCTTCGGCGCGGCTGCTGGACGGGAACAAGGTTGCGTTCTGCAGAGCTGTGCCGATGTCGCCAACCCAAATCACATTGTCAATGTTATCGGAGCTGATGATGGCAGATCCATCCAACGGATTGATTTTCTTCACCGTAGCAAACCCATCAAGGATAACACCCTGCGGTAATTGCGCACGGTATTCCAAGACGAAGCCGTTGTTCGTGAGGCGATAGGCCAGAATCTGATCCTGCGATGTATTCAATGCATAGGCCCAACGGGTATCCCCTGCGATTGTCTGGGTCGAGATTTGCAGGAAGCGGAAATAGTCCTGCTCATTGGGCGTGATATCACTGTTGTCACCGGCGCTGAATCCTGTGAATGCATTTCCTCGTGCATCAATGATGCGGTTGCCGCCTGAAGAGACTAGGCTTACCAGACCGAGGCCTACATAGTTTTCATTGCCGGTAGACACGGATGGGACAACCACGGTAAGCGTATCCGGATCCATAACCGAAGTAACCGTGTGCACGCCGTTGATCACAACGCTGGGTTCTGTGATAGGATCAACGATGCCTCCGAAAGTCTCCGAGATTGCGATCCTGTCTCCGACGGACAAGCCGTGATTCAGCAGAGTGACGGTCACTGTGGGGCCATTACGCTGAATATTGATCGGATTACCAATTGGAACTGATGTACCAGAAGCGGCAGACGGTGTGATGCTCTCGTAGACGACTCGAGTCGCCGACGTATAGAGGACGCGGCTAGGGAGGGCTGCGACTGCCGCATCGGCTCCGTCGGCTGCCGCGACGAGTTCTTCCCAGATTCCGGTGGTTGCACCTGCGCGGGCAGCATCCACCCAGTAATTGAGGAAAACCGTGGAGCCATCGGTGCCATGTCCGTAAACACGTGCCCCTTCACGCCCCGCTTCAGCGGCGGCGCCACCAGCAATTGAGCTGACGGCTTGGACATTTCCGTCCAAAGTGACACGGTAAACTCGGTAAGGACTGGCTCCGCTGACTTCGGAAGTGATGAGGTGGTAGGCTGTGGATGTCGTCGTGATCGGTGCTGTTGCCATGATATTGGCTCCAAGCATCCGCTGTGTGTTTGCATCTGAGACCACCACCGGATTGGAAATCACTCCTGTTGCCGGGTTGATATTGTAGATATAAACCTCAAGAGGGGTGACGCCGTCACCGTCTCCGGGAGTGGCATCGCCTGGGTTATTGAAGGCATTGTGCCAAACCATCACCTTGTTATTGGAGACAATGAGGGGGATGGCGTTTGCGGAATTCGGGATAGGCGTGACCTGACCATTCTGTGTCTGCCAGAGCAGAACTCCGCTCGCGTCTGCGTAGATGACCGATCCATCATCCGACCAGCGGCTATTATCCGTGCGCTGACCCAGTGGTGACCACACAAAATCAAGGGGGATGTCCTGAGAGCCAATATTTTCCACCTGATTGTATTGATCCTCGAGAATCAAATCTGGCAGCACGGAGGGACGGCCGGAAGGATCATTTGGATCCGATCCATTGCAAACCTCAAGACCATCGGAATATCCGTCACCGTCGCTATCACGCAAGTTTGGATTGGTCCGGGCTCCATTGATATCGAATACATAAACCGGGCCGGGAGTGCATCTATAACCCGCAACCTCGAGAAAGTCGGAAACGCCATCGGCATCGGTATCGGCGAGCACAGGATTCGAGCTGATGGCGTTGCTACTCGAGTCCAGTACGATTGCATTCGTCACCCAGTTGTAACCGCGAATTTCGAAGAGATCACTGATGCCATCGGCATCGGTGTCGGCGAGATTTGGGTTGGTTCCAAATTGGAATTCTTCCTCATCTACGAGGCCATCGTTATCCGTATCGATGAGTAGCGGATCGCTGGTTTTGAATTCAAAGATGTAACCGTATTTATTGGCCAACGGAGCCATTTCCCAGAGATAATCCGAGCGCATAAGCAGGCCATCTGCATTGTTTACGTTATTGGGTTGAGAAGGAGCCCAAGGGGTCAGGCTTGGATTGGTGGATACAAGTGTGCCAACTGGAGCGCCGAGCAGGTCAAAAAACCGGCTAGAGGCATTCATCCAACGGTATTGGCCCTCACGCGCGCCGGGTGCGTCATTGGGTCCTTCTTGGTCGGAACCCCCGAGCCAGTATCTGGTTCCCAAGGTCAGAGTGCCCAGCAAGCGCTGAACCGCTGCTAATTTATCTGCGGTATCCAGCACAGCAAGCCGTCCGCCGCGGCGGATCGCTTCCTGGCGGGCTTCTTCGTAGGTGAAGCTTCCCGTTGCCACATAGAAAGGGAAAATCTCCAGACCGTCATTGATGCCATCACCTTCGGTATCGGCGTTGTAAGGATCCGTGTTGAGAGCGAACTCCGTAACGTCCAGCAATCCATCATAATCACGATCCGATGTCGTGGTGGTGCGCAAACGGTAAGTGCGCATGACCGTTGTGCGGGGAGCGGTTTTGTCAAAGGTCGTGATAAACCAACCCTCGGTGTCGGCATCCAGAGTCAAGGCAGCAGACCTTCCCACAAAACGGCCAAGAATAGGAGGAGTGATCGGCGTCCTGACGAGGCCTCCATTCGTGTTGATCGTGTAGTGAGAAATGTCCGCAACTGGAACCACCCCGCTGTTTGGCAAGGTCAGTTGGGCGGGGGCGCCGGCATTGCGCCAGACGACGGCCTCGTTCGTGGAGACGAAGAGAGGTCTTGAATTATAAACCGAGGCAAGGACTTTTGGCGTGCCCAATCCTTGAACGA
>CAMCBV010000044.1 GCA_945873125.1 Prosthecobacter debontii
CCATTCCAAGTGCCGACGAGCAAGGCATCGGTGGAGCCGAGGTGGTCTTTGAGGACGTTGGTGAGTTTGGTGCCAGGCTCGGAACCGCCAAGGGTTCGGGTGTAGATCATTCCGCCGCCGAGGGAATGTCTGTGCACGGTTTTCACCAACACCGGGCTGGCGAGTTCGTTGGCGCGGGTGGTGTGGTTTTCACGCTCGTAGGCACCGAGGTAAAGGGTGGTTTCGATTTCACGGGAATCGTTTGGTGCGATGCGTTCCTTGACTTGGCGGGCGCGCCCACCTGCGGCATCGAAATCAAATTCCGACTGCACGCGTCCAGCGGCGTGCCTGATGACTCCTGTTAGATCTCTGAGTTCAGGAGCGGATTCATAGACGAGTTGTTTGAGTTGGCCGAAGGAGGTCCAAGTGTAAGTGCGCTTGCCATCTGAAGTGACGTAACCCGCGGCATCATAAGAGTAGGTGCGATTGAAACCTTTCACCGTGGCCGAAGTGACTGCATGAATGCGAGTGGGGCTGGCGTAAGTTAGAGTGGCGGAGCTGCCTTTGGTTAGAAGGTTACCTTTGATGTCATAGGAATAACTCTGCGGCGGCGGGACGCTGTTGATGGTTGCGCCTGAGAGGGCGATGACGGAGGATGAAGTCAGACGATTGAGGGTATCGTAGCCAAAAGTTTCGGAGCGTCCGGCGATCAGATCCTTGCGGGTCTTTAGATTTCCCAAACTGTCCCAGCCGTAGGTTTTGTTTTGGATGGAGCTGCCATTGCGCGAAGCGGACAAGGCCAAGACATCGCCTTTGGCAGCATCATAGGAGGCGCTGATGTTGACCCCTTGCGCAAGGGACTGGGTGAGCATGCGGCCTTTGCTGTCGTGAGTTCCTGCTTGCCATAAAGTGGTGCCGGCACCTTCGTAGGAACCCGGAGCTAATTTTTGCCGCAAAAGAAAAGAGTAGGCCTCATCGTACTCGTTCATCACCGTTAACCCTCCGGCATCGGTGGAGGAAGTGACCCGCCCGAGCGCATCGTAGGTGGTGGAAGTGGTAAACGTTTCCCCGAACTGGGTTTTGGTGGTGGTGAGGGGTCGGCCCAAAGAATCGTAAGTAAACGATTCCTGATAACCGCTCGCCGCACCGGAGCCGGTGATTTGGATGACTTTTCCGCGAGTGACGCCAGTGGCCTCGCTGTAGAGGGTGGTGTAGGTGCCTTCGGGCTGGGTGATGGTTAGAGAACGACCCAAGGCATCATAGGTGAAGGTGCTGTTTTGTCCTCTCGCATTGGTGGAGGAAAGAACTTCGCCGAAAGCGTTATAGACCGAGGAGGAGGTGCCGGAGTTGGTTTCGGTTACGGAAATTTTATTTCCAAAAGTGTCCCAAGTATTGGTGAGAAGAACCTTGCCGCCGACGGAAACGGTGAGCAGACGGCCCTCGACATCGAAGTTGAAGACCGTGGTCTGACCGGAGGGATCTTTCGATTGGACGAGCCTGCCGTGCTGATCTTCCCAGCGTTCGAGAACCTTGCCTGCGACGTTGATGGTTTTGGAGTAGGTGGTGGGTTGTCCTGCGAGCATGCACGAGCCTTGTTCGACGACGGCGTCGCTGACGTTGCCGGGTCGGTTGGTGCGGATGACACGACTGAGAAGATCATACTCAATGGTCGTGTAGTTTGGTGTTTCACCAGCGGCGAACGAATCCGAGACCGATGATTTGCGGCCTTGGTTGTCGTAACGCGTGACGGTGTAAACTTTCCCGTAACGTGATGAGCCGCCGACCGTGCCGTTTTTGAGAATGGTGGTTTCTGTGACGAGTTCACGGCCTAACGCGTCGAGATAAACTTTTCCTATGGGCATGCCCGAGGATTGTTTGGCGCGGAAATAAACGATGTTTTGTGCGGAGTCCTGTGGCCATACGGATGATGGCACGGAGAAGTTGGCGGCGTAACCGGTGACTTCCGCGGTCTCGGTGGAATCCGGATGTGTGGTTTTGATCAGCGTGCCGAACGGATCATAAGCGAATCTGGTTGTTAGATTGTTAGCATCCGTGGTGGAGAGAAGCAGGGCTTTTTCAGAATTGTAATGGTAGCTTGTGGTGTAGCCGAGATCATTGGACTCAGAGATGACGAATCGACCGCGAGCATCATAGGTGGCAGAAGATGAGCGCGACATGCCGGAGCCTGACACCGTGGTTGAGATGACGTTGCCGGAGGCGTCGTGGTTATAGGATTTGGTGACCGACAGTGGATGACCAGGCTCGACGGTTTCTGATTTGAGGAGACCGGTTGCCATATCGTAGGTGAAGGCGGAGTTTTTCACACTGGATGAAGCGCTGGGTTTGGTCTTCGTGACACTTGCGGTGGCCAATCGACCCAAATGCCATTTCGTCGAATTCACGATGTGGTTGTAAATATTTTTCGTAGTCACCGATGAACCATCGAGCGATGTCACGTTGGAAGTTTTTACAAATCCATAGGCATCAAAATCTGTTAGTTTTTGAGTGGTGACCGTCTCGCCTTTTAACGTGCCATCGAGATCAAAGATCTGATTCACCGAGGTGGTTTGGACTGGACGACGGATCGCGCCACCGACACCGACCTGGCTTGGCATTTCCGCATACGTGGCTGTCTGGATGGAAAGATTTTTCCGGCCGACAGTAAATGCTGGGCATCCTGGATGATTCGGCGGCATGAGAGCGATGTCTGCCGCTGTTAGGTTGACGCTGGTTTGAGTGAGGACCGGACTACCAGCAAACGGAAACTGACGATGGCTATCTGTGCGGGTGAACTGGCCGTTGGTTTCGTCCAAAGCCTCGACCCAACCGAAGCCAAGAGAAGCTTCGTTGGTTTTGTCATAGCGAAGATCGCCATAGCGCTGGGATTTCCATTTGCGCCCACCCGATCCGTTAGGCTCGGAGTAGCGGGATACTACGAGACGGGAATCGATCAAACTCGCATGACCCACTGGAAGAGGGCCGGTGAATTTTGCATAAACTCTTGTTCCGAAGCCTGGGGTTGGAGTTGGATCGTTGAGACGATGATACTCGACCTGAAGTTCCGAGCCAAAACCATCGGTGATCGCGGTGATGACTTCGGGTTTGACTTGGTTGAGATAAACGACCGGACGTTCACCGTTGCGGATATTGGCAATCACATCTGAAAAACCATCGCCGTTCACATCAGCCAATATGGATCTGGGATCCGCTTGACCTTTTTTACCAAGTCTTACCCCATCAGGCAGTCCCCATGACATATCCTGAACCCATCCTTTTCCCGTATTGATAAATGCACCGTTGTTTGTGCCTGAAAAAGGATCGTTGCTCGTGACTGTGCGTTTACCTCCAGGGCCAATGTAATCGGCTCCATCGCGGGAGTAGAGAATATCGATCAGCCCATCTCCGTTGAGATCGGTCCATTGAACACAGGCTTGTTCTTCGCCGACTTGCGTTTCAAGTGAGAGTGGAAGCGTATAGCCCTGGCCGTATGGTGAGGGATCTTTGAGCCAGCGTTTGGTTCCTGCGGCAGTGTCTCCACGATTAACCCAAGTGGCGTGTGAGACCTCAATCTTATCGCTAGAACTAAAAGTTCGAGTGAAAGCACGGACCAAATCAACCAAGCCATCGCCGTTCACATCGAGCATTGTGGTTCCCGCGCCATTTCGACTGCTCGAATCAGGATTTTGAGTGAGTGGTGCGTTGCCATCTACCGGATTGATATTCCACCGATCCATGTTCGAAGTTGAAGGATAAGGTGCCGTTGGAAATGTCCAATCGGCTATATCTTGATCCGGAAGAGCTGAAATCCATGAAGGGAGACTCGATGAAGAAACAGGAGCCCTGAATTTCCCGCTATAGCGAGTATCGACAAAGGGTGAACTGGAAGTATTCACCGTAGATTTTACATAATCCAAAAATCCGTCTCCGTTCAAATCGACCAGTGCGCGGCCGATGTCGTGCGTGATTTCATCATCGCTGTGACGTAAGTTTTCTGGCGGAGCTAGCGCATCGTTTCTGACCCATCCTTGACCTAAATGACAACGGTTTAGAAATACGGCTCGTGAATTCTCTAACAGGATCTTCGCTGAAGCGGGGAGTGAAGGCAGAGGGCTTGCATTGGCTAGCCATCCAGCATCCGATGTGTTGATGTACAAGTCCAAGTATCCGTCTTTATCGATATCGATGAGATCCCGAGAAATCAAATGGCGCTTTCCGCCAGTGCCTCTCGATGAACTGTTATTTCTCGATTCAAAAGTTGGTGAATAGCCAGGAATTTCCACCCAGCCCGTACCATTGTGAGTGAGAAATTTGAATTTATTGACCGATGTGGAGCCGCTGTAGGCTTGCCTATGCTCTGTGACAAAGAGATCCATTTTGCCATCTCCATTGATATCGCATGGAACAGAGGTGAGATCATGCCTGCCCGCCCACTCCCCATCTTGTGATACATCTGCAAATGGATAACGGGCATTGGGTTTGTATGTTTCATCTGTGTAAAATCCGTCGCCCGAATTTAAATAAACATCACCCGCAACATCTCCGACATCTGCAGTAGTCAGCTCAAGATTTGCCTGCACCCAATTGGTGACTCTGTAATCCGTCATATCGAGTAAGCCATCGTTATTGATATCCATGAATTTCATTCCTCGGGTGCTATTTGAGGAATTACTGAACATCGGAATTTCTGAAATATCTGGAAAGGCAATTGCCGAAACTTGCCTGTTATCAAGCTGGGCTGCCGTGCCGAAACGAATGTTTCTGATTTCGCTCCAACCCGTTCCATTCGAATCATTCGTATCATAATTAACGAAAGCGAGATAAGGATAGGATCCGGCAGGAAGATTATTTGAAGATGATGAGGCTCCCTGCAGAGCCACTCGATATGTCTTCCACTGGGAATTCTCTCCGACACCATAGATGACATTGCGTTTTTCATTGATGGGTGAAGAAGAACCCGTTCCCGGCCAAACACGAATGCCAAATTCTTCTCCTCCATCCCATATCTCATTCGTATCGATGATCAGATATGCACCCCTGTCCAAGTTTTCCGCTCTGAACTCAAATTCCACAAATGATGGATTGGTGATCGTTAAAGCAGGCGATTGCGCCAAGGTTCTTCCGGCACAACCTTCAAGACGGATTGAATTTGAATTTGTTTCTACAAATGAGTTGATATCACGATTATTGGAGTCGAAGTCCCCACCGTCATAGCTTGGAAGTTTGATTTGATCTGCCCGCACCCATTTGTTAGAAATGCTCGCAGTGCCCTGCCAGGTGAAAACCGTTGGGGTGGTCGTATAGCCGCCGGCATGCTGCCTGAACATGGATGAGAGAACCGACCTACCTGTTTGCGCACTCGTCTGATAGTTCAGAAAATACGTATGATTCGTGTAGGAACCTGTTTTGACAGCGATTTCTTTGAGTCGCGAGTTGGTTTCATAGCGAACACCACAGGAATGATATGCAAACGTTTTATCTGGCCGATTTTCATACGTGAAATCCATACTGCAGTACGGCGCCAAGCCACTGCGATTGCCTGTGTAGTTTACCGAAGTCACTCGACGATCCATCACATCATTGGCCGCATGACTCGCTTGTCCCGCCCAATTGACCAAGTAATAATTTCCGCTGGTGTCAGATACTTTTGAGACATCCCAAGAAATCGGTGCGGCGTGAAGCGGGGAGACAATTTTAGAACTGCTAGTATTTCCTATCTCGATGATGAGACCTGCCTTGGTCTCGACCTGCCACCATGAGTTCGTGCTGTTTTGGTTTCCTCCCCTAAGGGTGATGCGTGCGAACGAATCGATTTCGGTCCGATATTCAGAATTCTGCTGACCGTAAGTTCCGGCCACGCAAACCAATTTTTCTCCATTAAAAAAGAAACGGTCATCACCGTCGAATCGGACTGCACCTTCAAAACCATCTTTTTGAAAACTCGCGGGGCCGCGGGTAATGCTTTGAAAACCAGATAATGACCAGCCCACACCGGCGATTCCATTGCCTGCACCGGATGAATAATTGAGTGAAATTTTCGGCTCCATCCCAGCTGTGCCTTTTGGGATATCAATAGGCATCGAATACGTCATCGCGCCATCACCGCCTACTGACATCGAACCTTTTAACGAAGTGACGGGTTGATGAGTGCCGAGAATCGTAACAGGCGGAATGCTGCCTTGTGGCGGAAGTGGTGCGTTACCGTTCAACCCTCCGAGCCAGAGTGAATCCATGTAATGATCGAGAAAGGATTTTCCCGTGCCGGGCTTGTTGTTGTCTCTATCATAAAGATTCGGGTTTGAGCCGTTTGCCGTTTCCCATGCATCTGGCAAACCATCTTTATCCGCATCCGGAAACATCGTATTCTTCGGATCGACTGTTAGGTCATCGATCAAGGTATCACCTACCTTGCTGCCGTAGAGTTCGATGTTTTCCAAATTCGCGCCACGCCCGTCAAATGCCAGGTTGGCGGCCGCTAATTTTTCCCCGATGAACAAATCCCAAATGTTGCGTTGGTAGTCGTGGCGCAAAGTGATCCTTGTATAATCGGAAGCGGTCAGGCCGTTTGCCGCGAGCGCGAAAGTTCCCACCGTTTTCGCCCACTGCGCCGGGTTCGTTGAGCCGGAGCTGCCGTTGTAAACCCAGACATTTCCTGAATTCGCTCCTACCGGAACTTGAAACGCAAGCTGCGTGCCATTCGAATGAAAACTCGCAAGGCTTCCCTCGGGATCGGCTGCGGGTTTTAATTTCACATCGATGAATGCGACTGTCTGGTTCTTATCCCAGTCAATATCTCTAACCAAAAGCGGTTCTTGTAAAGGGTTTGACTGGATTTTCAGAGCCTGACCACCGCCAACACCTGCGCCATTTTCAGAGATGGTGGCGTTTCCGGACAACAACGACCATCCTGTGCCGCCATTCAGTCCTAAAGAATCACCAGGACTATATATAGGGCTATCAAAAGTAATGGGCGGCAAATACGCCATAAGTTGATTCGTCCAGATCGCGGCACAAGAAATCGTGGTAAGCGTCGCTTTATAAAATTCATTCATTATCGGGGGGGAGATAAAGGGGGCGAGATTCCACCCAATACTTATTTTGCCGATAAGATATCCAACATAAGCTCAATCAAACAACTGCATGATCGAATCTATGTTAGTCAGGGGGGCAAGACAGGTTAATTATCTAACAAAAAATTCAGCGCAAGATAAAAATATTTGCAGACAAAAAAACCACACATACCGCCACAAAATGCGCATGGCAAGATGGTATGAAATATAAAATTTGCGTGGCGCATGCTGGGATCTTAAAATCTTTCTAAGTCTTGCATTGGAGACGCGCGCGCCAAACTTCGTAACATTTGGCCTTTAAACCAACTCCGCTTTGTTTTGACGGCAGCCAGGATGTCTCTTATGTCTGTGCTCTCCCGATACCATGAAACTCGCCATTCTGTCGTGCTCCCCCAAGTGTTATTCGACGCGCCGCATCATTGAGGCCGGCCGCAAACGCGGACATAAAATCGAGGTTCTCAACACCTTGCGCCTTACGATCGGTCTCGATCAGGGAGATCCGCATATCTATTACCACGGCAAAGAGCTCCGCACTCCCGATGCGGTGCTGCCACGGATCGGCACTTCGATCACCCGCTACGGCACCGCGGTCGTGCGGCAATTTGAGCAAATGGATGTATTCACGCCCAACACCGCCGCCGGCATCAGCAATTCCCGCGACAAGCTCCGTTCGCTTCAAATTCTATCCAAACACGATGTGGGCATTCCAAGCTCGGCTTATGTCGATGACAAACGTGATGTGGAGGATGCCTTGCATCGTGTCGGCGGCGCGCCGGTTATCATCAAACTCTTGGAAGGCACGCAGGGTGTCGGCGTGATTCTGGCGGATAAAATCGAGATTGCGAAAGCCATTGTCGAGACTCTCCACTCCACCAAGCAACAGGTCCTGCTTCAGAAATTCGTCTCGGAAAGCAAAGGCAAGGACGTGCGTGCGTTTGTTATCGGAGATCGCGTAGTCGCCGCCATCCGCCGTGTCGCGCAGGGCCAGGAGTTCCGCTCGAACGTGCATCGCGGCGGAAAGGCGGAAGCCATCACGCTTGATCCGCGTTACGAAGAGGCCGCTGTGCGTGCCGCCCAAATCATGGGTCTGCGGATCTGCGGGGTGGATATGTTAGAAGGCAAAGACGGCCCGCAAATCATGGAGGTCAATTCTTCGCCCGGCCTCGAGGGAATCGAGGGCGCGACCGGCTTGGACATCGCCGGAGAGATGATCGATTACATTGAAGATCAGGTCAAATTTCCGGAAATCGATATCCGCCAACGCCTCACGATTTCACGCGGTTATTCCGTCGCGGACATTCACATCCCCGTGGGCAGCAAATACATTGGCATGACCATTGAGGGAACCGGACTGCGAGAGATGGATGTCGTCGTTCTCACGCTGAAAAGAAAAGGGACCGTCATTTCCAACCCGAAAGGCAGCCGTGTTCTGGAAGCTGATGACACGATACTCTGCTACGGAAAATCGGAGCACATGAAAGGCTTGATCCCCGTGAAAAAGAGAAAACGCAGGAAGATGAAAAAACTTCCGAAATCCAACGATTCCATAACATGAGCATGATCATTGGCTGGCGCGAGCGGGTGGAACTCCCGGATTGGTCTTTGAAATTAAAGGCCAAGGCCGATACCGGCGCCAAGAGTTCCGCCATTGATTGCGCCGAGATCACCGAGCTGCCCGGCAACCGCGTGCGTTTCACGGTGCGCCTTGATCGCAAGGACAAAAAACTCATCACGCTTGAAGAGGAGATCAAGTTGCGCAAGCGCGTCCGCTCCTCGGATGGAAAATCGGGTGACAGGATTTTCGTCTCCACCACGCTCCGCCTCGCCGGCATCGAAAAACAGATCATCATTTCTCTGGTTTCCCGAAAACGCATGATCCACCGGCTATTGTTAGGTCGTGAGGCGCTCGGGGATGATTTCCTGGTGAATTCCGCTGCCGATCACTGGGTCACTCCGAAATTAAAAAAGAAGAAGTGAGAGCGCGGTAATCAGGATGACAAATATCATGTTAAGATAAAAGCCCGCCTTCATCATGGTGCGCTGCGGGACCTGTCCCGTTCCGAACACAATGGCGTTCGGCGGAGTGCCGACGGGCAACATGAATGAACATGAAGTCGCCAAAGCGAGGGGTAATACCAGTTGGTTCGCAGAGAGATTGAACTCGGTCGCCATTGTAAAAAAGATCGGCACAAGCAGCGCCGCACTGGCGGTATTGCTGGTCAATTCCCCGAGGAAAATCACGAAACAGACAACTGCGGCGATCATGGCCCAGAGCGGCCATGCCTCAAGCGTTGTGCCTAACAAGCGGGCCATGAACAAGCTCGCGCCGGATGTTCCCAAGACCGCGCTCAATGCCAACCCGCCCCCGAACAAAAACAACACGCCCCAATCGGTATTCTCCTGAACCTCTTTCCAGCTCACCACCTTGCAAGAAACCACGGCACACGCCGCCAACAGCGCCACCCACGCATCCATTTCCTCGATTCCCAGCAAGGATTCGAGTTGGGTTCCGAACATCCATGCAAGCGCGGTGCAAATGAAAATGCACAGCGTCAGCCATCGCCGGCTGTTAAAAACAAATTTTTCTTCGGTGATTTCGGATCTCTTCAACAACACATTTTCAGGTTTCAAAATCAACCAGAGCAGGCCGATCATGGCCGGCAGTAAAACCGCGACGGCAGGCACGCCGAACACGATCCACTCCGAAAAACCGATCCCCAGTTGTTTTGCCGCGATTCCGTTTGGAGGGCTTCCGACGATCGTGCCCAAGCCGCCGATACTCGCCGAATAGGCCAGCCCCAATAACAAGAAAGAAGTGTTTCCGGGATGGATTTGGTGCGCTTTAAACCGGCTCAACATTCCCAGAGCCAGAGGCAGCATCATGGCGGTTGTTGCGGTGTTGCTCATCCACATGGAAATAAAAGCTGTTCCCACGAAAAACCATATCGAGGAGGAAAGGAATTTCCCCTTCCCAAGAAAGCTTAACCGACTTGCCAGCCATCGGTCCAATCCCTGCGCGGTGAGTGCGGATGCCAGCGCAAAACCTCCAAAAAACACAAAAATCAGCGGATTGGCGAAAGCGGCGAGACTGGTTTTCATATCGCTCAGCCCCATGACCGCCGCGAGGAGAGGAACCAACAATGCCGTTATGCTCAAAGGCAGCGTCTCGGTCATCCAGAGATAAGCGATGCAAACAAAAAGCCCCAGCCCCAGACGCAGCTGTGTGGGGTCGATCCCCTGCATGGCAGCGCTGCCCTCCGGCAGAGGCAAGAAATAAACCATGACCGGCAACAGTAATAAACACGCAACCCTTTTCATCACAGAGGGTTTCTAGCTGAAATATTTCAAGAGAACATGAAATTTGACTGTAATCTCTCCATCCTGCAAGATCCTCCAAGATGAAACCCAACCGCGTCTTTGCCATCGCCTGCTGCGTACTCGGATTGATCGCTTTTTCACAGCTGCTCATTGCCGGTATGGCTCTTGCCGCCCGCTTGGAAGAGAGTCAGAAAATTCGCATCGTCGAACGCGAGGTGGAAAAACCCGTTCCCTATCCCGTCCGGCCATCATCAACGCTTCCGGGCGAAACCGCTCCGGTAAATCCTGCACCAACTCGCCCCTTATCAACGGGTCCGGAACGTCCAAGCACCAACGCCGTTATCTCCCCAGCCATTCCTGAGCCCAAGCAACTCGTCACTCCCGCGATCGCGGATCCTCGCACGGAGCGCTTGGTCAACGAGGCGCGAGCCGCGCGCGTTGCGGGCGACATGGGCATGGCCATCGTCAAACTCGAAGAGGCGCTCAAACAAACACCCAAAGAACCCAACGCCCTCTATGAACTCGGCTTGGTTCATGAACTGATGGGCGTTTACGATCAGGCATCGATCTACTACGAGCAAGTTTTCCAATTGGGCGTCACGGGATCCGGAGAGCTTTACAAGGCCGCTGCCGCAAAACTGCGTGATGGCTTCGAGCAAACCGGAGAAATGCGTGGAAAAATTGCTCTCGGCCGGGTGCGTATTTTCAAAGATCCCGAAGCTACCGGTGGAGAACGTGCCGTTCTGTCCATTCCCGTCCTCAAGGCTCCAGACCAAGAAGTCCAGTCCTCGGACATCGAGGTCTCTGTTACGTTTTTCAATCAAACCTCGAACGGAAAAATCGTTCAGCTGGAGGATGAATCATGGGTAAATACGAATTGGGTCAGCCTACCTTTTGACTGGGCCGCCGGAGAAGAAACCCTGCGGGTGACCTACCAGATTCCGAATCGCGACAATCAAACCACCCACCTTTTCGGCAAGCTGAACTATTATGGACAGGTCGCCACCTTGTCCTACAAAGGGGAAATTCTCGATGTTCAGGCATGGCCCAGAGATCTTGCCGCAAAAATCGGCCAACCCGCAGGAAACAAGGATCCCTCGGATTCTTTCCCGGAATTTCTTGATCGAGATTCCCTGCCGCCGAACTTTGATCCGGAAATCCCGCTTTTGAATCCTCTGCCTGCAGACAAATAACCCATGGAAATTTTCAACGAAAACAGCCAAATCGGCGACTACGTCCTCTTGGCATGCCTGAAAGATGGTCACGAGACCCGAACATGGTCAGCAAAACAGGTATCCGTCGGACGCACGGTTCTCATCGATGAACTGAAAGAGAGCCATGCCGGAAACCGCGAAGCGTTCCTGGCCGATGTGAGAGCAAAGGCCGCAGTCGATCATCCGCTGGTGGGTTCGATTTACGAGGCATCGACGGATACCGCACATGGTTTTTTTGCTTACGAGCTTTTGCCGGGAGACACCATGACGCAGCTCATCGAGGCAGGGCAAAAATTCAAAGCCCAAAGATTGGTGCAGCTGCTGCGGCGCATTGCAGAGGCCAACATCTATCACGAATCCCACGATAATTCCACAGCTCCGCTTGGTCCGGACGACATTCATGTAGACACCCAGGGCATCATTCGACTTGAAAATCTCGTGATCCATGGCGCACGCACCCAGGATCAATCCAGCCGGGATATCGTAAGTCTCGGCACGTTTCTCCAAGCCATACTCGATCCGAATCACCCCGGCTCCACGCGCTGCTTGACCCTTCTTGCATGGATGCGCGGCATGGAAAACGGCCAGCATTTGACTTGGTCTCAAATTCGAGACTACTGCGAGCAAATCGAACAACAACTCACCGAGCCCTCCGAAATCACCGCTGTCCCAACCGCGGCCATTCCAAGCCGGAAGAAAAATCATACGATCTGGATTTTTGCCGCTCTGGCCATTGCGCTCACAAGCGGTCTGAGCTGGGTGCTTCTTCTTAAAAAAAACAACGAATCCGACTCGTCCGAAATCAAATCGGAATGGATCGCGGTGCATGGCGGGAATTACACCACTCGCGACGGAACTCCATTCAGCGTCACCCCTTTCTCCATTTCTAACAAGGAAGTCTCTATCGGAGAATACGCCAAATTCCTCAAGACTCTGGATTTGCTTGCCAAAGAATCGAACGACCAGGTTTTCGATCATCCCGATCAACCCAGTGACAAGACCAGCCATCAACCCAATCATTGGGCCGATCTTTATGACTCTGCCAAAAAATCCAAAATTTGGAACGATAGGAAAATCGACCTCGGCACGCCGGTGGTCGGCGTGGATTGGTGGGATGCTTTCGCTTATGCGAAATGGAAAAAATGCAGCCTGCCGACACAGGAACAATGGCTTGCCGCATTAATGGGCGAAACCCCCGATTATACAACCATCCCCCTCAGCACATGGCCACCATCCCCTCAAACCCGTGACCGCACGACCAACGGCATTCTTGCCATGGCCGGATCCGTCTCAGAATGGACGGCCGAGCCGCGCGTCAGCCCGTCAAACCCGCTCGGTGAGCCACAATGGGTGATCATCGGCGGATCATTCCTCAAGTCCGGCAAAGGAACGCTCAGCCAGGAATGGATCGAAGAGCGCTCCACCCGCAGGGCAGACCTCGGCTTCCGGGTTTGCACAACAAAACCTTGATGCGAATTTCCAAAAGACCGGCCGCTCCCGTGTCTTTCGTCTCGACAGTGCGGTGATCGGGACGAGATTTGGGGACTTATGAAATCAATACGCCATTTTCGCGCGGCCGCATTTGTCGCCATTCTTTGCTTGGGAAACGCTTTCGCAGGTGGCGAGGGCTGGTCCAATGACCTTGAAGCGGCCAAGAAACAGGCAACGAGTGAAAAGAAAAGCCTACTCCTCGACTTCACCGGCTCCGATTGGTGCGGCTGGTGCATCAAGCTTAACAAGGAAGTCTTCGACCACGACGCGTTCAAAAACGGAGTGAAGGACAAACTCGTCCTCGTCGAAATCGATTTCCCCAAAGACGCCACCAAACTCACCGAGGAAGTCATTGCCCGAAACGATGTCCTCAAGAAACAATATGCCATCAAAGGATTCCCGACTCTGCTCCTGACCGACGAGCGAGGCAGGCCGTTCGCAAGAACCGGCTACAAGGCCGGCGGACCCGAGGCCTATGTGACCCATCTCGATGAACTGCTTGGCATCCGCGGCAAGCGCGATGCCGCATTTGCCGAGGCCGCCAAGGCAGAGGGTGTCGCCAAAGCCAAGCTCCTCATCACCGCGATCCAATCCATGGGCCTGGAGGACACGATCATCTCGACTTTCTACGCCGATGAAATGGAGGCCATCAAAACCGCCGATCCGAAAGACGAATCGGGATTCCTCAAAGGCATCGCAACAAAATCCAAATTCGAGGATTTCCAAGCCAGCCTGAATCAGCTGGCTCTCAAGAAAGACTTCGAGGGAGTGATGAAAAAAATCGACGAAACCCTAGCCGCAGGAGCCTTTGAAGGCGAGCTCAAGCAACAGGTGATGATCTTCAAGGCCATCACTTACATGCAGCTCACAAAACCCGAGGACGCGCTCAAAACACTTGATGAGGCAAAAGCCATCGCACCTGAGAGTCCCGTTTCAGCAAATATCGAAGGCCTCAAAAAACGCATCGCTGCAACCATCCCGAAATAACTCCATTTCCCGAAACATGACCCTTCAGGAACTCGGCTGGACCCAGGAACTCGAAATCGCCTTTGCGCCCTATCGCGAAAAAGGCTGGGTTCCCGCGCGCCTGATTCGGGAAACCTCCATCAACTTTTCCGCCTTCCTCGATGGCGGCGATGAAATTCACTGCATCCTCTGCGGGCGACTTTGGAATGCCGCGCAAGTCGATTCGGATCTGCCTGCGGTAGGCGATTGGGTTGCCATTGAAGAGGGTGACGAAAACCAGCCGCACGTCATCCGCGCCCAACTTCCCCGCCGCACGGTCTTTTCAAGAAAGATGCCAGGCAACAGCAGCCAAGCGCAAATCATCGGAACCAACATCGACATCGTCACGGTCGTGACTGATGCCGGAGCTGATTTCAACCTGCGCCGCCTCGAGCGCTATCTCGCCCTGATCCATAAAAGCGGCGCAAAGCCCGTCGTGCTTCTCAACAAGTCGGACTTGTTCACCAAAAAAGAACTCGCCAGCGCCGCTGCAGAAATCGCCAGCATTTCTCCCGACGCAACCATCCACATCACCTCGGCCATGAAAGGCGAGGGACTGAAAGCCATCCGCTCCCATCTCTCGCCGGGAATTACGATGTGTATCGTAGGTTCCAGTGGTGTCGGAAAATCCACCTTGGTCAACCAACTCTACGGAGAAGAATGGCAATGGACGGGCGAAGTGAATGAAACCACCGGCAAGGGACGCCACACAACCACTTGCCGGGAGCTCGTTCCGTTAGATTCCGGCGGCATGCTCATCGATAATCCCGGCATGCGTGAAATCCAAATGTGGACGGATGAGTTCACGCTACGTGCCAGTTTCGAGGACATCGCCCAACTTGCCAGCGAATGCAAGTTTGCCGACTGCAGCCATGAGCGCGACTCAGGCTGCGCCATTCGCAAGGCCGTGGAACAAAAGGAGCTTGATCCCGCACGCTACGAATCTTTTTTGAATCTTGAGACAGAAATCGAGGCGCTTCGCAAACGTGCCAAAAAACGTCAGATGGCGACCGAGCGCTGGTTCAAACGCAATCATCGTGTCAAAGCTCGGAACCTTGATGATCGAATCCAACTTGAAAAAGATGAACGCGGTGAAGTTTAAACATTGTCTGGCAATTCTGACTCTTTTGGCGGGCGCCATCGGCACGCAAGCCCATGCTCAGACAGGCATTCTTCCGAAAGAATCCAAATCTGAAAAAACCGACAAAAAAGCCGATGAGGTATCCGCAGTAAAGATCAGCGACCAACTGGAAATCTGGAAAAAGCAAGTCGCCGAGGATATGGATCGCTTATCCAAATTCATCGTTGAATCCGAGCTGCCGCCCAAAGTCAGTGAAGCGGATTTGGAAAATCGCAAGCGGACTCTTGAACGCACCCAGTTGGCGATCAGTCGTCATTTTAATGCGATCAAGAGCATCGATGAAAACAAGCTCGCACTCGAAGGCGCGAAAAAGGCGGCGGCCGAATGGAGCGGATATGGCGATAACCCGCCAAAGTCCATGCTGGTTCTTGATGAACTGAATAACCGGAAAGAGACTCTGGCGGAGAAAACGGCATCCGACCGATCCTCGCTCGATATTTATCAGCGCACTCTGGATGGGTGGCTTGAAGAATCGAAAAGACTCGATGCGCGAATTTCAGAGGCTCAGAAAAATCAGCCTGGGACAGAAGACCGGAATCATGCCGCAGTGTGGAATCTCGAATCCGATAAAGAAAAGCAGCGCCTGCTTTTCATTCAGTCCAGCGCGCTGCAATTTTCAATCACCGCGCTTAAAACCAGTATCCAGACACTGGATTGGGAATCCGATCTGCTGCGCAAAAAAATACGCGAAGCCAACCTGACCGCGGTGCTTGGCAAAGAGGATATCGAGCAAATTAACGCCGCCTCCTCGGATCGGCGAAAAGCCCTGAGGGCCGAGATTGACGCGCTCAGAAACCGCCAAAGCAAAGCCTCCGCAGATGAAGCGAAGGCGCTTGCAAATCTTGAAAGCGCGAAGTCCGCCGAGCCTGCGGATCCATTGGCGCTGGAACTCGCCAGCATCAACCACGAAGCATCACAAGTGCGCTTGGACTCCATCCAGCAGATGATCAGCTCGCTTGAATCGCTTGGCCAAATTGAAGCGTATATCCCCGAGTCCTATCAGCACCGTCTGATTTTGCTGGATCCGAAATCCTCACCAAGCGAGCGCAAGGATTCCGTCACCGCGCTTCAATCTCTCCAACAAAGGCTCGCCACTTGGGAAGTCGTTGCCAACAACGAGCTCAAAGCCATTACCGCGGCGATCGGCAACGAACAAGCACGCGCTACCTCGTTTCCGGCAGATGATCCGAGATTGTCGTCCCTGAACCGAATTCGAACGTCACTTTGGGAGAGGCAGTCACTCATGCAACGCCTCATTCAGAGCATTTCCAACCAAACAAGGACTCTGGACAGTTGGCTTGCCATCCATCTCTCAAAAAACAAGGAGGCGCTGCATGAAAAAGTATCGGGGCTTTTTCAGCGGCTCTGGGCGTCCACCAAACGGGTCTGGGATATCCCGATCAACCAATACGAAGATGTCATTGAAAGGGACGGTCAAAAAATCGTTCAGATCCGCGATGTCAGTCTCGGATCCATGATCCAGGCGCTCATTCTGTTCGTCATCGCCTACTTGGTGGCTTCTAACATTTTCCGCCGCATTCAACACATGCTCGTCGGACGCGGCATCATCGGTGAAAACCAGGCCCGCACGCTGAAAAATTGGATCATGCTTTTGGTCGCGTTTTTACTGGCTCTGGCGACGTTGAACTGGCTCAGCATCCCCCTCACCATTTTCGCATTCCTCGCAGGCGCCCTAGCGATCGGGGTGGGTTTCGGGACCCAGACGATCATCAAGAATTTCATCTCGGGAATCATCCTGCTGTTTGAGAGGAAAATCCGGGTTGGCGATATCGTAGAAGTCGACAACACCGTTGGCGTGGTTTCGGAAATCAACACGCGCTCATCAATCATTCGCGGTTTCAATGGTGTCGAAAGCCTTGTGCCCAATGCGCTTTTCCTTGAGAACCGCGTCGTCAACTGGACGCTGAACAACCGACTCCTTCTTCGCGAAATCAAGATCAGCGTCGCCTACGGATCTCCAACCCAGGATGTGATTGAAATTTTAAAAGGAGTCGCCCAACGACATGGGCTGGTTCTCAAAAAGCCGGAACCGTTCGCGACTCTTTCCAACTTCGGGGATCATGCTTTGGATTTCACACTGTATTTCTGGGTTGAAATCCAGGAAACAAACAACCGGCTCGTAATCGACAGCGATTTGAGAATCATGATCGAAAAATGCCTGGCCGAAGCTGGGATCTCCATTCCATTCCCGCAGCGCGATTTGAATCTAGGCACCTCGAAGCCCCTGCAGATTCAAATCCAATCCGGCGAAACGCCGCACTAGCTCATGTTTCTATCTGGAAGTTCCCAAACAAGGAGGACATGTCGGGTTTGGCGCCGGCAGGGAATATGGAGCGAAAACAAGAGCCGCGGAATTCCTCTCGGGAGTCTAAGCTTGCCATGTTGACCGAATTCCCGCCACTTTAGTTCCGATGGTTCATTTTATCCAATCCTGGTGGGACGCCCTGAACTTCGATCTTCAGATTTTTTATGGCATTGCCATTGTCTCGCTGATCGTGCTCTCGTTTCAGATGATCCTGACTCTTTTCTTCGGGATGGACGACGGGGGTTTCGAGATCGCTGATCACGATTCCGGCATGGGGGTTTTCTCCGTCCGGGGAATCACTGCGTTTTTTACCGGTTTCGGTTGGACGGGGGTCATTTGTACCAGACGCGGTCTCGATCTCATTCCCACCGTCGCCATCGCATTTGTTGTCGGCTTCGGTTTGATGCTGATCATTTACCAAATGATGCGCTCTTTCATGCGCCTGCAATCAAACGGCAAGCTCGATTACTCGAATGCCGTCGGACAAATCGCCACGGTCTATTTGACCATTTCTCCTGTCCAACGCGCCGGAGGTCAGGTCGAAGTCATGATCCAAGGCCGTCTTGTCACTGCCGAGGCTTTGCAAAAAGGCAGCCAACCTCTGGCTCCCGGGACCAAAGTCAAAGTCGTAAATACCATCGGAGCCACGACTCTCGTCGTCGAGCCACTTGACTGATCCGATACTCTCTCTTCACTTATTCAACCTCACAATTCATGGACATCATCATTGCAAGCGCCGCGGTCATCGCCACCTTATTCATCTTTCTTGTTGCCGTTTTGACGCGTTATCGGCGCTGTCCTTCGGATAAAATTCTGGTCGTTTATGGAAAAGTCGGTGGAGGAAAATCCGCAGACTGCCATCACGGTGGCGCCGCCTTCGTTTGGCCGGTATTCCAGGATTACCAATACCTTGATCTCACCCCGCTACCGATTGACATTCAGTTGACCGGTGCCCTTTCCAAACAAAACATCCGGGTCAACACGCCGTCCACTTTCACCGTCGGCATTTCCACGGAACCCGGTGTCATGGAAAACGCCGCAGAGCGCATGCTCGGGCTGAACATGGAGCACATCAAGGAACTCGCAAAGGACATCATCTTCGGCCAGATGCGCGTGGTCATCGCGACCATGGACATTGAGGAAATCAACGCCGACCGGGACAAGCTCATCGCCAACATATCCATGGGCGTGGAAGTCGAACTCAAAAAAGTCGGCCTGCGCCTGATCAACGTCAACGTTCAGGATATCACGGATGCCTCGGGATACATCGATGCGCTCGGTCAAGAGGCAGCTTCCAAAGCGATCGCCGAGGCAAAGGTCAAAGTCGCCATGGCGGACCGCGATGGCGAAAGCGGTGCCGCAGCCATGCAGCGGGACAAGCGGATCAACGTGGCAGCCGCCAACGCGGAGGCAACCCGTGGAGAAAACACCTCGCTCATCGACATTGCCAATTCAGACGCGCAGCGCCGCAGTGCTCAGGCGGAGGCCGAGCGAGTCGCAATGGCTGCGGAAAAAGTCGCGGAAGCGAAAGTGCTCGAAGAAGCCTACGTCTCTGAACAAGCCGCCGAGCGTCAGCGCGCAGAACGTGACAAGGCCACTCAATTTGCGGATATCGTGGTGCCTGCGCAGATCGCAAAAGACCGTCAGATCGTGGAGGCCGATGCCGAGGCGGAGCGGGTGCGGCGCATCCAACAAGGTATGGCAGATGCGGTTCGGGCGGCGAAACAAGCGGAAGCGGACGGCATCAAGTTTGTTCAAGAGGCGGAAGCCGGCGGTATGAAAGCCAAGCTTTTTGCGGAGGCGGAAGGCGCCAAAGCCGTTCTCGAAGGCAAAGCAAAAGGTTTCGAAGATCTCATCAAAGCCTGTATGGGGCCGGCTGGCGCTCAGAACATGCTCGTCACCGAGCTTTTGCCACAACTCGTCCGCGAGCAGGTGCAAGCCATCGCCAATCTCAAGATCGACAAGATCACCGTCTGGGACAACGGCAGCGGCGCGGATGGTAAATCCAGCACCGCCAGTTTCCTTTCCGGCCTCGCAGGTGCCGTTCCACCGCTGCACGAAATTGCAAAAAATGTCGGTGTGGAACTTCCGCAATATCTCGGCAAGTTGGACGGAAGCACTGCTTCAACACCTGCTGCATCCGCACAACCTCCAGCCAACAGCTCGTCCGACGATTCCCACCCTAGCGTGTAAGTTGTGGCGTTTTCATGATCAGTGGGTCATGGAAAAAGAACTGGGTTTTTTCACGCATCTAAAAATCTAACATGAAATGTTGACTTGGCCCCGGCCATGCTTCACTGCATGCGCGCCGATGCAATCCAAGTCTAACAGACCCCCGTTAGCTTGCCTGTCCAACGCGCTGAAGATCCTGAGCATGATGCATGTCTGCTACGGTTCTGCAGCGCTGGCCGACACAGACAAGCCCCCCGCTACCCCGCCGAAATCCATTGCCCAACAGGCAAGGGAGCTGATTCTTGCATCAAACAGCCCGCTTGCCGAAAGCCTGCTGCTGAAACATTTGCAGACCCAGCCGAATGCCCCGGATGCCGCGGAATGCAACCTGCTTTTGGGCCAAATACATCTGAAAAACCAACGCCTTGACGATGCCCTGAAAGCGTTTTCCAGTATCACTTCACGCTACCGGAAAACCGAATGGGCCGCCCAGGCGCTTGCCGCACAAATCCCGATCCATCTGCAACGCCGCAATGCCAGCGCCGCCCAGCGCTGCCGGGATGATTTGCTGCGCCATCAGCCGAACAGCCCCACCACCGCAAGCATCTGGACCACGATCGCAGATCAATGCTTTGCTCAACAAAAGTTCAAGCAAGCGGCTCAGATCTATCAGGCGATCGAGCCGTCCTTGTCCAAGGAAGCGGCTGAAAAACTCACTTTGGCGAAGGTCTTTTCGGAAGGCAACGGCGATCCCGCCAAGCTGATTCCCATCGCTGAAAAAGCTATGGATCAGAACCGCTCCTCATTCGCGCTGGCGATTTATGAAAACATCGCCCGATCCCCCAATGCCGCGCGCCATCTCCCGCAAATCCATACCCGGCTTGGCTGGTGCCTCTATATGGAACCAACCAAGGAAAATCTCACCCGCGCCGAAGCCCTCTGGCGAGATGTGATCGAGTCCACCAAACCCGGCAATCCCTGGTATGCTGAGTCCAAATGGCATCTCGTCCAGCTAGCCTCCGGCCATCAGGGCGATTGGAAAAAGGCGGTCGCCATGTGCGAGGAAATCGAAAGGGAACAACCCGTCGGCTCCTTCCCTCATGAACAAGCCCTCTTCTCCCGCGCATGGCTTCTCACCGTCCATGAACAAGGGCAAGCGGCCGTCGATGCCTTCGATCAGCTCATTTCCGATTATCCGGAAAAAGGCAAACAACCTGTCATTATCCAGCACCGTGAACGCGCCCTCGCCGGTCTCAATAAAAAGAAAGCAACCCCATGATTTTTCGACCGATCGCAGTGTTTCTCGGGATGTCGGCGATGCTCTGGGCAGATTCCAAACCCATACCGTTCAAAAGCACTCCTTTCATGGAAATGATTCATGCAAGCCAGTATTATTTTACCGTCGCCAAGCCCGATGAAGCGGAACGGATCCTCAGCGCATGGGATCATAACCACCCGGAAGCCCGCAGAAGTGCGCTGTTTTGTTACCAACGCTTCTTCGTGGCTCTCCATGGTCATGGTGATCGCAAGAAAGCCAAGATCATGCTCGATCGCCTGAACGCTCTGGTTAAAAGCGGGGAGCTCGATCCCTATTCAGTGGAATACCAATCGGTCACCGAAGGATGGTATCGCTTCATGCAGCACACGGATGCCGATCTCCCTAGAATCGCGCACAACATGATGGCAAAACGCCACATGCAAAATTTCGATTGGCTAGATCAAAAATCCTTTATCACACCCCCAAGCTCCCCCTGACCCGCTTTCTCTCTCCCCCCCCACATGTCACGCCTCCCCGACATCATTTTCGTGGTCGTTCTCACGGCCACCGCAAGCATCCTCATGGCCAAACCTGCCGATCAGGAAATCACCCTGACTCCCGCCGAACCCATTCAGTCTGTGAACTTCCATCCCGCATTGTTTCCCGGAGAAACCGTCAACTTCACCGTGAACATCCATGACGGTGAAGTGAACGGCAAAATCTATGTGTTCGATGGGAACCCCGGCATCAAACTGAACAACCAGCAATCCCTCTGGACGCATCAAGGCAACAAGGACATCAAAAACAAACTCGAATTCGAGGCTCTCAACGTGGGTCATGAAAACGAAACCATCAGCGTTGAAGTGTCCGCCCTCTGGAAAAGCAATTCATCCGGCGGTGGCGGGGGCGGTGACGGATCATCCTCGCCGGATGAAATCGCAGGCCTGGCCACCGGAACGGCCTATACCCAACGCCATCTCTTTTTGTGGCAATATCAACAAAGACTCCAGTTTGCCGATGATGCCTCCACCATCGGTTTCAAGGTCAG
>CAMCBV010000045.1 GCA_945873125.1 Prosthecobacter debontii
CCATGCCTTTCATTCATTAGTATTGGCTGGGCGGATACAATCCGCCGCCACGGTCAAACCCTGAAACCTCTCCACCCCAAGCTTGATCCCCTCTGCCTTGTGGAGGGTTTCCTGGAATTCTTCTTCCGGAATCGAATCCGCAACGATCCCCGCACCGACATGGTAAGTGAGTTTTTCACCATCGCGTACGAGGGTGCGGATCGCGATGTTGAATTCGCTTTCGCCATTGAAGCCCAACCAGCCGATCGCACCGCAGTAGACGCCGCGAGCTTGTGGTTCGAGTTCATGGATGATTTCCATTGCGCGTTTTTTGGGTGCTCCGGTGATGCTGCCACCCGGGAAACAAGCGGCGAGCGCGCTCAGCGCATCTTGCTCGGAGCGCAGATTGCCGCGCACGGTGGAAACCAGATGATGCACTTGCGCGAGGCTTTCCAATTCCAACATCCGGCTCACTTCCACGCTGCCGAATTCACAAACCTGCCCCAAATCATTTCGCAACAAATCCGTGATCATCACCAACTCGGATATTTCTTTCGGTGAAGTTTGTAACTCGACTGCCGAGCGCATGTCTTCATCCGAATCCTTGAATCTCGGGCGTGTCCCCTTGATCGGACGGGTCTCAATGACTCTTCCGGATATTTTTAAAAACAACTCCGGCGAACTGCTAAGAATTTCTCTGCCGTCTAAAGCCATCCACGCCGCCATGGGAGCGGGCGTTGCTTCACGCAAGGTTTCATAAAGTGCGAGCAGTGATCCCTCGCCGCAGACCTCCGCCTCAAATGCCTGCGCCAGGTTTACCTGATAGATATCGCCTGCAGCAATCCATTCCTTCGCGCGTTCTACCGATCTAACAAAATCTTCTTGCCGAGTTTGTGGGACGAAACGCCTCGGACAAGCCGAGCTCGCTAGCGGTTCGGCGATCTTGGTGGAGAGCTCGCCGATTTCCCACCAATCGCCGCTTTGCTCATCACGGATCAGCATTTCATGGTATTCGCCAAAAACAAATTCACCTTCGTAAGTCACCCAACCGCATAGTCCGCCTTGTGGGAATCCCTGATCGCCGGTCGAACGTGCGTTTTTGCGCAAGCTTTCACGCAGTTTTTGCAGATCCGCTTCATGCAAGATATCACCCGTAAAAATCTCGGTTGGCTGCGCGGCGATGACGGAACAAGCCCGGCCCCAGCCACTTGGAATGTTTCCAACCGTATCAAAAAATACCAAACCACCCAGCCACTCCAGACGTTTGGCGACATCCATTGCCTCCATGCCGTCCAACCGATGCGCTCTACGCAAAACGCTTAACTGAGTTTCCACGCCGGCAAGTTTGACCAATCACGGTCCACGCTCAACCTCAAAGATTGGTTGCGTCACGAGGTCGCTATCGCCAAGGGCATCGCGCGTAGCGCAGTGAAAAAATCCGCATTTGATGATTTCTTGAAGTCATCCATTTTTTCAGGCGGGCGTCTCCAAAATCAGTTTCTGAAGCTGAGTCCGGTATTGTCTCGGCGTCATGCCTTCGATTTCCCGAAAACGTTTTCCAAAATCGCTGGCATCGTAAAAGCCGGATTGGTGAGCAATTTCGGAGAGTGGCCGATCCGTTCGGGCAAGGAGGTCTTTCGCGGTTTCGACTTTGTGATGGAGGAGGTATTGGCGGGGTGACTGGCTGGTGAGGCTGCGGAAAATGCGGTTGAACTGGCTTTCGGAATAATGACAGGCCGCGGCGAGCTCGGCGGTGGTGAGGGGGGAATGTGGATCCGAATGGATGAGTTTCAGTGCGGGCTCGATCCTGGCAAAAGGTTCGGTCATGCCTTTTGCACCCGACATTTCATACATCGCGCCTGCGATGCCGTTGGTGTTTCCCATGGCATCGTAGGTGGGAAATTTATTGGAAACCCACCAGCGCAGGACCCCGTTTGCATTTGGAACCAACCAGATGCGGTTCACAGCGGGTTTTCCTGTCTCGATGACCTTGCGATCCTCGTTGCGGTAGAGGCTTGCGATGGAGGGACGATGGAGGGAAAAATCATTCAATCCAAGCGCCTGCCCCGAGCGAAGTCCGTGGAATTGTTCAAATCGGGAATTGCAGTGAATAAAAATTCCCTGCGCGTCTTTCACATAAAAGATAACGGAGGGTAAATGCTCAAATATCGAGTACAGCGAGGAAATTAAGGACGGTACTGGATGCGGAATCATGATCGGAATCTACCATAAAAAGATGAATTTGTCATAGAAAATCACCGATTAGAAACGTATCTTACCTGCACATGCATCGCTCCCCCCTTTTTTTATTTCTGCTAAGCACCCTGCCTTCCTTCGCGGCAACGGAGAAGATTGATTTCACGACGCAGATTCAGCCAATTTTATCGGAAAATTGCTATGCCTGCCATGGTCCTGACGAGGCGAAGATCGAGGGCGGCTTGCGTTTGGATAAGCAAGAGTTGGCTTTCAAGGGAGGCGATAGCGGTAAGGCGATCGTGCCGGGCGATGCCAAGGCGTCTTTGATCATGGAGCGCATCCTGCACACTGACCCGAAGGAGGTCATGCCTCCACCGGAGAAAAAAAAGCGTTTGTCGCCTGAAAAAGTGCAGTTGATCCGTGACTGGATCAATCAAGGCGCGAAGTGGGGCACGCACTGGGCATTTGAAACGCCCACGCGTCCGCCAGTGCCGGAAGTAAAAAATAAAGCATGGGTGAAAAACCCGATCGATGCGTTTGTGATGGAAAAGTTGGAAAGGGAAAATTTGGCGCCCGCTCCTGTCGCGCCTCCAGCCATGCTGCTGCGGCGCTTGTCGCTGGATTTGGTCGGGCTGCCACCGACGCTCGAGGAGCTGAATGCACAGGTCGATATGAAAAAGGATATCGAACGTCTGATCGCCAGCCCCCATTTCGGTGAACGCTGGGGGCGTGAGTGGTTAGATGCCGCTCGTTATTCGGATTCCGCGGGTTATGAGAAAGACTTGGCGCGCTATCATCACTTTTATCGTGATTGGGTGGTTTCGTCCATCAACCAAAACATGCCTTACAACGAGTTTGTCATGAAACAGATCGCCGGCGACCTGTTTCCAAACGCAACTCAGGACGATCGCATCGCCACAGGATTTTTACGCAACTCCATGGTGAACGAAGAGGGTGGTGCAAAACCCGAACAGTTCCGGGTGGAGGGAATTTTCGACCGGATCGATGCGATTGGAAAATCCGTGCTCGGCCTCACGGCCCAGTGTGCGCAATGCCACACCCACAAATACGATCCACTGACCCATGACGAGTATTACGGAATGTTCGCCTATTTGAATAATATCAGCGAGACATCCATGGCTGCTTACACGCCGCACGAGAAAAAAACCGCGGATGATTTGCTCAAACAAATCGGTGTGATCGATCAAAACATTCGTAAATCATCGCCTGAAGTTGAGCAAAAATATCAAGCATGGCAGCAAGAGATGCTGGCACTGCCCCGTACTGAGTGGGAAGCGCTTGAGCTTTATCAGCTTGGTGATTCAGGACAGAAATTTTGGCCGCTGCCAGACAAGTCGGTCATCAATATGGGCTATGCGCAAACCCGTGGCGGCGAGTCGTTTACCAGCTCATCCGATTTGACTGTGATCCGTTCCGCCCGTCTCGAAGTGATGAACGATCCGTATTTGCCGATGAACGGGCCGGGTCGATCCACTCGCGGAACGGGTGCGCTGACCGAATTTATTTTAAAAGGGGGTAAAGACGCGGCAAAAACCGAGAGGCTCAAATTTAAAAACCCAGTTGCAAGCGTGAATCCTCCGGTGGTTCCGCTGGATCCGAAACGTTTTCCAAGCAGTGCGGAAGGAAAACCGGATGACAGACGCACGGGACCAGTGGCATTCGCTTTGGATGGTGATAATAAAACGGCATGGACACATGAGAGAGATCCGGCACGCAACAACGATCCCGCGGTGCTGACTTTTGAATTGGAGCAACCCCTGGAAGGGAATGGAAAAACCTATTTCAATTACACGCTTTCGCTAAATCATGGGGGTTTCAATTCCGATGACAACATGACCTATAATCTGGGCCGTGTTCGATTATCCGTTTCTTCTACTTTGCCAAACGCGCTCGATCAGCTGCCTCCGCTTGTCCTGGCGGCGCTTGAAACGCCTGTAGAGAAACGCAGCGCTGAACAAGAAGCCCGCTTGTTTGCGCATTGGCGCGAAAACCAACCGCAGTTTTCCGAGCAAACCAAAAAGATCGAAGCGCTCTACGCAAAAGTTCCGTTAGCGACCTGGGCCTTGGTGGCAGGGGAATCGAAAACCCCACGCGAGACCCGATTGTTCGAGCGTGGTGAGCAGACCCATCCCAAGCATATCGTGAAACCTCACGTGCCGGCGTTCCTCCATCCATTGCCACCCGGCGATCCCGAGTCACGGCTGACGTTTGCGAAATGGTTGGTCGATCCCAAATCTCCGGTTGCGGCTCGCGTTTTTGTGAATCGGGTCTGGCAGGCGTATTTCGGAATCGGGCTGTTAGAAACTTCCGAGGATTTCGGTCACCAAGCAGCAAGACCCTCCCATCCCGAGTTGCTCGATTGGTTGGCATGCGAGTTCATGGAAAGCGGATGGGACATGAAGCACCTGCACCGCTTGATTACCAACAGCGCAACCTATCAGCAGGATTCTTTTGCCAGCGAGAAACTGCGCGACATGGATCCGAAAAACCGGATGCTAGCGCGTGCATCCAGATTCCGTGCTCCAGCAGAAACTGTGCGTGATATCCAGCTGGCGACATCGGGTCTGCTGAACACGTCAATGGGTGGCAGAAGTGTGTATCCGCCCGCACCAGCCTACCTTTTCCAAAGGCCGGTTTCCTATGGCCCGAAAACCTGGGTGGTGGAAACGGATTCACAGCGCTACCGCCGCGCACTTTACACCTTCAGATTCCGTTCGGTCCCTTATCCGATGCTGACCACCTTCGATGCTCCCAACGGTTCCGTTTCCTGTGTCCGCCGCACACTCTCCACGACCCCGCTGCAGGCTCTAGTCACGCTCAACGAGCAGGTCTCCGTGGAAGCCGCATTGGGTCTTGCCCATCGGATGCTGACTGACAAGGGCTCGCTCGAGGAGAGAATCTCACGCGCGTTCCGGATCTGCACGGCCCGCGAGCCGGATGCTGCGGAGATGGCCACGCTGAAATCATTCCATGATTCTTCATTGAGTATGGATCAGGAACAAATGAAAATTTTGTTAGAAAATCACAAGCCTGTGACGATCGACTTGTCCGCTCATCCTCTCGATCAGCTTGCCGCGGCCACAGCGGTTGCCCGCGTGCTGCTGAACTTGGACGAAACCATCACCAAGAATTAAAACTCTAAACTTTAAATTTTAAATCCCAAGTAAGAGTAAACCTGACCCCTGACCATATGCTTCCTTCATCCATCTTGCACGACACCCAGCGCTCGTTTTCACGCCGTTGGTTTTTGAAAGATTGCGGCTTGAGTCTTGGCTCGATCGCGCTGACCTCGATGCTGGGCAAAGGCACCGCATCTGCTGCCCAGGTTTTGCAGAATCCACAAATTCCCAAAGCCCCACATTTCCCGGCCAAGGCGAAGAACGTGATTTTCCTCTTCATGGGTGGCGCGCCGAGCCACATCGATTTGTTTGATAACAAACCCGTGCTGCGCAAGATGGATGGCACGAATCCGCCACCGGAGCTGTTGAAAGGTTATCAGTCCGCGTTCATTCGCCCAGAGAACAAACTGTTAGGTTCCAAGTTCGGATTCAAAAACTACGGTAAGTGCGGCATGGAGATGGCGGATTTGCTGCCACATATCGGTTCCTGTGCGGATGATATTTCGATGATCCGGTCCATGCATACGGATGCCTTCAATCACGCCCCCGCGCAGATCCTGATGTCCACGGGCTCGCAACAATTCGGACGTCCGTCACTTGGTTCATGGGTGTCTTATGGATTGGGTTCGGAAAACCAGAACTTGCCCGGCTTTGTGGTTCTTTCATCCGGCGGCAAAGGTCCGTCGGGCGGTAACAACAATTGGTCCTCAGGGTTCCTGCCGAGCGTGCACGATGGTGTGACCTTCAACTCCACGGGTGAGCCGGTGCTCTATCTTTCCAATCCAAAAGGCATCACCCGCACGCAGCAGCGCCAAACGATCGATGCGATCAACGCACTCAACCAAAAACGGTATGAGTCGGTGGGTGATCCGGAGATTGCTTCCCGGGTTGCGGCATTTGAAATGGCGTTCCGGATGCAGGATGTCGCACCGGAAGTGACGGATATTTCTCTGGAGCCGGAATCGGTCCAGAAAATGTATGGTGCCACGCCCGGAAAACGCTCATTTGCCAACAACTGCTTGTTGGCGCGACGGTTGATTGAACGTGGCGTGCGCTTCGTCGAGCTTTTCCACGAGTCCTGGGATCAGCATTCCAATCTTAAGAAAGGTCTCGAAGACAACTGCCGCGATGTCGATCAGGCTTGTGCGGCACTTATCAAAGATCTCAAGCAACGCGGTTTGTTGGATGACACCCTGATTGTTTGGGGAGGTGAGTTTGGTCGGACACCCATGGTGCAAGGTGGCGATGATGGTCGCGATCACCATCCAAACGCATTCACGATGTGGATGGCAGGTGGTGGTGTGAAAGGCGGTTGCGAAATCGGTAAAACCGATGAGCTTGGCTTCAATGCGGTTGAGGACAAAGTCCACGTCCACGATCTCAATGCGACGATTCTGCATCTGTTAGGCTTTGATCACACCCAGCTCACCTACCGCGCCCAAGGCCGTGATTTCCGCCTGACCGATGTTCATGGACATGTGGTGAAGAAAATTTTGGTGTGAAATCGCAACGCATGGTAGGGCTGTCTTGCCGAGACAGCCGCATGAAATGAGAAATCAGATGAGATTTCATCAGACATCCATGAATGACTCGCTGCGCGCGGCACCCTCGGCGATGGTGCCTTACCTTTTTTACAACATCTTATCATCATCTGACTTCAACCTTTACGAAACATGAGCCTCTCACGTAGAAAATTTCTCACATTAGGCGGCGCCGCGCTTTCATCCGTTGTGACAGCCCGTGCAGCCCAACAGGCACCGATAGTTCTGGGTCATGGGGATTTTCGGTATCGGGTCGTTCCCGGATGGGGTATGCTGGATGACAAGACACCTGTAAAAAACTGTCATGGCATCGTTTGCGATGCGGAAGGGAATATCATTCTTCTAAACGATGAAGTCGCGAACAACTTCATCGTTTACGACTCAACGGGTAAGCTGCTTCACAAATGGGGCAATGCCTATCCCGGCGCGCACGGGCTTTCCTTGGTGAAGGAGGGAGGGAAAGAAGTTCTTTATTTCACCGACCTCGGACTGAACAAAGTTTTCAAGGCGACTCCTTCAGGTGAAATCATCGGCGAATGGGGTTTTCCTGAAGCTTCTGGAAAATATACAAAGTCCACCCAATACAAACCCGCATGGACGCTTCATCATCCGGATGGCGGATTTTACGTGCTCGATGGCTACGGTCTCGACTACATCTCGCATTATGATGCCAAGGGGAATTACGCAGGAATTTTTGGCGGCAAGGAAGGCGGTATTCCACACTGGGGGCCTCATGGTGGAATGTTAGAAACGTCCGCTCAAGGTGAGCATAGCCTGCTCATCGCTATGAGCGATCAGCAGAATCTCCTACGTCTCGACCTCAAGGGAAAACAGCTCGCCAGTATCCCAGTCCCTGGCGGTAATCCGCGTCAGATCAAAAAGCATGACGGTCACTACTTCATTCCTCATCTCGCTGATAATTGGCCAGCCGACCGTGAGAGTCGTGGGTTCGTCTCGGTTCTGGACTCTGATTTCAAAGTGGTCTCTAACATTGCTGGCAGCCAACCCGACTATGACGATGTCGGGAATTTGCTGAAAATGAAATCCACCACGGATACTTTTATGCATCCCCACGATCTGACGGTAGGCAAAGACGGCTCGCTTTATGTCGCCCAGTTCCTCTCAGGAAATACTTATCCGATCAAGCTGGAGCGCATCTGAGGAGATCTTAGACCCATTGCCAAAAATCTTTTCCGAAACGGAGTGGCGGAAAAGATTTCTGGTAACTGCTCGAGTCACGGCTAACTGACCAGTATTATCGGGTGCCACTTACTGACTGATGATTCTGTATCGCACAGATCTTCCCTTGCCTTCGACAACTAGTAACTGATCTTTGACTAGCTCCGAGAGGATTTTTTTTACCGTATTTCTGTTGAGTCGACTGAGAGCTACGATTTCCCGATTTGTTAGGTGTGGGTGTTGCTCGAAAAGTTGCAACACTTGGACCGAGAACGGAGAGAGTTGCTTGGCTCGAAGGATACGGTGATCTGAAACTTTCTTGTGAAGAAGTTCACACTGTTTAGCTAAGGTTCTCAGGAAAAACAGGATCCAAGGCTCCCAGTCGACTTTGGCACCTTTGAAGGATGCCTGTGTGGACCGCAGCGCTCGATAGTAGGCCTCCTTGTTATCCTCGATGATCCGCTCAATGGAGGAGTATGACACATGAGAATAATCAGCTTGCAACAGAAGCAGGGTCGTTAAAATCCGCGATAGCCTACCGTTACCATCTTGGAACGGATGGATCGCCAAAAAACGGACAACAAATATCCCAATCCGCAACAATGGATGAAGTTCTCCGTCTGTGAATGTTTTATGATGCCATTCAATGAGCTCGTGCATGTGAGCTGGAGTATCAAATGGGCTGGATGTCTCGAATATGATACCTAATGGCTTACCGTCCGGATCGAAGGCAGCGACATGATTGTCTAGAGATTTGTAGTCTCCTCGGTGGCGCTCGTCCTTTGATGAAAATCCCAGTAGCGTAGTATGCATCTGGAACAGATGGTTTTCATCCAACTTGAGATACTCCCATGAGTCGAACACGAGGTCCATCGCCTTGGCGTAGCCTGCGACTTCCTGCTCGTCGCGACTCGTGAAATTTTGGATTTCGATATTAGCAAGCAAGGTCTCTACCTGCGCATCGCTCATTCTCGAGCCTTCGATACGAGTGGATGAGCCAATGCTCTCAATCATCGCGGTTCGACGTAGTTGGGTGAGTCGATCACGGTCAATGGCTTTCAAGGCCTGCCATCTGCCTTTGAATTCGTCGATCCGAGCGACCAGTTGCAATATTTCTTGGGTAATGTCGATTTGTACGTTCACGATGAATTCCTTGAGAAATGGAGCATTGCGCCATTTAATTACCCAAATATACCCAATTAGGAAGGCAAGTCAAGGCGCTCGGAGCTCATTGGGATAATTAACTTGGAAACTTCCGCTTCGAGGGCAGCGATCGATCATGGATTTGGTCTTAGAATATCACAAACCCGACTTAGCACATCTCGCCCCTAGTGACTGGTCTGTCATGCACACGGTTGAGGCAAGGTTGATAAGTTCCTGTCTTGACCCTTTGAAATGAACTGAAAGCCTTGTGTTCAGATGAACGATTCATTCGAAAAGGAAAAAATCTGCGCTGAAGTGTATCAGCGGATCATGGCGTTGGTTGAGGGAGAAACGGATGAGATCGCGTTGATGGCAACGGTGGCCTGCGAGCTTCATCATGGGTTTCCTTACTTTGATTGGACCGGATTTTATCGGGTGGTCCAACCCGAAGTTTTAAAGATTGGCCCATATCAAGGCGGACATGGTTGTTTAGTGATTCCGTTTGAGCGAGGGATTTGCGGTCGGTGTGCACGGACGGGAAAAACGTTGAACATCGCTGACGTCCACGCGGAGGCGGATCACATTGCGTGTTCAGGAACGACTCAATCGGAGATCGTGGTTCCGGTGTTCGATGCCAACGGCATGCTTCGCGCGGTGCTCGATGTGGATTCGGACTCGCCAGCTGCGTTTGATGAAACGGATGTGAAATTCTTGGAAAAGGTGTGCGAGTTATTCCGAAACCCTGGGATATGTTGGAGTTAGCTGCAATCGGGGGGAGAAGGGATATCATTGAACCAATGATGAACACGGATCATCATCTGATTACGCTTCTGCACTCGAGTTCATTCTCACAATAATCTCCCACCATGCTTTCCTCCGCCTGGCCCGAGCTGGATCAGGTGGTCGGCATTCGCGATGAAATCGGGGTGGTGTTCGATAATGAGCACAGAGTGTCCCGCATCGCGTAGTTTGAAAATGGCGGTTAGAAGTTTTTCCACATCGCCAAAGTGGAGGCCGGTGGTGGGCTCGTCGAAGAGGTAAAGCGTGTGCGGAGAGGAGGGCTTGGAAAGTTCGAGCGCGAGTTTCAACCGTTGGGCTTCGCCTCCAGAAAGGGTGTTGCCGGCTTGGCCTAGGGCGAGGTAGCCGAGCCCGAGTTCGTCCATGGTGTGGAGCATGCGGTAGAGTTTTGGGATAGGGCGGAAATGCGCTTTCGCATTGGCGACAGAAAGTTCCAATACATCCGCGATGGATGTTCCTTTGTAGGTGATTTCCAGAGTTTCGCGGTTGAAACGCTTACCCAGACAAGCCGGGCATTCGGTCCATGCGTCGGGTAGGAAATGCATTTCAATTTTGAGTTTGCCGTTGCCTTGGCAGCGCTCGCAGCGGCCGCCTTTGGCGTTGAATGAGAACCGGCCTTTGCCGTAGCCGCGTTGTTTGGCGAGCGGGAGTTTCGCGAAGAGATCGCGGATCAAATCAAACGCTCCCATGAACGTGGCGGGATTGGAGCGCGGAGAACGGCCGATGGAGGATTGATCCACGAGGATGAATTTCTCGATCGAATCAAGTCCGCTGATCGAATCATGAGCGCCGGGTTCTTCTTTGGCGTTGTGGAAATGTTTGGCGAGTGCTTTCCCTAAAATGTCATTTGCGAGCGTGGATTTTCCTGAGCCGGAAGGACCGGATATAACGACGACTTGGTGGAGCGGAATTTCAATCGTTAGATTTTTTAGGTTATGTTCGCGGGCTCCTTTGATAGTAAGCGAGGAGCCATGAGCAGAGAGCTTGGAGTTGGAGGGAGAAAAGCGCCGAATTTCGCCACGTAGCCATTTTCCGGTGGGGGATTGAAGGGTGGCGGGCGGACCTTCGGCGAGAATTTCTCCACCCTGTGAGCCTGCCCCCGGCCCCATGTCGATGAGATGATCTGCGGCACGGATGATTTCCTCGTCATGTTCTACTACAACTATCGTATTTCCCAAATCACGAAGGCGGATGATGGCGGAAATGAGTTTCTGGGTATCAGCCGCGTGCAAGCCGATAGAGGGCTCGTCGAGAACATAGATCACGCCGGAAAGTCCTGCTCCAAGTTGGGTTGCCAGTTTGATACGTTGGACCTCACCGCCTGATAGCGTGCCTGAAGAACGATCCAGCGTAAGATAATCAAGGCCGACCTCTTCGAGAAAGGTCAGGCGCTTTTCGACTTCTCCCGCGAGCTCGTTGATGGGCGCGGGGATGGATTTTAACGAGGATATCCAGGACTTCGCTTCGTCGATTCCGAGTTGGCAGAATTCCATGATGCCGAGACTTGCTGGAAGTTTGGCAAGGCGGATACAATTTGACGGAGGATTTGAATGTATCTTATCCGTCCCTCTCCGCTGTGCTTCGATTGCCGCCACGGAGACTTTGACGAACTGGAGTTCTTTTTTCAGGCGTAAGTTGCCGCAGGCTTTGCAGCCCGTTCCTTCGCATTTCGGGCAGGCACCTTCGAGGGTGTTGAAGGAAAAGTGGCGGGGTGAGAGATCACCGAAAATCTCTCCGGTGCGCGGATTGCGGTAGGAGGTCTGAAAGGTAAGCTCGCGATAATCGCTCTCGCCGGGGGCCATGATCAAGACTCTTGCCTCCGCCCCGCAGAGACGCAGGGCGAGTTCAATCGAATCGGCAAGACGTGATGCAATCCCTTCGCGGATGACCAATCGATCAATGACGATTTCAATGTTGTGCGGACCGGGACTCTCAAATTTCACCTCGCTGATTTCCTGAATCTCACCATTCAAGCGGATACGGATGAAGCCCTGGCGTTGGAGATCGCCGAGCAAGCGCTCGGGTTCTTCGGTTTCTGCCTCAGGCACAGCTGCGAGGAGAATGAGCTTGGTGCCCTCGGGCTGGGCGGTGAGTTCCGCGATGATTTCCTCTGGACCCATACGGGTCATCGCCTCGTTTGTCACCGGATCGTGCGGCACGCCAATCGCCGCCCAGATGATGCGCAGGTAGTCATAAATTTCCGTCGCTGAGGCAACGGTGGATCGCGGTGAAAGTCCGCCCACGCGCTGCTCAATCGCGATCGCGGGGTTGAGTCCTTCAATGGAATCGAATTCAGGTTTTTCCAACTGGGCAAGGAACTGGCGTGCGTAAACGGAAAGCGATTCGATATAGCGGCGCTGACCTTCGGCATACAGAGTATCAAACGCCAACGACGATTTTCCGGATCCCGAGGGTCCGGTGATCACCGTGAGTTTCCCTTTCGGAATCGAGACCGTGAGATTTTTCAAATGATGCTGACGCGCACCGCGGATAACGATTTGATCCATTCGGAGGTGAGCGTAGATCGGAAAAGTTCAATTTTCAAATTTCAATATTCAAGAGCAAGAGTCGATCACGTGGAGTGATTTTTTAGCTCCCTTTATGAGTGAAGAGTCGATATCGCGGTCAAATGTCGCCAGACAAGCTCCTTTTCTGTTGGCGAGAGCGAGTAAATAACAATCAGTTAAATGGGGAGATCCAGGTAGGATTTGAACGAGTTTGTCGTTGTTCAAACTGATGCCGTCTTCCCAAAACTGGTGTCCGGGAGCGGCAATAATGCTTTTTAAAACAAGGCGGGCTTCCTGCGGTGATCCCGGGCCGTTGGGATATTTTGGATTTCCGAAAATCCGCAAAAAGGCATTTTCAGTTAGCGGGCATGTTGCCCAGCCATTGCGCACCGCATAGTTTTGAAAGTAATCCAAAGCCGCCGTGGCATGTGAATGTTCCGTGTCAGCAAGCGCGATCAAAACATTTACATCAAGTAGGGAGATCATGATTTATTACGGATTTTAATCACCTTTTCAAAATCTTGATCATCAGCTTCATTGGATAAGTCTTGGATGATTTGTTCAGTTACTGCAGCTCCTCTTTTCTTTAATCGAAGAATACCGAACGGTCCGGTTTCATAGCGTTCATTGTGATTCGATGGCATATCGAGTTGGGGCATGACCTCTCTTCGTAATGCATGTGTCACCATATCTTTCAGAGTCATTCTGCGCCTCGCAGCCAATGCCTTGGCTTCGATCAAAAGATCGTCGGGCAAATCTAACGTTGTTTTCATGAAAACCTATATATACAGGAATATGGGTCATAAGCAAGCTTCTTGGATATCATTTTGGTCGTCTCAATGAATACTTGGGCTAAAGGTAATTTTTCCGAACCAAAGAAACCCATTCCAAGATGGATTTTGATGAATCGAGCTCCAGCGCATCGGCGGGTGGTTCAAGGGTCGCTAGCTGGGAATCGAGAAGGGAGGGCGGCATGAAATGCTCGCCGGTCTCGTGGCGGGCGGTGATGCGTTGGCGCAGGGTTTCGGGATCGGCGGTGAGGAAAAGAAAGGTCAGAGATGGATGTGCAGCGAGGAGAATATCCCGGTAGCTTTGTTTCAAGGCGGAGCAGGCGATGAAAGTAGGGCAAGGTTTATTCGCTTGAGTCCTGATGAGCTGAGCGATGGCTTCCAACCAATCCTCCCGATCCGCATCGGTCAGTGCGATGCCTGCGGTCATTTTCTCCCGATTGCCAGCGGAGTGAAAATCATCACCATCGAAAAACCATCCGCCGGTCGCATCAGCGAGGGCCTTGCCCAAAGTGGTCTTGCCCACCGCAGCAACGCCCATGAGGATGAAGATGTTGGGTTTCATCATAGGAAGATTTTTTACCACAGAGACACGGAGAACACAGAGATATGAAGTTGTGAAAGCAAAATGATTTTTAGATTTAATAAAGTCATATCCAATAATGTAACGATTATATTATTACTTATTTTCTCTGTGACCTCTGTGTCTCTGTGGTTAGACTCTTTGAAAATTAGGTGATTTTAATTCAGCTATTTACCCACTGTCAGGGCAGCTTTCAAAAACGGTGCGGTTCGGGATGTTTTGGATTTGGTAATCGTTTCAGGAGTTCCCTGCGCAACAATCTGACCTCCGTCCTCACCCGCTTCCGGACCGATGTCGAGGATCCAATCCGCTTCTGCTGCCACGGCCATGTGGTGCTCAATGACCACGACCGTATGGCCTTCATCGACGAGACGGTGGAGAATATCGATCAAACGGCGAATATCCTCATGGTGCAGGCCGACAGTGGGTTCTTCAATGAGATAGAGATTTGATGAGCGCAGAGGAGAGAGCGAAGAGCGGAGAGAACGTCCCTTGATGAGCTCGGAGACGAGCTTGATGCGTTGTGCCTCGCCGCCGGAAAGAGTCGGTGAGGGTTGCCCGAGCTGCAGGTAGCCGAGGCCGGTATCGGCCATTAGCTTGAGTGGAGTGGAGATGCGCGGTTGGGCTTCGAAAAAAATCGACGCCTCATCGATGGTCATCGCCAGTACTTGCCCGATGTCTTTTCCTTTGAATGAAATTTCCAAGGTTGCCGGATTGTAACGCATACCGTTGCAGCCTTCACAATGCACCCAAGTGGATGGCAGGAAATCCATTTCAAGCTTCACCCGCCCGTTTCCTTTGCAATCTGGGCAGCGCCCACCTTCGGTGTTAAAGGAGAAACGCGAGGCATCGAAACCGCGCATGCGTGCTTCCGGCAGTTGGGCGAAGAGCGCGCGGATGTGATCAAAGACTTTTACATAAGTGGCCGGACAGGAACGCGAGGTTTTCCCGATCGGGGATTGATCGACCTCGTAGATGGCTTTGATATTTTTGTTTCCGGATACGGATTTGAAGGGGGAGTTTTTGGCTTGGCGGTTGAAGACCGCCGCCACGCATTGGTGCATGATGGTGGATTTTCCTGAACCGGAAATACCTGTGAGAACCGTGAGCCTTGATAGCGGGATGGCGACATCGATGTGCTTCAAATTGTTCGCATGACAGCCATGGATGTTGAGAAATGGGTGGGACTTGCCAATCGGCCGACGTTCGCCACGGATGGGATGGCTCATCGGATGAAGCAGCGCGCGCAGGGTGGGGGAGGAGGGGTTTGAAATTTGGAGTTTGGAGTTTGAAATTTTTGGCGGCTTGCCCTGATAGACAATTTCGCCGCCCAGTCTGCCTGCACCCGGTCCGAGATCGATCAGATGATCCGCCGCCGCAATCGTGTCCTCGTCGTGCTCGACGATGATGAGTGAGTTGCCTTGGTCCCGCAGGGCGGTAAGGGTTTTGAGGAGGGCCGCGTTGTCACGCGGGTGTAGGCCGATCGTTGGCTCATCTAACACATAAAGCACACCCCGCAGGTTGGAGCCAAGTTGGGCGGCGAGGCGGATGCGTTGCGATTCCCCACCGGAGAGGGTGTTGCCGGAACGGTTGAGATGAAGGTAGCCAAGCCCCACTTCCCGTAGAAAGGAGAGGCGCTGGGAAATTTCCGGAATGATATCGCGTGAGATGAGTTTTTCGCGCGAATCGGTGAATTTGAGATTTTGGAAATGGGAGGATGCTTCGTTGATCGAGAGTTGGGAGAGTTGGGCGACTGAGGTTTCTCTCAACCGAACCGCGGATCCGATGGGATTGATGCGTGAGCCATGGCATGAGGGGCACTCGATGAGCTCGCTGTCTTCCATGCGGTCTATGGAGCGATCCGCATCAAGCTCGGCTTCGAGGACGGAATCGAAACGTGAGGCATCGACAAACTGCCGGCGCTTCGGAATTTTCCCGTGTCCTCGGCATTCCTTGCACCAGCCATGCGGGGAGTTGAAGGAAAACAGGCGTGGATCGAGTTCCTCGAATGAGCGGTTGCAACAAGGGCAGCTCGCTTGGGTGGAGAGTAGGACGAATTTTTTGTCCGCGGTGAAAAGCTTGATGAGGCCTTTGCCGAGGGTGAGGGAACGAGACAGGATATTGGCCAGTTCCTTGGGTTTGGCATGGCGGCTGAATTCTGCAGCCACGACATCGATATCGTGCTCCACGAAGCGTTCGAGTCTGGTGAAATCCTCCGCTTGCCTGAATTGACGATCTACTAGAAGTGTCGTAAATCCATGCTTGAGAGCCCACTGCGCGATCTCGGTATGATAACCTTTTTTGCCACGGATGAGCGGGGCGAGAATTTTGACGGGTCCTTTTTTCAGTTCGGCGCTGATGCGGTTCTCGATCGCGGCGAGGGATTGTTTTTCAACCGGAACCACGCATTCCGGGCAATAAAGGGTGCCGAGCTTTGAGTAGAGCAACCGGATGAAATTCCAAAGCTCCGTGACCGTGGCGACCGTGGATTTTCCGCCGCCTTGGGAGACGCGCTGCTCGATGGCAACGGTGGGTGGCAGGCCCTGGAGTTGGTCGATTTCCGGTTTCTCAAGTTGCTCCGCAAACTGGCGCGCATAGGCGGACATGGAATCCAGAAAGCGACGTTGTCCTTCGGCAAAAAGGATGTCGAAGGCGAGGGTGGATTTGCCGGATCCGGACAGTCCGGAGATGACGACGAGTTGGTCGCGCGGGATATCGACGGAAATGTTTTTAAGGTTGTGGTGGCGTGCACCGCGCAAACTGATTTCGGATTTGAGATTTGAAATTTCAGATTGAGAAGAAGAGCGATTCTGGAGACTCGTGTTTCCGGAGAGCGCCGCTTTCAGATAACCACCCGTTGGCGATTTGTGTTTGGCGATTTCTTCCGGATTGCCTTGGGCAACGATCTGACCCCCGTGTTTTCCCGCTTCCGGTCCGAGGTCGATGATCCAGTCGGCGGATTTGATCACGTCGAGATTGTGCTCGATCACAAGCAGGGAATGTCCCGAATCAACAAGTTTTTGAAACACGCCTAACAGATTCTCGATATCGGAGAAGTGGAGACCGGTGGTGGGCTCGTCGAGGATCAATAGCTTAGAGCGCTGAGCGGAGAGGGGGGAGGAAGAGGAAGAGGAAGAGAGGAGCTGGCAGAGTTTTAGGCGTTGGGACTCGCCACCGGAGAGGGTGTTGAGGGCTTGGCCGAGCTTCAGGTAGCCGAGGCCGACTTGGAGGAGTGGCGCGAGGGTGGTCTGGATTTGCTCAATGAGGCGGAGTTCCTTTTTGGTGTGGTTGGCATCTCGCATGAATGTGCTCGCCACAGCTTCCGAGGTCGTGAGGTCCAGGATGTCGGCGATGGATTTTTCGTTCCAGATATATTCAAGCGTGGAGGATTTGTAGCGGCGGCCGCTGCAGTCGGGGCAGGTGACATAAAGATCGGAGAGAAACTGCATCTCGACTTTTTCAAAGCCGTTTCCTGAGCAGCGGTCGCAGCGTCCCTCGCCGGAGTTAAAGGAAAAGAACCCAGGTTTGAGGTTGGCGGATTTTGCGGCGTCGGTCTCGCAGAAAAGCTGGCGGATCGGATCGAAAGCACCGAGGAAAACCGCGGGCGTGGAGCGGGGTGTGCGGGCTACGGCGGTTTGATCGACCAGCTCCACGCCGTTCAGATACTGGGTTCCTAGTATTTCTTTGACGGGAGCAGCCTCTTCATGGTTCTCGATCCCGAGTTTGCGGGCGATGTTTTGATAGAGAACCGCGTGAGCAAGTGTTGATTTACCCGAGCCGGAAACTCCTGTCAGGCAGGCGAAAAGCCCCAACGGGAGATCAAAATCCAATTTGCGGATGTTGTGGCAGCTGGCGCCTTTGATGGAAAGTTTGGCCTTGCTAGGCTTGCGGCGCCTTTGGGGGATGGCGATGAATTTTTCACCGCTTAGCCATGGGAGGGTTCCGGTGCGGATTTGAGATTTGAGATTCGATTTTTGAAACTTGGAGCTCCCTTGATAGATGACGGTGCCGCCTTGCTCTCCCGCTGCGGGTCCCATGTCCACGAGATGGTCGGCGGCCAGCATGACGGTTTGCTCGTGCTCGACAACGACCAAGGTGTTTCCCTTGTCACGCAGCCCGTGCATGATACCGACGAGTCGGTCGATGTCGCGCGGATGGAGCCCGACCGTCGGTTCATCGAGGACAAACAGGGTTCCTGTAAGTGAGGCGCCCAGACATGTGGTGAGGTTGACGCGCTCCACTTCGCCGCCGGAAAGAGTCCGCGTCTGGCGGTCAAGGGTGAGGTAGGAGAGGCCGACCTCGTTGAGATAATGCAGGCGGGAATGAATTTCTGTTAGAACGAGCTTGAGGGTGCTGTCCGGAGTGATGGGCGATGGATGATCCGACTTCGCCAAGGCTCCGACGAACAAGTTGTTGATTTTGGATTGTTGATTTTCAAACCAAGGGAGAAGATCTGAAACAGGCATCGACCATAGGTCGGGTAGTGTTTTTCCCTCGACTTTGAAGCAGAGCGATTCGGGTTGGAGACGTTTGCCCCGGCAGGCGTCACAGGTGGTGTAGGAGCGGTAGCGGGATAAAAAGACCCGCACATGCATCTTGTAGGCTTTGGTTTCCAACCAATCGAAAAATCCTTTCACGCCATACCAACCGCCTGATTGCCAGAGCTCTTCAAGCTCTTCGGGTGAGCTGGTTCTACGGTCTCCATAGTAGATCCATTCATGGATGTCCTCATCGAGGTCTTCCCAAGGCGTATGAAGATCAATCCCGCGTTCTTTGCAATGACGGATGAGGTCGCGCTGGCATTCTTCACCGCGTTCTCCCTGGAAAGGTTTGATCGCGCCCTGCTTGATGCTGAGCGAGGGATCGGGAATGGATTTTTCTAGATCGATCCCGATGACGCGCCCGAAGCCGCGGCATTTCGGACAAGCGCCGAGCGGAGAGTTGAAGGAGAAAAGGCCGGGTGTCGGAGGGCGGAGGGTGAAGCCGGTTTTCGGGTTGGTCCAGGTGTTAGAGAAGGCTCGGGAGTGTTTGGGATGGATGATGGACGCGTGGCCTTTGCCGAGGTGGAAGGCGGCTTCCAGTGCCTCGAGAAGGCGGGAGGTGTTGGCGGGCGTGAGTTTGATTCGGTCTTGGATGACCAAAATCGAACTGGGGAGTTTGGTATCGCGGATGTCATCCTCCATACCATCAGTGCGGAAAATTTCATTTTTAATGAGAACTCGAAGGTAGCCTTGGGAGTTGAGAAATGGAAAAAGTTCGCTGGCCTGCGTGCCTTTTGCAACCGGGATGGGAAAGGTGATGAGAATGTCCTCACCTTTCAAATTCTCATTCGCCCATGCGGCGGCGGACTCGGCGGAGTCAGGGCGGATTTCATCACCCGTAACGGGATCGAAACCCACCGCGAGGCGAGCAAAGAGCAGCTTGAGGTAATCGTTGATTTCGGTGAGCGTGCCGACCGTGGAGCGGGTGGTACGGACGTGATTTTTTTGCTCAATGGCGATGGCGGGAGGTATGCCTGTGATCGAATCGACATCCGGTTTATCCATCCGGTCGAAAAACTGCCGCACGTAGGGAGAGAATGTCTCAACGTAGCGGCGCTGCCCCTCCGCATAAAGGGTATGAAACGCCAGGGATGATTTTCCCGACCCCGAGGGGCCTGTGACGACCGTCAGTTTCCCTAGCGGAATATCGAGGTCGATCCCCTGCAGGTTGTGTTGGCGGCACCCGCGCAGGACGATGCAGTTGCCGGTTACTCCGCCGTCGCTAAAGCTATGGCGGACAAGTGGTTCTTTGTGCTTGGTCGGCTTCGCACGTGCGCTGGATTTTTTGGGCGAGGCGATTTCTTGGGATTTTACCGGTTTCTTTGGCACACGCAGAGGATAGGCAGAAAAAGCACCTTCGCCAGTGGAAGAATGGGTCACGAAGTATTTTCTACCAATCCGGGCATTGACAGCCACCACGATCCCACGTAATCAATCGCCTCCCGCGCCGGTAACGGCGGAGTCGCCAAGTGGTAAGGCAATGGTTTGCAAAACCGTCATTCGTGGGTTCGATTCCCACCTCCGCCTCCAGCGTAATCCTTTTAAATAAAGGGATATTCGTCAATCTGGAGTAATTGAGCCGCACCCTAGAAGCGCACCAAAGTGTCCCTAGATGCACTAATAGTGAGGTAAAATTGGTTACCTATTGGTTACCCGCTGATATTGATCCGTCCAGCCTCTCCTCTAACGTTTAATCAAGTGTAGCCTCATGGGTAAGCTAGGGGGGGCGGTTCGCTCTTCCAGTCCCGAAGTGATCTGTATCCAATCGTCGCCCGAACAATTATTTTACAAATAGGCTATCAGTCTTTTTAGCATCTTTTTCTAATCTTAGGAGATAGCACCCGCCATTGCTTAACTAGAGCGTAAATTTAATGCGACTGGTAACAGAGGCTCTGATGGGTTATTGGCACCTAAAGGGGTTAAACCGATTGATCCTTTCAATAAGAAATATTACTGTGCGCGACTTTGATTCGATGCAATTATAGGTGTGTGGTAGGATAATTATCAGTGGCTTTTGTTGGCGATAATTTATTTCTTTACGCAAGCCCGTCACCGCCGCTAAACTTACATTCAATATGGACCAATTATATAAATTATACTTATCCCTTTTTCTCGCTCTAGGGTCTGCAGTATACTCACATGCTGCCGTGAAAAGCCTGGGCGAAAAAGGATCGATTACAATTCCAAATAACTGGATTGTAACATCTCAAACTGCAACAGAACTGAATGTTCAAAGTCCATCCGGTTACGTAAATATTTATATCGCTTTACAGCCCAGATCTACATACGGAGAAATAAGATTTAATAGTTATGAAAATCTAAATGTTATAGCGAAACAGTTATTGATGTCCTACGAATTAGATTCCATATGTGGTTGGACAAATGCTGGATACCCGCTTGCGAGCATTTCTTCCGATCCAGTTTTTAGCGGTGGTGTTACAAGCGGGTTGGATTTTTACTCTGCAAGATTAACTAGAGAGATATCATACTCGGACGAAGTAAGCACTTATGGTTATCTCTCTACACATCAACTCATGGATGATGGGAAAAATTTATATCATATAAATACTTACATTCAGTCAGGAACAAACAATTCAGAAGCAAATGATACAGTTGGTATATTATCTAGTATTTCATCTTCAAATGTAATTAATCCCAATGGTGATTCAGATGTCGATGGGGTGAGTAATTTTGATGAGATCATTTTACATGGAACTGACCCGAATTCAGCAGATATACCCCAAGGGACAATTCATCAAGGACCTACGATTACGAGCGATTTATCGAGTATTTCCGTGCCTATCTCACAGAACATCATTCCTTACGCGGTTACCACTAACTTCGGAGCAAATGCATTCAAGGCTACCGGATTGCCAAAAGGTATCAAAATAAATGCAATGACGGGTGTTATGACCGGAATGCCAACAAAAGCAGGAACTTACAAGGTGCTAGTGACCGCGAGTAAGAACCAAGGTAAGGTGGTCACTGATTCCGTTACAGTTTCAAAATCGGTGATTGTTTACTAGCACGTCACTGAAAGATGAAACTTACTTAGACAATTCTGTTATCTAAATACTAGGTTTTTAGTTTTTCACCTAGCGCGAAGAATACACTGGAGAGCCGACCTAGGAAGGGGAAATCAGGACGACGATGTCCCCAACGTAAGCGCCCAACAGAACCGCTCTTGTAGAGATGGTAGAGATTAGTGTATCTCTGGTGGTTACGCTATTTTGCTCTGGTGCATTGCTTGCAGCCATGCAGTTGGCAGGAGTTGATCGATTTGCTCCGCACTTGGGGATGGCTGATG
>CAMCBV010000046.1 GCA_945873125.1 Prosthecobacter debontii
CATGTTTGCCTGATGGGCGGCCGCGGGCTGTCGATTCAATTCCCTTCCGAGGATCAATCAAACTTCACAGACAAGCCTGACGTGGGGTTAATTTCCCTGGCGTTTCGAACCATTCAACCTCCAATGGGCTGGACCATCACCCAGCACGGAAACGACAAGATCACCGGTACGGTAAGAAGCAAATCCGCCAGCAAGGACCAACTCGAAATCCATTACAACCAAATCCTGCAAGGCACCAGCCCCGATGAAATCACCTTCGCCAAAAGCGAGCGTGGGGTTTTTGTTGTCCATAAGGCTGTCTGATCCAGAAGAAATACAACCATCGATAAACATGGGTTTTTCACGATCAAACCTTATCGCTTGCGCTGGCGTTCCTTAGCCCCTATCAAATTCATCTCTTAGCTCCCGTAGTTCAACGGATAGAACAAGGGTTTCCTAAACTCTAGATACAGGTTCGATTCCTGTCGGGAGCATTTGCCGTTGTGTAAGCTTGCGTTTCAATCTTTCCATGAAATTCGTCCTCTCCCTTCTCTGCCTTTGCTTGCCACTTTTTGCGGTAGAAAAACCCAATATTCTGTGGATCGTCAGTGAGGACAACTCCTCACATTGGCTCGGCTGCTACGGCAATGCCCAAGCGCAGACGCCGCGTATTGATGCACTCGCCAAGGAGGGCTTCCTTTTTGAACATGCCTATTCGAACGCACCGGTTTGTGCCGTTGCGCGATCAACCCTTCTGCTGGGTGCCTATGCTCCAACCGTTGGCACTCAGCATATGAGATCACGCCATGCCATACCCCAGAATTACCGTCCCTATGTCGAGTATCTCCGTGCCGCCGGTTACTACTGCACAAACAACTCGAAAACGGATTACAATTTCAAAGGAAACGATCACTCCTACTGGGATCAATCCTCCAACAAAGCGCATTATCAAAACCGCCCGGAGGGAAAGCCGTTCTTCGCCATTTTCAATCTCTTTGATTCTCATGAAAGTTCTCTTTTCAACAAAGCCCCCGCCGAGCCAAAGCGCTTGAAGCCAGTGGATATTGATCTCCCGCCTTACTTGCCGGATCTTCCGGAAATCCGCAAAGACATGGCGCGTTATCATGACCGCATCACAGACATGGATGCAAAGGTTGGAAAGATCATCGACGATCTCGAAAAAGCCGGGCTCGCGGACAGCACGATTGTCATCTACACCTCAGACCACGGCGGAGTCCTGCCACGCGGCAAGCGCTATCTCGAAGAAACCGGCGTGAAAATTCCTCTGGTGATTCGCATTCCCGCAAAATTCAAAAAGCTCTCTCGCTTCAAATCAGGTGACCGCGTCACCGAACCTGTCTCATTCGTTGATTTCTCAGCCACTTTCCTTTCACTTGCCAGCCTTGAAACCCCGCCTCAGATGCAGGGTCGGGCCTTTCTCGGTGAAAACCGCGCCGAACCCGCCGCCGATGAAATGGAGTTTCTCTATGCGGATCGCTTCGATGAGCTTTACGGAATGCGCCGGGGTTTGACCGATGGCAAATGGAAATACATTCGGAACTTTCAACCCCATCTGCCCCTCGCTCCTTATTCATTTTACCAATTTGGTCAGCCGGGTTGGGCGGCTTATCAAAAAGCATGGAAAGAAGAGGAATTCTGCGGTTACCACAAAGCACTTTGGGAACCACCCAACGGCTCAGAGCAGCTTTATGATCTAACAGCGGATCCTTGGGAGATGCAAAACCTCGCCAAAGATCCCATCTATTCCGGCAAACTCGCCGCTATGCGTGAGCGTTTGAAAACCACCATGAAACAAACCCACGACACGGGACTTGTTCCAGAGCCCATGTTTGAGTCACTTGCAGGTGAGAGCACCATCGCAACTTATGTTCGGAGCGACGCATTTGATATGGATAAAATCATCGGCCTCGCCTTTGCCGCAACCGAGATGAATGAAAAAAATCTCCCCGATTTACGCGAGGCCTTGATATCGAAAGATCCTGTCGAGCGCTACTGGGCGACAACCGGACTGATGTTACTCACCAAAAAATTCCCCAATCTGAAAATCGATGAACTGACGGGACTTTTAAAAGACGAACAACCCATCATCCGCACCACTGCCTCCGAAGCTTTGTGGAATTCGGGCCAAAAAGAAGTCGCCATCCAATCGCTCCTAACAGATGTCAGCCATGACATGCATCCCACAGCTTTGCTTCATCTGCTCAACACCCTTCGTCGTCTTGAGTTACTCCAAGAACTCCCCGAGGGTTGGGAAAAAGGTAAATCGATGAAAGGCGCGGACTTCGATTACATCCAGCGGTTTGCGGATCAGATTAAGAAGTAGTCACTTCTAGAGTTTTATCATCGTCTTCCATCGGTAGCTTCGATGTGGCGTCGCAGAGGATTTTGAAAAAGTTGAACCATGTTTCGCCAAAGAAGCTGGTGATATTTTGGCGAATGTTTTGGTCATCGCTGTTAGAATTTTGTTTCGCCAAATTTCGGAGTTCTTGTTCGAGAGAAATCGCGAGGTCCTTGATTCGCTCAATTCGAGTTGTCGGTTTGCCGATGCCTAGATTTAATCGTCCACCCGTGGCAGTTAAGTAGCTGGCGATTTCTTGAAGCGTGAGTTCCGCATCGGCGGCATGTTCGAGCTTGGAAACAGCGCTTTGTGTGCAGTTCATTATCTTCGCGACATCAGCCTGAGTCATTCCAACTGCAGCGCGTGAACGGATGAGCGCGTTGACGATGACCGTATCCTTGGTGAGGCGGTCAAATTCGCGGACTTGTTTCTCATCGGCTGCAGTTGCTTTAACAAGATCCTGCACAGAAGCAAAACGCTTCGTCCGCGCCTCAGCAGTTGGGAGAGTGGTCGTTTTCATGACAATAAGGGTTGGAGGAGATTGATTATCCATTGGATGCCCCACGTATGAGATTCACCGCGCTCACGGCGCAGCGAATATCTTTCGTTTGAGTGGTTTTATCCCCTAAACAAAGGAGATGCAATGTCTTAAATTCCAAATTGGCATATGTGTACAATCTTGTTTGACGTAGTTTACATCGTCGATCTCCAGATTCAAGCGCTCCTGCTGCTTGGTCGATGGCTCGAATCCCCTTGGGTTCATTATGTAGAAAACCAAATTGAACAAGCTTCGGATGGCTAGATTCCTCGATAGAAACTAAGTATTTTTGCAAATTTTCCATGACAGCTAGATATTCGGCGCCGTGTTTTTTCGCAAAGCGCTTTGCATCCCGCTCAAATTGTTCAGTTGCCTCAAGTTGCCAGCGCATAGACGGCTGTATATTCTCAATTAGAATAAATTAATAAGCAGTCGGCCGAAAAGACCGACCGCTTATCGCAAACTCACCAACCAATGATCCGGCTGGTGGCGATGCGGAGAGCGACTTCTAAAAGAGCTGCTTCTGAATGGGTCACTGGGATGGAGACTTTGCGGAGGGATTTGTCAGCGATTTCCTGGCGGGAAATCGAGAGCATGTAGGGAGCGCGCTCGGGGTCATCGCGGATCACAAGTTCGAGGCTGCTGGTGGCTTTTTCAGATTTGTGAAACAGCTTGGCCTCGGTTGTGCGGTTTTGCAGGAGAGCGAGAAGGGCGCCAATGTCGGAGAGGCCCCATTTCATGATGATTTTGTTTTCCCAATCAAACTGCTTTTCGCCGCTTTGCGGGGCGGCATCGAGAAAGATCGCGCCTTTCTCGGCATTGAGGTTGAAGCGGATCGCTCCGCCGTTGCCGCGTTGGTTAGGTTTGTAGATGGCGTAGTCGTTGGAGTAGGATTTAATGGCTTGTTCAGGTAATGTATCGTTCATAGCGTGTTCATATGAACATATTTATGCGTGATATGACAAGAACAAAATTACGAATCTTGAATGGGCACTAGCGACATCTATAGAATTAAGAGTTTAGACCACGAATTTCACGAATGGGCACGAATCAGAAGAATCCAGTTCACTGGTTGTGAATCATACCATTCGTGTCATTCGTGAAACTTGTCCGACTTCGCTTTAGCTAAGTCGGATTCGTGGTTCTCTTCATTGAATCGATCACTCGCTCGGAGGCTCGGTATCTGTGTCGGTTTCCGGAGACTCCGATGCTTCGATACTGATTGAGCCTGAGGATTCGCTGTCTTCGCCATCGGGGATGACCAAGGAAATATCCTGAAGTTTTTCCCCGGCCTTGAGGGTGAGGAGCTTCACGCCTTGGGCATTGCGGCCCGTGGTGCGGACTTCGCTGACTCGAATGCGGATCGACTGACCCGTGGAGGTCATCAGCATGAGTTCGTGCGATTCTTCCACGGAGAGCGCACCAACGAGAGGTCCGGTTTTATCCGTGACTTTCATCGTGATGATGCCTTTTCCGCCGCGTGATTGTTTGCGGTATTCCTCGAAGTCCGTGCGTTTGCCGAGGCCGTTTTCAGAAGCGACAAGCAAGGTGTGGCCTTCCTCAACAAGTGAAAGTCCGACCACGTAATCACCTTCGACGGGACGGATCCCCATGACGCCCTGTGAAGAGCGGCCGAGCGGACGGGTGTCTTGCTCGGAGAAACGCAGGCTGATGCCTTCATGCGTGACAAGAATGACATCGTCGTTTCCGGAGGTGAGGCGGACACCGATGAGTTCGTTTTGCTCTTCGAGAATGATCGCGATGATACCGGCTTTGCGGTAGTTGCGGAAATCGTTGAGCGCGGTTTTCTTCACCTTTCCGGTGCGGGTGGCAAAGAACACGAAACCCGCGTCCTCGCGGAACGTGTTGTCGTTTCCGTTTTCATCCACGGTGCGCTCAAGGCGAAGCATCGCGGCGATTTTTTCATCCGGTTGCAGGTCAAGCACGTTGCGAATGCTGCGTCCCACCGAGGTTCGCGAGCCCTCAGGAAGTTCATAAACCCGCTCAACATAAAGTCGCCCGGTATTGGTGAAGAACAACAGATAGTCATGCGTCTGTACGGAGAAGAGATGCTCCACAAAATCATCCTCAACATCTTTCGCGGTCGCCTTGGTCTCCATGCCTTTGAGCCCTTTTCCGCCACGGCCTTGGAGGCGGTATTCGCTGGCAGGCGTGCGCTTGATGTAACCGCGATGTGAAAGCGTGACGATCATCGCGTCATTGGCGATGAGATCCTCCATTGCAACCTCGCCGACTTCCGCGACGATAGGGCATTTACGAGGAGTGGCGTACTTCGCTTTGATCGCCTGGAGCTCATCCTTGATGATGGTGAGCACGCGCTCTTCACGAGCGAGGATGTCGAGAAAATCGGTGATTTCAACGAGGATGCCATCGTATTCAGCTTTGATTTTATCGCGCTCGAGTCCGGTGAGCTGATAGAGACGAAGTTCAAGGATCGCGTTCACTTGGCGCTCGGAGAAAACATATTTGTCTCCCTGCACGGCGGCTTGTGAACGAAGCAGGATACCGAGTCCTTCTGCGGTTTTGGCGGAAAATTCGTAGGCGGCAAGGCGCTCACGGGCTTCGTCGCGGTTTTTGGAATCGCGAATGATCTTGATAAAATCATCGAGGTGGCCGAGCGCGAGCAGATAGGCCTCGAGCAGTTCGGCGCGCTCTTCGGCTTTTCCGAGAAGATATCGGGTGCGGCGGATGACGACCTCGCGGCGGTGCTCGATGTAGCAATCAATCGCTTCCTTTAGGGAGAGTTGTTTGGGGCGCTTCTCGTGAATTGCCAACATGTTGACACTGAAAGACGTCTCCAGCGCGGTGAGCTTGAAGAGCTGGTTGACGACGACCTGCGGGCGCGCGTCGCGTTTCAGTTCAATCTCAATACGGGTTTCCTCATCGGAGAGGTCCCGCATACCGGAGATACCTGTTAGAATTTTCTCGTTCACCAGCTCCGCGATACGTGTCTGAAGAACGGCGCGGTTCACTCCATAAGGGACCTCGCGGATGATGATCATCGACTTGCCGTTTTCGTTTTCCTCAATCTCGACTTTTCCTCGAAGGCGCATTGAGCCACGCCCTGTGCTGAAATAATCTTGAATGCCGCGGATGCCGCGGATTTCACAGGCGACAGGGAAATCCGGACCTTTGATGTATTGCATCAGACCCGGCAGATCGATGTTCGGATCATTGATCATCGCGCAGATCCCGTCGATGACTTCGCCAAGGTTGTGCGGGGCGAGGTTCGTCGCCATGCCCACGGCGATGCCGGTTCCGCCGTTGACCAAGAAGTTCGGGAACGCGGAAGGCATCACCGAAGGCTCCTGAAGAGTGCCGTCGTAGTTCGGAACGAAATCGACCGTATCTTTATCGAGATCATCCATCATCGCCATCCCCAGTGGGTGGAGGCGGGCCTCGGTGTAACGCATGGAAGCGGGGGCGTCGCCTTCAACCGAACCGAAGTTACCCTGTCCATCCACGATCAGCTCGCGCATGGACCATGGTTGGCCCATATTGACGAGAGTCGAGTAGATCGAGGAATCTCCGTGCGGGTGATAATTACCCATCGTCTCACCGACGATTTTCGCGCACTTCACATGGGATTTGGAAGGGGTTACGCCGAGCTGGCGCATCGCGTAAAGCACGCGGCGCTGGGAGGGTTTGAGGCCGTCACGGACGTCAGGCAATGCCCGTGAAATAATCACCGACATGGAATACTCCAAGAATGACTGGGAGAGCTCGTCTGCGACGTTGATAGGCTTGATGGAATCGTTGCTCATGGGAAAAAGAAATCTAAGGGTAAAAAAGGGAATTAGACATCGAGGTTGCGCACGTTGAGGGCGTTGTCTTCGATGAAGCGTTTACGGGGTTCGACCACATCTCCCATCAGGACATCGAACATGGTATCCGCTTCCAGCTTGTTCTCATCGTCATAACGAACGCGGAGAAACTGGCGGGTTTCCGGATCCATGGTCGTGGCGAAAAGCTGCTTGGCATTCATTTCACCGAGTCCTTTGAATCGTTTGATCTGAACTCCCTTGGCGGAAATCTCGAGAACTTTTGCGAGAATTTCAGAAACCACAAAGATCGGGGTCATGGTTTTCTTTTCTCCCTCGCCTTCAAGGATTTCGAAGATCGGCTCATCCATCGAGTAAAAGGTCTTGGTATCGATTCCCAACTCGTTGAGGCGCGCGAAGATTTTCGTGATCGCATGTGATTCGTGCAGTTCATGGAGAACGGCGCGACGTGAAGGCCCGGTGACGGCGGCAAGCTCCTCTTCGGTGAGTTGCTCATCGAAAAGACCGAGGTCACGGTTTTCTGCGGCGTAGGTTGAAAGTGAGGATTCGTCGGCAAAATAGAGAACCGATTCCTGGTTGCCCTCACGAATGCGGACCATGTATTCTGGCAGATGGCTGTCGGCGCGACGGGCGGCGAGGTATTGCTGGAAATTTCCGCCATTGCCTTCGATCGCCTTTTGAAAACGGGACAGGGAAGAGAGACTCTCCAAAATACCTTTGAGTTCTTCTGCGGAAAACGTGCGGGATTTGTCAAAAGTGCGGAGAACCACTTCACCGGCACCGAGATCGATGAGGATCTTGTTCAGCTCGTCATTGTCCTGAACATACTCGGAGCGTTTTTTCCGGGTCACCAAATACAGCGGAGGCTGGGCGATATAGAGGTAGCCTTTTTTCACAAGCTCCGGCATGTGGCGGCAGAAGAAAGTCAGCAGAAGTGTGCGGATGTGGGAGCCGTCCACATCGGCATCGGTCATGATGACGATTTTGTGATAGCGGACTTTTTCGATATTGAACGCCCCGTCCTGATCCCCCTCGCCGATGCCCGCGCCGATCGCGGTGATCATGGATTGAATCTCCTTGTTCTGCAGCGCGCGGTGGAGGCGGGCCTTCTCCACGTTGATGACTTTTCCGCGCAGGGGAAGGATCGCCTGAGTCCGTCGGTCACGGCCCTGTTTGGCGGAACCGCCGGCGGAGTCTCCTTCGACAATATAGAGCTCGGATTTCGCAGGGTCACGCTCTGAACAGTCAGCGAGTTTGCCGGGCAAACCACCGCCGGAGAGGGCGGATTTACGGACGGTCTCGCGCGCCTTGCGGGCGGCTTCACGCGCACGGGCGGCGTTGACCGATTTCTCGATGATCTTGCGGGCAAGTGATGGATTTTCCTCAAAATAGGTATTCAGCCCTTCGTAAACAATCGATGAAACAACGCCTTCGATCTCGGAGTTAACCAGTTTTCCCTTTGTTTGGGAAGAGAAGCGCGGGCTGGGCATCTTCACAGAGATGACACACACGAGACCTTCGCGCACATCGTCACCGGAGAGCGCGGGATCCTTGTCTTTGAGAATCTTGTTGGTCTTGGCGTAGGCATTGATCGCGCGCGTGAGCGCGGTGCGGAAACCTGTTAGGTGCGTTCCGCCGTCGGCGTTCGGAATGCTGTTTGCGAAGCAGAGAATCTGATCGTTGTAGGAATCGTTGTATTGGAAAACCACATCGGCGAAGACGTCTTCTTTCGTCTGCTTGCCATCGTAATCGAGATCGATCTCGCGTTTGCCATTGATAATGACAGGTGACTCGTGAACGACGTTTTTGTTTTCGCAAAGCTGAGCAACAAATTCAACGATGCCGTCCTTGTAGAAAAACGAGGTCTTTTTCGCAGATTCCGGGCGCTCGTCATCCAGCTCGATGGTCAGGCCCGGGTTAAGAAACGCCAGTTCCCGAAGGCGTGTTGCGAGTCGGTCGAATTGGAAAACGATCGTATCGACGAAAATCGTGGCGTCAGGATAGAATGTGATCGCGGTGCCGGTTTTCTTGGGATCCGCTTCACCGACCACGTGCAGTTGTTCCGTGGTTTTTCCACGCTCGAAAGCAATGCGGTGGACTTTGCCATCACGGGTGATATCGGCACGGAACCAATCGGAGAGAGCGTTGACACATTTCGCGCCAACTCCGTGGAGACCGCCGGAATATTTGTATGCGCCCTGACCGAATTTTCCGCCGGCGTGGAGATTTGTTAGAACCAGCTCCACTGCGGGAATTCCGAACTTCGGATGCATGTCCACCGGGATACCGCGGCCGTTGTCGGAAATAGAAATGGATCCATCCACATGAATCGCCACTTTGATTTTGGAGCAGTAACCGGCAAGATGTTCATCGATCGAGTTATCCAGAACTTCGAACACGCAGTGATGCAAACCGCGCTCGTCCGGATCTCCGATATACATGCCCGGGCGCTTGCGAACCGCCTCCAGACCTTCGAGTTTATCAATCTGTCCGGCATTGTATTCTTGCTCGGCTCCGACCTGCGTTTGGGCTTTTTCTGGCTCGTTGGGAATCTCTGACATAGGGCGCGCTTAGGGTCTGAAATCCACGCATAGGAAACAAGGACTTATTGCTTAAAAAAGGCTTTTTTTGCCGTTTCGTAAGCCATTGATTCCCAATGATTTAGCATATCGATTTTGGCATCGCTGAAGATTTCCCGACGCAAGCTCCCGCCCCGCGGAAAACCTCACACAAAAAGACGAATGGGAATGTGTTTTTTGAAAATAAACACAACAAAGTCTTGCATCTTGCTCTCTCCGGTAGGAATCCTACCCACGGAGCATGCACGAGTAGCTCAGCGGTAGAGCAACCCGTTTACACCGGGTCGGTCGGCGGTTCGATCCCGTCCTCGTGTACCACTCTTGTTCCCTCCACTCTTCTCATCTCCATCTTGTCCGGCGTTGTCATCTAACCGCCGTTCATTTGTTGGCGAGATCTCTGCCAACTCAGCGGTTAGGATGATTCTCGTCAGGCGCGGTTTGGAAATCAGATTCCCGTGATGATCTCAAGTTCGGGAAGTGCTTCTTTGAGTTTGGTGATCATTCCCTCAGAAACATCTGTCTGCCAGAGATAGAGGCGTTTCAACTGGGTGAGGGATTTCAATTTCTCCACACCGGCATCGGTCACACGTGTGCCATAAAGATTCACAGACTCCAAGTTTTTCAGGCCGGCGAGTGTGTTCAGGGCGGCATCTGTAATCTTGGTTTCCGAGAGGCGAATCATCCGCAAATCCTTGGCGGCGGCGAGCAATTTGACCGAATCATCCGTGATCGCGGTCGAGGACAGATCCATCGACACCATGCTGGGGAGAACCGTTTTCAATTTGGAGAAAACCGAATCGTCCAGATTGTTGCGGAGAGAAACCGCTGTGAAGGTGAGTCCGGAGGACGCTTGGGACTGGAAGGTCAGGCCACCGGGGAAGTCTTTTGCCAGGGCCGCAACGGCTTTGACCAGCTCAGTGGATGGCAGGTCGGTCTTTGGGGCATCTGGAACGGATTTTGTTGTGCTTGGATCGACTGCGAGATCGAGCTTGGCAATGGCCGCGCGGATTTCTTCGGGAAGTTCGATTTGCCCCACGGTTTTCAGGGGATCCGCACCGGAGTTGATCCACCATTTGATCACCGCGAGCTCGTGATCTTCCATGGGGGCTTTGGAATCCGGCGGCATATGCTCGTCATCATCTTCGGGAAGCTCACAACGGTAGACGATATTGCTTTTGGCCGCATCGCCCGGAACAACGCCGTTTCCTTCTTTGCCGCCTTTGACGAGGAGCTCATAGGTATCCATGCGGAACTTGCCCTTGGATTTGCTCTCTTTGTGACATTCCACGCAGCGTTTATCGAGAATGGGTTGGACCATGTCCGCGTAGACGATCTGATCCTCAAGTGCCTTGACCGGAACATCCTCTGTCTTCTCCTTCGGCTCATGGCCGAGGATTTTACGTAGCGAATCCGGAGCATACTCGATGAGGTAATCTTTTCCGTGAGTGATCGATGCCCCATCATGGCTCGCGTAACTCATGATCGCGACGCTGCCGAAAATCATGACACGATAGAGTGCTGTGGAAAATCCGGGCTGCAGGGGCCAGGATTTGAAGATCAAGGTCAATATGGCAGCAGAGGCGAAAACGATCCCGCCCCAGAGGTGATCCTCAAGCAGCTCGCTCATTTCATAACCGCCGCCCATGTAAAGCAAGAAGCCGAAAACAACCGCGACCACGGAACTTGCCGCGCCAATAAAGATGGGCATGATGCCGGTCTGTGGCTTGTAGCGGGTGAACATCGCCAACAACTCCTGAATCATGATGAGCGAGAAAATCCCGATCGGAAGGTGCAAGACCACCGGATGGAAATGTCCGAAAAATCGAACGATATCCGGTGTTTTTTCCGCATTCGGTTCCCCCGCGAGGAAGGGCATGGCAATCAGCACGGCGATGATGAGCAGTCCGAAAATCGTGATACCCCATGGGAGGCAGCGTGATGAACAGTCGTTTTTTTGATCAGTTTCAGTGGTCATAAAGAGAATTGATGCGTGAGGGGGTTCAAACGTCTAGGGTGACGCCCTTGTGGTTTGCACGAGGGCTTGACGGGGAATATGTTTTCTTTTTTGGGAGGAAGGGCAACTATTTAAGCAAGTCATGGCCGAGATATCCGGCACAACGGCCCAACACGAACAGGGCAATCCCCTCATCGACAAACGGGACGGGATCCGGGATCAGTCCGATCGTAAGCAGATACAGGGTGGATAAAATCACACCTAACCATGCGAGTTTGCGTTTCATGAATGTCCTAGATACGCACGTGCCAGCGTGTAACTTTCCGAGTTTTCTTGATTTTCCCTCACCATGCGCGAAATGTTGTCGCAGTCATGGATCCATTCTTATTGAAAATTCTTCACCTCGCCGGAGTCTTCGCCCTTTTCGCCTCGCTTGGCGCAACCTTACTGGGCGGCTCAAACCGGAAATCCGCATCTATTTTACACGGGTTTTCGTTGCTGGTCATTTTGCTCGTTGGCTTTGCCATGCTTAAGAAGCCACCAATGGATCAATACTGGTGGATGGCGAAACTTGGCATCTGGCTTTTCATCGGCGTCGCACCCGTTCTCGCGAAGAAAAAGATTCTCTGCCCATGCGTTGTGTTTGCGCTGACTCTGGTCGGCGCCGTAGGCGCCGCCTACTTGGCGTTTTACAAACCCTTCTAAGCCGGTCCACTTACAATCCGCCCCTGATCGAAATCGAACGGGGTCATTTCCAAGATGACCGGATCGCCTTCGGAAAATTCCGCTTTCTCATCGGTGAGAGGTTTGGACAAATGCCCGAGCACGACTTTGCCGTTTAACAGCCGAACACGGTAAAGAATCTCTCCTTTGCGCTCGATGACGGTGCCGGTGGTTTCGATGGCGGGTTCGGACATGGGCGCAAGATCAACCCAGATCGCGCCAGCGCACAAGCCCCGCGAGCGGCATTTCCCCATCGGGATGCCAGAAAATTCCGGGTTCTTGGGCTTTGCCTGCGGCACAAATCCTCGGTGGAGCGATGGCTTCCAGGCGATCAGCAAACGCCAATGGCTCCACCACCGCGGTTGATAAAAATGCGATTTCCGCTCCGAGTGTTTCGGCAGCGAGCGTGTCTGGCATCGGAATGACCTGAACAAATCCTCCGCTCGGGCCGGTGCGTAGAAGCGTGGAATCGTTATCCAAGAGAAGGGTCCAATCGACAGAATCCGCACTCTCCCAGAGTTTCATGTTCGCACCGTTGGCAATCTGAAAACGTGCGACTTCCCGCGCGTTACGAATCCCTCCCGCCTCGGAAAGCGAAGTGACGATTTTTGGTCGCCATTCTTCCAACGCCACTGCCAGTTCTTCACAGAATTTTTCCGTATCGCCTTGGACATAAATCGCCTGCACGGAAAGACAGCCACGCTGAGCGAATCGCATGACATCCTCTGCCAGCTGTTTTTCCAAACCAGCGCGGGTTTCAAAAACAAATGCCGCACTGAGTTTCGGTCCGTGCTCGATGATACGAGTTTGCGGCGAAAGCCACGCGCGGAAAAACGCAAGCGTTTCGTGACCGCCGTATATGACTGCAACTTCAGGTCTGCGCCATGCTTCCGGCAACTCGCGTTTCACCTCGAACAAGTTGACCTCGGCCGCCCATCGCTCGAATTCTAACAATCCTGCCGATGGCACTTTCACCCAGCTTTCACACCCTAACAGAATGGCGCGGAACACCGACTGAAATGCAGCGTGTTCGGTATTTCCACTGACCACATGCAGCACCGGCCCGCGCGGCGCAACGCGGGACCCATCAATCCATTGCTCCAGCCGACGATGATCACCGAGCTCAAGATCTAACCATTTTTTCAACGTCGTCTCATCATAGCATCCCACCCACCGCTCAAGTGTCGGGCGCTGGGTGAGTAAAAATGCGATTCGGTCTGAGAGAGTTTTCATTTTTAGATTATAGAATCACGGATGAACACGGTTCTATTTCATACCGTTAATACCGCATCCACTCCACGCGAGCAACCCCGCGCCGCGGCGGAAGGATCACGTCCGATCAAAATAAAACTCCGCTCTCCGGTCGCGATCGCCAAGTCTTGGGTGCGGATCGCGGAGACGGTATCGAGATTCGCGAGGTCCATGATTTCCAAATATCCGACCTCGCCTGCGGCCGCGGGGTTTCCGGAAAACACATCCACCACCCGGATCGCCGTCCACGCGGGTCCTTGGTGAGTCTCTGCATCTCCCCATTTATAAAACTGGGAAAACAGCTCGGTCATTCCATATTCGTTGAGAATGCGCGACTCCGGCAACGAGAAATGGCCGGAGAGCCTTTGCCGGACCTCTGAAGGCGAATGACTTTCACGCAAGCCCTTACTTCCCCCGGTTTCAAAAATCCAAGAGCCCTCCGCCAATTTTACCGGCTCGCTCTCTTCGCAAAAACGCCATAACGCCAACGAAGTCCCGAGTATAGACGCGGCTTCATTTGGCGAAAATTTTCCGGGCAGCAACCGACCCTCGGCATCCATCAGCCACTCTCCATCTTCATTTAAAATTTCAAACATCCGCACCAAAGACGAATGCGGCGCATCTTCTACCCCTTGTGAAAAAAACCAGGGTTTGCGGATCTGCGGCAAGCCCAGCTCGCGCCAGCATCCTTTGACCGAAGCCTCGTAAAGCTCGAGATCGAGAAACTCATGCTTGCCGCGCACCTCACGCGTCGTTCCGGATGTCAGGAAAAAACCTTTCACATCATCACGAGGAAAGCAACGCATCGCCGTCTGGGTTAGTTTAAAAACATCGGTTGGCACCGCGGGAATTTCCTGCCATCTGCCAACGTTTTCAGGCGTCCGCCCGAGAGCATCGCAGTAATTCCGATACGCGAGGTTCAATCCAAACTGATAACGAAAAACCTCCAACGCCGCCGCCTCGAAGTCGCCACTGCCACCTCGCATCCATGCCAGAAGTTTTTGCTTCAAACTCACAATCGCTTCATAGTTTGGAAAAGGACACATGCAAAGCGCGTTCGTTACGGAAAGATCCACCCACAAATCAAATAAGCTGGACCTGGTCAGAAACATCATCACGGGGCTTGAAAACCGTGTGTTCGTTTTCTTCTCGGATTCCGAAAAGAACACATCAGCTTGGGAGAACTTCATCGTCTTCCTGATGGCCTACAGCAGTCATGTTAATATGTGACACCTGACCCCAATTTTTACTATGCTCAACTGCTCGGCCTTCAATCCCCATGGAAAGTTACGAGTGTTGATCTCGATGTTGGGGTCCTTCGAGTGGACATCCACGTGAACTACGAATCTGGGAGCGGCTTTTGTCCCGAATGTGGCAAAGCCTGTAAGCTTTACGACCAGTCAGCTAAACGCAGTTGGAGGCACCTGGATACGATGCAATTCGCCACCCACCTCCACAGTCAATCGCCCCGGATCAAATGCGAAGAACACGGTGTGAAAACGATCTCCCTGCCATGGGCGGCAAAGCATTCCGGCTTCACGTTACTCTTTGAAGCGTTTGCGATCCGTGTCCTCCAAGCCAGTCGTAGCACGCAGGCCGCAGGAGATCTACTAGGCATCAATTGGCATCAGATCCAGACCATCATGGAACGAGCGGTCCAACGAGGACTAGCACGCCGAGAGCCTGAGGAAATCGCGTGGATCGGCATGGACGAAAAATCATTTCGCAGTGGTCACAACTACATCTCATTGATCAACGATCTGGAGAATTCGCGTGTGCTAGAGGTGGTTGAAGGGCGGGAAGGCAATGCAGCTAGCGAGTTGATAACTAGTGGTTTAGATGAAAAGCAGAGAGAAATGGTCTGCGGGGTGTGCATTGATATGTCCGCGCCCTACATCAACGCGATTCAAGAGCATTTCCCGCATGCCGACATCATTCATGACAAGTTTCACATCAGCCAGCATCTGGGCAACGCAGTGGACAAGACGCGGCGCATCGAGCATGCCAAGCTTCAGAAGCAGGGTGACGAATCGCTGACAAAGACCAAATACTTGTGGCTCAAAGGCATGGAGCATCTCAGCGATGAAGCCCTTTCGCGGATCAAAGAGTTAGGTCGGTGCGAGTTCGAGGTTTCCAAGGCTTGGTATCTCAAGGAGCTTTTCAAACACTTTTGGAACCGCCGAGACAAGATGTATGCGCAACGCTACTTCGAGTATTGGGAGAAGGAGGTGGCAACCTCGGGTGTGGAGGAAATGAAAAAAGTGGCAAGAATGCTCAGGAAGCATCTAGCCAACATTCTGTCCTATTTCGACAGCTACATCACCAACGCCTTCTCGGAAGGGATCAATTCCAAAATCCAAGCCATCAAGGCCAATGCCCGAGGCTTCAGAAACTTCAAAAACTACCGAACCCGAATTCTCTTCTTCTGTGGCAAACTTTCCCTTGCTCCATAAAAATCTACGAAGAACCCTAATTAAGCTAAACCCATATCACTTATGAGTTTTGAGTCAATCACTCGAATCAAGACAGGCAGGGACGTTTGTCCCCAAACGTCCATATCTACAGGCTTGTCTGTAATCGGTTGAATCTCACCAAGTGACGGGCGCTAGATATGGACGCCTACCCCGACATGTCGGGGCTGCCTGATCGATCATTTCGTAAACGCGGTTCGCGACAAACCCTGTCCACCCTTTTAGTAACCTTCGCCCCTATCTCACCGCATCTCATTGTGAATAACTGTGAAGAGTTCACAATCGGCTAACACCAAGCAATCGTTTAAATATAAGTAAAAACAAAGAGCCTGAGGAAATCACCCAGACTCTTCACAAGTTATTCACAATGGGCGATGGGTAAAATATTTAAATGCAACATCCGCCCCGAATGATACCCCTTCTTAGCAAAATTGAATAACCCGCTGATCCAGCAATTTACGATGTTGCTCGTCAGCAACTCTAGTTTCCTGAATCTGCCCCAACTTTTTCCCCGTTTTCATCACTGCCAAGCAGTGAAAGCATTTCCCCTTCACCCTCAAAAATCTCTTTTTTTATAATATTTAGGCGTTCTCATACTCGAAACTTACTCCCCGAAATTTTTGCCCTCTGCTGTTTGTATGCCTGGCAGTTTTTTATTATGTGTCAGAAATACAAGCCTGATCGGGGCAGATTTTGGATAAAATTATCGATGGAACCCATATAAATAAAAGATTTATGCTTTTCAAATACGCTTAAAATATGCCAGGCAGTTAATTTGGGCTCGCCATGCAAGAAGTCCACGCACAAGGCCCAAAAAGAATCTGTGCCGCAATCGACGAAACGCCGCTCAATAGTCACAACCCGGTGCTTTGCCAGAAAGCTGTTCAACTCAACTTCCATCGACTCTGCGTCCTTCGTTCGGATATGAAAAAATTTCAGTGCCATGCTTTTCTAAATTAAAAAAATCCGCCCGCTACGCGGGGATTACCCAATATGCTCCGGCACTGAAGCCTTCCGTCTCCGGTTCGTCCCTCACCTCCGTCTCCAGTCTTCATGCCTGCGCTTCTTGTCTTGTTACTCGGATGGAACTAGGGCGGGGCGGAAGCCCAGGTAGTGGCGCCGGGCGGTCGGGGCGTACCCGCGCCGGGAGGCCGCGCGGCAGCCGGCGGCGAAGTTATTCCACGAGCCGCCGCGGTACACGCGGTAAACGCCCGATGAAGTCCCCGTGGGATCCATACCGCCAGGCAAGGTGACGTCATGCCAATCCGCGCACCATTCCCACACGTTACCATGCATGTCGTGAAGCCCCCAAGTATTGGCCTTCTTCGTGCTCACGTCGTGAGTTTCATTATCGCTGTTTTCATCATCATCATACCACGCCATTTGCTCGATTGTTTCTCCCGAGTAGGGCCCCATCTCGCCAGCCCGGCACGCATATTCCCACTGCGCCTCGGTTGGCATGGCGAACTTCCAACCGCTCGGCATCACGCCGCTGCCATTCACCTTCTCGATGAACTCCTGAACGTCATCCCAACTCACATTCTCCACCGGCAGGTCGTCACCCTTAAAATTGCTCGGATTGCTTCCCATCACTGCCTGCCACTGAGCTTGCGTAACCTCTGTCTTCGCCATCCAGAAGCCTTTGCTCAGGGTGACTTGAACTTGATTTTCATCGTCAGAGCGCCCCTCTTCGCCTTCCGGACTGCCCATCAGAAATGATCCCGCAGGACAAAAGGCGAAGGGCATGACGTTCTTTCCAAGCAGCGGCAAATCCACGGCTGCGCCAACCCGCCCAGCACCTATCTCGGAGGACAGTTTGGCCTTTGCTTCTAGGGGGAGGACACGCGCTTCCTCAGCTTTTGCTAGGGCGACGACACGCGCTTCCTCAGCTTTGGCATTTTCTTTGACGCTATTATTTTCAGATCTGTGCTTAATCTCGACAGAAATGAACCCTAAGAGCGCAAGCGCTAACGAGATATAACCTATTTTGAAGAGTCTACTTTTAATGCTAGGAATTTGCTTTTTCACCTAACGCGGAGAATACACTGGAGAGCCGCTCTGGCAAGAGGAAAAGGGGGTTGACGTCTTGGGTTAAGACAAAAAGAAATGTTTTTTTACTACTACGGAATTTGTTTTTTAGGGTCAGGTGTCGCATCTTAACATTTTCTCAATTTCGTTCACTTTTCTGAGTTTTTCTTTGTTTCTCGTGGATACTCCGATGACACGACTCACAGAACCTGTATGCCCCATCTCTAAACGTTCTGCGAGCCATGAATTTGAAACAGACGTATGCTTACGTGCTATGGTCGCCACCAGCACCTTCCGTTCATCGCCCTTGCGTATATTCACCAGTTTCCTCCTATCCTTAGGCAGACCGACCGCTTCCAGAACTCGATTTACCAGTTCTTCCGCTGCTGCTTCATCATGAAACTTCGCCACCGCGTCCCTACCTCTTGCTCGCAATTTCTCTGGTGAAATCAGAGAACGCAGCCTATCTCCGAAACTCGGTTCGCCAAGATACCAACCACGCATCAACGCTTTCATCGCCACATCGTCCACTTTTCCTCCATCATTCTCCGCACGCGCTTCGAGCCATGAAACGTATGCCCTCCGGCCACGGCCATCCTCCGCAAGCTCAAAGGCTTTAAGCAGCCGTTCCATCTCCAGCCAATCCGGTCCCTTGCCCCTCGCATAATCCTGCAAACTGCTCCACGTATAAGAGACCAACTTCCCACGTTTCTTTCCCACCAATCCAGCACGGGCAGGATTCAGGTGGATGTAATCTGCCACGATTCGGAAATAATTTCGGCTATCTAACGCCGCACTGACCGGCACCGATTTGTAGCGCCCTTGGAAGACGTGACCGCGTCGCGCCCGCCGTGCGTTCCAACCCTGGCTAAACGTCCCGAGCAAATACTTCATTCCTGTCACAAGATTGGGTTCCGGGGTTTCTAGCAATAGATGGAAATGATTCTTCATGAGCACCCAAGCATGCACACGCCAGCCATGACTGGCACACACCTGCCCCAACCGAAAAAGAAATGCCTTGCTGTCTTCATCGCTTTCAAAAACAGCCTTTCCGCCATCACCTCTAGCCATGACATGATAAACTGCTCCCGCATATTGATATCTTAACGCTCGTGGCATGACCACAACCTGGCCATCTCATTGGCAGCA
>CAMCBV010000047.1 GCA_945873125.1 Prosthecobacter debontii
TAATCTCATGGGACAGCATAGGCACGTAAACTCGTCATTCACTCACCAACTCAAAAAAACTCGCAATCGCCATCACCCAAATCGGACCATTAAGCCTTGTAAATTCAAGGCTTGCACAGCCCCGCGCTTATGCTGTGGGATACCTGTGAAAATTTTCTTATTCTTGAAGAAACCATTCGATGGCCGAAATGATTTCAACTCCGGCTGGAATTTCCGTATTCGGGTGAAGCGGTTCGAGAAGAATGCATTGGGCTTTGGCTTGGGGGATTTGGGCTTTGGCTTGGATCAAGGAGCGCAGTTCGCGATGAAGTGTGGTGGGATCGTCAGCATTGGCACAGACTTGGATGAGAGAAACCTTGCCCAATAGATCCATCGCATGGAAATCCACTTCACTGCCTTCTTTGGTGCGGAAGTAGTGAACCTCGCAACTCCGCCGACGGAGCTCGATATAGACAGCGGATTCCAGAGTGTGCCCAAGGTTGTCGCGGCCAGCTCGTTCATAGATTGAAATGAGTCCGTGATCGATGGGGTAGGCTTTCCGTGGGTTGACCATGCGCTGGCGTTCGGATGCGCTGAACAGGGAAACGGTATGGATCAGGAAGGCGTCTTCAAAATGACCGAGAAACGCGTGAAGGCTGTCCTTGGATACAGGAAGTCCTTGAGATTTTAACACGTCATAAAATTTCTGAATGCTGAAGGGGGCGCAGGGGTTTCCTAACAGATGTCGCTGAAGCCAACGGAGCGCCATTGGATTGGAAACGCCATGACGCTCGATGATATCCCGCAAGACAGCCACATCCACATAGCTCTGAAGCAGTGGGCGGCGATCGCGCGGATCGATGCCCTGCGCTTCTGGGAAACCTCCCTCGGCAAGATAAGTGAGGAATGCTTTTTGAATCACTGAACGCTGTGACTTTGGCAGAGTTTTCCACTCTTGGTTAGGAAGCAGATTCCGATGGCTTAAAGCCTCTCGAAAACTGAACGGATAGACGCAAGTTTCCATCGCCCGTCCGCGCATGCTGGTATGGACTTCGCGGCTGAGCATGGAGGCCGAGGAGCCGGATAAAAACAGGCATAATTTTTCGGTATCGAGCACGCGACGAGCAAAAGTTTCCCAACCGGGGACGAGTTGGATTTCATCGAGCAGCAAAGTGATCTTGGTATGATCCCTGAATTCTGGGTGGCGTTGGTAATACATTTCCAGAAGAGAGGAAAGATCAGTGGCATCGATTCCGCTCAGGCGCTCATCTTCGAAATTGATGAGAATCAGGGATTCTCGCGGTGCTCCAGATGCGAGCAGATCCGCCATGCATTGGGACAAAAAGCAAGTTTTGCCGCTGCGGCGCATACCGATCACGGCATGGGCTTTGTCCTGGACCGCCGGAAGGCGTATCTCGCGGCGCGTCAGGTGAGGTATTTCTGCAACGAGAGCGTCGTTGAGTTTTTGTTGCAAGGTCTCTTTAATTTCTCCTTTCATAGAGGAGAAATTAAGTATTATTTATACTTTTGTAAAGGATAAATAAGCAAGTTAGCCATTCAGCGCAGCGTGATGTTGGCGTCTAGGTTGAGGAGGGCTTGGGCGAGGGTGGTGAAGGTGGCGATTTCGGTTTTTTCCAACTTGGGATCAGCGGGTGAGTCGCCAATTTTCAGGAGCGCCTCGGCGTCGGAGGATTTCGAGGTGAAGAAGCCGCGTTGCTCGGTGATGAGTTCGGTGAGAAGTTTGACTTGTTCTTGGGTGGGTGCGCTGCCGATGACCTCGCGGTAGGCCCATGTTGCGCGGGCTGCGTCGGTGGTGCCGCCATCCCGGATCATGCGTTCAGAGAGCTTGCGGGCAGCTTCGATGAATTGCGGATCGTTGAGCATGACGAGGGCTTGGAGAGGCGTGTTCGTGGGCATGCGGCGGGTGGAGCAGACCTCGCGGGTGGAGGTGTCGAATAAAGTCATGTTCGGCGGGGTGGTGGTGCGTCTCCAGAACGTATAGAGCGAGCGACGGTAAAGGCCCTCGCCTTTGTCGGGCTTGTATTCCGGGAGGAAATTGTTGATGTCCTTCCACATCGAGCCCGGGGCTTGGTAAGGATGGGCAGGTGGGCCGCCGATGGTTGGAGCAAGCAGGCCGGAGTGAGAGAGGGCCGAGTCACGGAGCATTTCTCCGGTGAGCCGGCGCGCGGGGCCGCGGGCGAGGAGCGTGTTGGCGGGATCGCGCTCGCGGAGCTGGGCGGAAGCTCTGGAATCTTGACCATACGTCGCGGAGAGCACGATTTGTTTGATCGCACGTTTCTGATCCCAACCGTGATTCATCAGATCCCGAGCCAGCCAATCTAACAAATCCGGATGACTGGGTTGAGAGCCTTGCAGTCCGAAGTTATCGGAAGTTTCGACGAGGCCGGTTCCGAACATTTCCTGCCAGATGCGATTGATCATGACGCGTGCAGTGAGCGGATGATCGGGAGAGGTCAGCCATTTCGCGAAGCCTAGGCGGTTGCGGGGTTGGTCTTTGGGGAATGGAGGAAGCCAATCCGGAGTCTCGCGCTCGACTTGTTTGGTGGGCGAGGTGTAGTCGCCGCGGGCGAGAATGTAGGCGGGGACGGGTTTTTCGGATTCGCGCATCGTGACGATTTCACGCACGGGCTTTTCCGCGTCGCGATAAGCCGCGCGCGCGGCGGATAATTTATTGGAAAGTTCGCGGGCTTTTGGATCGATGGCGGAAAAATAAAACTCGCGGAGTTCTTGGGGAGTGGCGGAAATTTCGGATGCGGGTTTGCCGGCGTGAAGCGCGGCGGCTTCGAGTGCCGAGATCGCGCGGGTGTGAATGTGGACTTCATCGATCATTCCGCCGCGTAATCCGATGTCGCGCCCGCGTGCGGTGAAACCCAAGCCGCCGCCGATGTTGTAATCGCGAGTGAGGTTATCACGGACGATGGTTGTTTCGGCAGGTTTTCCGTTGATGAAAATTTTCGATCCAGCCGCTTTGCGTGAGCCATCATGAGTGACGGTGACGTGGGTCCATTCTCCGGTGGGGATGGTTTGGGTGGTGGTGATGGAAGCCGCGCAACCCGGGAGCTCGCGCGCCAAATTCCATGTGAGACGACCTTCTTCCATCAGGAGCTCGTATCCGGAAAACGGGATATCGAAGGATGAGGTGTTAGAGAATACAACGGCGCGTTTGTAATTCTCGCCGGGCTTTAGCCAGAGAGAGATGGAGAGGGCTTGGTCGGCGTGCCGGATGCCGATATCAGGAAAATTGGTGCGGCTGTCGCCATCAGCAAGGACGCCATTGCCATGCTTTCCGGGAACGAGTTTGTTGCCGCCGGTTTTGGCCGGCTTTTTCGGATCAACTTCGTTGACGAGAGTATCCTTGTCCTCGGTTTCGAAGGAAAATTTTCCGACGAGTTCGGGGGAAGGAAATTTTTTGTTAGACGATTGCCATGTTTGAAAAGCGGCTTCTGCGGATTGGGTGTAGGTGGTCAGTTCGTTGGCGGCGGATTGGATGTTTTTTTCCAGACTCGCGAGTTGCGCTTCCTGTTCCGGGGTGGGAAGCAACAAGGCGGGTTGCGGCAGCACCCCGCCGCGAGTGGAGCCACCCTGGATGAGGCCGAACTCATCGATGCTGTTGAAAAACGCTCCCATCGAATAGTAGTCTTTGGCGGAGATGGGATCGTATTTGTGATCGTGGCAGCGGGCGCATTCCATGGTGAGCGCCATGAACGCGGTGCTGATTGTGTGGATGCGGTCGGAAATACCCTCTTGGCGGAATTCCTCAGGCACTGAGCCTCCCTCGTTGGTTTTGCGGTGGATGCGGTTGAACGCGGTGGCGAGTTTTTGATCGCGGGTGGCGTTGGGTAAAAGATCTCCGGCGAGTTGTTGGATGATGAATTGATCGAGCGGTAAATTTTCATTGAAAGCCTTGATCACCCAATCGCGGTAGGGCCAGGCATTGGTGTTGATATCGGCCTGGTAGCCGAAGGAATCCGCGTAGCGCGCGACATCAAGCCAAGGGGTCGCCATGCGTTCGCCGAAACGGGGTGAGGCGAGCAGGCGATTGACCACGGTTTCTTTTGCGCCGCGGGATTTGTCTGCCAGAAAAGCATCGATCTCGGCTTGGGTGGGAGGAAGGCCTGTTAGATCAAACGTCACGCGGCGTAGCCAACGCTCGTGAGAGGCAGGTGGGCTGGGTTGGAGCTTTTCTTTTTCGAGACGGGCGAGGATGAATGAATCGATGGGATGTGTCCCGCAGGTTGGATTCTCTGTTTCTGGAATGGGAACTTCTGTTGGCGGCGCGACAAAAGCCCAGTGAGCCTCATACTCGGCTCCTTGCTCGACCCAGGTTTTGAGTAGGTTTTTTTCCTTTTCCGTGAGGGTGAGGTGGGACTTCGGTGGAGGCATGACCTCCTTAGGGTCTTTGGAAAAAATGCGGATCAGGGCTTCGGATTCTGGAGGGTTTTCGGGGTCCCAGGCGAAGGCTTCGATCGCATCCTCGCGGATGTCGAGGCGGAGGTCGGCTTCTTGTTTTTCCTTATCGGGGCCGTGGCAGAAGAAGCATTTGTCCGAGAGAATCGGCAAGATCTCACGCGCGTAGGAGATCATTTTTTCAGACGCAAAGCTTGGCTGAAGTGCTAGAAAAAAGAAAATGGAGCAATAACCTTTCATGGATATAAAAAATTCGGGGGAGAGATCGCTAGCATGATACGGTGCGAAACCGTTTTATCTATCTCAAAAGCAGAGATAAGAATCGGCTCACTTCTTTTTTTCTCTTTTTCCAAAATAGTCCGACCATTCGCGGTGAATTTGATGGAGGATTGTTTCGGAAACAGGTTCGAAGGGCTTGTCCATGGTTGATTGAGCGATTTCGTGCCAAGCTTTCGACATGGCGGCGACGCGGTCGGGTTCGGTGGCGGCGAGATTGTTGAGCTCGGTGCGGTCTTTGGCGATGTTGTAGAGTTCCCATGGGCCGCTGCGGAAGGAAACAAGTTTCCAATCGCCATCGCGCAGGCCGCGGTCTTTGTCGTGGAGAAGATGAATAGGTGGTCGTGATGCTAACTTATCTCCGGCTAGGATGGGAGTAAGCGAGATACCAGCGAGTGGGCTTGGCTCGCGGTCGGTGAAAGTGGTCGGGATTTTCGCATTAGCAATTTTTGCTAGAGTTGGGAGGAGATCGACCAAGTGTGCTGGGCTTTCAGTGACAGAGCCTTTAGCGGCTTTGATGCCCGCGGGCCAGTGGAAGATGGCGGGAGTATTGGTTCCGCCTTCAAATTGGTTTTGTTTATAGAAACGGAAAGGAGTGTTGCGTGCCCATGCCCAGCCGGTACTGTCGGTCCATTTGCTGTTAGGATCGTAAGGTTCGAGATCCTTTCCAATGTTTTGGCGATCGTAGGGGCAGGCGCCGTTGTCAGAAACGAAAACGATGAGAGTGTTATCGAGTTCGCTCTTCGCTTCGAGATCGGCGATGATGCGGCCGAGTTCCTGATCCACGCGATCGATCAATGCGGCATAGGCCGCCATACGGCGGGATTCCCAATCACGGATTTCGGGGGATAGTGAATCCCATGCCGGTATGTGATCAGGGCGAGGAGAGGCTTTGGTTTCTTCTCGGATCACTCCGACTTTTTTTTGTTTTTCGAAACGACTGCGATTTATTTCATCCCATCCGCCTTTGTAGCGCTGGCGGTATTTTTCGTAATCTTGTTTCAGGGGTTGAAGCGGGGCGTGAGGAGCGTTGAAGGCGATGTAAAGGAACCATGGCTTCTTTTCTTCACGGGCTTCAGTAATAAATTTAAGTCCGTAATCCACATTGGCGGTGGTGGTGTAAAAACCTTGTTTAGAAACCTCCCATGGTTCGCCGTTGAGTCTGAACGTGTCATCGCCTTTATAATAGTTACAGGAGCCAGAGAGGTGACCGAAGAATTTTTGGAAACCAAAGTCGGTGGGCTCCTTGTCTAAATGCCACTTGCCTGTCATCATGGTTGAATAGCCAGCGGGCGCGAGGACTTCTGGGATGGTGACGGCTTTTTTTAGTGAAGTGTCGCCAGCTTGGATGCACCAACGACCTGTTAGAAGACTGACGCGTGAGGAGTGGCACTTTGCGGTGTTGTAAAAATTCGAGAAGCGCACGCCGTTGTTAGCGAGGCGATCGAGGTTGGGTGTATCGATTTCCGATCCGTAGCAACCGAGATCTGAGTAGCCGAGATCATCGGTCATGATCAGCAGGATGTTGGGCTTTTTGATTTCGGTTGGGGATTTATTCTCCTCAGCGGCGAGGCAGGGCAGGATGAGTAGTGAGAGAATGATGAGAAAATAGGTTTTCATGAGGGTTATGAGATATTTGAGTCTCGCGCAAAGCCGCAAAGGTTGGAGTCCAAACTGGTATAATCACAGTCAGAATTTTTTTGGTAAAAATAATAAAGGTTATGATTCTTCTTGGCGACTTTGCGCGAGTCATCACAAGCCGGCCGGAGGCGCGGCTCTCCAGTATTAACCTCGGCGTTTTCTGACGGCTTCAGCGAGGGCTTCGAGAGTTTCTACGGTATCGTCCCAGTTGATGCAGGCGTCGGTGACGGATTGACCGCGGGTGAGTTTGGAAAGATCGGAGACGAGCTTCTGGTTGCCTTCGACGAGGTTAGATTCGATCATCACGGAGGTGATGGTTTTTGAGCCAGCGGCGATTTGGTTGGCGATGTTTTTCGCGACAAGCGGCTGGTTGCGGTAGTCCTTGTTTGAGTTGCCGTGTGAGCAATCGATCATGATCGAGAGCGGCAGGTTTTGCTCGGTGAGCATTTTCTCCACTTCGGCAACGTGTTCGGCTTCGTAGTTCGGGCCGGTTTTTCCACCGCGTAGGATAAGGTGGCAGGATTTATTTCCGGTGGTGGAAACGATGGCGGAGACACCTTGTTTGGTGACTGAGAGAAAATGGTGCGGGCGGGAGGCGGATTGGATCGCATCGAGCGCGAGCTGGATGGAACCACCAGTGCCGTTTTTGAAACCGACTGGCATGGATAGGCCGGAAGCGAGCTCGCGATGGATTTGGGATTCCGTGGTGCGTGCGCCGATCGCGCCCCATGAGATCAGGTCGGCGATGTATTGCGGAGAAATCGTATCGAGAAACTCAGTGGCGGAGGAAATGCCCATGTGAGCGAGTTCGAGCAGGAGTTTGCGTGCGACGCGCAGGCCGCGGTTGATGTCGAAGGAGTCATCGAGTCCTGGATCGTTGATCAAACCTTTCCAACCCACGGTGGTGCGGGGTTTCTCAAAATAGACCCGCATCATGATGAAGAGGTCTTCTTTCAAACGCTCAGCTTCAGCCTTGAGTTTTGCGGCGTATTCGAGAGCGGTCTCGGGATCGTGAATCGAGCAGGGACCGACGACGACCATGAGTCGGTCATCTTGAAGAGAAAGGATGGCATCGGCCTGGGCGCGAGCGGAGTGTACGACTTCTGCGGCCTGCTCGTTGACAGGAAGATAGTATGCGAGAACAGCCGGGGATATCAGGGGGTTGATGCCGGAGATGCGTAGGTCGTCTGTGCGGTGTTTGGTCACGGGGCAGATATGGAAGCTTGAGAGAAGAGAATTGGCTAGTTTTAAGTGACGGATTTTGAGGTTACATCGGGGGGATACGGGCCAGGGTGTCGCTGAGGCGGGAGGTGGTTTGGTGAATGGAGCACCAGTTTTCGATATAGGGTATATCTAGGTTTTCGGGGTCTTGCACGGCTAAGATGTCGGTTAGGTCATCTAGATCTTTGCTGCGCCCCCAGCGAAGTTTCTGCACGATTACATCCTCAGCGGTAGGAATCCAACTTTGGCGGTTGAGAATCGGGATAAAAATTTGCTTTCGGCGTTCGAATTCACTTAACACAAATGGATCATCAAAAATTTCGAAAAACTCTACCTTGAGCGTAGGTAGGCTAATAGTTTTTCCCACGTGACGACGACCCCATGTGAGGGTGTCGAAGGCAGCTTGCTGATCAAATTCAAGAATATCGCTAAGTATCTTGATCAGAGCATTGACTCCGCCGCCTAAAGATACGGGAACAAGAAAATCGATGTCTCGCGTTGCTCATGGTGAACTTGGTGAGAGTATAGCTCGGGAAACCTCAAACTCCAAGTTCGGAAAATCTCATTGCGCGGGAATGGAGATAGGCGGGGAGAGGCCGGGGGCTGCTCCGCCGGCGGGTTGGGCTTGTGGACCGGGGCCTTTGTCCATCAGGTCGGTGCGGGATTTGAGTAAGGCATCGACGGTGAATTTACTGACTTCAAAGGTGATATTTTCGATTTTTTTGGTTTGCTCGATGATTTCATTGAGAGCTTTTTTTCGAGTTTCAAACGCCTTGTCGGCTGCGGCTGCGTCCTCGGGTTTTTCATTTTCCGCGGCTTTGCGTTTTTCCGGGATATCTCCGGAAACTTTAACAGTGATCAGGTAATTTTCTGAGCCCTCCACTTTGGATGGCTGAAGCGTCAGAATATAGGTGAGTCCTTCGAAGGTTTTGATCGTGGCGTTTTGGGCTTGATCGGGGCTTGTGCGTTTGTCGACTTCGGCGGCAGGCACGACATCGTCGAATCGCGCATGGGAGAACAGCGACTTCAGGGGGGTGACCACGGCAGGGTCGATTTTCACGCCCGGAAACGCAGAGGTGAATTCGAACTCGGCACCCTCATCCTTACGCGCGAGTTCCCATTCATTCTTGTCAGAGCCGGGCTGGGTAAGGGCGATGGATTGGATTTTTTCGATTTTGAAAAACTCATTGGCGAGCCAATTTTTGGGATCGGCCGAGAGGGATGGGAAAAGCTCGGAAACCGCGTAGAATCCGGACTCATCCGCGTGATTGCGGACGAAGCGACCGACCGCTCCCCCGCCGAAGGGAGAGGATGAAGAGACGGAATCCAGATTTTTGCCGAAGGAGATGGCGGCGAGAGATTTTCCGGATGCATCTTTGAACGTGGCGGTAACGCCGTGTTTGGCGGGATCGGATGATTTTTCATCCATGCCGAAGCTTGCAGCAAAAGACGGCCCGGCTTCGATGCCCTGAGTGACTTTCAGATCGATTAGCGTGCGGAGTAATTCAACAATATCGGCTGAGTTTGCTTTGAAACCGTCGCGCTCAACCACAGACCAGTTGCCGCCTTTGAGTTGCAGATTAACCGACTTCTCGGCGTCGGTGATATGGATGGATGCGACTTCTCTGGCAGGAAATTCTGCGATGAGAGTTTCGCCGGCGGCGCGGTGGGTGGTGTGTTTGATCTCGTTGCCTGCGGATTTTTTGGCAGTGAAAACGGAAATGCCGAGAAGCAGGACGAGGAGCCAGAGAATGATGACGGTGCGTGGTTTCATCTTGATAAATGGTGGAAGTTTTCAGTTAGAGAGTTGCGCGAGATCAGCGCGCGCGGGTGGAGGAGCGGCGTGCGATGTAGAGTGACAATCCGAACAGGATAACCAATACCGGCACGACGACGACGTTGAGCAGCGTGATGTTTCCTGCGAGCTTGTCTTTCTGGCGACGCAGGTCCTTTTCTTGCTCACGGATGAGGCGTGAGTATTCGACCTGTTGTTTGCGAAGATTCTCAATTTCCGCTTCCTGTGCGGGTGAGAGGAAAAGCTCGGATCCTTTGGATTTTTGAGCCTGAAGCTCCTGGAGTTTATCTTGCGCTTGGCGTTGCTTGGATTGGAATTCCTCGATTTTGGTTCCAACTTGATCGTTGAACTTCGTTTCCATTTCCTGGATGACGGTGAACGGCCTGCGGGTTGCAGCGCGCGAGCGTGAGCCGATCAGGTATTTCGAACCAATCGCCTGATCGATAATGTTGAAGAGCAGGGCGGAGTTACCATTGGCGGGTGTGGCCATTTGCGTGCCTCCAAAGTTTTGAACGGAGTAAGCGAAGCTGTCATAGAAGGCGTCGATATCGGCGATGAGGAACACATTACCGGGTTTGGTTGCCTGTTTGAGCGAGTCATCTTTAGGCGCGTCTTTTTTCTCGCCTTCAGGAGTTTCTCCAGCTGCGTCGTCTTGGGGTTTTCCATTAGGAAAAGCACTTTTGAAATTTCCCGAGAGAAAGGTGACGAGATCGAAGGCGGTGCCGGTTGCCTTGACATGGTTTTCGATCGATGGATCGAGCTGCGAGGCTTTGATCGTATCGACGAAGCCGGCGACCTTGGATGAACGAATCAACGGATTTGCGGTGATATCATCCGCTCCGGTGAATTCGAATGCGCCAGGAAGGTAAAGGGTAACCGATTCAAGGTTTTTGGTGATGATGCTGTCTTTGTCCGGCATCGCCGATTTTGGAAGACTCAGGACCGCCACGCTTTTGCGGTTGCCGCCAAGCAGGGTTGCGTGGATGGGATCTGCGAGGACCTGCTGGGAAGTGAATTTCACGCCCCAGGCAGGGAGTAGAGTGGGCAGGGTCGATGTAGTTGGCGCGCCGGCTTGCCCCATCATGGGCTTGCCGCCGAGCATTTCTGCGGAGACGGAATGAGCATCAAGGCAAGCAACGACAGTTCCCCCGCTCAGGAGATACTGATCGATCATGAATTCGGTTTGGGGAGAGATTTCCGCGGGATGGAAAACCAGGAGAACTTTGATTTCGTCTGGATCGATTTTCTGAGGATTCATGCCCAGATCGCGCAGTTGGAAAGATTGCTTGAGCTGTTGATAAATGACCCAGGGTTGTTGCGGTTGTTGGCCTGGCATCATCGCCGGCGTGCCTGTGAGGTTCATTCCGGAAATGATTCCGATCACCGGTTTGACGGGTGTTGCCACTTCCGCGATGGCTTTGGAAATATGGTATTCCAGCATGGTTTCCTCGTTTGGATTGAGGAAGGGCAGAACCGCTTTTTTATCCAGGGCCGAGACAGCCATGCCGAGATAGAGGTTGTCATCATTGATGCTTTGTCCGGAAATTTCATCCAGATTCGCGGAGTCCTCGGCATCCGTATCGGGTTGGGGATCGAGGTTTTCGATGCGTAGTTTTCCGTTGGAAAGGTTTGCGTATTCCTTGAGAAGATCATCGACGCGGCGAATGTGAACCTTCAATTGTTCAGGCATGTAATCGCTATTACGAGAAGCATAGTAGCGGATGACGACAGGCGTATCGAGTTCGGCGAGGATGGACTTCGTTCCCTCGGAAAGAGTATGGATTTTGTTTTCCGTGAAATCGGCTCCGCGATTTCCGTAGGGTGTCAGGGAGATCAGCCAATTTGCGAGGACCGCAATGGCGAGGAGGGCGATAATGCCGAGGGAGGCGCGGGCGATGGGAGTCTTCATAAAACTTAAACGGTAAATTCTAAACTCTAAAAATGTTTGATTTAGGCGCGCTTGGCACTGAGAATGGTGGAAGTGCCGACGAGGCAGAGCGTGATAAAGCTGGCGAACCAGACGAAGTCCTGAAGGCGGAAAAGGCCGCGGTTGAGAGAGGCGAAGTGGTCCCAGATGCCGAAGGCGGTGACGGCCTCGACCGTGGCGGGAGAAGTGGCTTTTGCCAGTTCGCGCGTGACCGGTTCATAACCGCCGAGGACCATAAGGGTGCAAAGGGTCACGGCTACGATCAGGCAGACCACTTGGTCACGGGTGAATGCCGATACCAACATCGTCATGCCAATGAAGGTGCAACAGACGAGAAACGAACCGATATAGCTGGAGATGATCGCGCCGTTATCGGGGCTGCCAAGGTAATTGACCGTGATCACGATGGGAAAAGTCAGCAGCAGGGCGACCAGGGAAACCGTGGCGGCGGCCAGAAATTTTCCAGCGATGGCAGACCAGGTGGAAACAGGGAAAGTTCCGAGTAGCTCGATGGTGCCGTTGCGTTGTTCATCCACCCACAGCCTCATCGCAATCGCCGGAGCAAGCAGCATATAGAGCCATGGGTGCCAGAAGAAAAAGGAGTATTCGAGAGAGGCGTCACCGATGCGCATGAATTCGCCGAAGGTGAAAGTCAGGCCGAGGGAGAGAATGAGGAAAATGACAATGATGGCGTAAGCGGTGGGTTGGGCGAAATAGGATTTCAATTCGCGACGGAAGATGGTGAGGGTGTTCATCGATTTGCTGGGTGAGGGTTAAAAGGAATGGAAAGACCGCAACGACGTTACGCGGCGGTGTCAGTGGTGGTGACTTTACGGAAGAGCTCGGTGAGAGATCCGTTCGGGGCCTTTGCGATGAGCTCGGCAGGGGTGCCGTCGGCGACGATTTTTCCTCGGTCCACGATGACCGCCCGGGTGCAAGAGGCTTCGACTTCCTCGAGGATGTGGGTGGAAAAAAGGATCGCCTTGTCTTTTCCAAGGCGCTTGATCAGCTGGCGCACCTCGTATTTCTGATTGGGATCGAGGCCGTCGGTCGGTTCGTCCAGAATCAGAACTTCCGGATCATGGAGGAGCGCCTGTGCAAGGCAGGTGCGATGGCGGTAGCCTTTGGAAAGAGTATCGATGGATTGGTGGGCGACGCTGGTGAGGAAACAGGTTTCGATCGCTTTTTCAACCGCATCGTTTTTAGCGGAGCCTGAAAGCTTGCGGACATCCGCGCAGAATTTGAGGAAACCCATGACCGTCATGTCGTTGTAAAGCGGAGCGGATTCGGGGAGGTAGCCGATTTTGGTTTTCGCCTCGTAGGGATTCTCCGTGATTGAAATACCGCAGATCCTCGCCTCGCCGGAGCTGGGTGGGATGAAGCCAGTGACCATGCGCATGGTGGTGGATTTTCCGGCGCCGTTGGGGCCAAGGAAACCGAGTACCTCGCCTTTCCGGACCGTGAAGGAGAGTTGATCGACGGCGAGTTTGGTTCCGAAGTGTTTGCTGATATTGACGACTTCAATCATGGGGATGGCTGATTTAAAAATGGGTTGGCAGGGGTTTTTAGGCTGAGCTGACAAATTTGCGACACCGGAATTCAGATTTGTTTACGAAATTTTCGAAAAAATGAATGAATACCAGCAGGGTCCCTTTGTGGCATCTTTCGCCACCCTCCTGAGGAGCTCTCAGATCCGGCGCCGATTTACGGAATTCCCCCTGGGAAAGTCTAAGCCGCGTCTTCCTTATCCTTGGATTTACGGCGACGCAGGGATGGGGCTTTTGTGCCTTCGACAACCTGGCGGTTGATGGAGACTTCTTCGATATCGCCGCGGGAGGGGACTTCGAACATGACATCGAGCATCATTTTTTCGAAAATGGAGCGGAGCGCGCGCGCGCCGGTGCCGCGTTCGACGGCTTGGTGAGCCATAGCGCGGAGGGCGTCACGTGAAATAGTGAGTTTCACGTTATTGAGCGCGAGTTGTTTGGCGTATTGTTTGACCAAGGCGTTTTTCGGCTCGGTGAGGATTTTGACAAGTTCGTCTTCGGTCAGCTTGCGCAGGGAAGTGATGACTGGGAGGCGTCCGATGAATTCCGGAATCAAACCGAAGTGCAGGAGGTCTTCCGGGAGGACCTTTTCGAGAATTTTTGAAGTCTTTTCATCGAGGTCGTTTGACGAGTTGTCCGAATGGAAGCCGAGGGTTTTGCTGCCGAGGCGGCGGCGGACAATGTCTTCGAGACCTACGAACGCCCCGCCGCAGATGAAGAGAATTTTTTCGGTATTGATCTGGATGTATTCTTGTTGCGGATGTTTGCGGCCGCCTTGGGGCGGGACATTGCATACCGTTCCCTCAAGAATTTTGAGAAGGGCTTGTTGCACACCCTCTCCGGAGACATCGCGGGTGATGGAAACGTTCTCGGTTTTGCGGCCGATTTTATCGATTTCATCGACATAGATGATACCGCGTTCGGCGCGTTCGACATCGAACTCTGCGGCTTGCAGCAAGCGGAGGATGATGTTTTCCACGTCTTCGCCCACGTAGCCCGCTTCTGTCAGAGTGGTGGCATCGACGATGCAGAAGGGCACATCGAGCACGCGGGCGAGAGTTCGGGCAAGGAGGGTTTTTCCGGATCCGGTTGAGCCTAACAGGAGAACATTGGATTTCTCAATTTCGACATCGTTGAATTCCGAAGAGACCGAGAGATTGTCCTGATTGAGGCGGAGGTAATGATTGTAAACGGCGACCGATAGGACGCGTTTCGCGGTTTCTTGACCGATCACATATTGATCCAGCTCGGCGAGGAGTTCGGCAGGTGTGGGCATTTCTTCGCGTGAGTGCGAGGTTTTGCCTTTGCGCTTCTTTCCGGTGGCCGGGTCGGGCTGGTTGAGTTCTTTCTCGAGGATGTTGCTACAAACATCAACGCATTCATTGCAGATATAAACGCCAGGGCCGGCGATGAGTTTTTTTACCTCGGAGTGGCTCTTTCCGCAGAAGGAGCACATGGTGAGATTGGAAGCGCGGGCCATGGAAACTTTAAACTTTAAATTTTAAACTCGAAGGATGGAGAATCAGGACTTTTTCTTATCGAGTTCTTCTTTGACGGCATCCGGGAGCTGTTTGCGGGACTCGAGGACTTTGTCGACGAGGCCGTAGGCAACGGATTCCTCGGCGGTCATGTAGTTGTCGCGGTCGGAATCGTGCTCGATCTGCTCAATGGTTTTGCCGGTGTGTTTGGCAAGGATTCCGTTGAGGCGTTTTTTGAGATTGAACATGAAGCCGATGGTGCGCTCCACATCGGAAGCGGTGCCTTGGGCGCCGCCTGAAACCTGATGGATCATCACATGCGAGTTAGGCAGGCAGAAGCGCTTGCCTTTGGTGCCCGCCGTGAGGAGAACCGAACCCATCGAAGCGGCGATGCCGATGCAATAGGTGTTCACATCACAGGTGAGAAATTGCATGGTGTCATACATGGCCAGACCGGCAGTGACCGAACCGCCGGGGCTGTTGATATAGATGTGGATATCTTTTTTCGGATCCTGCATCTGAAGGAAGAGCAGCTGGGCGATGACCGAGTTGGCCACGTAATCATCGATTCCGGTGCCGATGAAGATGATTCTGTCCTTCAGCAACCGAGAGTAGATGTCGAACGAGCGCTCGCCGCGTCCATCTGACTCGATGACAATTGGGACGTAATAGCTGTTTTTCGGGGTCTGGTTGGAACCGGACTGATTGGAGGGAGGAAAAAGGTTCATAAGTGTTTAAGCGGGGTTGGCTTCAAGTTCTTCGGGGGATACTTCTGTCACAATCGCTTGTTCCACGAGGAAGTCAATGGTCTGGCTGATCAGCATGGAATTGCGGATCGACTGGATTTGGCGACTCTTCTGAAGGTCTTTGATGACTTTTTTGATCGGTTGCTTGCGCTGCTGGGCGATTTGGGAAATGTGGCCGAGCAGATCGGCGTCGGACACGATGATTTTTTCCGCCTGAGCAATTTCCTGGAGAAGGAAGTTCGTACGGAGGTTGGTGACGGCGCGCTTGGTTGCGACGGAGAAGATTTCTTCTTGTTGTTTGAGGATGTCCTCATCGGATGCGCCTTGCTGGCTGCCTTGTTCGACGAGGGAGTTCGCTTGGTTCTGGACCTCGCGTTTTACGATTTCCTCTGGAAGTTCGAAGTGGATTGCGGCATTGAGTTTTTCAACGATCTGGGAAACCTTGAGTTCGTTGATCTGTTTGGTTTTCTCCATCCCCATGTTCTCGCGGATGACGTCTTTGATTTCGTCGAGGGTTTTTCCGGGGATGAGTTTTTCGGCGAACTCATCATTCAGCTCCGGAAGTTTCGGAGCTTTGATGCCTTGAACGGTGGTGTGCAGGACGATGGATTTGCCGCGAAGTTCTTCAAAAGGAAACTTGTCGTCCAGGGTGATGGAAACGTCTTTTTGATCTCCTTGCGAGGAACCGACAAGTTGTTCTGCATAGCCGGGAAGGAACGAACCTTCCTTAACTGGCAGCCAATGGTTTTCGCGTTTCGCGAGGTATTGGCCTTTTTCGCCGATCGCCTCGGTGAGCGGTTTGCCGTCGAGGGTGGTGGTGAAATCAACCACGGCGATGTCATCGTTTTGGATCGCACGACCTGTGATGTCTTCAAACTCGGCAAGGCGCTCGCGGATGCTTTCGAGTTGGGTGTTGATCTCCTCATCGGTGACGGCAGTTGAAGGAGCTTTGATCTCGATGCCTTTGTAAACCGGAAGAGTGAATTCCGGAGCGAGGATAAGGCGGGTTGCGAAAGCCATCGAGCCGTCTGGGCGTTCGTTGATGTTGTCTGGGAAACCGAAGTCGAGGACTTTGAGGTTCTCGGTTTCGAGGGCTTTATCGCAAGCGGCGCTGAAAAGGGACTCAGTGAGTTCTTCGGAAATTTGTTTTCCAAAACGTTTCTCGATCACGGCTTTGGGGGCTTTTCCGGGGCGGAAGCCAGGGAGTTTTGCCTGAGAAGCGTAGGAAGAGGTGATGGATTCGCGTTTGGCTGCGACGTCGGTGGATGGGATCTCAACGTTGAGGATGGCGATGCATTTTGGCTGTTTTTCGACGGCGATATTCATGAATGTTCTACTTTGGGGGAGTGAAACTAGGCGTGGAAGGGTGGGATTGGCAACGAAATATCTAGTCATGGGGCTGTGAGCTCATTCCTGCTGGACATCTGTTACCGCTGGGGTAACAGGTTTCTTTGTCATGAAACCCTTTCGCGCACTCACCGCCGTCGAGCAACTTGCTGCGTATTTGCGTGAGCAAATTATCGATGGTTCGCTGGGCGGAACGTTGCCTGGGGTCAATCGTTTGGCGAAGGAACTGGCGGTGAGCCCGAAGACAATCATCGCGGCGGTAGCGCAGTTGGAGCATGAGGGGTTGTTGCGCGGGCAAGGTGAGCGGAGGCGATGCCAGATCACGCCGCCAGTTGAAAAAATCAAAGCGGTGCTGCGGGTAGGGATATTGCTTTATGAACCATTGGATCGAGTTATGCCTGATAAGGTCGATCTGTTGCATCGCCTGGAACAGGCTGGGCACGCTCCGTTTTTTGCAGACAAGACGCAACAAGAACTGGGAATGGATGTGGGTCGGGTCGCGGAATTTGTTAAAAAATCCAAAGTGGATGCATGGATTGTTTCATCGGGATCGCGGGAGATTTTGGAGTGGTTTGCGAGCCAACCTTTACCCGTTATTGCGCAATTCGGCAGGCCGAGCGGGCTGCCTATCGCTGGGATGGGTGTTAGGAAGTCTCCAGCAATGAGAGAGGCTGTTAGAAAAATGATCGCGTTAGGACACAAGCGGATTGTGATGATTGCTCGTGAAGAACGACGCAAACCAAAGCCAGCTCTATTTGAGCAGGCATTTTTGGATGAGTTAGAGATGCATGGAATTAAAACCGGGCCATATCATCTTCCTGAGTGGGAGGAAAGTATCGCAGGATATCATCGTTGCTTGGATTCTCTTTTCAAACACACGCCACCGACGGCGATGATCATATCCGAGCCTCGAATGTTTATCTCGGCAAGGGATTATTTTGCGCAGAAAGGGATCATTGCACCACGCGATATTTCTTTGGTTTGTGACGATCCGGACCAAGCGTTTTCATGGTGTGATCCAGCGATTTCACATATCCGCTGGAATCATGAACCCGTTGTCAGGCGAGTGGTAAACTGGACGAATAAAGTCGCTCGCGGAGTGGTGGATAAGCGCCAAGGCTTCGCGTTGGCGGAATTTGTGGAAGGTGGGACGATAGGGCCGGCGCCGAGGTAAACTTTAAATTTTAAACTCTAAACTTCAAGGAAGAGATAAGACGTGTGCAGCACTCTTCTTGAAGTTTAGAGTTTAAAATTTAAAGTTTAATCAGGGAAAACGATGGCTCGGTTGCCGTCGATGAGGGTGCGGTCATGGACGTGGTAGCGGATGCCTTTGGCGAGGGCGATTCGTTCGCATTGGCGGCCGAGGCGGGAGAGGTCGGCAGGTGAATGGAAATGATGCACGCGTTCAACTTCTTGTTCGATGATGGGCCCAGCATCGAGGTCATTGGTGACGTAATGACAGGTTGCGCCGATCAGCTTCACGCCGCGATCGTAGGCCTGGCGGTAAGGATTTGCACCGATAAAGGCGGGCAGGAAAGAATGATGGATGTTGATGATTTTTCCGGAAAATTCATCGCAAAAATCCGCAGGAAGAATTTGCATGAATCGCGCTAGAACGATGAGCTCGACATCTTGAGCGATGAGGAGTTCGCGGATTTTTTCGAAGCCGCTTTCACGTTTGCCGCCATCCATTTCGATGAGGTGAAACGGTAGATCGGAACGCTCAGCGATGGCGCGGCAGTTGTTGCGGTTGCCGATGACGGAAGTGATTTCGATGGGCAACTCGCTGAGTTCGGAGCGCCAGATGATTTCATTGAGGCAGTGATCGGTCTTTGTCACCAAAACAGCCGTGCGCATTTTGTAGGGAAGAATGCGGAAATGCCATTTTGCATCGAGGGAGTGAGCGAGCGGCGTGAAGTTCGTTTTGAAAACTTCAACATCAACATTGAGCTCCGTGGTATCGATCTCAAGACGTGCAAAAAATTTCTTCCCGATCTGATCGGAAAACTGGCTGAACTCAATCAAGTTGCCGTTATACGTTGCAACGTACGAAGCGATTTTCGCCACGATTCCTGGTTGGTCGGGAGAGGAGAGTTTGAGGATGAGGCCAGAACGCATGGGGGTGTTTAAGTTTTAAATTCTAAATCACAGCCGTCCCACAGGACGACTGAATTTTGAGGGTAGTAGGCTGGTGTTTTATTATAAAACCTGCCACTCGGCAGGGGTAAATGAACAACAAAACACCAACCCGCGCCAACGTAACCGTCCTCAAGCAGATTCTCAATCTCATTC
>CAMCBV010000048.1 GCA_945873125.1 Prosthecobacter debontii
TTACGCGTGGTGACGTAACGGGAAGTCGGCTTGCCCTCGGCTTTCGCTTCGGTGCATTCAAGAATGATGATCTCGCGTGGCATGATATAATTGGTGGAGGGGCGATATGGATTTATTCGTCGTCGTCGTCAAGCGAAACCGTCACAGAATCTTCATCTTCTTGAGGTATGCCTCCGCTGAAGCCCACTTCATCAGAAGGACGGAACCTACGATTCCCGTATTCCCGCTCCCATTGTGCCTGACATTCAACGGTCAAGCGGGCAAATGGAATGGCTTCAAGACGCGCGATGGGAATCTTCAATTCAGAAATTTCACACAAGCCATACGTCCCTGATTTGATGCGGCGAAGAGCTTGTTCGATCTCGTAAAGGGCGTCTTGCTCTTTAGCTAGGACAGAGAGGGCGAAATCGCGGTCATATGCATCGCTGCCCGCATCGCCTTGATGTTGGCCACTGCCGGATGCTTCGCTGCCTTCTGGGGCATTGCGTATCGTGTCACGGGTCATACCGGACATGGAATCGACCAGCATATCTCTAAGATCCAGCAAACGCTGATGTTGCTTCAAAATAAATGACGGGCTGTGATTGCCTTTAACCGTTGTGGATGGCTTGGGAGCCGCCTCGGCTTTTGGTGGAACAAATCGGGGTTTATTCGGTGCCGGGGGCGGGGTATTCACAAGGGACGGCTTCTTGGCCACCACCTTTTTGGGCTCTGCCTTTTTGGCTTCTGCCTCTTTCACCAGCGGCTTGCTCGCTACAGGACTTTTGACCTCCGCTTTCTTGATCACAGGTTTCACTGCTTTCGGAGCGGATTTTTTGACAACTTTCTTGTCCGGAAGATTTTTTTTAACAGCCTTTTTCACCAAAGGAGCTGCTTTCTTGGCCGGTGCTGCTTTCTTGGCTGGTGCCGCTTTCTTGACTGGTGCTACTTTCTTGGTCGGTGCTGCTTTCTTGGCCGGCGCTGCTTTCTTGGCTGGTGCTACTTTCTTGGTCGGTGCCGCTTTCTTGGTCGGTGCCGCTTTCTTGGCCGGTGCCGCTTTCTTCGCCGGTGTTACCGACTTCTTCACCGCTTTTTTAGGCGCAACGGGTTTGGATTTCGCCTTGGAGGCAGGCGGTTTAGGTGCGGTTTTTTTGATGGTTTTTTTAGCGGCCATAACGGGGTGTTTGTGGGGAAAATGGATAAATATTGAAAATTAATACGCTCTCAGCCCAATCATAGGGGGGCGGTGGCTTAGCCCTTCATACCTCTCACATCAAGAGGAAACTTCATAATTCCTGAAATATCTTTCCTTTTCCCTCTCTTCCGTGGAGCTTGAAATGCATCGCGTCTTCCCTAATCTGCCCACCCGACATGCAACTCACTGCCATTCTAGAATCCTTACTCATCGCTTCTCAGGAACCCCTTTCTTCCGAAGAAATGGCGCGTCTCGTTCGTGCCCGCGTCGCCGAAGCGGAAGATGTCCTCCTGCGTGAGACCGAAGAGGGCTCGACCCCGACCCCTCTGCCGGAATGGCTTACCTCTCTGGCTCAAACCACTTCCGAACAAGTTACTGAGTCAATCACATCTCTCAACAAACACTACCAGGAATCGGAACGCGCTTTCTTGATTCTGGAAAGACCCAAGGGCTGGAAAATATATACCCGCCCAGATTACGGAGATTTCGTTCGTCACTTGTTTCCTGGCAGAAAACCCGAACGTCTTTCCGGACCTGCGATGGAAACGCTCGCCATCATCGCTTATCGCCAGCCCATCACCAAAGCAGCAATCGAAGCCGTTCGCGGCGTCTCATGTGATGGCATGATACAAAAACTACTCGATCGCGACCTCATCCGAATCGGTGGTCGCGCCGATCTACCGGGTCGTCCCTTGCTCTATCTAACAACCGATCTTTTCTTCGAGCACTTCGGCATCAACAGCATCGACGATCTGCCGAACGCTTCCGAACTCCGACGCATCAAACTTCCCGAGCCGAGCACGGAAAACACCACCGGAGATTCAGAGGTTCAAATGCAACTCAGTGAGTCAGGAACTCCCGCGGCAGCCGCAGCGAATGGATCCGACGAAACCTCCGTTACCGAATCCACCATTTCCACTGAATCACCATGAGCCTCGATGATATTCGCAAACAGATCGACTTCATCGATCAGGATCTTCTCAACCTTCTCTCCCGACGTGCCGATCTTGTCCATGAAGTTGGAGTGATCAAGAAACGCGATGGCCTTCAAATCTACGCTCCCGAGCGCGAACAAGCGTTATTGGACCGCCTCATTTCGCTCAATCAGGGTCGGCTACCCGAAAAGTCCATTCTTGCCATCTATCGTGAAATCATGTCCGCCGCACTTGCGTTGGAGGACGATCTTAAAATCGCTTACCTCGGCCCAGAAGGCACCTGGACCCATCAAGCAGCCATCAAGAAGTTCGGTCATTCGGTAAACTACTCTCCACAACCGAATTTCTCAGACGTATTCGATCAAGTCGCACGCCGCCAAGCCGACTATGGTGTGGTCCCGATTGAAAACTCCACCGAGGGCGCGGTATCTCATACGCTGGATTTGTTCGTCGATTCAACTCTCCATATCTGCGCGCAAATCCTGCTCCGCATCGAAAACTGCCTGATGTCCGCGATACCGCGCGAACAAATCAAAACCCTCTATTCGCATCCTCAAGTCTTCGGACAGTGCCGTAACTGGATACTGAAAAACTTTCCGCACGCCGATCTCGTCGAAGTTTCCTCCACCACCAAAGCCGCATCGCTTGCCAAGGAGAAATCCTCAGAGGGCGCAGCCGCACTGGGTGGAGCGTTAGCCGCGGAAATCCACGGCCTCATACTTCTTGAAACCGCCATCCAGGATCGAGCCACCAATACCACACGCTTTCTGGTAATCGGTGAAAAAACCTGCCCGCCTACCGGCAACGATCGCACCTCCATCCTTTTCGCCATCAATGATCGTCCGGGTTCTTTGGTAAACGCCCTGAAATCATTCGAGCATCTCCATATCAATCTCTCGAAAATTGAATCTCGCCCGTCGAAAAGAAAAGATTGGGAATATATCTTCCACGTCGATCTTTCAGGCCATTGTGAAGATGGAAATGTCTCTCAAGCCCTCGCCGATCTGGCGAATCATTGCTCGATGGTGAAAATCCTGGGTTCTTATCCGGATATTGGAGAATAAATCATTTGCGATCCCTATCATCATTTCCGCGTCAGAGTAAGAGGACGATTTTCATTTTGATGATATAATGCCCGGGGCTGTTCATCAACGATTGAGGTTTAACAACTGCCTTCATTCCGATAGCTTGCCCGCGTGTCCGACGTGAAATTACCCATCCACGAGATCGCCGATTCCATCCGAACGGCGACGTCAGGTAATCAACGCATTCTTCTCACCGCTCCAACCGGCTCGGGAAAATCCACCGAAGTTCCCGGCATGGTCGCCGATCTGCCGGAAATCACCGGCCGCGTCATCGTCATCGAGCCACGCCGCATGGCCGCAAGACTCCTCGCCGGATTCGTTGCACAAAAACGCAAAACCGAACTCGGCAAAGAAACCGGCTACGCGGTCCGCTTCGATACTCGTTACGGATCGGATACAAAAATCCTCTACCTCACCGATGGTGTTTTCCAACGTATCCTTCAGGACAACCCCACGCTCGATGGGATTTCCGCAGTCATCTTCGATGAATTTCATGAACGCCGACTCGCCGTCGATATCGCTCTCGGCCGTTGTCTGAATCTTCAGGAAAAAGAGCGCCGCGATCTGCGGGTCATCGTCATGTCGGCGACTCTTGAAACCGAAAGTCTCGCCCAATTCATGGCACCGGTCACTCAACTCCAAGCCGGTGGCCGCACATTTCCTGTGGAAATTTTGCATCGACCGCATCGACCGCCGGAAAATCACCGCCAAGCGGGCCCGCCTCGCGAAGTTCCAGTTTGGGAACAAATCGCCTCACTCACCCGCGATGCGCTCGCACTCCCCGAACCCGGCAACATCCTGATCTTCCTGCCTGGAACCCACGAGATCCGCCGTACGATCGAACTGATCGATCATCTCCCTGCTGCAAAATCCTACGACATCTTTCCCCTCTACTCCGCCCTTCCACCCAGCGATCAGGAGAAAGCGATCCGACCTTCTAACAAACCGAAAATCATCGTTTCCACCAATGTCGCTGAAACTTCTCTAACCATTCCCGGGGTGCGCACGGTCATCGATTCCGGAACAGCCCGCACTTCTCAATTCGATCCACGCCGTTGCATCAACACCCTCCATATTCGCAAAATTTCCCGAGCCGCGGCGGATCAACGCGCAGGCCGTGCGGGCCGCACCGCACCGGGTCGCTGCCTGCGTCTCTGGTCCACGGCCGATCATGCACGACGCGATCCTTTTGAAGTTCCGGAAATCCATCGTATCGATCTATCTGAAGCGATTCTTCTTTTGAAAGCCTCCGGCATTCACGAACCAGAAACGTTTCGTTGGCTCGATCCGCCAACCGCAACCGCGCTTCAAAACGCCAACCAACTGCTTCACGATCTCCACGCCATCGATGCCACCGGAAATCTAACAAAAATAGGTTGGGAAATGGCCACAATCCCGCTCGAACCACGCTTCGCCCGCCTACTGCTCGCCGGCCTGCATCATAATTGCCTCGCGGAAACCGCCTTCATCGCTGCAGTCGTTCAAGGCGAAGGCATTTTCGCAAAAGGCAAACAAGCAACCGGTCGCAAAGATTTCATTCTATCCGATGATCCCACCGACTTCGCTGGTGAATACCGCGCCTTCCAATCCGCCGAGACAATGAATTTCGATCCACGTCGACTCGCCGATCTCGGCATTCATGCTCGCGGCTCCAAAGACACCGCGCAGATTTATGATCGGCTGTTAGATCTATTTCCTAAAAATGCTTGTCGAAATATCGACTTCCACGGCCACCGCGAAGTCGTTGCAAAATCCGTCCTCGCCGCTTTTTCAGATCAACTCGCCGTCCGCATTTCCCAAGGCAACCTCGCTTGCCGTCTTGTTGGAAATCGCCGTGGAAAACTCGACGATATTTCCTGCGCCCGGCACGCCACCGCCTTCGTCGCTTGTGAAATCACCGAGGTCGAAGCCCGCGAAGTTATCACCCACCTCCGTCTCGCAACCTCGATCGAACTCGCATGGTTGGAGGAACTGTTCCCCGATGAAATCCAAACTATCGACAGCGCGAACTACGATGAAACCCGCCGCAGGGTCACTCGCCTTCAGCAGAAAAAATTCCGTGATCTGGTTCTCGAATCCAAAGAATCCGATCACGATGTCCCGCTCGATGCTGCCGCAGAAATCCTCGCGAAACGTGTGCTCGCTGGTGAGCTGGTGCTTAAAAATTGGGACTCGCAGGTCGAACAATTCACCCATCGTCTCACCTGCATTTCCAAATGGATGCCAGAGCTTGGTTTACCCACATGGACCGAAGACGACCGCATAGCCGCCATCTCCCAAATCTGCCATGGCGCGATCAGTTACAAAGAAATCAAAGACGCCGCCGTCTGGCCTGTGCTCAACGATTGGCTCTCCTCACACCAGCGCTACTTGTTAGATACGCATTGCCCAGAGCGCATCCACCTGACCTCCGGCCACTCGGCGAAAATCACCTACTCGTCAGAAAACGATCCGTTTTTCTCCACAAAACTCGCCCAACTCGTCGGCACCCAAGCCACTCCCACCATCGCCGCAGGCCGAGTTCCCTTGCTCGTTCACATCCTCGCCCCCAACAACCGACCGTGGCAGATGACCAAGGACATCCCGAACTTCTGGCAAAACGGCTACCCTCAGATGAAAAAGGAACTCGCTGGGCGCTACCCACGCCACCCTTGGCCGTAGGTAAAAAAATAAACAATCAACACTCGTCAATCACCCATCGAAAATCATACCTAACCATACGAATACGCATCGGATGAAATATTGGATTCGATAGCAAATTTCATCCGTCACTTTCCTCAAGAATCATTCCATCCCGTGCAGCGACTTCTCATCCTCATATCAGTCATTCCCATCCTGATCACTTTTGCAGTGCGCTGGTGGCTTGGAATTCGTCTCCTGAAATCCAATCAAAACATCCAATGCCGCTGTGATTTGGAAAAGTGGAAAGAAAGTTTCGGAGAAGAACATCTACCCTCATTCCCTTCCGGAGACTTGATCACTTTCGCTGAGCTCTTCAGAAAAACCGCTCTCGCAGAATGGCGTATGAGCAACCCCAAAGCCGCAGCCTCCCGTGAAGGCACCCGACGCTTCGGCGTGGCTGTTCCGCCACTCACCGCCATGGTCGTCATTCTCGGAATGTTGGTCGGCCGCATTCCACCAGCCTACGGAATCGCTGGCTTCCTGCTCGCAACCGCACTCACAGCTGTTCTTTCCTACCTGAGCATTGCGCCGGAAATCCAAGCAATCCTTGCCAGTGCAAAGCGCCTTCGGGCGTCGGGTGCTTGCCGCCGTCGTGACGACGAGGACGCACTCATTCAAGTTGCCATCGCCATTTCATGGAAAGAAGCCGCACCGCCCATCTTCAACCTCATCCAGCGCTGAAATCTCAAATCTCAAATCTCAAATCTCAAATCTCAAATCTCAAATCTAAAGAACTAAGAACTAAGAACTAAGAACTAAGAACTACAACAAAAGCGCTTCCTCTTCCTTGAAATTTGAAACTTAAAACCACATGCTCTCCCTCATCATTCTCATCTCGCTCTTCCTTCTCTGGAACCTTGAGTTCATCGCCACGCTGTTGAACCTCAAAACCTTTCCTTCTTCTCCACCCCGTGAAATCAATGACTTGATGGATCAGGAAAAACTCGAAAAGGCCCGCTCCTATCTCCTTGTCAACGCTCGCTTCGACATGTTTCGGTCGATTTTCTCACTCGTTGTTCTTGTCGGCTTCTGGTTCTGCCAAGGATTTCCTTTTCTCGACAATCTCGTGCGTTCGTTTTCCGAAAATGAAACCGTTACAGGAATGTTGTTTCTAGGCATGCTTTTCATCGCCCAAAGCCTCATCTCTCTTCCCTTCGACTGGCATGAAACGTTCGGCATCGAGGAAAAATTCGGCTTCAATAAATCCACGCCGAAAACCTTCATCCTCGATCGTATCAAGGGTCTATTCCTGGCCGCAATCATTGGATTACCCATCATCGCCGGCATCCTTTGGATTTTCCAAGAAGTGCCGAATGCATGGATCTGGGCATGGTTTTTTGTGACTGTTGTCCAACTCCTGCTCACCTACCTCGCTCCAACTTTCATCCTTCCACTCTTCAATAAATTCACTCCCATGCCGGAAGGCGAGCTCCGCACCAAAATCGAGGAACTCGGTAAATCCTGCGGATTTCCGTTGGAAGGTGTCTTCGTCATCGATGGCTCCAAACGCTCCACCAAGGCCAACGCCTACTTTACCGGATTCGGCAAACATAAAAAAATCGCGCTCTTCGATACCTTGATCGAAAAATCTACCACCCCCGAGATCCTCGCCATCCTCGCCCACGAGATCGGCCACTTCCGCCTGGGCCATATCAAACAACGCCTTTTCGTCGGTATCCTCCAAATGGCTCTGATCTTTTTCCTCATCGGACTAGCAACGGATAAAAACGGAACTTTCGCCCGCCTCCTACACGATGCGTTTTTCGTAAAGGAAATCTCCACCCATACCGGCCTCGTGTTCTTCACAATCCTCCTGGAACCCGCCTCAAAACTCCTCACCATTCTCGCGAATGCATGGTCTCGCAAACACGAGTTCGAAGCCGATGCCTACGCAGCAAGAGCCACTGGCACCCCCGAGGCGCTATCCACCGCCCTTAAAAAACTTTCCTCCGATCACCTCTCCCACCCCGCACCTCACAAACTCCGCGTCGTCCTCGACTACTCCCACCCACCACTTCTCCAACGATTGCAGGCACTAGGTTCTTAGTGATGGCAAGTTGGGTCGTTTCATGGAAAAGACCGAGCCATCTGCAACCCCTTCCATCAACTGCCCGCATGTTTCCGATTGAAGTTTCGCAGCCGAAACCTACTTTCCCCGCTATGTCGTCACCCAGCCCCTTTTCCGAACGCAAAGACAAAGCCCAAATCGAGGAATCCACAGATTTCGCGCCGAAATTCGACACCGACGGCCTAATCCCCGCCATGGCTGTCGATGCATCGACGAAAGAGCCGCTGATGCTCGCCTATATGAATGCGGAATCCCTCAAATTAACCCTGGAATACGGTGAGGCTGTTTATTGGTCTCGCTCACGGTCGGAAATTTGGCACAAGGGCAAAACCTCGGGACACACTCAAAAAATCATCGAAATCCGCACGGATTGCGATCAGGACGCACTCATCCTCATGGTCGATCAAATCGGTGCCGGTGCCTGCCACACCGGACGGGATTCCTGTTTCTACCGGAAAATCGTCCCTGGCACACCCGCCGCCCTCAAATTCACCCAAACCGACCTCTCCTTCGATCCGAGTCAGGTATACAACAAGTAAGATGAATGATTTTCCTCACCGCAGAGGTAAAAAAATAAGCCCAAATAACCCTGCATCTCCTTAAAATTTCTATATTTTTTAAACTTCAGCCTTGCAAAACCCACACGCATCCCCTAGCCATCTCGCCCCGCGAGTTCGGTAAACCGCCGCACCGCCACGACCACCACCCTTTTCCGCACACACGATCATGGACATCATTAAGAAAATCGAACAAGAACAACTCAAAGAAGACGTTGCATCATTCAATGTTGGCGATACCGTCAAAGTCCATTGCCGCGTGGTTGAAGGTGGAAAAGAGCGCGTTCAGATTTTTGCTGGCATCGTGATCGCAAAAGGTGGCAGCGGCATCAACTCGGCTTTCACTGTTCGTAAAATCTCTTATGGCGAAGGTGTCGAGCGTGTATTCCCTCTCCACACCCCGCGTATCGCCAAAATCGAAGTTGTTACCCAAGGCAAAGTCCGCCGTGCCAAACTTCATTACCTTCGCGGTCGTGTTGGCAAACGCGCTCTCCTCGTGAAAAGCGCTGATTGATTTCCAAAATCATCCCGTAAACCTCGCCCCACTCGCATATTTTTGCCTGTGGGGTTTTTCTTTGTTTCATTCCAGAGATCCCTCTCTAAGTTTTTCTTCAAGCGTTCATGCGAATCCCTTTTTACATCACCCTGCCAAGTTGCCTCTTCATCGTTTTGATGACCTGGTGGATCAGCACCCGTCGCATGGATTTCATGACTCCTCCCTCGACAGCAAAACTTGAGGAAATTCATAAAAAAACCATCGCCTCATTACCCATTTCAAGAACGCAGCCAGAGATCTCCACTGTCGCTGCTCCCGCCCTTCCCAATATCGAGCAAACTGCTAACGATCCATCGGTGGTCTATTCAGGCACGATTGACATAGGTGATCTTAATCCACCGAAAAAACTCGATACCTATTCGGAACTCGCTCCGGATGGCGCGGGAAAACTGCTCAAACTGGCACTCGAACTCGAGAAACTGAATGCTCCCCAACGTTCGCTGCTCGCCTATGAGCGTGTGCTCGATCTCTCGCGGGCCAACCCGCAACAAATCGACCTTGCCCTGCACAAGATCCGCCTTATCAGACCGTCGCTGCCAGCATGGAATCCAAACACCAAACTCGCACATCCCATTGTAATCCATATTGGCACTGGGCAAAAATTCGCAAAAATCCTCCCTGAAATCATGGAGAACATCACCCAAGAAATTCAGCATTCATCTTCCGGACTGATTCAATGCTCTTTCAAACTCAACATCGGGGAGTCCATCCGTACGAACGACGCTCCCACACCCGTCGCCTTGTGGATGACGGGTGGCAACAAAGGCAACTCATCCACAGATGTCCTCTCGTTTACCTCCAACCGTCCTGAAACACTTCACAAAGACCTGCTCAAAACCATTTTCAACCTCATTCGCGGACAACTTTCAAAATCCACTTCCTACAACCCAACTCCAGAAGCGATGGATGATGCTCGAATCGCTCTATCCTCCAATATCACCCGCTTACTTTGGGATGAATACGGAAAAACATTAAATCCTCCCCCAAAACCACGATAACCCGTTTTACCAAGTGGATTCCATCACTCAAGCCGCACTGGGCGCCGCTATCGGTGAGGCAACTCTCGGAAATAAAATCGGTAACCGCGCCATCCTCTGGGGCGCTCTGTTTGGCTCCATCCCCGACCTCGATATCATTTTTTTTCCACTGCTGGATAACGCCCAGCGCATCGAATTCCACCGTGGAGCCAGCCATTCCCTCTTATTTATGGTCATGGTCAGCCTGGTCCTGGCAAAGCCTCTCTCCAAGCTCTGGAAAACAGATAAAGTCTCACCCTTACGAGCTGGAGTCTTCGTCTTCCTTAATTATCTTACTCATGTTTTAATCGATTGTTTTACAACTTACGGGACCTCGGTGTTATGGCCGTTTTCCAACGCTCGCATCGGCTTCAATAACCTCTTTATCATCGATCCGCTCTATACCCTGCCGCTGCTTGTTTCCCTAATCTGGCTCGCCTTCTACCGCTCCAAAAAACAACAATCTAAACGCACCCGCATCCTGAAATGGGGTCTCGGACTGAGCAGCGCCTATGTCATTTTCAGCTTCGCCATGAAGTTTTACGCTTCCTCCGCTTTTAATGCCGATCTCGAACGCCGTGGAATCGAGTTCAACCGCCGCATGGAATCCCCAACTGCTTTCAATACCCTGCTATGGCGCTCGGTCGTGGACCGAGATGACGCTATTTGGGTCGGCTATCGCTCCGTTTTCGACATGCCGTCCAAACCCATCCGATGGACGGTTTACCCACGTCAAAAAGAACTCGTCATGCCTTACAGGAACGAACGGGAAATCCAAACTCTCGAATGGTTCTCACAAGATTGGTGGATCGCCCGCCCGCACACCAAAGGCATCTGGATCGCCGATATGCGTTTCGGTGAAACCCGCATCTATGACGAAAAACCCGGTATGGTCGATTCCCGTTTCGTGTTCTCTTGGTCCTTTGAACCAAAGCGAAAAGGAGAAAGACTCAAAAATGAACGACCTCTCACCCGTAACGCCAAGGATAGCCTGAAACGCATCGCTTATCGAATCGTCGGAAACACCGAGCAATGGGAAGCAAATCCCCGACTAGCCGGCATGACCGGCGCGCTGCCTGAGTTTCTTCGGGTGGTGGAGTAGCTAGCTGCGGCGTTTCGCAGATTTCTAATCAAAAAATACGCGCCTTATACCTACTGAAAGTCGAGACCACAGGCAATTTCATACGTGGATCATTCTTTGTATTGAATGAGAACGAAGTCCGAATCACGAAGGGTAGGGCGGTTTTGATAAAACCGCCGCATGCAACGAAACTACATCGGACGAGTCGGTGGATTGCAGCGTATCATCCTTGTTATATCCTGCAGTTTTATCAAATAGCACTACCATCAACCGACACCTTGAATACAGACGGGTCTTTGAATCGTGATTCGTTCCGTAGTTAACTCTTCTTCAATTCCCCCGCCCTGCATCCTCTGAAAAATTCCACTCCACCTCTATTTCCTCCGGTGCTTTAAAATCAGGACCAAGTACAAACAAGGCAGTCGCCCAGGCATCGGCGGTGGCGCAGTCGGATGCGATGACTGATACCGAGCAAGGCGGACGAATGATTGGCATGCGCGTTTTAGGATCAATGATGTGACTCGCAAGCCCATCAGGGGAAGATTTGAACTGGCGGTAATTTCCACTGGTCGCCAAAGCTTGCCCGCTCAACTTCATGGTGCGAGCAATGGATCGGGTCGCGGGATCCGGAGCTTCAATCGCAACTTCCCATTCCCCATCACCCACTAAAATTTCACCACCCAATTCAAAAACAAAATCCTTGGTTCCAAGTTCACGCAACCGCTCTCCCACCCTATCCACTGCAAATCCCTTGGCGATTCCCGAGAGATCCATGCCGTTTCCACTCGGCCCAAAACCCGCCTCACTTGTCTCTTTGAGCAATCGATAATCAAAAGACCCGTTGCTCTTTTGATGAATCACTTCTGCAAGATCGATGACTCGTTGCAGTTCCGGAGTGATAGGCTCTCCACGATTTGCACGTGAAAGATCAGACCCCTCACGCCACTGGCTGAGCACCGCTTCCCATTTCTCTAATACTTTCTCAACCTCGGGTGCAAAATCATTCTTAGCTTCGCCACGCCAGCCCAGCCTCCAAGTCGTGCCCATCGCCTCGCCACTGAGGATATGAGGTTCTGTTTTTTTCTCACATGAGACAAAAACGAACATGCCGCAAATCAGCGTCAGTAATCGGATGGGCTTCATAAGAAAACATAAAGACTTACCACCAGAATCAAAACTCCTGCGATGGTGTCACGCCGTGTCCATGAGGATGGAGATTGAGTCAGAAAACGAAGCATCGCACCTGTCGGACAACCGTAATGACAGTAAGCTTGAGGAAGGAAAAATGCCGCCACCAATCCAATCGTGAAAATCGCAGCTGGAATGAACGCCACAAAACCCGAGCTCCATGTTTCAAATGGTTCGAAATAAGCAAAAGGCAATCCGCTACCCATCAGTGCCAGCAACCAAATCACAACCAAGGTTGCCCACGGCAAGCGCACCAGCATCGCGTGAAGTTTTGAAGGAAGATGAAATCGTTTTTTCACCAACCCACCCGCCAAAGTCTGCGCCGCACCGTGCGGACAAATGCGGTTGCAATACACGTTTTTTCCAGTGAAGGCAGGCACCATCAGCGCCGCTGCAGTCAGTACGACCAATGGCAAAATCGCACCCGCACCAAATCCATTCGCCCCCCAACCTAACAACTGATCCTGGCTGACCATCCAACCCAAACCAACTCCAGCCGCGACCGATACCACCGCGAAACCATAGCGAATCGACTTTTTACCACCCGCTTTGCTGATTCCAAAAAACACGCCAAGCAAGATCCATGAAATCGCCAGCGCGCTTTTCCAAGAAAACCCACCTTTTTTCTCATCTGTAATATGCCGACTCAGCATTTCCCTGACACTCTCGACCACAGCGTGATTGGTGTAGCTCGCACCACTCGTAAATAGCGAAGGCGAAACCCAAGTATCCTCAAGCAGAATTTCCTTCACGCTTTTCCCAGCAAAACCATCCGCGTATTTCACCTCTTCTTTCACGGAGCTCACATAAGGTTCGTTATCGCGACTCCCGAGAAAGCCTATCCCAAGCACTTTCTTGCCATCACGATCCAATGCAACGATCACATCCGATGTCCCATTGTAACCCCGCGCGGAAACCCCCATGCGACTGCTGCGTAAAACAGTACCCATAGATTCCTTCCCTTTCCACACTCCATAAAACCCTTCATTTTTGTTAGATGAAATCCGATCACCATCCGGAAACCATTTCTTCACATCGGCCATGGCAAGCGGAGCAGGAAACCATTGATCCATTCCCTCCGCACCGAATCGCGCGGCCACGCCACGTGCCATCGCTTCGCTGGTCAAGGTAGCTCCTGAAACCACGATAGGCGAAACCGCAGCACCCAATGACGACTCGGATTTCCCGTTCCACTGCGACCAAAATTTTCCATCACGCCTAACCTTCTCTACATGCCCGTCGGTATCCGAGCTTGCAAGAAACTTCACGGCTTTGACTTTTCTATCCTTGTCAAAAATCACTAATAACTCGGAAGGTCCGGAGTAACCCTGGATCTTCTGCGCCTGCGGCAAAGTCGATATCGCCCAACCCACGCTTTCTCCTGTCTCGTCTTTAAGCGGATACAAACCATCCGTCGGATCTCCGACGGAGACAACATCGGGCAATACCTGCTTGGCATGGGATAAAACCACAGCGCGATCCAATTGCACAACATCATCCGGCAGCGCACGAAGACAAACGAGCGCCATCAAAATAATCCCAAGCCGATAGGCGCCAAGCGCCCACCGCTTCAATCGCCTGCGCCCATCAGTTGGCAGGTTTTGCGCTCTCGTTTTTGTCATCAAGGGATTTTTTCAGCTCATCGAGACTCGCGAAACGCTTGTCACCAGAAAGTTTCCACAAACCTTTCACTTGATCGAGATGCTTCGCATAAATGTCCCTTGGAGTGCAATCGTGAACCGTCGCCAGCGCCGCAGCACGCCCGATCACCACACCCATCATGCCGATGGTTTTCATCACTCGTATCGTTCCCAGTGCATCGCGTTCCACACTGATGTTGCGTCCAGCCATGAAAAGGTTGGGAATATTTCTTGAATACAAGGTCCGATACGGAACTGCGTAGCCGACCTTTTTATCAACCCCCGGACCATGCACAGCCCGCGCGATGAACGGTTTGCCGGGAATCGTGTTGATATATTTTTCCAAAGGATAATGAAGATCGATCGACCATGTGGTTAGAAACGTTGCGTCATCGAATTGCTTTTTCCCACGGACGTCATTACCTGTTAGAATTACATCACCCAGAATCTGGGTCGTCTCGCGAGTACCACCCACATACGCCAACCAAGTCAGCTCCGCATTGGCATGCTTGTTCGGATCACGTTCCGCGTGCGCGCCGTGATTTTTCATCGAACTCCAGGCGCTATATGCAGCCAGCAAATTCAAATCACGTGTCAGCTCAAGATCTTTAACGGGATGATTATCAAATCCGCTTTCCCAGAACCACTCGGCATGACCGAAACCATGGATCACTTTAGGATAAGGAAATTGATTCGAGTTGAACTGATGCATCCATGCCTCATTAGGAAAACTCACCGGCTTGTCGCGGTTCTCCCACATCCACATGTTGCTCATGCCCATTCGACCCTTCTCGGTGGATTTCGAGTCAGCGCCGGACCACATCCCAACAAAACCATGACCTGTGCAATCAGCGAAAAACTTGCCCTTGATCCGTTTAAGCTTCCCGGCATCGACATCCACCACTTTCACCGAAGCGATTTTACCACCTGCCATGTCCAAGCCATACGCATGATGACCGAGGAACAAGGTGATGTTTTTCTCGGCTTTGACGACCTTGTCTTTCTTGTCATCCACAAACTCCTCAGCCGGTGCTGGCGATGCAATCGCTTTATCTTCGAACTCACGAATGATCTGATCTAAGGGATAATCACTCGGCGGATAATTGCCCATGGCCCAAACTCGGATTTCAGATGATCCGTTTCCACCTAACACATCGCGATTCTGAATCAGCGCGACTTTCGCTCCCATGCGTGCCGCAGAAATCGCTGCACCGAGTCCGCCGTAGCCACCGCCAACGACGACCAAATCATATTCACCCGCGTCTTCGATCGCGCTCGGCACTCCGGGGATTTTCCATGCGGTGCGTTCTTCAAAAGTTGCGTCCGCTGGGGGCGTGAAACTTGCATCACTACTAAAAAGCACCGCATCGGCACGTCCGTTGAATCCGGTAAGATCTTTCAACGCCACTTTCGACTTACCGGCTTTGAGCTGGGCTTTTCCTGCCAACTGCCAAGTCCACTTGGTATCATTTTTTCCAAGTTCTGTCTCCAACTCCACCCCGTTCACTGCCACTTTGAAGCGACCCGCGCTTTCCGGCCGTTCCATACGCTTGGTCCAATCAATCGTCCTCACCCAAACCTTATACTCCCCAGCCTCAGCCACCTCGAACTCCGTGCTGGCGTCCGCCACCGGCTTCCCTAGGCCATGGGCGATCAAATACGACGAACCCATCGATTCGATAAATTGGGTATCTACCCTCCAGCCACCCTTGTCGGCAAACTGTTCGGTTTCGATCAGAAACGATGCGGCTTGAATCTGGGTGGAGGCCAAAAGGCCGATAAGTAATGGGAATTTCATATGCTTTGGTGAATTAGTGCGCAGATAACGTTCAAAATAGAGCCGAGCTTTCAAGAGTCCGCCATCTTATTTCTCTGCCGTGCCTCGCGGAAAAACGATTGCAACAAGGAGAGAGACTCATCACTCATCACTCCAGCCGTAACCTCACACTTATGATTCAAAGGCGGATTCGCATCCAATAAATTGATCCAACCACCCGCTGCGCCTGCTTTTGGATCGCCGCAACCAAAAACCACCCGATCTGGCCGACAATGCACAATCGCTCCCGCACACATCGGGCAGGGCTCTTTCGTCACGTATAGTGTGCACTTTTCCAATCGCCAATCTCCCAAAGCCTGCTGCGCCGCCGTCAGCGCCAACATCTCCGCATGAGCCGTCGCATCTTTCAAGGTCTCCACCTGATTCCATGCCCGCGCAATGATTCTCCCCTCATGCACCACAACCGCTCCCACAGGAACCTCGGAAGCCGCATACGCCTTATGTGCCTCACGCAACGCCTGTTGCATGAAATGGGCATCACTATGGAGATCTATAATCAATTCTTCGCTCATCTGGGTAGGTTTTAACTTTCAAGTTTCAAAAATCAAACATCAACACCATCTAAAGCCATGTTGAACGGTCATTTTGATAAAATGACCGTTTTGTGACTTCACTAGCGGGAACGGACGTTGAACGCTTACTTTAGCACTTTCAACGCAGCATCTTGTTGGCTTTCTTTATTTATGGATTTCGGAAGGTCTCCATGAGATCCGTCAGCTTCTTAAGTATTGAAGGATGGATGTGGAAGCGAACTTCGTCCATAGATTTTCGTTCCGACAACCACGAGAGACGATAAAATCCATCCGCTTCTCTGATCTCAAATATGTAAAATCTTCCACCGGTCGTTCTCGGCCATCCATTCTTGTATGCCCATAACTTCGTCTCGGGATCATATTCAGGCTGGTCGTCCCAAAAGATATCCTTGTAATCTTTGTTTTCGGGTGCTGCCAAGATCACGCGCCCTAATTCAATCACTTGCTGCTTAGTAAGCAGCGATTCTGCGCTCGCTGTTCCTATTAAGAGCGAGAAGAGCAAAATGAGTATCTGGAGCGGTGTCTTCATATTCTGAGCCAACGTCAGATGCGTGGCTCGGCGGAGAGAGGACTTGCAGAGCGCAGCGAACGAGGGACGTTGCCCGCCGTTGCCACTACCGTCTTGTTAGGCTTCTTCTTCATTCGGATTAGGAGTCACTCTACAGAAGCGATTCATACTGGGCAGGTATAGAACTGCGATCCATATGGATGGAATCAAGATCGTCCAGATCGGCCGCCACGGGCTAATCGCAAGATGCGGGATGCCCAAGTCAGGAGGCCCGCCATCCCTTCCTAGTCTGTAAACGCCGTTAAAGCCGTAAACGATGAATATGAGCAGCAGGACGGTGATACCGAAGAAACGTAAAAGCTGGCGATACTCGCGGATGCGATTAAAAATCATAGGTAAGGCAAAAATGAGCGTAAAGGCGTAAGGGACCATCATGAACGAACCAGTGTAGGGTAAAAGGCTTCTCCGGAATGAAGGTGGTAACGAACCTAGCGGTGGGTTATAGTTGTAGTCGATCAGCGTCACAACAATGGCAAACAGTAAGTAGGCTATTAGCGCAGCAGGCGGCATGTCGAGGTATCTGCGAAGGGAGTATGGGGTAGGGTGAGATTTCATTTGTAGCCTACCGTCAAAGAGCACGCACCCCTATCAGCGGGGGCGAGCGTCGATCACGGGGTTGATGTTGAAGTTACGAAACGGCATGTAAACAGGGCGGCTGATAGGGGTTGCGTGTCTCGACTTGTTGAACAGAGCCGCTTTGCGGCGATGTTCTTATGCGAGGTTGAAAGGGTTGAAGCGAGAGGTCACTCTCTTCGGTACCATGCAAAAAAAACAACACATTCACTTCGTCTCCTTGGTATCAGGATTACAGCCGTTAC
>CAMCBV010000049.1 GCA_945873125.1 Prosthecobacter debontii
TGCTCGGCCCTCCGCTTCAGCTTCCCATTTTCGAGTCCCTCACCAACTCCATCCTTGATCTATTATCCATGATCTACTACCCATCTCACGCATCCCAGCACCATAGCTTAGTTTAGCCAATCAGTGGCCGGACTTTGGGGGCCAGCTCAGAAGCAACCTGAGCACGATAATGTGAAGCAAACGGCGACTCTAACTTTAGGTCGGCGAGCGTCAAAAGCTCACCGGCCTAAAGTTAGAGTCGCCGTTTGCTTAAAAAAGCGGAAAATCCTGGGGGTTTGGGGGCTAGCCCCCATAAGAACCTAGCATCAGCCAATGAGCGGACATGAATCAGGACAGTTAAAAAAAACTAAAAAATCCGTTGATCCCTAAATACAGTTACTGCCTAACGAAACATCAAGGGCGTTTTGCCAAAGCGTTCTTTGATCGTGGTTGTGAACCTCTGAATCTGGAAGAATCTGTTCCTTCTTTGCTAGCAGGTTATCACTTATTTCGATTATCTCTTATCCAGCTAATCTTTTCCCACAAAATCGAGCAGATAAAGAACCACGCCGGCGTGGCAACTGTACCACCACTGGTTGTATTGGAAACCGACCACGATGCGGTTGTCTGGTTGGAGGTAGTAGGTGATGTAGTTGGCGGTCTGCTCGGCACGCTTTTTCAATTTTTCATCGCCGGTGGCTTCGGCCAGCTCCAGCAGCATAGAGGCCCAGTTCAGGCTATGGATGCCCATGACCACATTGCACTGAAGTTGCTCGCGGATTCCCTCGGCTGGCTCGAAGCCCTTGATCTTGTCGAGGAAGATTTCTTCAACCCAAGCGTTCAAGTCTTTCGCCATTTCGAGGTAGCCATTGGTATCCGTGCGATTGGCCAGTAGGTATCGTATGGTGTCCAAGCAGTCGTAATTGGTGCGGCCATCTTTGCTGGGCACGATATCTTCGTAGAAACCACGAAACTCTTTGGTCTTGATCGGTCCGTTGATCAGCCAGTTCCAAGTTTTGTCCCGGTTGGCGCGATAGCGGTCATTGCCGTTGATTTTGTCCAGCGACTCGAACAGCCGGATGGCATAGATCACGCTGCTGGTGTATTCCTCGATAACTTGCTCGGTCTTGGGGTCAACCCGGAACGGCCAAGTTCCGTTTTCCCGTTGGCGAGCGGCGAGGGTCTTGGCGATCGCTTCGGCGGCATTTAGAAAGCGCATCTCGCCAGTGGCCTCGTGAAGCTGGATGTAGGATAAGGCCATGATGGCGGCCTTGTCCGGCATCAATCCCGTCTTATCTCTAAAACCGCCGGGTTTCTTTGCCTCATAGGTACTCCACGGCAGACTGCCATAGGGTAGAACCGCTGGCGTGCTGTGGGCAATTTCCCAATCCGCGAGCTTGACGGCCTCCGCGAGTGACCGCTTATCACCGGTATGGCGCCCATAGTCGATAAGTGTGCGGATCATCAGTGCGTGGTGGAAGGCGGGATAGGAGACAAACCGATCCACGGAGTTAGGGAAAGGCGCGCCGTTCTGCTGCAGGTTCGAGTAAAAGACCCAAGGCATTTGTGTCTGCCCCTTTTCATCCAGAAGCGATTCCGCTGGTCCCTTGAACCACTGAAGATGGTCATCCAGAAGAAACGACATTCCGCGACGGATGGTTTCGTCGTATGACTGGAGTGGTAAAAGGTTTCCATCTTTGTCGCGCTTCACCTCGGCGATGGTCATCATCTTCTTCCAGTCAATCGGCGGGGCGGCGGGCTCAGCTGCGGAAATTACGGAATGAGATGACAGGGTCACCACGGCCGCCATGATTTTTGTAAATGTAAATCGTTTCATGTTGTTTGCTTTCTTATGAGTGGGGGGGAATTTTTGGTAGTGTTCTTTATAGATACGGCAGATTTTGTTTGATTGATCCAAAATCAATGTGAGTCGGGATGACTGGCTTCGCTGAATGCGGATATCTGAATACGCGAATCATCATTGAAAATTTCTTATTATTCTAAAATTATTTTTTTTATAGCTACCTTATTTTTAAGTAGGAATTACCTATAAAATGAAAAGCATTTACCGTCTTTGCTGATGGGATGCTGGTGATTTGAACTTTCTATTCAAAGATCTGAACCTTTCCCGTTGTGGAAAAAATTGAGGGTGGGGGGATCTATGCAAGGAATTCCTTGAGGCCGCGCATGATCATTTGTACCGAAATGGTTATCAGGATCATGCCCATCAGTTTTTCCATGGCCAGAAGACCGCGCCTTCCCAGCATGCGAGATAAGGGCCCTGAAAGACCTCCCAGAATGATTGCATTAATAAACCAGGCTGACACCACCACACCCAACAAGATCCAAGGTTTATGCGGTTGTTGCATCGGAAAAAGCAAGACCATGCTCAGAGTTGAAGGCCCGGCCACCAGAGGGATCGCTAGCGGGACGATGAAGGGTTCGCCATCTGGACTGTCGGAGAATTGGGCGTGGGACGGGGGAAAAATCATCTGCAAGGCGATCAAGAACAGAACGATCCCGCCTGCTACCGACATGGCGGTGGGGTCGATATTTAGAAACGATACGATGTATTTTCCGAACAGTAGGAAAAACAGCATGATTCCAAGGGCGATGGATAGCTCTCTTGCTATTACGATCCGCCTGCGCTGCAGCGGCACATCCTTCAGCGCCGAGATGAACATGGGGATGTTACCCAGCGGATCCATCACGATCGTTAGTAGGATGACCAATGAGATGAAAGTGTTTATATCCATGATCGCTGCTTAGGGTGGAAGTTAGGGTTGTCTCCGTAGAATTAAGATTTTGCCAAGATCGCCATCGCTGCGTTGTGTCCGGCAATACCGCTAACGCCACCTCCGCGGCGGGCACCCGCACCGGCGAGATAAATATGGGCATCATCGGTTTCCGCGCCCCAGAGTGTCCGGTCATCGGCATCATCATCAAGAAAAGGGAAGTCCAGATCGCGATGGAAAATATTTCCTCGCGGCAGAGCGATGTCCTTCTCCAGATCGAGCGGTGACTTTACCTCGATTGCCAGCGAGTTTTCTTGGCAGGGAGCTAAGACAGATTCAATGGGATCCAGCAGGTATGAATTGAGACTTGATAGAGCCTGCTCTGTGGCAAGTGCTTTGACACCTTCCGGATCAGCATCGAAAAGTTTCGCAGGGGTGTGCAGACCAAAAAGAGTGAGTGTGTGAAAACCCTTTTCGATCAAATCGGCGGAGAGGATTGTGGGATCTGCCAGCGTGTGGCAATACATCTCCAGCGGGAGAGGTCGGGGTATTTCTCCGTTGCTGGCAGCGAGGTAAGCCGCTTCCAATTGAGAGTAACTTTCGTTGACATGGAACGTCCCCGCAAAAGCGATGCTTGGATCTATACCTGACTTCAGGCGTGGCAGTCGTCTCACCAACATATTAATTTTCATCTGAGCCCCTTCGAGGGACTGTGGCGCGGGTTTTCCAATTAAGTCGGCAAGAAGCTGAGGTGCCGCTGCAAAAAGCAAGTCTTTGGCTGTGTGGTATGTGCCGGATTCTGAACCTACACGGACACCCATGGGGCCGCTTTCCAGTGAACAGATTCTGGATTGCATCTTGATCTCCACCCCTTGAGCCATGGCGATGCGATGTAGCTCTTTCACCAAGGCGCCCATGCCTCCTTGAGGTACTCGCCACAGTCCGTCCCCGTTTCCAATCAGATGATAAAGGAAGCAACGGTTGGCTTGCATGTCGTCAGCGGAAACAAATGTTCCGATCAACGCGTCGGTTAGAACCACTCCTCTGACGATGTCATCGCTGAAGCGATCGCGAATCACTTGCCCGATGGGAACTTCCATCAGGTTGCGCCATACCTCGGGTAATCCCATTTCCGATTTCAAGGCGGCCGCGCGCTTGAGAGGTTGCAGCATGGTCGGTGCGAAACGCCGTGCGAGTTCGGCAATTTCTCCATAAAACTTTATCCACTCTTCACCTTCCTGATTTGATCCGGTCAATCGGCGGAAGCTTTCCGCCGTCGGCCTGTCCCAATGGGTGGAGACCAAAAGTCCGTCATCCACGCCATCGCGCTGATAGGGTGTGTAGGAGGCGACAGCGCGATCGAGTGTTTTGAATTTGATGCCTAAATCTGTGACAATCTGATCGGGTAGCAAAGAGACTAGGTAAGCATAACGTGAGAGATTTGCCTCATACTCGGGAAAAGGCTTCGCACTGGTCGTGGCGCCGCCGAGTTGGTTCTGGGCTTCGAGCAAGAGTACGGATTTTCCTGCCTTGGCGAGATAGTTCGCCGCAACCAGTCCGTTGTGTCCGCCGCCAACGATGATAACGTCGTATTTTTTAGGATGATGTGTCATGTTTTGGTGACTTTAACTTATGATGGCAGGTATCTGACTCGGTTTTGTGTGATGTTAGAGTTATCTGACTTGGGGGCTACTTGCTGAATACGGGGTGATTTTCATCGCCCATGGATTCGAGGTAGGCGAGTAGGTCGAGGATCTCGTCCTGATTAAATGTGTTGAGCAGGCCCGGGGGCATGAGTGACACTTTGGAGAACTCTCTTGATTTGATATCAGGCTTGGAAATTACCGCAGTTACGGCGGGGTCGAACGAGTGGGTCATCACCACCACTGTGTCGTCGTTTTCCTGACTGATACGGCCAGCGGTGACGCTACCATCTTTCATCGTGAACACCGTCATTCGATACTGTTCGGATAGAACCTTTGATGGCTCCGTGATGGACTCCAACAAATCCTGGCGCTTGAAGCGGGTGGCGACATTCGTGAGATCCGGACCAGCGGCCCCGCCTTGGTCACCATAACGGTGACAGAGAATGCATTGCGCAGATGTGTATGCGGATTTGCCGCGGGCGAAGTCGCGTCCTTTGCCCACCTGATCCAAAAACGGTAGCAGTTCCGCGCTTTTCCATTCCTTGACGAAGGCGCGAGCCTCGGTGGATGCCTTGATTGCGGGTTGCACTTTCGTGAGGTCACCCAGCGCGGTAATTTCCGCTGGCATCATGGTTGCTTTCACTTCCTCCAAGGCATGATTCACGAATCCATCAAAGCTCGCGCCGTTGTTGAAATTGACACCGGCGTCGGTGAACCATTTCACGACTTCTAACGGATGTTGTTTTGAGCGACTGCCATTCCACCATGCGAGATAATCGCGGCGCAGATTTTCGTTCCAGCCGGTTTTGATATTCCGGAGCGCTGTCACGTAGGTGATCTGCTCTTCCTGCGTAGTGGCCGCACGCAGCAGAGCCACGGTTCTGGAAACTGCTTCTGGAGCGTCCAAGGCAAGCAGGATAGAACAGAGTTCGCGGTTCACTTTCTCTGTCTTCGCAGGATACATCGGATTGATGTCTGCGAGTAACAGCTTGGCTGGTTCTCCGGAGGGGACTCCCTGACGGGCGATCGATACGGTGATGACTCGAAGTTTATTGAGAACCTGTTCTTCTGTTAGAGATGAGAAAGGAAAGGCAGTGAGCGATTTGAAAATGGCCGGCTGGGTTTCGACTGCGCCCAAACGAGCAAGTGCCAGCAGCGCAGTGAAGGCCGCATCCGATTGTTTTTCCTCCAGTGCTTTCGACTGCCATTGTTCTACAGGATTACGCTCGATCGCAAGCCGGGCCGCGTAACGAATCGAGCGATCAGTGCTGGCGAGGTGGGGCCAAGCGGCAGCGACGGTTGCGGGATTTGGCGCGACATTCATGGCTTCAAGCCGATGACGCAGACTGCGGGCCTCGCTGCCGTCCGCATCATGCAGGGCGCTTGAGGCAAGCGGTGCGGCGGCCTCGCTGCCGGTGTAGCTCACGCGGAAAAGATTGGCCTGCGTGCCACGGCCTCCGACGGTGAAATACATCGATCCGTCCGCACCGATCACGACGTCTGTTAGATTAAGTGGCACTTTTCCGCTGCGGGTTTTGAGTGATTTCGGAGCGACGAAATTTTCCCATGTGGCGCTATAGCCAGCCCCCTTGGGTGCAAGGTGTACGGCGATTAGGCGGCCATAGGTCCAGTCGCACATATAAAATGCTTTCTGATATTTGACGGGAAATTTTCCGCCAGTGCCAAAGACCACACCGGTGGGACAACCGACGCCGATATTCACCACCGCAGGCAGGCTGTCGGCAAAATACTCCGGCCACTTGGCGCTGCCTTCTCGATAGCCGTGTTCGCCGCCACGCACCATATGAAACGCGCGTGTGGGACGATACCATGGAGTGCCCCAGTCCCATTCCATGTCACTGTCGTAGCCGAAAAGTTCGCCATCGGCATTGAAAGCGATGTCATAGTTATTACGCTGCCCCGATGAATAGAGTTCCGCATTTTTGCCATCGAGATCCATGCGCAGCACATAACCGCCTGGCGGCTTGGCTCCGGCGCCGAAACCATTGCCGTCTTCCATGCGCTTGAGCGCGAGATCGTCACCGTAGTTGCGATGCGGTGAACTCGTCACAAGATCAGATGGCACACCCACGAAATTTCCGCAGACTGCGTAGAGCATCTTGTCTGGACCCAATACCAGCGCATGCGCCCCGTGCTCACCGGAGCCACCCTGCCACTCGCGCAGAAACTCGACATCGTCGTAGCTATCATTGCCTTTAGTATCCTTGCAGCGATAAAGCCCAAAGCCCTGACTACCATTTCCATTCAGGTAGAGCACATTTTCCACAAAGAGCATGCCCATGGTTTCGGTGACGGGAATGGATAGGATTTCCGTCTTCACGCTTTTTCCATTCTGCAGCGTCACCCGGGTGATTGGCTGATCCCGTTGAGCGCCTAACAATAGGCGGCCTTTGGGATCGTTTGCCATGCAGATCCAGGAGCCGTTTTTTGCGCCGTCAGCCTCGAGCACATGCTCGATCTTGAAGCCGGGTAGCGTTTCGAGCACTTCACCGGGTGTTGTGATCAGTGTTGCTGAGTTGGCTGGCGATGATCCATCCGCAGGCCCATAAAGTGCCTTGAGTACAATCAGCTTTTTACCCGCGGGGGCTGAGATCTGTATAGAGCCTCCTTCGCCAGTTTCAGCCGAAAGCTTTTCATCGCCGGCCTGGTATTCCACGGTCAGTTTTTTGGCAATTCCAACGGCGGGATCTCCGAAGAGCTCGTTGCTTGCCTTGATGGAGAGGCTTTCATCCTTCACGGCGGCTATGACTTTATCAGTTACGTCCGTGGGATTTGTGGCAGCAACTGTTAGGTTGGTTGCGACAATCGAGATAGTAAAAAGTGCTGAGATAAAACGATGGATTAGCATGAGATGGATAATTGGAGGGTGTTATACGGTAGGAGATAATCGGTGATTTTTTTCAATTGAGAAATGATCGAAAGTCATCATCGGCAGAAGGGTTACCAAACTTTATAAGTCACTGGTCCCACACCGACGTTTTCGAAGGGACCGGGGAACGGATTTCCCGTGTTTCGTTGCCGACCCTGGTAGTCAGTGTCGATCATGATGTCGGAGCCATCGGGCTCTTCGAACGCCATTTTTGGGATCCGTGCCTTGCCTAATCTCTTGGTGTTAACCAGTTGGCGAGCTATCTCGTCGCGCCATTTCGGATCAAGCGTGATCGTGAGATACCAGCCGTCGGGTTTCTCCATCAGTTTCCAACCGTAATCGAAATCGGGCTTCAGGAGCATTTCCTCGTCGAACCTGGAGGCCTTTGCTCCCTTGAGGAATATGTTGCCCGCTGCGAAACATGGCAGAACCGCATTGTCGATGCATTGTAGTCCGGCTGGTGCCACGAAGATGTTATTATAGAAACGGTGATCACCTCCGTTGCCATCTTGAATGCCGGCAATTTCAGTCGAGTGAGGTTTATGGAACGGTGTTGTCCTGCTGTCGTAGGATTCGTGGCCAAGGGGTGACAAAATCAAATTGTGCGCGAACGCGATTCCCTTGGAAACGATATACATCTCGGCTTTAGAGAGTAACAGATTGTTGGACACCAGCAGTGGTCCGTGCTGCATTTCGATGAAAAGATCCCCGCAATCCAGATCGTTATCGTGCATAAGATTGCCAGTGATCTGCGCGCCTTGGCACATCCAGTCGAGCCAGATACCTGCGACGTATCCACAACGATAAATATGGTTGTGGCTGATTTTCACGTCGATCGCGCCATGGAATTTGATGCCCGCCATTTCCGCCCCGCCGAATGGATTCGCCAAATTGATGTCATGGATCACATTGCCGTTCACTGTGCTGAACGCACAGCCCAGACTGCCGACGATGCCAACCTGTCCGCAGTGGTGGATGTGATTGTTGCGTATGATGTGGCCGCCGATTTTCTCCTTCGACCAGCCACCCTTTTTCGATGCGTCGTCGATGGTAAGGTCGTAGCCTTCCTTGGTTCCGCGCTTTCCGTCCCATTCGTCGGAGTATTTGCCGAGTGCGATACCGGCGCAGCGGGAATTGGAAATTTCGTTGTTTTCGATGATCCAACCCTTATTCCAGTAGGCGGATATCAATCCAACCTGGCCAGCAGTTGGTGCGGCCCAATTGGTGGCGGCATTGCGTAACTTGAATCCCCGCACGGTGATAAAATCGATGTTTGTTTTGGTGGGTGTGAAGACAGTTGGACGCACACCGATTTCAACATTAGCCTCATTCGGGTTCACGCCCGGAAACCGTGCCCAGATGGTTGTGTTCTTGCCCCATGTTTCAGGATCCGGTTTTGCAACCGGCTTCTGTTTGAATAATACGCTGAGCGTTTTCTTTCCGGTGGTTTTCTTGATGCTGATCTGAAATGTTTTCCACTCCTGTGCGCCACCTGTGACTGAAATTTCGGAACTCCCAAGGATTTCTCCCTCGATGGTGTCGAGTCTTAACTCAATCAGCCCGCCTGCGCCGCTGGGTGCGGCGGCGCGGATTTCGACGGTTTCCGTGCCGGAACCGAAATCCACCTCTTCAAATCGCAGCGAACTGCGGTGGGTAATTAAACCAGCGTATTGGCCGCCTTCGGAACAGGGTTGATCGGTGATACGCACTCGCTTTATCGCACTCACCGCAGGCACGGGTCTACCCGTTGATGTTTTGAACCAAGCGACGTTCATCAGGGATTGTGGAAGTTCATTGGATACACCATCCACCTTCGCATACCAAATGGGTGTTTCCCCAGGTTGCTTCACGGCATCCAGGTTTGCAGACTCATTCAGACTGACGTCGTCGAGATAAACTCCGCCACGATGATGGTTGCGCCCTTGGCCATCAAACCAATCGCCTTCCACCTTTTCTACATACGGATGGAATTTCCCGAAGCTATGGTTCGGGACGACGAGTTTCCAAGTATCACCGGAAACCTTCTCCCAGCCCTTGGCAGGATCGGATCCGGTGATGACGACGGTTTCATCCTTCGCTGCTTGATAAGTGATTCGGTTCTCGTCGGAGGTTCCTCCACGCGGCGGATTCACCCATTCCCGGTAGATCCCGGCATGCACGGTGATCGTGTCGCCAGGCAATGCAACGGCAGCAGCGGCGGAAATGGTTTTGAATGGATGATCTTCACCGACACGGTGTTCGCGCGCATCAGCGGTCATGGTGATGGAGGGAATCAGGAGGGTCGCAAGGAAGACGAAAATGAGCGTTGAAACGGTCGATGTCTTGTCTGGGATGTTAGGTGGCTTCATGATAGATTTCATCGGAGTAATTCAGCTATTTAGGGCTCAGTAGGCGATGCTTGGAATGCGGGGATTATGGGCCGGTTGTCATTCATGAGCCCTGCTTCAGGAGGTTTCGGCTTGCTTCCGGATGCTGCCGGTTCAAGAGCGAGGATGACCGCCGCCGCACCTTGAGACATGTCATGGAGCAGTTTGTCGCCATAGCGGTAGATGCCCAGATCGACACCGTCGCGCGGATAGACCTCCTTCACCTGATAGAGAGCGTTTGGATTCTCGTCTAAGCCTAGCCATCGGTTGAGCGGGATCGATGCGCGGGCAGGCTCTTTGCCAACAGCGAAGAGGAACAGAAAGCCGCGATCTTTGATCAAGTGCGCGCTGCCGTCGATCGCGGCCTCGCCCGGGCAGTCAAACAAGTCGCGCTTCACCTTCAGATAGGCATGGTTCTTACCGGCCCATGCCCGCCACTTTTTGAGGAACTCACGATTCTCGGCATGGGCCAATCCCTTGAACCCGGGCCCGATCTGGCAATAGGTCGACATGCTGAGTGTGGAGATGACATTGTATTGGAACTGCGCAGGGGTCTCTCCAAAGACCGCGCAGTAGTTCTTGTAGACCGGCCGGAACCGATCGTTCTGGTTGTGCCATGCTTGGTAGCGGTTCATGTCCGCGCCGTTGGTCTCATAGTAGTTGTCGGCAGAGTTCAGATAACGTAACGCCCAAGGTTCACCGCGCTTGAGACCGTAATAGGATTCCAAACAAAGGCGCGGATGCTTCTCGCGGATCGCCTTCAAGAAGGTCTGGATGTTCTTCCACTCCTTGTAGAGGTTGTCGCCTGGCAGGTGTCCGTGGTTTTTTGCATGACAGGCGTCGATGCCGCAGCCAAGTGGCCCGGGTCGAAATGACGGCACTTCCCAGTGGCTCAGCCAGCGCCCGTCCCAGCCCCACCAGCGTGGCTTATATTTGCTGAACACCGCTTCGTGGACCGCCAACGCGTGCTTCATGTAGTCGTCGCTGGCCGGACACGATACCCCGCGGCCGAAGAGATACTGGCTGGGATTGCCCTTCTCATCACGGGAAAACCACTCCGGCCTGGCCTCGAAGAGGAGGCCGGGCACGGCGAAGCTGTTGACATGGACCCCGATTTTCTTGCCGTAATCAATCAAGCTTTCCATCGCTGGCGGCGCGATGAACTCGGATGTGTACTCGCCGGGCTTGGTGGCGTCCGCTTTCACCTCCGACGGCGCATGCCACACTGCAGGAGGTTTATTCTCCTTGCCCGCCCCGGCAACCTTGGCCACCCCCGCATCAGCCGGAAACCCGAGCGGATCAATGTGCATCTTATACAGATATGGTTCCAAGCTAGGATGATTGCCTCGTCCGTACCAGGTTTGGTAAGTCATGACATCATGGATGCCGGCCGCCTTCAAGGCATCAAGGATCTCTGGTTTTGGATCGGTTAATCCGGCCCACCAACCGTTCTGCCACACCCAGTAGCCCTCCTCGGGCAGCTGCAGGTCGTCGGGCTGGATGCTCCGCATGAACGCCTGCATTGCCCAGACCTCGCCCCAGTCGAGCACCTCGAGGGGAACATCCGTCACCTCAGGCGGAATCTTTCCACCTTTGAAGTGCTGGCCGAGTCCGGTATGCCCCCACGAGAGCAATGGCGAGCGACCGCGTCCGGGATACGGGCCCTGCGACACGCGCTGAAGGCCTTCCTTACGGTAGACACCGAGGAAGTATTTCTCGCTGACATTCAACTCGCCGGCTGCGACCTGATAGTTCGGTTGATAGCCAAGCCGAAAACCCTCCTTGCCCTTTTGGGTTAGATCCCAATATGGATACTGTAACCCAGCAAAGCAGCCACCTTTGTCCCCGCGCAGGAAGAGATTGATCGGACAATGCCAGATGGTCTGGTCATCGTGGAAATGGATTTCCTGAAACGCCGTCGTCTTTGTATCCTCCAAAACGACTGACTTGAGGAAATACGGCTTCCCGTCGGCGGCTTTGATTTCCAACCACTTTTCGACGAAGCGATCCTGTAATCCGAGCGTGTAATGCAGTTTCACCTCCAGGCCGCCATCGGCAAAGCGCAACACCGCTTTGCCGTCCTTCACGTCTGCCTCCAGTGCCTTGATGGATGGAATAGTGCCGGTCGCGGTCGTCACCTCAAAACCGATTCCGGAAAATGCGTTGGTGATGTTCAATTCCTTGTCGCGGATCGAGCGCACCGCGCCGTTCATTCGGTCTATCTCGACTGATACGTGGTGGTTTTCCAGTTTCAGTGATGACTCTCCACGATCCTGTGCACGGGCTTGTAACAAAAACAAACCTAAGCATAAGGTTGCCGTGAGCGAGAAGATTGATGCGGAATGCTGTTTCATGATCTGTAATAGAATGAGTTATTACTTACGGGATGGATTCTGCACCAAACGGTTGGCGAGTGCGCAGAGGTGGAAGGTTCCGATGGCACCATCGACCGGAGTGATGGTGATGGTTTGGTTGCTGGAGGTGGCGACGAATCGGTAGACGATGCGGATGCCGTTACCCTCGCCGAAGGCATCCTGGTCAATCTCGCATGAATCACCATCGGCGGCGAAAGTTTGGGTTCGGCCGGATGCTTCATATCCGTAGCTGAAGAGGGAGGTTTCGTAGGTTTTACCTCTTGTTAGATTTTTCAGGGTTATTTTAAGCGGATTGCCATCGTAGAGGAAATCAGAGCCCAGCCCGAGGCTGTCACCGGTGATGGCGTGCTGGCCTCCGTTGAAGATGGCCGTGCTACCATCGATTGAGAAATTTTGACCGAAATGGGTCGATGCTTCGAAGTCCACACCGTTGATCTTGATGGCACCACCACCCAAATTCACAGCCACGGTGTAGGGTGAGTTGCTGGAGATTCCCGAATCGTCATCATTTGTCCATGGAGTAAAGGTGAAGGATGAACGGACCACGGATACGGAATATGTCTTCGCAGGTCGCTTGTTTGATGCATCCGTTTTGACTACATAGGAAACCGGACGCTGGCGTGCGCGTAGGGCAGGGAAGGGAGGTGCATGGTTGGGCTGGTTACAGGTTGCACCGTAATCTAGCGTGTAGGTTGGTGCGAGCGTGGCGATTTGCGCATCCGTGGTGTCGGGTGGAACATACACGATGATCTCTCCTTTTGTATCACTTAACGAACGGATGGTGGTGCTGCTTCCCGGTTGGTTGACTTGAAAGGAGGTGATGTCGGGAATCATGTCATAGGTGATCTTGAACCTGCTGTCGGTCAATTCGGCAAGCGGAGCCTTGCTGCTACTGGTGGGCCAGTCCATGATGTTGGCTCGGATCGCCCAGACGAGTTGATGGGTTCCATTCTGCTGATGGTCGATTGCGGGCTGACCCATCATGCCCAGTTTTACGTCACCCCAGACCCAGGTTTTCACTGTCGGCCAAGTGTCTGTTTCCTCTATGTTGAGAACCGCTCTTGGCGGAGTGAACCGCACCAGGTAAAATCGGTCGACATCCATGCCGTAGAGCCCGGCTTTGTCCCCCCAATACTGCGGGTAGGTAAGGCCCCAGTGCGAGCACCAGGTTCGATCGACCTCCGAGGCGAACAAGGTCTTGGGAATCTGAACCGTGAGCGTGTCAGTATCGTGAGAGACTTCAGAAACGATGTGGTTGGCGGGTTCGACTTTCGGCGCGGTGGGCACATGGATCCTGAGAGCGGGGTCGCCTAACAGAATCCAATTCCACCGCTGGTCATCGGCTCCGTTCCACGACTGGGTATCCACACCGGCCATATAGCCACGCCCGAGGGTTTGTCCCTCGAGCAGGGCATTGAACATGGCACTGCTCCGCATTTTTCCTGGGCCTGGCTCGACGCGGGTTGATCCCGCGAAAGCCACGGCTCCGAGCTTGACCAACTGGTTGACCACCAGCGCGCCCGATCCGCGATCCGTGGTTTTCCAACCCGTGGCTTCGTCATGGGATTCGTTAAGGGTCTCAAAATCAATCGCAGCAGTGGCACATCCATTCGATAGGATGACGGCGGGCGCTAGGATATTACGTGAATCGACTCCGAAGGCTCCGCCGACGTCATGATAGCTCGAATGGTCGTTGTGGCTGATGAGGGAAGCCTCCACGGGTTGTACGGAATTGAGTCTGCCGATAAAGTCCGTGGAGAGAAAACCATAGTTGGCTGCCAAGGCATTGCGATCCGCTGAGTTCCACTGCCCGCCCACATTGGCGATGGTCTTTTCCCATGCTCCGTCTAACAGATGTTCATAAGTGGAACTGCGACTGGTCAGTAGTGATGCGTCGTAGTGGTCATAGGCCATGATGCGGCCGATGGCGATGTCCGGGAAGATATCCGAATCGACATTCGAATAATCGAGGTCAGCCGGTGATGCGTTGTAATTTTGCGCCGACTCGTTGGGTCCCCGGTAACCGAGCGGAATGCTGGTGGCATTGCCCACCAGTGCGAGATAATCGGGATGACGACCGATGGTTTCATAAAGCTTCTGTAGCTCCGCCTTGATCGCGGGGTAGCCGCTATAGTGGAACATCTCCACGGAATTGGGCACCGGTTCATAGCTTGTGATGGGCACCACGATGCCGTTTCTGCGCGCGGCAATCATTGGCGCGGCCAATGAGAGCTTGGCTCCTGAAATGAGGTTGAGATCCTTTGGGTTGGTCGCGGCAAAGTAGTCCACCTTGATTTTTTTTGCTCTCAGGTAGTTGACGACGGTCTCGGGTTTGGTCAGCACGCGTTTGGCCATGGCGGGCTTGGTGCCTGCTGCGTTGACATAGATTACATCGGTCGCGCCGAGCTGGCGGATGGCATTGCGGACCAGTTTTTCTTTTCCAGATTCAGGAGAATGATAGATCAGCGGCGCATCAAGGGCTGCGGCGAGTGAGGAGGCCTGCAGGACATTGGGGTAGTTTGTGGCATCAACCGTATCGCTGACCAACACCACGGTGGAGGACGACTTCCAGTGGCTAGTAGCCATGGCGACGGATAATTCGAGCGGGCTGGACGCGCTGATCGGGGTGTTTACAAAATTCGGAACTTTGGCGTCGAAATTGACGGTATGTATCTGCGTGGGGCGGTAGCGCCGTATAAAATCCTGCAGGTAGATGTTTGTTGTTAGATCAGCCTCATTCGCAAGTGTGATGATTGCTGGAACACCCTTGTTGGTGTGTCGTGAAACGGGGATTAGGCTGAGGTAATCATAGTCGGAATTTGCCAGTCCAGTTTTCCCAGTCTTTACAACAAACAAGCGGAAGGCCTCTGCGTCGGCCACTACCTTGACGGTGTAGTCTTTTTTGGTGGTGCCGTCTTCAGCTGTGATACGATATTGTACGGTTTTTTGTAGGCTCAGCGGCGCAGCAGGCGCTACGCAGTTCGCACCTGTCGATAGAGTTAGCCGCGGTGTGAGCGCTGCCAATTTGGCATCCGAGGTATCAGCTGGCACGCTTACCACCACGGTGCCCGTGGTGGGACTTGTTGAGCGAATGGCCACGCGGCTTCCGGGTAGATCGATATTGAATGAGGTGATCTCGCATGCCGTGCGCGGCGGAGCCTTGGTGATCGTCACGGCATAATTCCGGGTGACATCACCATCGGTGACCTTATACATGACGGGCAAGGAGCTGAAGTCTGGTTTGGGCGTGTTGCCACTTGCGGGTGTGCCTTTGCCGGAGGTCACGATGTAGGTAGGTGCCAGCGCTGCCAGATTCGTCGAGTAGGGCACGGTCCATGCAATTTTGGTGGTACGCCCTTCGGGCTTTTCGATGATTGCTGTACTACCATCGACATTGCTCCCGAAACTGAGAATGGTCGCGGGTGTAACTTTTCGGTTCGAGAGCGCGGATAGGTGGAAGGTTCCATCTCCAGCAGGAGTGATGGAGAACTCCTTGGTGGAGGCAGTGGCGACAAATTCATGGGTAATCCGGATGCCACTGCCCGCCCCGTAGTGGTTCTGATCCACTTCGAGTGAACTGCCCTCGGAGGCAAAAGTCTGGATGCGGGCCGTGCCCGCGGGATCATAACCGAAGGAGAAGAATGTGGTCTGATAGGTAGATCCTGGGGTGAGATTTTTGAGGGTAATCGTGCGGGGCTTGCCACCGTAAATGAAGCCATTGGCTAGGGTGTTGCTGTTGCCCGTCACATTTGCTCCCGAAGACGCGCCCACAAGCTCGCCCGTGATGGAGAAGTTTGGTCCAGAGGCTGCATCACCTTGGAATGTTACTCCGTTGACTGAGACCGCTTCTCCGGATGTATTGACGGCAACGTGATACTCAAGGGAGCTGGTGATGCCCGAATCCGCATCGTCATTCCATGGCGCGTGGCTCCAAGTCTGCGCGCGCGCGTCCATGGGATATAAGATCATGACCAGTAACAAACAAGCTGATGAATTTCTGGCATTTCGGCGCATAGCAACGCCGATCACGCCAAGAAGACAAAGCGCCGCACCCGACCATCGCAGGATCGATGCGATACCGGCATGATGGTCATAGCGCGCCGACATCTCCGGGGTGGGATCTTGGTAGGGAATACCGGCGAAGATTACATCGTAGAGGAATCCTCCGATCACCGTCAGAATTCCAAACAGAATGAAAATCCAAGGTAGGCATCGGCTGAAGAAGCGGGATGAACCGCCAGTGTCTTGTGTTTTTATGGTCATGAGGTTCTTGGTTTAATGGGGGTGGTTTGGATTGTTAGAGAATGGGTTGCAGGGTTGTAGCTGGACTCACTCACTGGGCTTGCGTGGATGCAACAATCCCACTCGGTCGAATGATGTTAGGACCATTTCCTTTCAATGCCTCGAGCATCGTGGCGGCCTCGGGCGTGACCGTGGTCAGGCCGCTGAGGTGGAGCGACCTGCACTTGAAGCCCGCAAGTTTGGTGACGGCATCGGCATCAAGGGTGGTAAGGCCGAGCCAAAGATGAGGCCCCTTGAACTCTGCAAGCACCGTGGCGATTTCGGGTGTGAGCGTGGTAATGCTCTTGAGGGACAAATCAACTCCTCCGTAGGCCGCAAGCCCCTTGGCACTCTCTTCCGAAAGCGTGGTCAGGCCGTTGAGATCAAGCGCGAGACCTCTGAACTGCGCGATCTCTCTGGCGCTCTCATCCGTGAGCGTGGTCAGGTGGTTGATGGCCAGCTTCCCGCGTCCCATCTCCTGATCGTCTTTCCCAAACCATTTTGTGCCGCATTGGCCGGTGGCGTCATTCGTGTTTTTCGGTGCCGGCTCCCCGCGCTTGGCGAGGATTCTGGCGGCCTCGGGCGAGAGGGTAGTCAGACCGAGATGAAGGTGTTCACCCTTGAACCCGGCAAGCGCCGCGGCGCTTTCTTCCGAGAGCGTGGTCATGCCATTGAGCATCAGCGCGACGCCCTTGAACTCCGCGAGCACCGCTGCGGTCTCGGCGTCGAGCGAGGTCAGGCCATTCAGAGATAGATTGCCTTCTTCCTTATGTCGCCGCAACAGCTCCCTCGCTTCTTTTGGCGTGAGGTTCCGGATTTCATTCGTGTCGGTTGGCAAGGATATTGGAGTTGGGCTGGGACGGTGGGGGCGCTGTGGTTGCTCGCGTATGCGATCTTCGCCGGATGGGTGGGGCGCTTGGGTAGTTCTGTGGGCTCCGTTAGACTCCGAAGCAGACGCATTCTCCGGTTTGGCAGATGGAGAATCATCCATGCGACCCAGTATCACGATGAATAGGGAGGTGAGTAGGATGATGAGCGCGAGGGTGGATAGGGCAAATGCTCTGCGCGACATGTGGCTTTGCTTCATGACGT
>CAMCBV010000050.1 GCA_945873125.1 Prosthecobacter debontii
CCAGCTGTGGCCGAGCACCAACAAGCCCTGTCTCAGGCTCTTGGAGGGGGCGGCGACCGGCACTAAGGCCGATTCCGCTACGCTCCATCGGTCTTAGTGCCGGTTTGCTAGTGCTTTGCACTTTTACAGACACAATGTTGCACGCGCCAACAACGTGTGGCCGCCGGACCACCATCTGAAATTCTTCTATCTGAATTAACCAATCAACTGAGTGTGAAAATCCTAGAACGGCCTCTGAATGAAGCTGAAGCCGAGGAGTATCTGTCACTTGCAAAATCCTACATCGAAAAACTCGGGAAGCTCAAAGCCGTCCAAAAACTCATTCAAACCTTCATCTTATCCAGCGATTTTGCTTATCGTCAGGAATTCGGTGCTGGAACGCCGGACGAACACGACCGCCGCATGCTTTCTCCACGCGATGCGAGTTACGCCATTGCCTATGCCCTAACGGATCAAAGCCCAGATGCGGAATTGGCGCAAGCGGCTGCAAGCGGCAAACTGAATAGCCGCGAGGATTACAATCGGGAAGTCCTGCGCATCCTGAAGAAAAGAGATCATCATTATCTCATCGACACCATTCTCGCCGACAAAAATTACAGCGATAACACAACCAACACGCCGATTCGCAAGCTTCGCTTTTTCAGAGAGTTTTTCGGTTACCCCACAGCATCAACCATCTTCAAAGATGAGAAACGCTTTGGTCTGGATCGTCTCGCAGATGCGACATGCCGTCTCATTAACGAGACGGACAGAACCGTCGAACACATTTTAGAAAAGGATCAAAATGTATTCGAAGAATTGCTCACCACGGAAAAATTCTATGTTTATCACGATGGGGACAACGACCGCATGCAGGCCGCGTCAGATAGAATCAAAAGAATCTACGAACACTTTAAAGACCTCGACTGGAAAAACTTCAAAAAAGAGGATCTTCTCGAACACAAAGACTTCCTGAAAGAGGTGAAAATGAGAAGTGTCGATCCGGATAAAATGGATGCGAGAAACCGCCAAGGCGACACACTCAAGCTTTTCAAGATATCTATGGAAACAATTGTCGCCCGCTTGGGAAAGGGACAAAAAGAAGCCGCACCATTCGATCTCTACCGAGGTTACGGCTATGATTTCATGCCGGCATATAACGTTGCAAATTTTTATAATATCGATCTGAACCATTGGGATTACCAAACCGTCCAACCAGCAAAAGTCGCCAATCGAAAAGGCCTGCTCACAAGCCCAGCCTGGCTGATCGCCTACGCAAAAAACACGGAAACAGATCCCGTCCACCGTGGCAAATGGGTTCGTGAAAAACTGCTCGCCGGCACGATTCCCGACGTGCCGATCAGTGTCGATGCCGTGATTCCCGAAAACCACGATAAAATCCTTCGGGACCGCCTAGCAAGTGCGACTGAGACGGAATATTGCTGGAAATGCCATGAAGCAATGAATCCGCTGGGCTACACTTTCGAAAGCTATGACGATTTCGGTCGATTCCGAGTGGAAGAGTCTTTGGAATATCCAGACAAGCTCATCAGGAAAAAATCGGATAATTTTACTCTCCTGAGCGATACCCGGGATGTTTACAAAACACTGCCCGTTAATTCGAAAGGCTATCTCAAGGGAACAGGAGACGAATCGCTAGATGGGGAAGTCAAGGACGCCATTGACCTCAGCGAACGCCTCGCAAAGTCACGGCGCGTCCGTCAGTCCATCATCCGCCATGCCTTCCGATATTTCATGGGCCGCAACGAATTTCTTTCAGATTCAAAAACCCTCATTGATGCCGAAAATGCCTATGTTGAAAACGGAGGTAGCTTTGATGCCGTAATCGTGTCACTACTGACCTCGGAGTCATTCATTTACCGTAAACCTGTAGAAACCCAGACTCATGAATAGCCGTAGAGATTTCCTAAAAACATCCATACTTGGCGCTGGCGCCATGGCGTTGGCACCTTCTTTCAACCAGTTATTCGCTGCCCAGAACAGCGCTGGTTTTCCCAAACGCTTCATCTTCATTCGCAAATCCAGCGGCATTAGCCCCACGGAAACAGCTCTTCTCAATTTTTCTGCCAAGGAGAAGGCCCTTGATGACAGCAAGCAACCTTTCGAAGTCGCTCTCGACAAATACGAACTCCCTAAATGGCTGCGAGGCTTGGATGCCCATAAAGAGCACATGACGATTCTCCAAGGACTCTCCGCCAAGATGAGTGAGAATGTCCATTATTCGTTCTCCTCCGTGATGGGTTGCTTCAAATCTAACAGGAACACACTGAGTGCCATCAAACGCACGACAATCGATTTTGAACTCGCCAAACTGTTCCCATCCCCTTTCGGACATGTCGAACTCTCCTTCGCCGACGGCCGGACAGGCATTGTATCGGGATACTCCGCACCCGGACCTCAAACTCGCAATTACTGCTACGCGGATCCGGATACCGCACGCACCGAACTCTTCAAATCCGTCCTAAACCCAGAAGCCGTCAATTCGGACAATGACATGCTCTCTTTCTTACAGGGCAAGGAAGGAATGAAAATCAGTGGAATCAAAGGACACGAAGTCAAACGCCAAGAAGCACAAATCGAGTCGATTGATGCAATTCGCGAACGAAACAAGAAGCTGATCTCCATTTCCGGATCACTTGCAAAATTCATTCCGCAACTTGATCCCGTCCACGCAAATGGCGGCATGGATGCGAGCACACCTGAAAAACAAGCTGCCATGACCGACGTGTTGATTGCCGCAATGAAAGCAGGTTTAACCAACGTGGTCACCTACACGATTGACGACCTTGGCACACCCATCACCGGTCTTCCCGGAAATGAAACGGATCGCGTCGGGATCCACCCTTTAGGACATGATGAGGCTTTCGGTGGCGTCCCAGCATGGATGACCCGAGAACAGATTCGGATCAGTCACATGACACAGGTCAACACCATCGTCGAAAAACTCAAGGCAACACCCGAAGGAAAAGGCACCATGTTCGACAACACAATGGTCATGTATTTCCCTGAAAACGGAGAAACCCACCACGGGATCGGAACGGAATCCCCCTTCGTCATCTTGTCAGGCAGAAACTGCAATCTGGATATTGCCGGCCGCTATATCCGCTTGCCCTTCCTTGGCAACGAAGGCCACAAAACCCTCGGCAACTGGTATACCACCCTGCTCAACGCCCACGGAAACCCAATGGAACATTACGGCGATCTCGACCTCGAGATGGCTCGAAAAAAACTCCCGCAAACCGGCGCAATCAAGCAGTTCATGGCTTGATTGCGACAGTGGAAAGTGGCGATTGGATTTCAACGAAACGTGATCCTGCATATAAGCATTTTCACCATCAAGAGAACCTTGCGGTTTGATGTAATTCGCAGGATGGTTTACTTATGAAAATTACGATCCTAACCACGACCATTCTGTTATCCGTCCATTCAATTTCACAGGCAGCCGATCCAGTAGTTGTCGCCCCTGTTAAAATCGAGGCAGCAGAGAAGCAACTTGCCGCAGGCGCGCAAATTCTCGACGTCCGCACCAAGGAGGAATGGAATGAAGGCCACCTCAAAGGAGCCAAACTCGTCACCGTGACCGAAGAAGGATTCCTCGACAAAGCCAAAGCCGCACTGGAGTCTAAAAAGCCGGTTGTTGTCTATTGCAGGAGCGGAAGACGCAGTGCCTTGGCCGCAGAGCAACTCCGCGCCGCAGGCTTCACCGTGTATGACATGCAAGGTGGCATCACCGCTTGGATCGCAGCGGGCAAACCGATCGATAAATAATTCGAAGGCCCTTATACTCCAATGCCCCTCCTTAGATAAAATATCCGGATTTTTCTTGATCGTTCATAACTTTCAGTATTTATTGAAAGTGTAGAAAGAAATCAAATGAAACTACCCAATGTTATCAAGAGAATTGAAGTTTATTACGACGGTCGCTGTGGGATGTGCTGCAGCTTTCACGAATGGATCAACCGCCAACCACGCGCGTATTCAATTGAGTTCATTCCCTACCAAGCCGCGCGTGCCGAACAAATCTTTCCGGGTGTAGGCAGACTCGATCCAGCCCGTGAGATGATCGTTCGGACTGATGAAAATGAAATTTTCCGTGGTGCGGAGGCCTGGATTCTTTGCCTCTATAGTTGCAGCAACCATCAGACAGCCGCTCAGCGTTTAGCGGGTCCGACATTATTACCCATCGCGATCCATAGCTGCCGTTTACTTGCCGCAAATCGTCATGCGCTCAGTAAAATTTTCTTCAGGAAAAAAGACAGAGAAGTCCAAGAGCAACTCCATCAAATGCAATTGCCTGAATGTGAAGACGGCTATTGTGTGACCCAATGAACCACCCATCATCATGAACCCGCAAACATTGGAAACCGGATTAAGAATCGCCGGATTGATACTGACCGGCTTGGTCATCGCAAACTTCGTCGCTGCAAAGAGATGGGATTACTCGGGAAGCCTTGTTGGAACCCAGTTAATTGTCCGGCAGATTTTTCATGTTCACTGCGCCTACATGATTGCAATCATCGCAGCACTCGCGTTGGTATGCCTAGGTTGGCCGAACCTACTTCTGGAAGGAGGCTTCTCAAAAGCATTCTGCGCGTTCTTCGCGCTCTTCTGGTTGAGTCGCGTTATCGTTCAACTCACCTATTACGATTCCGATTTACGCCGCGCCGACCGTTGCTGGGATATCTTTTTTCTCGGTGTGTTCCTCGCCTTGGCAATTATCTTCGCCTTGGTATTCTACTACGCTTGAGAAAATTCCTCCGAAATCGGCCTACAAAAAAAGCCCGAGTGAGTTTAGTTAGATTTTTCCATCAAGCGCAGCCTTCAACAATTCCAGATACTCGGCTTGTGGCATTTCGATGCCACCGAAGCTCCTCAGATGATCCGTCATCCATTGAGTGTCCAGAAGTTGAAAATTTTGTTCACGCAATCTTTCCACCAATGCGATCATCGCAATTTTTGAAGCGCCGGTTTTACGCGAAAACATACTCTCTCCGAAAAACGCCTTACCCATGGAAACCCCGTAAATACCACCTTGTAAACCCTCGGAATCCCAGCACTCAACCGAATGTGCATGACCCATTTTATGGAGCTCACAGTAACTTTCCATGATCACCTCATCGATCCATGTTTCTTCTCGCTCAGCACAACCTGACATCACTTCGCGAAACGCTGTGTCAAAACGGATTTCAAATGGCTTTTTGTTCCATTTTTTGCTCAAGCTACGGGACACATGAAACCGTTCATCCAACGGAATCAATCCTCTCATCTTGGGCTCATACCAGAAAATTCCACCCTCCTCTGCCATAGGAAAAACCCCCTGACTGTAGGCTTGTAAGAGTAGATGTGGAGGTATGATTTTCAACCCAACCAATCAACTCGGATTCGGCTCATAAAGCAACCAATCACCTTCCGGCAACGGCCTTGCTCCGTCCAAACCTGAATTCCATTCCCAAATCCAAGCACTCACAGAACCGCCCGTTTCCATTTCAACTCCGACCCTCACACGCCGATATTCGTAAGGTTCTTCATAACGCTCGCAAATCCCCTCAAACGCATCCAACGATTTGAGTAGGGTTTCGGAAACACGATAAACCTCACCCACCACATGTCCTTCCACATCCAATTTCAAGGCAGGGAAGACCAATTCAGGATTCGAATCGATCAGATGAATCGCACCCGCTACCTTTCCCAAGCCAACGAACTCAGCATGATCCATTCGGAAATGGTTAGATCCACCTCTTCTCAAAGTTCCGTAAACGAATACGGAATGCATGCTCATTTGCGTCCCTGTTGCGAAACCTCAGCGTCCAGCATGACTTTGAGATCATCCAAACCTTCTCCCGTATCGGCCGAAATGGGGATGATATCAACCTTTGGGAAACGTGTCCGGAAGATGGCCAGATTTTCTTCCGAACCTTCCAAGTCCATTTTGTTGGCAATGACTTTCCACGGGAATTTTGCCAATTCCTCATCATACTCTTTGATCTCGGTGCGCAAAATTTGGAGATCGCTAATCGGATCACGACCCTCACTGCCCGCCATATCGACCACAAAAAGCAACACACGGCAGCGCGTGATGTGACGGAGAAACTCATGACCCAAACCACGGTTTTCATGCGCTCCTTCGATCAGTCCCGGAATATCCGCAACGGTACAACGCCGAAACCCTCCAAACTCAACCACACCGATCATGGGCTGCAGGGTCGTAAACGGATACGACCCGACCTTGGGTTTCGCTTCTGAAATTTTACCCAGCAAAGTCGATTTTCCAGCATTCGGAAAACCGACCAGTCCGGCATCGGCGATGCGGCGCAATTCCAAATAGAACACCCCCTGTTGTCCAGGAGTGCCGAGTGTATGTTCGGTCGGAGTCTGGTTGGTCGCTGTGCGGAATTTGAAATTCCCCTCTCCACCAATGCCACCTTCACACAACACAAAAGTCTGACCTTCTTCAACGAGGTCCGCAATCGGATCGAGATCGATCCCTTCATCGCTGCGCTCATGCTCAACCGCCTCATTGACTGTCGCCGCACTCGTGCGATAGACCACCGTTCCGGGAGGCACTTTGCCGATCTTAAGCGCTCCGCTCTTGCCCGTTTTCTTGTGTTTACCGCCGGGTCTGCCGTCTTCGGCAACCAGCTTTGGATCAAAATGATATTGGCGCAATGTATCCGTCGAGTTGTCGACCACCAACATCACCTTGCCGCCGTTTCCACCATCACCACCATCCGGACCTCCGCGAGGGACAAATTTCTCACGACGCCACGAAACCGCGCCGTCTCCGCCGTCTCCTGCTTTCGCCAAAATCCTGATGTGATCAATGAACATGCCTGAAGCTTCTATGCACCCGAGCGAAACCGTCAACGGCAATGCGTTCCCAATAAATAAAGAACCTCATTAAATCCGGGGATGAGACACGAAAATCGCAAACCACACGAAAGTTTTAGCATAGCTCAGATAGACTTGGCAAATCATGACAGAAGATCAGAAATCATCTTCGTTTCGTGTAATTCGTGCCTTTCGTGGTTGAAAATTTAACCCCTCAGGCAAAACCCAATGCCCGTTGTTTCATCTGCGTTGCCATCAAATTCAGTGCGTTCGCCCGGGTTGGAGCCAAATGCTCTTTCAGGCCGGTCTTCTCAATAAAACCCATGTCCGCAGTTAAAATATCGTCCGCCTTCTCCCCGTTCAGAACGTTAATAAACAACGCGATCATACCTTTGGTAATCAGCGAATCTGAGTCGGCGTAAAAATAAATCCGACCATCTGCCTTTTTTGCATCCAGCCAGACCTGTGATTGGCAACCTTTGATCAAATGATCCGAATTCCTCGACTCCTCCGGCAAAGCCTCCAGCTTTTTACCCAAACCGATCACATACTCATACCGCTCCGTCCAATCCTGAAAAATTTCCAAATCCTCCAACAATTTCTCCTGTTTGTCTTTAATGCCACTCATGAAATTTCTTAAAGCAATGGACTCCATGATGAGAAAAACTTCAAGCACCGATCAAGTCGCAGGTGCAAGTCTTTGCAGGAATCGCCCCAAAACAAAGCACGCCGGCGGCAAATACATCGCAATCAGAACCATGGGATCATGACTCTCAAAACCCTTCTCACTCAGCCAGATCTTCGCCAAAGGAAGTAGCAAGATCCAATCCATCAAAGGAATTCCGGCGAGTAACGCGGAAACATGCGTGGATACGGGCGATTGATATCTCCTCATGCAGAGCAGCAACCATGCGGCAAAAGGAATCAACCCAATCCAACCCATGCTTGGCTGAAGAAATACCGGTAAAATCGCCGCAAACAAACCGGATCCCAATAGCAACCCGCGAGCTTTCCATTTTTCAGAAACCGGCAAATTTCCCTTTGCCTCCCAACGCGCACTCAAAGACAGCGCCAACACATAAACAAACAAGCCAACTGCCGGAAAAAACACGTCTCCTGAAAGCTCTCCCCTCATCGCCGCATAACCCAAAATTGGCAAACACGCCCGACACAAGCCCATGGGAATCACCGACCAAGCCGCCCTTTTGTGCACAATCGTGTATTGAATAATCAGGCCCACCAATAAACCCGCAACCATGAGTGCCATGAGCCCGTAAAACGCCGTGATGATGAGCCCCGTTCCCAACCCACCGATCGCCATCGTGAAATATGAGATTTCAGAAAACATGCCCTTGGGCAACGCGCGCTCGGGACGATTTTCCTTATCCCAATCCCTATCCATCCAGTCATTTAGAAAATTACCCGAGACATAAAAGAACAGGGCCGCCACCATCAAACCCCAAGGCCACGCGAAATTCCCGCCATGATGGATTGACCCCAACAATACCCCTACGCCGAGGTTACTCACGACGCTCGGAACATTCGCAATCCTCGCTGTCGCCAACAAAGCATGGATTTTACTTTCAGATTTCACTCCACTTAACCCAACCCAACCATCACAAAACGCAAGCCTTCGTTCACAAACTGGCGTGAATATTTACCTTACACCATTACTCGAAGAAACAAAATGAAAGTCCTAGACCGGAAACTCCTCCCGAGAATCGATAAATCCTACCACCGATTCAAGTATGCTATGAACACATACTCACTTTCAAATCGATAAATTACCTACTCAACCCAAGATCATGTCCATGTTCCGCCTCAAATGGTTCTTTCTTTTTATCCTCACCGCGATTTCACCCTTTCTATTCGGTCAATCCGTCGAGACGCCGATCTATGAACAAGCCCCTTCAGCAATCAAGGAGAGCCAAGAGAAAAACATCCAAAAAGCCCTGCTCTTGCGGGGAAAAGTATCCGCAATTTCCAAAGAGGAAATTGACAAGCAAATCATCAATCCTCTGCCAGAGCCGGTCAAGCTGGCTCCTGTGTTGACCCAGCAAATGACAACGGAGCAAATTGCCGTGCATGCAAGAAAATCCAACCTTCGCGTCGGTTACTGCTACAAATGCATGCATTGCGATCACTGGCACCTCAACCTCGCCGGCGGATACGCCATCGCTCCAAATGTCATCGTCACCTGCCAACATGTATTATCCAGTAAAACCCAAATGAAGGATGGCTTTCTTGTTGTCTATGACCACGAGGGAAATATCGCCTGTGGCGTCGCCGTGCTTGCTCAAAATCCAGTCATGGACACCGCGATCATCAAAGTCGCAGGGGCGAATTTCAATCCTGTTCCGCTAAACTCGAATGTAAAACAAGGCTCCGCCTCCTACTGCTTCAGCTACCCTCTGCGCCAACAAGGATATTTCAGCACAGGTGTGATCAACCGTTTCTTGTGGGACGATACCTACAACGGTGAAGACAAACAATCTATCGATGGACTAGCTCATCTGAGAATCAACTATAGCAACGACTGGGCACCCGGAAGCAGCGGCTCACCCCTCTTTGATGCGGCAGGCAATGTAACCGGACACGTATCCACCATTTACGGCCTCGCCGGAGGAAAAGACAAACAAGTCTGTCTCACTTTACATGAAGGCATCGCAGCCCGTATTGTAGAGCGACTCGTCGAAACCCTGAAAAGCCCCGAAGAAATCAAACGACTCGCAAACATGATCCCTTTGGAGAACAAAAATCCGGAAATCACCAAGCCATCCGAAGAAAAATAGAAAATTTTCACTTATCCCGTTCCATGAAACTCACCACTCTCACACTCGTCGCCCTTTCCTCTCTCTCCGTTTTGGCTGAAGAGTCGAAAAAAACCGATCTCCTCGCCAAAGGTCTCGATGGTTGGAGTTTCATGACCAAAGACGGGGAACAACCCGTTGATACCGCATGGAAACTCAAGGATGAAATTCTCTCTACCACAGGCACACCCACGGGTTACCTTCGAACAAAAGAAACCTATAAAAACTATACCCTGAGCTTCGAGTGGCGCTGGCAACCCGGCACCGAGAGAAACAACAGCGGCGTCCTCGTTCATGTCTCCACTCCTGCTACCGCACCAGGTGTCTGGCCAAAATCTTTTGAGGCGCAACTCGAGCACCAGAACGCAGGTGATTTCTGGTGCATTGGAGAAACCCTCGAAGCGAAAGGCGAAAGTCCTAACCATGGCAAACGTTGGATCCGGACTGCCGACCCCAAAGAAAAACCCCTTGGTGAATGGAATTCGATGATCGTCACCTGCACCGAGACCGAAATCACCGTCCAAGTTAACGGCATCCTCACCAACCAAGGTAAAAAACTCTCAACTAACCAAGGCTCCATCGCCTTCCAAGCAGAGGGAGCTCCGATCGAGATTCGAAACATTTTAGTGACGAAGTAGAAAGACCTAAGCTCGATCGGGATCGTGTGACTTCCGTACCCTAATTGAAATGCCTCAGTCCATGCACCACAATGTGCAATGGGCTAACTGATTCAGTTGATATCTTCCTGCAAGCTTGCATCCAACTGCCTGCACTCTTCACGCCAGTTACTGATCCTCTTTCTTTCTACCTACTCACTCCCCAAGCGCCGCTTCAGCATGGTTGCGACATCCTGTATCTCCTCAACTTTCAAAGCCAGCGTCGTGATGAGATAAACCACTCCAGCCACACCGATGAGACCGATCACTGCGGTCGCTTTTCTCCAAAACGCCATATCACAGAGATCTGCGAGTAAGAGCTGGTTGCCAAAATAACAAACCGCGGCCATCACCGCTGTGGAGAAGCCGATTTTCAGAAAGGCAAGAATGAGGCTTTTGGTTCCGATATCACCCGCGTAACGCATCATCGCCAGGTAGAGGAAGAGAAAATTTAAACTCGCCACAATACTGGTCGTAAGCGCCAGCGATTCATGACCCCATTTGAACACGAACACAAAGGTGTAGTTACAACCCAAGTTAACCACCAAAGCCATCAGGCTTGCGATCATAGGAAACCATCGTTTCTCAATGGCATAAAACGCTGGCTGAAGAACTTTCAAACCCGCGTAAAACAGCAATCCGCAACCATACGCTTGCAGCGCACCGGCGGTTGCCAAGCGATCCAATTCATCGAATTTTCCGCGCTCATAGAGCAAGCTCACAATCGGCTGTGCCAGCATGATCAATCCCACCGTTGCGGGAAATACCAAAAACATCACTAACTTCAAACCTTTGAGCAGGGTCGGCGCGAAATCAGTCCCCATCCCATTCATCGCCGCACGGGATAACGCGGGCAGGGTCACGGTAGCCACTGCCACACCGAACACTCCGATGGGCAATTGCATCAGACGAAACGCATAACTCAACCAACTCACCGCCCCTTCACCCACACCGTAGGCAAACATCGCGTTGACCAGAACATTCACTTGAGTGACCGATGCGGCGATCACGGCAGGAATCATGAGCTGAACGATTTTTTTCACACCGGAATCGTTCCATTTGAAATTCGCCTTGAACCGGTAACCCACCGCACGCAGTGAGGGAAATTGGCAGACCAACTGAGAGACTCCCCCAATCAAAACACCCCATGAAAATCCAACCAAGCTGCGCGGCCCCCATGAAGGATCCATCCAATATCCGATTACGGCACCGCCTATCATCGATCCGATATTGAAGAAACAGGAAGCCAGAGCCGGCATGCCGAACACATCCCGCGCGTTCAACATTCCCATGACCAAAGCCGATAATGAAACCAGCGCGATAAAGGGATACATCACCCGCACCATTTCAACCGTTAGGGAAATCTCATCCGCATTATAAACCCGCGGCGTTTGGCCCGATCGCGAAAACGCTGTCAGTAGATCAACAATCCAAGGCGCCACCGCGATCCCGACCAACGCCACCACGCTCATGAAAACCGCCGCCAAGGTCATCATGCGGCTTGCCAAAACCCATGCACTCTCAACACCATCGGCTTTTACTTTTTTGGAAAAAGTCGTCACGAATGCTTGGGAAAGCGCACCTTCCGCAAACAAATCCCTCAATAGGTTCGGTACTTTGAATGCCAAATAAAAGCAGTCCATCCAACGGCTGCCACCAAACAAACCCGCAAACAACACTTCACGCACCAACCCAAGCACCCGGCTCAGCATGACCGCCGCGCTCACTTTCCATGTTGCCTTGACTGACATCCCACGCCGTTCATCCACTATGAGCCCCCCTTTTGCAATCCCCTTTACGACCAGCCCCACATTCATCACCTTCTAAACCATATTGGACCGCGTGACTCCAGTCGCGCTTCTACCTCTCTACTCTTCGCTCCCTCCTCTCCGCTCTATCCTCTAAGCTTTTCCCCACCATGCCCTCCCGCGGTCGTCACCAATCCACCTCCAAAGAATGCCAGCGTGTCATCGCGAAAATCGAGGCCATGCAAGGGGTAATCGGCGTCATCATTGGCGCTCCTACGGGGGAAAATCCTTGGGTCAGGAAAAATCCACGGGATCGATCCGTATCCAGCGCCCCGTTTCCGGCGGATTAAAAGCCGTCACTCAAAGCGAGAAAGGCCTGCAGGAACTTTTCATCCGCACCGAGGCCGGGATGGAAGATGAAATCTCTGAGGCAATCAAGCGTCTCGGTTGATCAGCGCCGCTTGCTCCGACTCGCCCTTGGTGGCCTTTTCTTTTCGGCTCGGTCCGATCTTTCGTATCGATCCGATCGGGCTGATCTTTCCGGTTGCACCACTTTAGGGGCCTTCTTTGCCACCGTGGAATTCGCCGCACGCTTCACTCTTAAAACGGAATCTCCCACTTTTTTACCATTCAGCTCCTCAATCGCTTTGGTTGCCTCATCCAGTTTCGGCATCTCGGCAAATCCAAAACCTTTGGAAAGCCCCGTCTTCTCATCTTTGACAATCTCGCAAGAAAGAACTTTTCCATATTTTCTGAACAAACAAACAATCTCTGGTTGGGTAAGTTTGCGATCAATGTTGCGGATGAGAATTTGCACGGTGTCAGATTGGTTAAAAAAAGAAGTTATCGAAAGTCCCGCCGCGAAGCCAGCGGATTATGACAATCCATATGGCACTTCTATCCAATCAGGGAAACGAACCGCAATGGTGGTAAGGCGGACATAGCCGGTGGCAAATGCACATTATTGAACACAGATAGGGAATCAAATTCAGAAAACCCGCCTTATTAAATCATCTTGATCCAACCGCTTATCCGCGACGGATCTTCGACCCGGTGAAAAAGATCGTCATCCGATACACTTTTTTCTCACGCGTGGTAATGATACCGGTCTGTAAATCCACTTTCTCCGGAATTTCCACACGATGAATATCCACCATCGCTTGGAATCCACGCTCTGAATACACATCGATCAAAATCGCAACCGCCACCGGATCATGAAAAAGAGGTTCTTCGGTATTCACCGTGGCGCGACCCGTCACGGCGTAACGTTTGATGACGGGCATCATTTTGTCTTGGATGAAATGGACGACTTTATGAAAGGTCTCGGTATGCTCGACTTGGTAGCCATCCAAGCGATTCACCAGCTCTTGCCGCGCTTTGACCACGATCTCATCCGCCAAAGGAATGTGACGCAACGTGTCATAGGTGCGGGGATCAAGCTCCAGTGAACTCTGATACTCCAGCTCACGAATGATGTTTTGTTGCACGACCTGAATCGGCGCCTGAGCATTGATGAAATGATAATGGAAAATCTGCTTCAGCGAGACCAACGCATCGTAAGTCTTTTCCTTAAAGGTGCGGTAACGGTTTCGTGCCAGATCGGGATCAAAGTCCGTTGCCCGCTCCTCTTCCAAAACACCGATGCCGGATTGCCTTACTTCGGCATTGTGCGCCAGAGTTTCCTGACCCCGCTTGAGTTGCCTCGCGATACTTTCCAACTCGTCCACGAACAACACCATGATATGAAATACCGGCTGTCGGAAAAAATGAGCTTTGGACGTATCCGAAAACTCTTTCCTCAAATTCACCATCTCATCGTAAAACATTTTCAAACATTCCACCTGCACTTTCGTGCGCGGAAAACCATCCAGCACCGCACTGTCGCGGAACTGCGGCTTCAACAACTCGTGAAACAACAAGCGCAACACCTCTTCATCACCCACCATCCCTCCACGGGCCTTAATTTCCAGAGCTTCCGGCGAGCTCAGTAACTGACTGACCACAATCGGCTCCGCCAAAATTCCACGAACTTTGCGAATGAAATCCGTGTTGGTACCCTTTCCCGATCCCGGGGCGCCACCCAGCAAAATCAACTCTTTGGGAAACCTTAAATTTTCACGCCCCACACTCTCTTCCAATTCTTTCCAAACACGATTGAAAATCAGCTGGGCATCTTTGATCTCAAGATCCGCTCTTGGCTCGGTTATTGGATTTTTACTCACGGCCAGCGATCAAAGAGTAAGCCGCTCCATCCGTCCAGCTCAGAGAACTCCATTTATTCGTCAAGATTACTTGGCGAAAGCAGCCATAGCCTCTCAGCCTCTTCCTTGAAATTTAGAGTTTAAAATTTAGAGTTTCCACGCACCATTCACCCATGCGCGCCAAAGCCCTATCACTTCTCCAAGAACTCACCGATGCCCATTCGATCTCAGGCTTCGAAGACGAAGTCCGTGCCATTTTCATCGATGAACTCGAGGAAGTCGGCCCGCTCGCCACGGATAAATCCGGTTCTGTCGTCTGCGTGCACGCCAACGAGGGTCCTCGCGTCCTCATCGCCGGCCACATGGATGAGGTCGGCTTCATGGTTCAAAACATCACTCCAGACGGCTTTATCCAGTTCATCACGATCGGAGGATGGTGGAATCAGGTCATGCTCGGCCAACGCGTCCAAATCCTGAATCGTGACGGCGAAAAAATCCCCGGCGTGATCGGCAGCAAGCCGGTTCATTTTCTCTCACCCTCCCAGCGGGACAGTCCCGTTGCGGTCGAATCGATGTTCATCGACATCGGTGCAAATTCCCGCCGCGAGGTCACGGATGATTACCACATCCAACTCGGCGCACCCATCGCCCCACTATCCGCCTTCACTCATATGGCAAATGCCAATCTGTTCATGGCAAAGGCCTTTGACAACCGCGTCGGCATGGCTGCCACCATCCAATCCGCCCAAATCCTCGCCGAAATGGACCATCCCAACGAACTCATCTTCGCCGGAACGGTCCAAGAGGAAGTCGGTCTCCGCGGCGCCAAAACCCTCGCCAACTTCACTAAACCCGATGTCGCCATCGTCCTCGAAGGCCCGCCCGCCGATGATACCCCCGGTTTCCATTCAGCAGAATCCCAAGGAAGGCTCGGCGGGGGCGTGCAAATCCGGCTTTTTGACCCCAGTGCCATAGCCAACCCACGTCTCGCCGAGCTCGCGATTGAAACGGCGGAGCTCGCCAACATTCCCTATCAAGTCACCGTCCGACGCAGCGGAGGAACCGATGCCGGATCTTTTCACCTCGCCAACAGCGGCATCCCATCGGTCGTCCTCGGCGTTCCAACCCGTTACATCCACTCCCACAACGCGATCATCGATATCAACGACTATCTCGCCATGCTGAGCCTCACGATCGCCCTCGCGAATGAACTGGATCAATCCAAGGTAGATGGATTAACTCGCTACCTCTAGTTTCGAACAATCGTTTCAAACTCAATTTTCAGAGAGATTATTTAAGAATTATAAAATGTCAGTAAATGATTATAAATCAGATATTTACATACATATTTCTGATTTATCTAAAATAGATTCTGACTCAGCAAAAATTGAACTCGAATGGGGTATTTCCGACACTCCTTTTGGAAAAATGCTCATCGCACAAACTGAAAAGGGCATCGTCCAACTATCCTTCTTTGAAACCAACGAGGCGGCGTCTTACGAGCAGTTCGCGCGCGACTGGCCGGACGCCGCATTCAAACGCCATGATGGTTTTGCCTCAGATATTGCCAGGCAAATTTCAAAACCTCACCCCACCCTCTCGCTCAGTCTTCATCTTCAGGGCACCGATTTCCAACTCAAGGTCTGGAAGGCGTTGCTCGAAATTCGGAGCGGTAAAACCCTCACCTACAGCCAACTCGCTGAAATCATCGGAAAACCCAGCTCAGCCAGAGCAGTCGGAAACGCAGTTGGAAAAAACCGCATCGCGTACCTTATTCCCTGCCACCGTGTCATTCGCGAAGATGGATCAATCGGCGGCTACCGATGGGGCACATCGCGCAAATCCAAAATGCTAGCTTGGGAAAAATCGGTCATCACTCAACCGTGACACTCTTCGCGAGGTTTCTCGGTTGATCGATTTCGCACCCACGCAAGCGCGCCACATGGTAAGCAAAGATCTGCAACGCGACCACGGCTGGAAGGGTCGCAACCAAGGGATGAGCACGTGGTATTGAGATGCAATCATCCATCACCTGCCGCGCCACGTGATCACCTTCCGTGATGATTCCCAGAATTTTCGCGCCCCGAGCCCGGCATTCTTCAACATTACCGAGGGTCTTGTCCTTCGCAGGCCCCTCACAGGCCACAGCGATCACTGGTGTGCCTTTTTGCAGGAGGGCAATCGGTCCATGTTTCAATTCAGCGGCGTGATAAGCTTCCGCGTGGATATAGGAAATTTCTTTAAGCTTCAGCGTACCTTCCAACGCCACCGGAAACATCGGACCACGCCCGATAAAAAACGCATGTTCCTCTTTGACATACCCTTCCGCGATTCTAGCGATCTCGTCGTCTTTCTCAATAACTTGTCGCACAAGTTCGGGAATGCTCATCAGCTCATTCACCAACGCCAGGCCTTGCTCGCAAGAAAGTCGCCGTCCCCGTCCCAACTTTAATGCTATCATCAAAAGCACGCTGACCTGACAGGTAAATGCCTTGGTCGATGCCACCGAAATTTCCGGGCCCGCATGCAGATAAACTCCGCGTCCGGTTTCCCTCGCAATGGCGGATCCGACAACATTCACCAGACTCATAACAAAAGCCCCTTTTTGTTTCGCCTCTCTCAAAGCGGCCAACGTATCCGCCGTTTCTCCTGACTGTGAAATCGCGATCACAAAATCACGACTTCCCAAAATGGGGTTTCGATATCGGAATTCCGCAGCTTGCTGGGTTTCCGCGTGAATATCCGCGAAATCCTCGAACGCATACACTCCTACCATGGCCGCATGGAGAGAGGTTCCGCAACCCACTGGCCTGACCCCAAAAGTTAGACAGTTCTAAACTAGAGTCACAGGTATCCCACAGCATAAGCGCGGGGCTGTGCAAGCCTTGAATTTACAAGGCTTAATGGTCCGATTTGGGTGATGGCGATTGCGAGTTTTTTTGAGTTGGTGAGTGAATGACGAGTTTACGTGCCTATGCTGTCCCATGAGATTA
>CAMCBV010000051.1 GCA_945873125.1 Prosthecobacter debontii
CCGACTTTGCCACCGGCGCCACCGATCGCGTGACAAGCCATGCAGGCGAGGGCGGTTTGTCGGTAAATGGTTTCCCCGCGAACCGCATCGCCTTTTTCCGCAGCCAGCTTGGCGAGATTGAGGATGGATTCCGCCGTCGGACCGCTGGCAGCCGCGCCTCCCGCTTGCTGACGCAACACGCCGAGCAACTCGGCATGCTCATCGATGTCCGGCACGGCAGGTAAGTTCAGGGCAGCGACTTTCGGATCGAGTGCCTGTTCGCGAAACGATTTTGTGAGTTCGGCAGACAATCCGCTGAGTGAAAGGGCTTTCTGCCAGAACGTGCGGGCTTGCGTGAGGTCATCGAGACCGGGAAGCAGCGCACGGATGGCGTCAATCGCAGCGCCGCGGTGATGACGGGCAAGCGCGAGGGCGGCGGTGCGTTTCACCTCCGCTGGTGCATCTGAACCTGAGACAGCTAACAAGGCATCACGCGCCACATCGTTGGCGAAATGCGAGAGTGCCTCGGTCGCCGCTAAGCGTAGGGTCGGCGATGCGGATGAATTTGAAGCGATCCCCTTGATGGGTTCTAACAAACCATCCACCTTTAATGCCCCCGCCAAGCGCAGGGCGGCGGCGGCAGTTTCTGGTGCGGGAGAATTGAACAAACCTAACAACTTCATTGAATCGCCCTTGAGCTTGACTTGCCGTTGGCTGACCACCCCTTCCAACCCACGCATGACCGTTGCCGCTGCGGGAGCATCAAACCCGGCATCTAACAGCTGAGCGAATATCGCTGCGAGCATATCTGGATCGGCGGTCTTGATGGCAAGCCCGAGCCAGGGCCCTGAGCCGTTGCTAGGCATGGGCTGTGGCATCAGATTGCGGATGCCTTTGAGTCCCTTTTCCGCAGGCATGTTGGCCAAGGCGAAATCCAACGCGCCTTCTCGGCCGGCTAGCTGAAACTTTCCATCTAACAACGCTTTCAACCACACATCGCCTTGGGAACGCACGCTCAACCACAACGCGTATTCGAGAAAGCGATCCATCGGCTGGCTCAGCACTTGAAACGCCAGATCCATCGGCTCCGCTCCAGGCATTTTTGCAAGCGTCCGCACCGCCTCCAGCCGAACCCGTGGATGGGGATCTTTGGTTGCCTTGTCCAACCATCCCAATGCCTGAGTGCTGGGGAGATGGTTCAGCTGATCTCCTAACAACCTGACTCCTGCTGCCCGAATCCGCCCGTCCTCGTCGCTCAACACTTGGCCTAACAATCCGCGTTCCGATCCATCCACTGGCATGCCGAGTCCTTCGCGCAACCACAGCGCTGCCAAGCGCGTGCGACCGTCCTTGGCTTTCGAGCTCCATGTTTCGATCGCTGTTTTAAATGTCGGGCTCATCTTGCGCTCGACGAGAACCGCCATGGCTGCGTCGCGCTCGTAGCGGTGATCGCTGGTTAACTTTGCGAATAAATCGGCATCCTTCGCCTTCGCCAGATTGACCGGTAATGTGATGGCAGGCGCGCCTTTTTTCGTCACTCGCCAGATCCGGCCATGCTCACGATCGCGCCGCGGATCGCGGAAATCGACCTCACCGTGGTTGATGATAGGGTTCGACCAATCCGCAATGTAGAGCGCGCCGTCTGGGCCTATCTTCACATCGATGGGTCGGAAATTCACATCTTTGGTTCGCAATAAATCTTCGGCCACCTGAGCGGCGTAGCCCGAGCCCTGCTCACTAACAGAAAAACGGACGATGCGATGCGCGCGAAAGTCACAGGTGATCATCGACCCCTGCCACTCGGCTGGGAATTGCGGCGACTCAACGATCTCCAAGCCACAAAACTTTGGATAGGATCCCGGGCTGATGCTGCCGAGAATTTTCGCAGCTTTCGCATAGGTGATATACATCGCTCCCGGGACACCCCAGCTGATGCCGTTGCCGCCTGCACCATCCGTCATGAAAGACTGGCCATACTTGTCAAACTGGTGTCCCCATGGATTGCAGAACCCGTAGAAAACCGTTTCCATTTTCTCCGTGCGCGGATCGAAACGCATTAGGCCGCCGCTCCGCAAGCGCAACAGACCGTTGGGAGTTTCCGTGTCGGTACGGGTGTAGATACTTTGATTCATCCACAGTTTCCCATCCGGTCCTCGACGCAGGGTGTGGATGTTGTGGTGAGTGTCCTCGGTCCCGAAGCCGCTGAGCACGCGCCGCATGGAATCGGCCACGCCATCGCCGTTGGTATCTTTGAAATGCAGCAGATCCGTGCTTTGTCCGACGTAACAACCGCCGTCTCCCGGTAGGATTGCCGTCGGCATCATCATACCTGAAGCGAACACTTTTGCTGCGTCCGCCTTTCCATCTAGGTTTGTATCTTCGAGAATCACGACCTTATCGTTGGGCGTCTGGCCGAGCTCGACCTGCGGATAGGTCTCCGAGCTGGCGACCCACAGTCTACCACGCTCGTCGAAATTCATCTGCGTCGGTTTGTGAAGCATGGGGTTTTCCGCCCACAACGTCACCTCGTAGCCATCCGCCACCGTGAATTCTGGATAGGGTTGCGTGGTCTTCGCCGCGACTTTTGATTCGTTGCGGATGGGCGGAGCAGGGACGATCACCTTTTTGGAAAGGTCCCGCATTTGCGCGATACGCCCGTCTTCTTCAACGACCAGTTGATCAAAGGCTAGAATTTCACCAGCGTTGCGACCTTGCTCGCGTTTCCTGAAACCAAAAATGTATGCCATGTTGGCGGGGCGGGAGCGATGGAAGAACCATTCGTTTTTGCGCAGAATCGCTTTGCGGAGCGCAACGGCTTGCTCGCCTTGATCCCACTTCGCCGCCTTCCAGCCGAGTTCTTTCTCTAACAATCGCGCCGCCATCTTGTAACCCGCTGGTGACAAATGGATCCCGTTTTCCGAAAATGTCTGCGCATCTTTAGCGGGAAAATTCAGCGGCACAAAAACATGCCCGCGTTGTTTCGCGACATCACGCAGCACCCCATTGATCGCCTCCAAGGAAGCCCGATGCGCTTTGACCGATTCCTCCATTTCTCTCGGACGCAGGAAACGCGGCGGCGCACCCAAAACCAGCACCCTTACTCCGCCTTCCAATTTCGCCACACGATCGAGCAAGCGCTCGAAATCCCGCTTGAACTCCTCTGGCGTCTGTCCGCCCGGCAAAGAAGCCGCCATTCCGTAACCGGTGATCAACACATTTGGCTTATAGGTCGTCAATTGCGTCTCAAGTTGCCTCCAACCTTCATCCGCCGGCTCATGCCCAGCTTGCAAGAGACTCAAACCACTGCGCGAAGCTCCGGCCGGTGTGTCGGCACTCCAGCCAAGATTGCGAAAGGTCACCGTGCGTTCAGGAAAAGCCGTGGTCGCCGCAAGCTCAATCCAGCCTTCATACTGCTCGCGTTCAATGAACCCATCACCCAACAAGGCGACGCGATCACCCTCAAGAAATTCAAAAAAAATTTCCGCAGACACGGAAACCTGAACGGCAAGGCAGGCTGCTAAAAAATAAAATCGTGTCATCATCTGGATGTGAGTTTGGATAGGTGGGGCTTTCGAATCAATAAGCCTGTTTCCCGAACGCATACGTTATGGATATGGCAATCCTTTCCGCACAGAGGAAATGAGATACGTGGATAGGCAATTTGCCGTTCAGATCCGTCGAAAGAAACAAGTCGAAGGTCTATACTTGAATCGCTGGGGCGATTAGGTAAATGAGAAGTCGTTTGTCGGGGGCTTGGCAACCCCTTTGCCTACATATGCTCGGTTGGCAGGTTGGATCGGGGGTTTTTAGCAATCGGTCCGTATTACCGCCAGTTATCTTTAAAAATCCAAATAGATCTCGGTCCGGCGATTGGCACGGCGGCCAGAGGGATCGTCTTCTCCGGTTTCGGTGACGTTGGGTCGTCGGGGTTGGGAGGCACCCTTGGCAATCGTGACGATTTGTTCAGCAGAGACTCCGGCGGCGGCGAGAAAGTCACGGACGACATCGGCGCGATTAGCGGAGAGTTGGTCGTTGTAGGATTTCGTGCCCAACGCATCCGTATGACCGCTGAGAGTAATTTTTTTCTTCGAATCATTTTTCAAAATTGCCACGACGATATCGAGTTGGCGTTTGGTACGCGGACTGATCACGTCCTCATTGAAATCGAAGTAGAGTGCGAGGGTTTCTCCGCCGGCAGGATTTTTTACGAGCGGGGAATAATAAATGTCTCCCCCGGCAATACGGGTCGCGTAATCTGCAAGAAGTTGATCGAGATTGATTTCGAATACCCGCCAATTTTGGGTGCCGGCGTCCAAGCGGAGGTTGAGGGAAAACTGGGCGGCTTGGCTTCCATCCTTTGCCTCAATTTGTGCGAGATATCCGACCGTGTCATCGCGTTGAAACATGGCGCGTAACGGTTTGTCTTTACGCATCTTGTATTCTCCTTCTTCAAACAGGATGCAAAGCGCAGCAATTTTGGCTTCGGAAACGGCTTCAAGATCGACCCATTTCAGCGCAACTTCAAAATCTTGTTTCAACACTGCCTGGATGAAGGTGTCTGCTAGGTTGAGCGGATCGATCACCGATGCTTTTTTATCAGGATCCAGCTTCGTCTCGGGTATGGAGATTTTTTCAATCTTCCATTTGCCGTTTTCCTGTTTGAGATCGAAATGGATTTGTCGTTTTTCGGAACCGTTGTCCGTTATCTCCAGCGCCCAGCGCGTACGCTTATTGAGCTCGATTTCTCCCATCTCGCGGAAACTTTGGGGTTTTTTTGCAATCGCATTTAGTAAGGCGAATGTCTCCGCATTCATGGCATCTTTACCGATGAGTTTGGATACTTCCGCCATATCACCTTTTTTGAGCGCCTCGCTGATTTGGTTGAGAAGATCGGAGGGATTGGAAGTCGCCAAACCGACCCCGAGATTCTCGAGAATTTGTTCGGGTGTTTGGGTGGGTAGTGGTTGATCGAGACCTGGAATGGCGGGAGGTTTCGTCTCCGTTGTGCCGTTTTGTGATTTCGTCACTTCTCCACCTGAAGTATCAGGTTTGGAACTTTTTTTGTCTTTGATCAGCCATAATGCCACAGCGGCGGCGGCCAGTACGGCTGCAAGGGCGAGAAAGAAATAAGGCACTTTATTTTTCATACGTTGGGGAGATTAAAGTTTAGGCAAGATCATGCGCAGCGGCTGTCCTTCTCGGATCAAATGAAGGATGGTTTCTTGTAACGGAACCGAAGCGGCGAGCTGCACATAGAATTCATTACTGTTGGAAATTTGTGAATGGTTCAGCGCGATGATCAGATCGCCGGGCAGGATCAAATCGCTGGCAAGACTGTTAGGTGTGATCGCGGTTGCCACGACACCACCAAAGCCGCGTCTAGCTTCGATACCTGATAAATTCCGGACCTTGATTCCAACAGTGTTCAATAAGCCTAAATTGATATCTCCGTCTTGAGATGTCGGCGCTCCTTGTGAAGACAAAATAGAAATGCTCTCGCGTATTGTTGCCTCCAGATTTACCCGTTCGCCTTGTCTCCAAATTTGAATTTTCACTATTTCGTTAATCTTGGAGCGCTGAACCAAGGAGATAAGCTGACGTGTGCTGGTGATATTCTCATCATTGTATTTTAAAATCACATCACCGGGTTTTAATCCTGCCAATTCTGCCGGTGAATCCGGAGTTACCACATAAACCGCAGAGCCCCCTTGCCCATCATAATTCAGTTCGTGACGCACAGCTGGATCAAGATCACGCATTCTCACGCCCAGAAATCCACGGACGGGCTTGCCTCTCTCGATAATTTGTTCAAGCGCTTCCCTAACTTCATTTGAGGGTATCGAAAATCCGACACCTTGGAAGCTCGGTTTATCCTTATCGACACTAAAGATAGCGACGTTGATGCCGATGATTTCACCGGTAAGATTCACCAAGGGCCCCCCTGAGTTGCCAGGGTTAATCGCTGCATCGGTCTGAAACAAATCCCTTTGATTGTCTGAAAGCGAACGTTCCTTCGCAGAGATAATGCCTTGTGTGACTGTTTCGCCCAAGCCGAAGGGATTTCCGATTGCAAACACAAGTTGCCCGACTTCAACGAGTGAAGAATCGCCGAATTTTAAGGGAGTGAACTTATCGTTAGAATCAATTTTTATGACAGCGATATCTAACAATGGATCTTCTCCGATGAGTGTAGCGCTATAAGTTTTACCACCGTGTAAGGTGATGCGAATTTGTTGTTGTCCGGCTATTACATGGTGGTTTGTAATGATATGGCCTTCTTCACTAACGATCACTCCTGATCCCTGGCCTTGTGTCGGATAGCTGCGGATTCTTGCGCGTCCAAATAAATCCACTAATTGCTCGGTACGAACCCCAGCCGTATCGATACTCACAACGGAGGGCACGACAGCTTGCGTCAGTTTCGCATATTCCTGATTGAGGCGTGAGAGAATCTCAACATCACTTAAGTTCAATGTTGGTTTTGTTCTTGGCGTAAATGTCTCGGATGACTTTTTAACTTTAGAGCTCAGAAATTCCGAAATAAGCGATTTAAAATCACCGCCCATTTGCCAATTTTTCAACAGTGTGACGGAAACAAAAAAGATCACAAACACACAGAGCAAAAAAAAGATGCGTTTGAGGTTTGCTGACATGGTTTAGAAAAGACGTCGCAATATGGCAGGATGAATGTTTTTTTCCAAGCGCGAATGGGTAGATTTGAGCGGTGTTTCGAGTTGGATGGTAATTTTGTCTCGAGCGTCTAGTATGATGAGTATTCTATTTTTTGAATTTATAAGATCATCATCTTCATAGTGTGTATAAACCTGATTTATGAGCGTTCCACATTGCACGTATCAGCGTTCCACATGAATGATAAGTTGTGATCCCAAATGGATGGATGCCTATGAACTTCGTTTGTTTGGTAGATCCGGAATACTTGTATTTATCATATCACAAGTTTTTGGGGCTTTATTCACAGCTTATTCATGCTGATGATTCCGGTGTTGAAACGTGTCATTATTACCGGCGGAACAGGAGGATTGGGGCAATGCATCAGTCAGCGGTTTATCACAGCCGGCTGGCAAGTCCTTGCTTTGGGTCGTGAAGATCTTGATTTGACATGTCCATCTGCGATCGAAGCTTTTTTTTCCGCAAATCCTTGTGATTTATTGGTTTGCGCCGCAGGAGCGATATGTGATCAGCCACTTATGAAAATGAATGAATCCATATGGGATGAAATTCTTGATATCAATTACTTGGCTGCAAAGAGATGCGCTCTGGCTGCCATTGCCTCGATGATGGATAAAAACCAAGGACATGTGGTTTTCATATCGAGTTATGCGGCATTTCACCCAGTGGCCGGTCAAGCGGCCTATGCCACAGCGAAAGCTGCTTTGCTTGGACTAACGAGTGATTTGGCATTTGAACATGGCTCTAACCAGATTCGTGTGAACGCGATATTGCCAGGCTTCATGGATACGCGAATGACTGAAAATGTTTCTTCTGAACGAAAGCATGAAGTCCGTAAATCCCATGTCATGGGTCAATTTAACACACCAGCCATCGTGGCCGACTTCATATGGTTTCTTGAGGAACGCATGCCCCATACTTCTGGGCAAATTTTCCAATTGGATAGTCGTCCATCATTTTAAAAAATCATCGTCGAATTTCTTGACAGTATAGTCAGCAAAATGCTTTCTTGCCTCCCCGCTGCTTGCGGTAATGCACCCTTAGCTCAGCTGGATAGAGCGTCTGACTACGAATCAGAAGGCCGGGAGTTCGAATCTCTCAGGGTGCACTTTTTTCCTTCCTGCAGCTTGTGTCTGAGTTGCTGACTTAATTTAGTTGTAAGTCACTGAAATTCAATGTCTTATGGTAAGGCGTCATCACCCATAACGCCCTATCATATTACTGATCTGCACGTGTCAGTTTATCCAACCAGATAACCAAAATAGCAATATCCGCTGGGGTGATTCCTGGAATACGTGCTGCCTGACCGACCGTATGCGGTCGTATCTCAGAAAACCTGACCCGTGCTTCTTTTTTCAATGCGGGAATCAAATCAAAATCAAGATTCGCCGGTATCTGCCTTTCTTGCTGGCGCGACATCCGATCGATTTGTTGTTGTTGCCTGGCGAGGTGCCCCGCATATTTGAAATCGGTCTCGATTTGTGGCCAATCGGTTTCGGAAAACTCATTGCGTAAAGCGTCGGGCAAATTCTCCCACGAGCTATCCGCACGGCGCAACCATTGATGTAATTTCACACCTTCGTAAGAGGCATGACGCACCCATTGATCTGCACGTTCCATCTCCGCAACTTTGATTTGTAGCCTCTCCAAGCGCTCTCCGGAGACCAAACCGAACTCCGCACCTTTTCGAGTCAGACGCAGATCGGCATTGTCCTGACGTAGGAGTAAGCGGTATTCGGCGCGGCTGGTAAACATCCGATAAGGCTCGGTGCAGCCACGTGTGACGAGGTCGTCAACCATCACGCCGAGATAGGCTTCCTCCCTGCCTAGCACGAAAGCTGGCTTCCCAGCGGCTTTTAATGCGGCATTTGTACCAGCGATCAAGCCCTGCCCTGCGGCTTCCTCATAACCGGAAGTTCCATTGATTTGGCCTGCGAAATACAAGCCCTCGATTCGCTTGGTCTCAAGAGTCGGTTGCAGCTGAGTTGGTGGGCAGTAATCATATTCCACAGCGTAGCCCGGACGTAGAATTTCACATTTTTCCAAGCCAGGAATCGTGCGCAGAAAGTCCAACTGGACCTCGTAAGGCAGAGAGGTTGAAACCCCGTTGACATAGAATTCCGTGGTATGCCGACCCTCCGGTTCCAGAAAAACCTGGTGCCGTTCTTTTTCAGCAAAGCGCACGACCTTGTCCTCAATCGAAGGGCAATAGCGTGGACCCGTGCCCTCGATCACACCGCAATACATCGGAGATTGGTGGAGATTGTTATGGATGATTTCATGCGTTTTGGCGTTGGTGTAGGTCATCCAACACGGCATTTGTTCCACGTGGAACTTGGGATCACCCCAAGGGTTCAGAGTGAAAATATCATGGGGGCTCTTGGTAAGGGTATCTGCCAAGTAACTGAACTTTGGCACAGGAGTGTCTCCGTCCTGCCGATCACACTTTGAAAAATCCAAGGATCTTCCCAACAAACGACATGGCGTGCCGGTTTTGAACCGAGCCACATCAAAGCCAAGTTCTTTCAGAGAATCCGATACCGTAGAGATCGCGTCCCCCATCCTACCGCCTTTCTCATTTTTCAGGCCCACATGCATGAGCCCACGCATAAAGGTGCCTGCACTGAGGATGACGGTTTTACCACAGATTTCCATGCCAAGTGAGGTTCGGATTCCGGTGATGCGTTGTTCACCGTCCACCAAAAGCTCAGCGACATTTCCCTGATGCAACTCGATCCCGTGGGTCGATTCCATCTGCGCCTTGGCTCGAAATTGGTAGGCCTTCTTGTCGCACTGGGCCCTTGGTGCGCGAACCGAAGGACCCTTGGAAGCATTTAGCATTCGCCATTGGATACCGGTCGCGTCGGTATTGAGTCCCATGAAACCGCCCAAAGCATCGATTTCCCGAACCATGTGACCCTTGCCAAGTCCGCCGATCGCGGGGTTGCAGGACATTTGTCCGATGGTGTCGAGGTTCTGGGTGAGGACGGCGACTTGAGCGCCAATCCGAGCAGCGGCGAATGCCGCCTCAACTCCGGCATGGCCGGCGCCAATGACAATCACATCGTAGTTTTTTGGGTAGCGGAACATGTTTAAAAGAAGTGGCTAGTGCCTAGTGAGCAGTGATCAGTATATAATTTTGCCAGCTTCAAGTGGTCGGGTTGAATAAAAATTCTTATTTCTTTCCTAGGTCGGCGTCTTTTTGAGGTTTAGAGTTTCAAACGTTCCACGTGGAACACTTAGGCGTTGGCAACCGCGACAAGCACGGCTTTTTGGGCATGCAGTCGGTTTTCAGCCTGCTGGAAAATGGTCTCCGCATGAGCCTCGAGAATCTCTTCGCTGATTTCTTTGCCGCGATAAGCAGGCAGGCAGTGGAGCACGATGTGGTTTGGGGCGGCGTGTTTGAGCAAATTTGCGTTCACTTCGAAACCCGCGAATTCAGCTTCTTTCTCTTTTTGGTTCTCCTGTCCCATGGAGAGCCAGACATCGGTATTGATGACATCGGCTCCTTTCACCGCCTCCGCGGGGTCGGCGGTGATTTTCAAACCGTCGTGGTTAAGAGCTTTGATAAAATCGGCTGGAGGCTGGCAAGCGCTTGGAGAGGCGATGGTGAGCTCAAAATTAAGAATTTTTGCCGCCCAAATCCATGAGCGGGTCATATTGGAAAAGCCGTCGCCGACGAAGGCGAATTTCTTCCCCTCCCAACCCCCGAGTTTTTCTTTGACCGTCAAAAGATCGGCAAGGATCTGGCAAGGATGCTCATCGTCAGTGAGAGCATTGATGACGGGAAGCTTCGAGTATTTGGCAAAATCGATGATATCTTGTTGGGCAAAGGTTCGGATGATCATGCCGTGAACCATTCTGCCCAGCACGCGCGCCGTATCTTTGATGGGTTCTCCGCGTCCGAGTTGGATTTCATTTCCTGAGAGAAACATGGGAAATCCGCCAAGTTCACGGATTCCGACTTCGAAAGAGACGCGTGTACGCGTGGATGATTTCGTGAAAATCATCGCCCAAGTCTGTCCGGCGAGAGGTTGGGACGGGTGATTTCCACGCTCGGCTTTCAGGCTTTGGGCGTTGGTAATCAGGCTGGAAATTTCAGCCGCGGTGAGTTCTTCAATGGAAAGGAAATGTTTCATTTGAGTCTGAAGGTCTAAAAATTTGAAGGTCCTGTGGTTCGAAACCGTCCTAAGCGTAGGTGGACAGGATCCTGTGAATGATCGCTAGGGCCTCGTCGATTTCGGCGTCCGTGACGTTGAGTGGTGGCAGCAAACGGAAGGTTTCTGGGCCGGCCGGAGGCACGATGAGGCCTTCAGTCATCAAGGCGTTGACGACCGTGAGGGCGGGAGTTGAGCCTTCTGGGGTCGGGATGAGATCGGGGCGTAGACCAATTCCGAGCAACAACCCGAGACCACGGACTTCGGTAATGACCGGCAGGCTCCAGGAAGCGATTTCCGTGCGGATCCGCTGCTCTTGGTGAAGCGCGTTGGCGGAGAGATTTTTTTCGCGGATTTCGCGTAGGACTTCGAGGGCTGCGGCGCAAACCAAGGGGTTGCCGCCATAGGTCGATCCGTGGGAGCCAGGTCCCATAAGAGATGCAAGGGTTTTTCCGGAATCATCGATCACACGGTCGCTGAGCCAGAATGCGCCGATTGGGACGCCCCCGCCCATACCTTTTGCCCATGAAATACCGTCCGGCTGGATTTCCGGTGCGATGGCGCGCCATGCCATGGCTTGGCCACAGCGGCCGAAACCGGCCTGGACTTCATCGAACATCAACAATAAATCGTGTTTTTCACATAACGCGACAAGCGCTTCCAGAAACGCTTTGGAAGCGACATGCACCCCGCCCTCCCCCTGTATGGGCTCGAGCAAGAAAGCGACGGTTTCTTCGCTGACCGCATTTTCTAAGGCGGAAATGTCATTGAAGGGAAGATAACGGAAGCCCGGCAACAAGGGATCGAAACCCTGTTGGATCTTTGCTTGGCCTGTGGCAGCCATGCTGCCGAGGGTGCGACCATGAAAGGATTGTTGAAACGTGATGACCTCAAACCGCGGCCTGCCGTTCGCTTGTGGCTTGTGATGACCGTAGCGGCGCGCGGATTTGATCAAGCCGTCATTGGCTTCCGCGCCTGAGTTGGAAAAGAAGATTTTGCCAGGCAACCGGATATCAAGCTGGTTCATTTCTTGAGCCATAACTCCTTGAGGCTCATTGAGATACAGATTTGAAACATGCATCAGCTTGGCGGCTTGCTGCTGGATGGCCGTGACCAAACGTGGATGGCAATGCCCTAACGAACAAACGGCAATACCCATACAAAAATCCAAATATTCCCGTCCCGCATCGTCGCGCACGCGCGCTCCCCTGCCCGAGACAAGCGTGAGAGGAAAGCGGCCGTAAGTCGCCATCACGTGATCGTTGAAATTTTCAGTGGTAGTCATGATACGTTCCGAACTCTTCCGGAAAGGGGCGGAGCCTATACACTTCCAACGAAATAGCAAATCACTTTCGATGAACCTTTTGGCTTCAATATAGACTTGGCAAACGTGAAGCTGCTGCTAAACGATCGCTGCACGATGAGCGATCAATGGTTTATACATAGTAACGGTGAGCAAATGGGACCATACACTGGTGAGCAATTGGTGCAGTATGCGCAACAAGGCAGTGTGACCGCGGAAACCATGGTATGGACCGAAGGCATGGCGGAATGGGCACCTGCTTCACAAGTTCCGGGATTACTGCCAGCGGCGCCCGCAGCAGCAGCAGTGGTAGCGGCAAAGCCAGCCACAGGAGCGGGCTGGAACCCGAGAATGCAGGACGTCTTGCTGCAGCGGGTGGTGGGAGTGGTGCTCTCGGTGGCTCTGCCTACAAGCCAGGCGCGTCCTCACTCATACCTCAAGCGCCAGTTGGCGGTGAATATCCTATTATCCCCGTCAAGAAATCAAGTTTCGGGCTCTGGCTGGGAACGTTTATTGGTGGTTTCTTCCTCATGATCATTGGCATGATTCTGATCATTCCCGCCATGATGGTGACCGCGGCTGCGGCTGCGGCTGCGAGCTCCTCCGCAGGTGGTTCGGCCGAGACGGCAGGAGCGGCATCATTGGGGATAGGTGTTCTGATTTCTTTTCTTCTGGGTGTCGCTTGCTCGATCACCTCCACGATCCTTTTTTACATTAACATCTATCGTGCCTGGTTTTGCCTTCAGGCAGGAGGACCACAAACCACTCCCGGAAAGGCGGTTGGCTTTCTTTTTATTCCGTTTTTCAACATTTACTGGGTTTTTGTTGCCATCAACAGTCTACCTGAAAACTGGAATCGCATCGTATCCAGTTACGAGGATCTGAAAGCTGCGCCGAGATTGGGCGAGACCACGTTTCTTTTGCTCTGCATTGGAATGTTTTTTCCTCCATTGGCCCTTATCATGAGTTTCCCGATGATGTCGCAGATGTGCAAAGGCATCAATTTCTTCGCCGCGCGCCGTCTTGCCGTGGCATCGGCAGGATACAGTGCGTTTGGTGGTCGCTGATCGATGAAGTCGGGCGGGATCCTGCCGCCCCTCTTTGGGTTCAAATCGTCCGACTCATTTCCGTTATAAGTCACATTTCATCCTCGGGATCGAATTTGGCTTTCCCTTGAGCCTTTGATCCGCTGAAACTCCAGCCGTTCTATGTCCAATCCTTTCCGCGAAGATCTTGTTTCCCGTAATCGTCCAGAGCCATGCACGGTGGTTATTTTTGGCGCAACCGGAGACCTCACTCACCGCAAGCTGATTCCCGCGCTTTACAACCTCGCAGTCGATGGCGAGCTGCCGACGGGAGTGAATATCATTGGCTTTGCCCGCCGCGAGAAAGCCGATGAGGAATTCCGCAAAGGTCTTGAGGAGTTGAACCGTAAAGTTTCCCGTAATGGTCACGATGAGGAAGTTTGGAATCCATTCATCCATAGCGTTACGTATCATCAATCAGAATTTTCCGATGATGCCGGATACGCATCGCTTGCGAAACGCTTGGACGAGATCGATGCCGAGCGCGGGGGCAAGGGCAACCGCTTGTTCTACATCGCTTCCGCTCCGGAATTTTTTGATGACATTTTACTGCATCTGAAAAAAGCCGGACTCAACGAAGCCAAGCCAGGTTGTTGGGCACGCGTGATTGTTGAAAAGCCCTTCGGTACGGATCTTAAAACGGCACAGCATTTGAACCACGTCGTTAACCAAACGTTTAACGAATCCGACACCTATCGTATCGATCATTACCTTGGCAAAGAAACCGCGCAGAACCTGATGGTGTTGCGTTTCGCGAATGCGATTTTTGAGCCGTTGTGGAACAGCAAATACATCAGCCACATCCAGATCACCTGTGCGGAAAACCTGGGCATGGAAGGCGGACGCGGAGGTTACTATGAAAAATCGGGGGCGCTGCGTGATATGGTGCAGAACCATTTGTTACAACTTCTAAGCCTGGTTGCGATGGAGCCGCCGACCGATCTTTCCGCCGATGGTGTGCGCGATGAAAAAGTCAAAGTCATCCGTTCGCTGCGTCAGTGGGACACGCCGGAAAAAGTTGCGGAGAACGTCGTGCGTGCGCAATACACGGCTGGCCACGTCGATGGCAATCCCGTTCCGGGTTACCGCGAAGAAGATCGTGTATCAGCAAGTTCGGAAACCGAAGCTTATGTTGCGGTGCGTCTTTTGATCGATACCTGGCGTTGGAGCGGAGTGCCGTTTTACATCCGCATGGGCAAACGTCTGCCGAAAAAATCCACAGAGATTTCCGTCCATTTCAAAGACGCACCATCCGTCCTTTTCGGGGCGCTTCCCGGCGGCGTTCCCGGCGGCAATGTATTGGTCATTCGCATCCAGCCTGACGAAGGAATCTCGTTGCGCATGGTCTCGAAAATTCCGGGCACCAGTTTGCGTCTCGAGCCTGTGAAAATGGATTTCCATTACGCCACCAGTTTCGGCAAAGGCAGCCCGGAAGCTTACGAACGCCTCATCCTCGATGCCATGGCTGGCGATGCCACCTTGTTTGCCCGCCGGGATGAAGTGGAAGAAGCCTGGCGTTTTATTGATCACATCGAGCGCGCCTGGCACGAGTCTGACAACAAACCGCCTATGGCGGAGTTTGTGGCCGGTTCATGGGGTCCTCGTGAGGCGGATGAAATGATCCAAAAAGACGGTAACGCATGGCGTAGGCTGTAAGTGCTCGTTCAACCCATATCCGATGCCGAAATGAGCTCAAATTTTCCCAAATCCTGCCCTGAACTCGGCATCGAAGTTCCGATTTCCGAAATCGAACTTGAGCTTCGTAAGCTCTGGGAGCAGGACGAAGCGCGGACGAATGCCTCACTGATGAACTTGGCGGTTTATTCGGAAAAGCCCGGATCCTTATTGGAGAATTCCCGCATTATTAACAGCCTGACCCGCGACAACGCCTGTCGCGCGATTCTCGTTGAAATCAACCGTGAGGAACCTGCCAGCCTTCGCGCATGGATCACCGCACATTGTCATCTCGCACAGGGCCAGAAATCCGTTTGCTGCGAGCAAATTTCCTTTCGTCTAACAGGCCGTGTCACGGGTCGTTTTCGCAACACGGTATTTTCTCACCTGAACTCCGATCTTCCTCTCGTTTTTTGGTGGCAGGGTGAACTTTCGGAAGTCTTCACCGAGCGCCTCGCCAGCGTGATAGACCGGCTCATCATCGACAGCTCGCTCTGGAGCCAACCGCAGATTTCCTTTGCTCGTATTCTCGAAGCGCTGAAGGCCAATCCATCTCTCGTTGTGCAAGATCTCGCATGGACCCGCTGCTGGCAGTTCCGTGTTGGCATCGCCAGTTTGTTCGATGATACGGTTGCCCAGAGCGCCCTTGAGGGCATTGATCAAGTCCGCATCAAACACAGCCCATCGCATTGCAACACCGCGCTCCAAATCATGGCATGGCTGGCCGTTCAAGCAGGTTGGAAACACCAGGGAAATCTCACCTTCGAATCCAAAACGGGCCTTAAAATCCACGCCCAGATCGAGTCATGCGGCGATTCCGCCCCACTCGGCATGGTCGAGCTTTCATCGGGAAAAGTGAACGTCCGAGTGAGTCATGAGAAAAACTCCGTTCATCTTTTGCGTGAAATCGAAGCCGGTGATTATCACGTCACTTCACTCTCGCCCGCCGATCCCGAAGCCTCTCCCGATCTCGTTGCCCAGCAGCTTTCCCGAGGTGGAAAAAACTCATTGTTTATCAAGATTCTGCCGATGTTTTTGGATCTTTTGAAGTGAGGAAGTAGCCTCACGCGATTGTATTTGCAGGCGTCCTTCAGAGATGGGTAGCCTTTTGGTGATAACGCCCATGAGATATGTGCGGCGAGGAAACGCTGGCATTGCCCTACAAATATGAAAGATTGCCGCGTGGCTGGCGTAGATTAATATTCAGATTATTCATCAACCCCCGAACACAAATTCCCTATGTCACTTGAATCCACCAACCGTCGTCATTTTATCGCAACCAGCACTGCGGCCGCGGCTGTCATGTCTTTTCCGAACGTTC
>CAMCBV010000052.1 GCA_945873125.1 Prosthecobacter debontii
CCCCAAAAATACGTCAGCGTGAGCAGGACGGGTCTGCGCGTCATCAAGGCGAACCCCGCAACGATCGCCGCAAGATCACAAAGATGCAGGGGAAGATCATTGTCGAGGGAGTGCGGATAATCACGCCATGCAAAAAGCGCGAAGGGATATGAAACCAAATTACAAAACGCTAGCAGCGCAGTGATGATACGTTGGGATTTTTCAGATCGTCTCGCTAATACAATCAACATTCCAATGATCACAAAGCCAACCGCTAAGGTGATGAAATGCTCACTTGAAAATGGATGGAAGGGCATGGCTTTCAAATGTTTGAGTTTTTATTTCTTCGCCTTGATCTCTGCCATCGCGGGTTTTTGAGCAAAGATTTGTTTGGCAATCGTTTGGACTTGTGGGTCGGTGACTTGCAGGAGGTTTTCGCGTGCCTGATGAGGGGACGGAATATGGTCAAAGAAAAGCAAACCTTCGCCGACCCATGCGCAGTGAGCGGAGGTGGATTCGAAGCCGAGTTTGGATTGTGCGATGGCGAGTCGTTTGGCCCGTTCGAGCTCCCCAGGACGCGGGCCGTTTTGGGCGAGATCCTCAGTTTCTTTGAAAAGGGTTTTGAGGGATTCCTCGCGTGATTCCGGATCGAGGCCGGCAAGGATTTGCAGAGCGCCGGTTTCCTCAAAGAGTGAAAGTTCCGAGCCGACCTGATAGCAGAGGCCGCGTTCTTCGCGCAGCTCGGTGAACAAGCGTGATGAAGAGGATTCGCCGAGGATGAGGGAGAGCAGGCGCAGGGCATGGCGTTCCGGCGCGTGGCGACCGGGAGTGTGCCAAGCGAGGGCGAGTTGGAGTTGGTCGGTGGGGCGGCGCTCGATCATTTCCCGACAAGGCGTGAGCGTCGCTCTGGAACGCGGGGCTGCGGTTTTGAACTGTTTCGGTAGAAGCGGGAGAAGAATTTCAAGGATGGCTTCCGCAGACATCGGTCCGGCGGTGGCGATGACGATGTCTTTGCGGAAATGATGTTCGTTCGCAAAGTTTTGCAGGCACGCGCGGTCGATGGTTTCGATGGAATCGAGCGAGCCGGAAATGGATTGGCCGAGTGGGTGTTCCGGCCAGAGTGCGGCGGCCAGCAGATCATTGATGTGATCCGAGGGCGTTTCACGGATCATGGTGATTTCCTCGCCGATCACATCGCGTTCGAGAGCGATTTCGTTTTCAGGAAAGGTCGAATGCCAGACCATGTCCGCCAGCACATCGATGAGCACCGGCATCAACTCGGCTTCGCCCTGAGCTTCGTAAACTGTGTAGTCTTCAGTCGTGCAGGCGTTGGCTTGGCCTCCGCCGGATTCGATGGCGAGAGTCAGTTCTTTCGCCGAGCGGGTTTTGGTGCCTTTGAATGCCATGTGCTCGGAAAAATGTGCGAGCCCGGATGGGATGTTTCCGGCTTCATCACGCGAGCCGACCGGAATATAAATCGACAACGCGGCGCACTCGGAATCTGCAAGCTGCGCATGCGCGAGGCGCGGACCGCCGGGAAGATCATGAGTGGTGTAGATGGCGGGCACGGGCGCAGGCTAAACCTTAAATTTTAAACTTTAAACCCCAATGAAGAGGATTTTTGTGATGAAGTGAAAAACATTTCATGGAGTTGGGTGGCTGGCGGGGCTGGGAGCTTGTGGCAAGGATCGGCATACGAGTGAGATCGTTGTTTTCTCTCACTGGGAGTCATCATGATCTTAACATGATCCTGCCCCACCCTGTCTTTTTCAACAGAGTCCGGCATTCGAGCGGTCAAATGATTTGCGCCAATTGTTCTTGATTTAAAAATGAAGTGGTTTAATTTGGCAGCATGAAAAGTTTTTTCGGTCTGGGGTTTTTATTGGCGGTGGGATTGAGCTTGGGAGGATATTTCATCGGCAAGGGCATTGCGGATCGCAATAGCGGCAGCCGCATCATCTCTGTTAAAGGTTTGGCGGAGCGCCAGGTGCCGGCAACACTCGCGATTTGGTCGATAGGATATCAAAGCAGCGGTGATGATTTGGTCGGGCTTAACGAAAAGCTCAAAACCGACACCCAGACGGTGATTGATTTCCTGACAAAGAAACACGGTTTTGCCGAATCCGATATCGCGGTGCAGCCGCCGTCATTCACGGACACAAGTCTGCAAATGCGCGACAAGGATACGCCTGCCCCGCCCCTGCGTTACAATGGTTATCAATCGGTTTTGTTACGCACTTCAAAAGTGGATGCGATCAAGGGCACGATGGCAGACATGTCCGAGCTGATTCAAAAACAAGTCATGCTCAGCAGCCGCAGCTCTCCGAATTTCAGCTTTAATGAGCTAAATGAGATCAAGCCTGGGATGATTCAGGAGGCGACAAAAAACGCGCGGATCGCCGCCGAGCAATTCTCGAAAGACTCCCAGACCGAATTGGGCAAACTGCGCAACGCCTCGCAGGGTTGGTTCCAGATCGATGACCGCGATGAAGCAACACCCGAACAAAAAGTGGTGCGCGTGATTGTGGAAGTGCAATACGAGGTTGAGTGATCTGACAAGGCAACGCCGGACAACGCGCGAGTGGATGCAGCATGACAGATGACAAGAAATCGCGACTGCGGCTCACGCTCTATCCCCGGGCGGAGAGCGCGATTCGTAGCAACCATCCATGGGTCTATGCGGAGAGTATCAAGACGCAAAACCGTGATGGAGAAACCGGGGAGCTCGCGGTGATTTACGACAAGCGGGATCGCTTCATGGCGGTGGGGATGTATGAGGCGGAATCGCCGATCCGTTTACGGATTCTTCACGTCGGAAAGCCGATGACGATAAACCGTGATTGGTGGTTAGAAAAAGCGCATGCTTGTCTTGCGAAGCGTGAGGGTGGCATCATTCAACCCGGCACCGACGGCGCGCGGATGATCCAAGGGGAGAGCGAAGGTTTTCCGGGACTCGTCGCGGATCGGTATGCCGATACCTTGGTGGTGAAGATTTATGCGACCAGCTGGTTGGCGCGCTGGGAGGAGACGGAGAGCGTGTTGCGCGAGGTGTTCGCTCCAAAATATCTGGTGTTGAGAATGAGCCGGAACGTCGCCGCCTGCGCGGAGAAATACGGAATGGCGGAAGGTTTCTGCGGGGACGCCGGCGCGGAAACCGTGGTGTTTTCTGAAAACGGATTGCGTTTTGAATCGGCGGTTCTCAGAGGACAGAAGACCGGATTTTTTCTCGATCAACGCGACAACCGCGCGCGCGTTGAAACGCTTGCGAAAGGCCGGGATGTATTGAACGTCTTCAGCTTTTCCGGGGGGTTTTCTCTCTACGCCGCACGAGGTGGAGCCTCATCCGTCACCGATCTCGATATCAGTTCACATGCCCTGGATAGCGCAGCGCGAAATTTTTCTTTGAATTCTAACAACGCTCAAATCGCCAGCGTCAAACGCCACGCCGTGCAAGCCGATGCTTTCAAGTGGATGGACGAAGCCCGACAAACCTACGATCTCATCATCACCGATCCGCCGACTTTGGCGAAGCGTGAATCCGAACGGGCCGGGGCCATTCGTGCCTATCAACACTTGAACGCAGCCGCGATCTCGCGATTGAGGCCGGGTGGGATTTTGGTTGCGGCATCATGCTCGGCGCATGTTTCCGCGGAAGATTTTTTTCGCACGATCGAAGTAACCGCGCAAGCATCGGCAAGACCATGGAAAGAACTGTGGCGCACCGGCCATGCGTCGGATCATCCCGCCATTTTCCGAGAAGCGGAATATTTGAAAGCGGTTTGTATCGAGCTTGGGATGTGAGTTCAGATTTTTACCAAATTTTTTCATCTTATCTTTTCAGGCAAGGATTTCTGGCAACGGGCTTGGATAATAAAAACGGGCCGGCAGGAAAATCCTGCCGGCCCGACCCAAGCGGTGTTTGCAATTGAATCAGTTAGGAATGAAATTGCTGACCTCATAAATCGTGGTCGTGCCGCTCACTTCGTTGGCGACAACAAGTAGAGGCTTCCCATTCGGGCTCTTGGCTGCAGGCACAAAATCGAGACCTTCAGGACCCAGATCGCCTGCGGCGGCGACGTTGGTGAGGTTTTCTTCGTCGTATTTTACCGAGAAGTCGCGATTCAGGCCAAAACCTGCGAACTTCACGTCTCGTGGATCGGTGATGTCACAAGCGAAGATGCCACTGAAACGCTCAAGGCCGATGAAGGCGTAAGTCCGGTCACCGATAACACCGATTTCGACGGATTCAGGTTCAGGGCCTTTATTGTCAGAACGGGTATCAAAACTATCACCTTCATCGTGAGTGCTGTTGAAGGCATTCGGGTATTTTTCTGCAAGATAAGTTTCGATCATCTCTCCGCTGTCGAAAACGAGTTTTCCATGTTCATCAAAAATGGAAAATGAGCGGCTGCCGAAGCTGAAAAGCTGATTATGCACATTACCACCTTCAATTTTACCTTCCGTATTTACGATGTTGAGACGACCGATGTTTATCGGCAACTTCAGAGTGCTGCCAAGCGGAAAGGCGCTGGGATCGAGGGTGCTGCTGCTGACGCGTGACTCGTCCAGATAGCTGCCCCAGTCGCGTGCGTCGCCTTCATTAGCGGTGACGAAATACGTGCCACGCTTCTTGCTTCCTGTCTCGATGGGAGCGCTGTAAGTGGCGATGGCATCCGGCATCAACAGACCGCGAACGGGCCAGTTAGCAATGCGGATGATTCCGCCGCCGCCACTCGAACCGTCAAAATCCCTGTCCGAGAAATCGATCGCATTGCCAGGCTCGGCGTGGTTGACGGAGCCGAGCGGCATCACAGCCAAAACACGCTTTTTCGAGATATCGATTTTCGCGACCGCGTTGTTTTCTTGGCAGGTAACAAATGCCATATCGCCATCTATGGCGATAAATTCAGGTTCGAGATCCTTAGCAACGGTAGTGCCTGCGGGACCCGTGATACGGACACCTGGGACGTCTTCTGGAGAGAGATGGGAAAAGGTAACTTCGTGGTGAGTCCGACGTCTGCCGTCAATGCTGATGATGGATACCGAACCCTCCGGATCGATCGTGTAGTCATCGCTGGGCTCTCCCTCGTTGGCGACGAGAACTTTTTTGCCTGTCGCGTTATACGTGAGCATGTCAGGCAAATAGCCAACTTGGACCGGCGCTCCAAGAATATCGCCATCTTTGCTTATGAAAACGACCTTGCCGCGTTGGGTTTTGTCATGTGCTCCGACTGCTACCGCGATTTCGTAAGCTTTGGAACGTGGGTTGATATCAACGCTGTTGGGATTGCCAATCCCGCTGAGATCTACCGCTTCGAGAAATTTCGGATCATTAAGATCCGTCGCGTCGAAGATATCGATGGAGTCTGTTGCGCCATTCACCACGAACATGCGCTTGGTGACAGGATCGAATTTTACGATTTCAGCGGCAGACTGTGCAAAAAGGCCGGCTGCGTCGCCTTTTCGGACGGTTGAAAGAGGTTGGAAGCTGAGTGTGGGATCGCCCGCCAGAAGCATGGTGTGGGCAAGCGCGGAGGCTAGAAATATGAAGGAAGTTTTCATGATTTTTTGTGGTATGTTAGAGGTCGTCAGAGCGGGTTGCTCTGGGATGACTCCATCAAAAATCACAAAAACCACGGCATCATAGAAGCAGCCTAATGTTTCAACATTGTCACGTTGACCTACCGAGGCTTGTATTCGCGTTGAGCGGTCGGAAGGAAATTCTTGAGCGCAAGGATACGAGATTGGTCGAGTGGATGGGTGCGGAGAAATTCGGGAGACTCGCTCTCACCTTTTTTGATGCGCCATGCGGAAAAGCGCTCCCAGAGTTTGATGGATTCCTCGGGATTGTATCCGGCGCGTGCCATGTAGAGCGTGCCGAGTTGGTCGGATTGGAGTTCCGCTTTGCGCGAGTAGGGCAAAATAAGGCCGACGGTGCCGGCTGCCGCGGCTCCCGTAGCGGCGACGGCACGAGTCGATTTGTCCGCGCCGTTCGCGGACAAGACCGTATCTAACAGAACGGTGCCAAGTGCCACACCGGTGGCTTGGTTGACGCGTTGTTGGGAATGATTGAGAACAACGTGGGCAATTTCGTGGCCGAGCACCGCAGCGAGTCCGGCATCGTTTTGGGTGATTTGAAAGAGTCCGGTGTGCACCCCCACTTTGCCGCCAGGAAGCGCGAAGGCGTTGGGGGTCGGATCTTCAAAGACCACAAATTCCCAGCGCGCGTTGGGGATTTGGATGACGGATTTCAAATGGGATGCCACGCGTTGGACCTGAGCGTTGTGGGCGGGATCTTGCGAGATACGCTTCTCGCGCTTCATTTTGTCAAACTCGCGGATTCCCTGTGAAACCAGTGAGCTGGATGACGCGGATGCGCGGACCTCCCCCGTGTTGGGATCGAACGAGGAAACTGCGCAAGACACGATGACCAAAGCCAAGACCGCAGGAACAAGGGCTGAAAATTTTTGGAAACGCATAGGGTCAAAATGATTTAAAAACCTCATCCATGACAAGCTGCGAAATGAGCGGCGGACAAGTTGCCGCGGACATCAAAAAAACTCGACAGGAAGGAAACTACCATTTTCAAGATAAGGAATGGAACAGCCACCTCCGCTTACGCCGCAGGAAATCTCAGCATTCGCAGGCAGCGAATACGCCCAACTGGGTCAGCCGCAGACCGTTAAGGTTTTCGGAATCATGCACCTGATTTTTGGAGGATTTGGGGTTTTGATGGTATTGTGGTCATTGTTTGTTCTTATCGCCGGAAACCCCTTTCTCAAACTGGCTGGCAATAGCCCGCAGGTGGAGATGCAAACCAAGCTTCAGGCAGACATGATGTCATACACCATTGCCAGTACAGCACTTACCGTTTGGGTTACTGGGCTGATGATTGTTGCAGGTATTTTGCTTTTGAAAGGCCGCAAAAGTGCGCGCAAGTGGTCGAATTGCTACGCCATCTCATCCATCGCCGTAAAGATCATCAACATGGTTGTCCAGGTCGTTTACGTGCTTCCGATGATGCAGAAAATGATTTCAGGAATGGCTCCGGGGGCGGCTGGTCCCGGGGTTGGTGCGATGGGAAGCGTGATGCGCGCGTCAATGATCGGTACGGCTGTCATTACACTCATCTATCCCGTCCTGACACTCATCCTGTTGAATCGTCCCAATGTCAAAACCTGGTTTGCCAATCAGCCGGCTTGATTTGTTAGAGGGCTTTTAGGGGGCTTTAAATTAAAGTTCCATTGGAGGGCTTTTACGGTAAGAACATAGGGATATGAATTCCCATGAAGGCGCGCCAGAAAGAGAAGAGCTGCAACGTCTTCGTGAGCGCTTGGAAGTCCTGAGCATCCGGCATAGCGCGGAACTGGATTCGATACGCTCAAGAATTCTGGCCTTGGAAGTGGCGTATGACTCCGCGCCAACCGCTGCGCAGGAACCGGTTCCCGAAAGTCCCAAGCCACAGGCGAAGCCAGTCGCGCTTCCGCCACCCCTTCCGAAAGTTCCCGTCTTTGAGGAGATCGAACCGGTCAGAGCGCCCGCGCCTGTCAGATTGGAAATCCCAGCTATCCCGCCCAAATCGGACGAATCCTTTGAGCTCGATTTCGGAAAGGTCTGGTTTGTCCGTATCGGGATTGTGATTTTACTCACCGGCTTGGTGTTTCTCGGAAACTACGCCTATCAAAACTGGATCCGAGAGATGTCCAACGGCTTGCGCCTGACCGCGCTATTCTTCTGTTCCGGATTGCTCGCGGAAACGGGAAGACGTCTGGCTCAAAAAAGAAACCTCAATCGTTTCGGAGAAGTGTTGTTGGCCGGCGGCATGGCATTTTTCTATTACTGCACGTTTGCGGCGCATCATGTTGCACGGCTGAAAGTGATCGATAGCCCGTCGCTTGCCGCAGTCTTGTTGTTCATGTCAGCCGGGGCGATCGCTGCGGTTTCATGGATACGCCAAGCCAAGGTCACGGCCGCGATCGGGCTCGTTCTGGCTTCCTACGCGACCATGCTTCAGCCGATCGGTTGGATGTCTTGTGTTTCGAATCTTTTGTTAGCGGCAATCGGTTTGTTCTTCATGCTGAAACCGGGTTGGACCGGGCCGGGCTGGGCCTCGATGCTTGGGAGTTACGGCGCGTTTCTGGGATCGCAAGTTTTCGGACATCACGAATTCGGCTACAGTTCCAATCCGCTCGCCATGCTGTGTTTTCTCCCGCCGCTGTGGATCATGTATGCCGTTCCCGGCATGTTGGGTCGTTTTCGTGAAAGCCTTTCGGATCGCGCGCGCGCTTGGTTTACCGGCGTTAACCATGTGCTGTTCTTCGTTTTGTTCTCGGCGTTGTGGATCGATCAATACGGCGATGCGGACTATTGGAGAGTCGCTGCGGTATTCGGCTCGGTGCTTTTGGTAATGGGAATGATCGGTCGTCGCCAAAGCACGATTGCTGGCGGAGTAAACATTGCCCAAGGTCTCTCGGTCGTGACTTTCGCGCTGGTTCTGAAACTCGACGGGTATCAGCTCGCGCTGGTTCTTGCGATGGTATCGCTCTCGCTTGCGCTTGCGGCTTGGAAATTCAGAAGCCGGAGCGAAGTGGTTTTCTCGCTGCTCACGGGACTGGGCAGCACATTTTTGATGATAGGCGGCCGCGCGTCATTCTTCGGGTCGATTCCTGTTTGGAGCATCGCACTAACAGCTTTAACGATCGCAGCCGCTTCCGTTGCCATGGCGAGGGTGAAGCCTTTGGTTGAGATTTTTCATGTGTTTGTTCGTCTTACCAGCGTATTGCTTTTGATCTCTGCGGCACTGATCGCAAATCATCTTTGTCTGTTCCGTATTGAGCCATCCCATGGCTTGATCACCGCCGGATTGTTTTCTCTCGGGCTTTCGGCCGCGTATTTGAAACTCGATACCAAACATTATCAGCCGGAGAGCATTTGGATTTCCCTGTGGTTTCTGGCTGTTTCAGGTTGGCTTGGTTTGGATGTAAGTCATATCTGGTCGCTCAGCGCCATGTTGGGAATCACTTTGGCAGCTTGTGGGTTGTGGCATCGTCAACCAAAGATGGAGAAGATCGATCCCGCTCCCGATCTCACCTACTTACCCGGCATTCCTGCATGGTCGTTTTCATTGGCGAGTTCCTTTTTCACATGGCAAATCACGGATGCCTTGAGTTCGGGTTACCGAGAAGCTTTTCTATTCCATCAAATTGGGGCGCTCGCGCTTTTGGCCGTTGCCATCCTGATTCGCTGCCAACGCCTGACCATCACCGCGGCGCTTCCGGCCATCCTGAGCCTTGGGTTGTTGGTCGCTCCCAGAGCCAGGGACGTCTCGCATCTTTTTGCCGCCGTCATCCTCGCCTTCGCCGCTGCCGGCTTACTTTACAGTCCATGGGGGCAGGCGAGCACCACGGTCACGCAAAGAAAAGTTTCGTCCGTCATGTTTCGCTTCACGGCTTTCATCGCATACATGATAGGTTGGCATGAGGTATCGCCAGAAGCATGGGGAGACTGGATCGCGCTCACTTCGATCATTGGAATCATAGGCATTGGCCTATTGAAACGGCGTTGCTTCGAAGAATGCGTGGGTTGGATTTTCATTTCAGTGCTTTGGCTGTTTGTGGAAACGTTGACCGCATCCTGGAGCCCGCATTCCGGGGGGCAGTCATGGCATGGAGTCATCGTGATCGTTTCATTGCTCGTGATCACAGCCGGTTACAAAATGAGTCCGCCCTCGATCGACAACCTTGAGGACAGAAGAGCAGCGCTTGGAATTTGCGCGGGCCTGACGTGCTTCATGATCACCCTTTGGGCCACACACATGTTGGTATGGCGCTTGGATTGGAAGCCAGCTGCCGTGTTATGGACGATTTTAGGTTTCATGTTTGTCAGCGCCGGTCTTTGGCAGCGTCTCCATGTCGCGCGAGTGATGGGGTTCCTTTTGCTCGCCGCTTCGTTGGGCAAACTGTTCATATTCGATGTATGGGACTTCACCGCCTTCATGCGGGTGGTGTCGTTCATCGTGCTGGGTACAGCGCTGATTTTGCTGGGCCTGTTCTACAACAAATTCGCACCTGCCATCAAAACGTTGCTGGAAGCGGAAAAGTAACGAATCAGAAAATGCATAGCGTTTTGAAAATTCCTGTTAGCCTGCGTTCCAAATGAAATTGGTAAAACTTCTGGCAAATCTGGGTTACGGCTCGCGTAAAGAGGTCGATAAACTGCTGCGCAGCGGGGCGGTGACCAATGCGCTTGGGGTTGCTTATAAGCACAAGGAGGATGCGGAACCGGATGACGTCAGAGTTGCGGGTGAGCCGTTGGATCCAGTGTTTCCGCTGGTGATCGTGATGAACAAACCGGAGGGCTTCACTTGCAGCACGGAAGATCCCGGGGAAACGATTTACGATCTCCTGCCGCCACGTTTTTCCAAACGCAACCCCGGGCTCAATCCGGTCGGCCGACTGGATAAAGACACCACGGGAATGTTGCTGATGACCGATGACGGAAAATTGCTCCACCAAGTGATCCACCCCAAATCGGATTGTTTGAAAGTCTATCACGTCTGGCTGGATCGGCCGCTGAATGGAAACGAAGCCGAGGTTTTCGGCTCGGGTGAAATGATGTTGGAAAACGAATCCAAGCCCTTGTTGCCCGCCGGTTTTGAGGCGATTGGTGGGAAAGAGGCTCTGGTGACCTTGCACGAAGGGCGCTACCATCAAGTGCGCAGAATGTTCGCCGCGGTGGGAAATCACGTGCTTGCCCTGAAACGGATTTCGATCGGCAATTTCAGCCTCCCCGATGATTTGGAGGAAGGTGAATGGCGTGAGGTCTCCGAAGCGGAAATCGATGCGCTGTTTGGAAAGAAACCACCAGTGGACGCAGATGAACACGGATGAAAGGGCTGCATACCTGCATCTCTCTGTCATCAAACTTACTTGAGTTTCAAAGTTAGGTTTCTAGTTGGCAGATGCATTTTTAATCCGCGCTCAGCTGCGTTCATCCGTGGTTCAAATTTTTTATCTCCTGACGACAGGGATTGACCAATGCGATCCCGACATTAAAGTGAACTTCGATTTTCAACCACTATACCAAACATCATGTCCATCAAAGTAGGCGATACCGCACCCGATTTCACCCTAGTAACCAAAACCGCCACCGGCCCCGCGCTGGTCAAGCTCAGCGATGAGATTGGCAAATCCAACATCGTGTTGTTGTTTGTGCCGATGGCTTTCACGAGTGTCTGCACCGCGGAATTTTGCGATATTTCCCAAGGTATCAGCGCTTACGAGGCACTCGATGCCAAGGTCTTCGGTATTTCCGGAGACAGTCCCTTCGCACAAGAGGCATGGGCACAAAAAGAAGGCATCACGCTGCCCCTTCTCAGTGATTATGAACACGATGTCGCCAGAGCCTACGGCGTGGCCTATGAGCAGTTTCTCCCCGAAGCCAACCTCATCATGGGTGGCGTGCCGAAGCGCTCCGCCTTCGTGATCGACAAGCAGGGCATCGTTCGTTTTGTCGATGTGAAAGACCATCCAAAAGATCTCCCCGATTTCGAGGCGTTGAAGACCACGCTCGCAAGTCTGTAAGAAAATTTCTCCCAATAAAAAATTTGGCGCGGATCCGGAAACGGATTCGCGCTTTTTTGTGTCTACGGATCTAAACGTCTTGGCTTTGGCGGCGAGGTTCCTATGTTGGTTCATATCCCGCACCCTTCATGAAAACCTGCCGACCCTTCCTTCGTTTTGTGTTTCTTCCATTATCAGCCGTCATGCTGCTAGCGCTCAATTCGCCAGCTCAGTCGGAGAGTCCCGTTCAAGGTTCACACACGAACGTGATTGATGGCCCGCCCACCGGCAACACCCGTGCCGAAATCGTGCCGCTTTTCTGGAAAGCCTTGATCGGCGGATCCATTGTTTCGGCGCCACTCGGTTCGATCGAATACTTCGGGGTGCAGACCTATGATGTGGATGGCGCCGCCCGGGTCCGTGAGTTGACGATCACGACGAAATCCCAGTTCATGATACGCATCTATCACATGGCGCCGCTCGGCGTCCTTGCCGAGCATGCGGAAAACACGATCAAGGCATTGGGCGGAATCGTGGAGAGCGCCGCAGGGGAGGAGCTCAACGTCCCGTTAAAGGTTTTCCCCTCCACGACCCACGCCCACATGGTGGAATACCGTGTTGCCGAGAAGGCGGACATCGACACCCTTTACCAACATCTTGAAACCGCAATGAAAGACTATCACGCCCGCACGCTTGTTCCCGCCCAACGCGAAAACACGGTGCGTCAGGTCAAGGTCGGTGGCGAACAGAAGTAATTCCGGATCCTAGGTAAAATGGCCGGAAGCCGGGTGGGCTGGCGGAATACTGTTCACTTTGGTAATTTAGACCCGGGAAACACGCAGCGCAGGCATCAGCCCCGATTTTTCCCGCCTAAAAGCCCGCGAAGGCCGTGTTCATATGGATTTTTCCCATGCCGGGAAGTCTTTGTGATGCGCCTCTATCCGATGAAAATTTAGACTTTAAAACCCAAAGTTTGCAGAAAAAGTCTCTTTTTTGTTCTAGTGAACATCTTTTTTCTTGCATCCGAACACCTGTTCAGACAATTTCCTCGCATGGCTACGAAAACAAGCACCGAAACAGCAACCACAGCAGCGGCAGACAAACTTCAAGACGCACGCAAGAGAAACCTGGATATGGCGATTTCGCAAATTCAGAAGGAATTCGGCGAAGCGGCGATCATGCGGATGGGCGATGAACATCGGGTCGATGTCGATGTCATCCCGACAGGCAACCTGCTGATCGACCGTGCCCTTGGTGTCGGCGGCTTCCCACGCGGTCGGATCGTGGAAGTTTACGGACCGGAATCCTCAGGCAAAACCACTTTGACGCTCACGGTCATCGCCCAAGCCCAGAAACGCGGCGGCCTCGCGGCCTTCATTGATGTGGAACACGCGCTTGATCCGCAATACGCCCGCAAGCTTGGCGTGAATCTTGACGATCTTTTGGTTTCCCAACCCTCTTCCGGTGAAGAGGCCCTGCAAATCTGCGAGGCCCTCGTGCGTTCCAACGCGATCGATGTCGTGGTGCTGGATTCCGTCGCGGCTCTCGTGACCAAACAGGAACTCGACGGCGAGATCGGAGACTCCACAGTCGGCGCCCAAGCCCGCCTGATGAGTGCTGCCATGCGCAAACTCACCTCATTCATTTCCAAAGCGAAAACCGTCTGTATTTTCACCAACCAGATCCGTGAAAAAATCGGGGTGATGTTCGGCAGCCCGGAAACAACCCCAGGCGGGCGCGCGCTTAAATTCTTCTCATCCGTACGCATCGACATCCGCCGCGTCGGTCAGATCAAAGCTTCCGATGGCGCAACGATCGGCAGCCGCACCAAAATCAAGGTCGTTAAAAACAAGGTCGCCCCTCCGTTCACGGAAGCCGAGTTCGACATTATGTATGACGAGGGGATTTCCTCCACCGGATCGCTGCTCGATCTAGCTCTTGAAATGGAAATCATTCAGAAGCGCGGCTCCTGGTTCTCTTATGACGGCGCCCAACTCGCCCAAGGCCGTGATGCGGCGAAAGATGTGCTCAAGGGCGATCCCGCCATTTACGAATCGATCGAAGCGAAAGTCAAAGAAGGCTTGGAAGCTGCGAAAGGGAAGAAGAAGTAGGAGTTCGCGTTCTTGCTGTTCTTCTAACAACCCGGTGGAGCCTTTGCGCACTGTCGGGTTGTACTCGTTGATGCGTGACTGACATAAAATCGTAGGGCGGCATCGACGCATGCCGCCGCGCGAAGCGAAGTGTCTTTTAAATTTACATGAAGCATCATCTTTCCAGTCACGGACGACCCAACCTTCCAACCCACCCATTCGAATCATTTCCCTCTGGAACAGACTTGCTCTCCTATAAATTAACTTGTTGATCCTCATTGCGATGATTAAAAATTCATCAAACGAACGGATAACTCGGAGCTACACCCTTCCGTGCGGCATTTGCAGGACAATTACCGCGTGCGGCTCAATAACGCTGTTCGATAAAAAAATACAGATATGCCAGATACCAAAAGAAACAACGATCTATTGAACGCCGCATTTGATGATGAGACGATCTTATCGGCCAGCATCCATGATCTAAAGCGGTATCTGTTGGCATGCACGGAAATGCGCGAAGTGGATATACTCAACGAGCGGGTGAAGGAGGGGATTCCCAAGAGAGAAGCGCTCATCCGGCATTTTATCTCGATGCACCAAGCTGAGGTTAGCCACAGGTCTCTAAAGATAAGAAGCACCTGGACTATCGTAATTTCGTTTGCAACGCTCTTGATCCTCATTCTGACGACTTACTTTGATCACGCTCCATCAAGTTCCGGACCAATACCACAATCACAAGTGCCGCAATTTTTCGAGAACAAGAGTAGAAACATTGAGAAGAAAGATGAAAGTTTAATACAAAAGAAGCAACAGCGCACAGACTATGCTGAGTGCTTGAAAGTCGATAGTAAGCTTCCCGTCCAATTAGAAAATGGAGTCATATGGGAAGATGTATTTCATGCCGATGCAATCGACACACTTGTCTATAGCTATATCGGAAAGGCTAATACTGATGAAGTGAAAGATAATGCAGATCAACTATGGAATTCCCCCGAAATACAAGAGATCAAAGATCTTGGATTCATGGATATTACTTATCTCTGGATTAACACTTCAACTAAGAAGGAATGGGGATTGTATTCATCCAAGAATAGACAATGGTATCAGAGCTTGGATGAATACGTTAAAAGCCGTTAGATAATTTGATCGAACAAACCGCACCATCCAACCGCTAGTAGCCGTTCTATCCCGATGATTTTCCGTATCTACAACCTCAACCCTGTTTTAGCCTTCCGGTGTCGCTCCTAGCGGCGGATGTGCTTTACGTTAGCCAAGAAAAATTAGATCTTGACGCGGTATCGTTTGGTGATACTATGTCTGCGTGAATAGCCGTCAACGCAAGACACTTGAATCGATCTTCAAGGATCCCGTCTCAGCGAATATCGTTTGGAAGGACATTGAGTCCCTGCTGAACGCGTTGGGATGTGAGATCACCGAAGGGAGTGGTTCGCGAGTTCGTCTCGCTCTCAACGGTATTCGCGCTGTGTTTCATCGTCCCCATCCCGATCCGAAGACTGATCGAGGCGCAGTGAAGTCGATGAGGCGATTTTTAACCGAAGCAGGAATACAACCATGATGACTTACAAAGGATACCACGGCACCGTCACTTTCGACGAAGACGCAGAGACTTTTCACGGAGAGGTCACGGATCTCAGGGATGTTGTTACGTTCCAAGGGAGGAGCGTGGATGAACTCAAGGCCGCCTTTCACGAATCGATTGACGACTATTTAGAATTTTGTGCCGAGCGTGGCGAAGAGCCGGATCGCCCATACTCAGGGAATTTTGTTCTTCGCATTGATCCACAACTTCACCGGAAGCTAGCAGCTCTCAGTCAGGAAGAGGGTTCGAGCCTCAATCGTTGGGTCGAATCGAAACTGGCAACACTAACAAACCAAAGAGGATAACAAGATGCTGCGTTAAAAGTGCAAGAGTAATTTGTTATTTTTAATGGTTTGGTTAATGATTTTTTGAAGCGGCATTAAGCTCCTGCGAAGCCGCGCTTTTCTGGGTTATAGGGTTGGCCAGATTTTAGGATTCCGTAGATCTGGTGAA
>CAMCBV010000053.1 GCA_945873125.1 Prosthecobacter debontii
TGAAGTGGTCCCGCAAAACGGAGCCAGTGTTTTATTAAAACTTTGACTGGTCTGAGAGGGGCAAATTACCCCGAAATCAGACATATGAAACGAAAGAGAAGACATCTCACTGCCGAGTTCAAAGCCCGCGTCGCCACTGAAGCACTCAAGGGCGAAAAGAGCATTCAACAAATAGCCCAAGAGAACGACATAGCCCCCGCGCAGGTTAGCACGTGGAAGAAGGATCTTGAAGATCATGTGGCTTCGATCTTCGAGCGCAAGAACGCGACAGATCAAAGCGCCGAGAAGCAGGAGCGGCGCACCTCGCATCTGGAGCGAAAGATCGGCCAGTTACTTATTGAAAAGGAGTTCCTCGAAAAAAAGTGCGAGCAGCTGGGAATCGATCTGAGCGAAAGGCCATGATCGAACTCAGCAACAAGAAGCTCTCAATCCGCAAGCAAGCGAAGCTCCTGGGAATCAACCGCAACCGGATCACCGACCTCCCGACCAAAACCACTTCAGAAGACCACAAGATCATGGCCATCATGGACAATATACACATGGAATGCCCGTTTTACGGGCAGCGCAATTTTCGGGAAAACCTCAAAGACCATGGCTACTCTCTAGGGCGCAAGCGGATACGGCGACTGATGCAAATCATGGGTATCGAATCCCTGGTTCCCAAGCCTTCCACGAGTCTCCCGGCAAAGGGTCACAAGATCTACCCCTATCTATTGCGCAAACGAAACATCAGCACCGTTGATGAGGTTTGGTGTGCCGACATCACCTACATCCCCATGGAAAAAGGCCACGCTTATCTGGTGGCTATCATGGACTGGCACAGCCGAGCTGTCCTTGCCTGGGAGATCAGCAACACCATGGACAGCGCGTTCTGCGTGCGCACCTTGCGCACCGCACTGCGAACGACGGGACGTAGACCGAAGATCTTCAATACAGATCAAGGCAGTCAGTTCACCGGAGCGGATTGGATCCATGAGCTTCAAAGCAACGACATTCAAATCAGCATGGATGGACGTGGCCGCTGGATGGATAACGTCTTCATCGAGCGACTGTGGCGCAGCCTTAAGTATGAGAAGCTACGACTCTGGAGCTATCAAACGATCCCGGAACTCCGTGCGCTGACAGCCGATTGGATAGAGTTTTACAATCATCGTCGGAAGCATCAAACGCACGGCTACATCACGCCTTGGTCGATTTACAATGCGCCAGTCTGCCAGGCCGCATGACCGGGGCGGCGACTTAGCGGGTGAGGCTCCATTACGAGTCTTCCGCTACGCTCCAGCCTCTCCATTCCACCTCACCCGCTAAGAAACCAAAACAATAACAAAGACTCCCGAAGACCAGACAAGGACATTAATAAATCTGACAATTTACTGGCAACATAAAGGAGACCACTTCACTCGTCGATCCCGAAGAACTCAACGACTGGTCCATCAATCTCGTAATCGATCTCGAAAAAAGCGACACCGAAGCAAGGCCTGTGCTGATTCTAGAAAACCTAATACCGATTCTCTAGACCGTTTTTCAAAGCGCGTATATTATTCATTGTGCCTGGGAATTCCAGCTCCAGTCCGCTCTTGGAATCGAAGTAAAACGGAGATGGAGGGACTTGAAATCATAACTCCCTCAAAATCTTGCCCCAAGAAACCATTTGGGCTGCAGGCGATCCCATCTATCGGAGACAACAACAATCTTGAACTCGCATTTTGAAAATTAATAAAAAATCTCAGTTCAAAAACGCAATGATATTACCCTCACCTTCATCCTGCGCAAATGGGGGGGCATCCTTACAAAGACGCTCATATTCGCGAGCAGGATATCCATAGGATCCATTGATAGTGGTCAAATAACCATTCAATTTAAGCTCCAAGTCATCAAGGTATTTGTGTTCACCATGCTCTAACACCACATCGAGATAATAAATTAGATTATTCTGGCAGGAGGTAAGGCTCGGAGCAGATCCAGATAGCGTTGTGATGAGAAGTTGTATTGTAGAGGGGTATTTGACTTTGTAATTCTTTAGTGAACCCATAATTTTTTCATGAATACCTCTGAACAACCCCTTAATATCTCCAGGCTCAAGACTTAACAAAAATGAAAAACGCGTGACTTCATTCGTCATAATAAAAATACGCGCTTTGGTTCCTTTCATAGCGAAGCATTCTTCACATCGCCAGCTTGATATCCAGTGATGCCTAGGATCATTCCATGACTTACTCCAGTCCTTAAGCTTGATTATCTCAGGGGGCTTGAATTTGAAAAATTTAGCTACCTTGGCGCTAAGCAATAGATTGAGAACAAGTTGATCTATTTTGGGAATCTCAGGCATAACGGCCTGCTGCTTCTCAAAAGACAGAAGAGCATCATCATCCCAACCACATTCATCCAGAATATCATCGAAGTCGATTTCAGGATCGTTAAAATATTTCACCCTCAACAAATAGAGATGACTCTCATCATCTATGTGTTGCCGAAGCTCATCGAGCCGTTCTTTTTGGACTTGCTTGGTTTCTTCAAGGTAACCAAGAAATGCTTTAAATCCCTCAATATTTTCACGCAACGAAGCCTCATCAGACCACATACATTTACGGATGAACCAATTACCAATGAATTCCGGAAAACACTCCAGACCTTCAAGCAAATCGTATTCGTGGTAATTGATCAGATATTCATTGGAAAAAAATTGAAGCTGACTGGCATACTTCGCCATACGGTGCTTACCCCTTTTCGTGGTCTCCACGGCATGATTGACGAAACTTCCAATGATTTCCTCATTCGCTTTTTCCAATCTTTCGCGCATCTCGTTGTATTCCTCAGTCACAGAAACTAAGCTCAATAAATCGAGAAATATATCCAGCCTCTTTTGACTGACTCTTCTCTTTCTTATCGCCTCCTCATCAACGCCGCGGCACCCCACAACACCGCCGGCACTCCGAGTGAAAACGCTAAACCCCACGCGGGTTGATCTCGTCCGATAGCCCCAATCCATGCGAATAGGAAACCCATCGGAATAGATCCGCAGGCGAGTGCGATCACAAACTTCCCAAACGGCATCCTTAATAAACCAGCCATACAAGCGAGCACTTCGGGTAAAATAGGCAGCGCACGACTCACGGCCACCACCCACGCGCCACTCTTATCAAAAAGACTTCTGCCCTTTTCAAAATCTTTTTCGCCTAACCAACGCTTGGCAAATTTCTCATCAAAAAACCGACCCACGCCGTAGCCAAGAATTCCAGCCAACATTGATCCAATGGTTGCAATAAGACCCCCGATCCAAAATCCATAAACCACCCCCAAAGCCGACATCACAATCGTTCCGGGAATGGGCAACAACAGATCTACCAGCAGCAGCAGAATCCCTAACAACCACGCCCAACTCTTCGCTTGCTCGAAATAGCCGGCCAACTTTTCCACATTCCATACCTCCTCCAAGCCCTCACCAAACAATCCCCAGCTAAGTAGGAACAGCGCGGCAATACCGATCATTAACCAGATTATTCTCATACAAACTTTCTGAATGACTATAATTCATCTTCTAAAACCTGCCCATGCTCCTTGAGCCAGGTCTTGGCTTTTTCCGTGGAGGGAGCCTTGGCCCGGACGATGTTCCAGAATCGTGGGGTATGGTTTGTTTCCATTAGGTGCGCGAGTTCATGCACGATCACGTAGTCGATCACGAACATCGGTGCTTTGATCAGACGCCAGTTGAAGTTCACGTTGTCCTTCACCGTGCAGGAACCCCAGCGGTAACGGTTGTCCACGATCTTGACCTCGCCGAACTCCACGCCCAACTCCCGGGCATGTCGCTTCACTCGCGGTAGAATGGTTTCTGTGGCGCGGCTGACATACCACTCTTTCAGCACCTTCCGCCGTTTTGCCTGTTGGGCTGCGGGGATGAGAAACCGGCGAGAAAACTCAACACCTCCGCTCGGAGTCTCTGCGATCTCAATGAGATATTCCCGCCCAAGGTAAGGAACTGATTCACCATTCACCACCTCCTTACCCGGAGCATGCGGGCGATCCTGATACTTCTGCGCATGATTCACCTTGTCGAACAGCCACTGCCGTTTGGTCTCTACAACTCGGCGTATCGCTTCGTCTGTAGCACCTTCTGGCGCATGAACGATAATCGACCGGTCACGTTCTACAGTGATCGTGAGTCTCTTGCGTTTTGCAGATCGGACAATCTGGTAGTTCAGGTCCATTAGGCTGCGTAGAGGATGGTGTCGTGGTTCTTCTCGGCTATTTCCATCAACCTGCTGATGATGTGTTTCCGGTTCTTTACAAGACCAGGGAGAGCAGCAAATTCCTGCTGAAGAAGAATCTTCTGCAAATCTGCGACCAGCTTATTACGGGCCGGAATACTTTCCCAGAAACCCGTGAGTTTCAGTTCCCGTTCGATCTCAACATAGAGGTGCTGAGTGAGAGTTACAAGATGACTAATGCGCTCTTCCTCCTTCATTCCGTATAGCACCGGATCGTTAGTCATACGAGTGGCGTCACTTTGTGTGCTCTCTCCTTCTGCAACCATAGACACCCCGGCAGCATCCTCTCCGAAGATCTCACTTCTAAGCATGTTAAATATCGGCATCTGCTTTTTACGATGCAGTCCGTAAGTCGGCTGTTTTGAAACATCAATAATGCGCTGACGCAATTTCTCCAACTTCTCGTAGATCATCGTCCAGTTGTTGGCGAACTCCTCTAGTATTTTACTCAGAGCTTCAGCAAATGATGCCTGCAACTCCGGGTCATCATCCAGATCCACATCAAGGTGATGTCGGATGGCGTGTTCAATCTCTGCGGCCTTAGTCTTAGTGCGGGAGTGCTTTTTGACTTCCTTCTGGAAATCCTCATCCATGATGGAGATCGGCTCCACTTTTACATCGATACCGCGTGATTCTAGAAACGCATCAGTAATCGAGCGCAGCTTAGGAGGAATACCCTTCATGCTCAGCCGGCCGTCTCGAAAATGCTTCGCTGCCATTTCATTGATCGCTGCTAATGACTGAAAGTCATTCATGTAGTCGAGCGCCTGCCTAGCCGGGAAAACGAGGTTTAAGTTCTTGGTGAACTTCTTAAAGAGGCTCATGAACTCGAAGCGCAGGTCTTCATCATAGAACAAGTCAAAGAATGCGTCCGCATCGCTCAAGTCAGTCAGCCCATGCTTCGAGAGGAGTGCTAAAACAGCGTCATGGCTGGCTTTCAGTTCTCGCAGTTCCTCTTCAGGGAAACTCAGCACGTCCTCCACTTCCTTCTGCTCCCGTTCGTCGTAGTTATCGAGCGCCTTCTTCAAGTGATGCCCGATGCCAACGTAGTCCACCACGAAACCCTTGTCCTTCGATTCACCACCTACTCGGTTCACCCGGGCAATAGCTTGAAGCAAGCCGTGTGCGACGATGATCTTGTCCAGATACATCACCTGCTCCACCGGCGCGTCAAACCCGGTTAGCAGCATGTTGTTGACGATGACGATACCGACATCACCACTCACACCTTCGTCTTGCTTGTCGAAGGGTAGCTTGAAACTCTTGATCGTCGTCTCGTGTTTCGATGAGTTCGTGTAAGGCGTGAGATGAAGTTCGTCATTGTGGTTACCAGAAATCACCACATCACTCTTGAGCTGCTTGAGCCGGGCTATATCCAGCTTCTGAGGATTTGCTTTTTCTAGTTTAGCGATGGCCGCCAAGACTGCCGTATCAACTTGCTTCTTGTATCTCACCGCAGCCTCGCGTGAGGTGGCGACAATCTGTGCCTTGTAACCGTTAGGAAAAACGTGAGTGAGGTAATGTCCCACCATATCCTTAGCCTTTTCCTCAATGGTGGTGTCCGCCTCCAGATAGGCAGTGCGCGAACCGTATCCAAGGATCTCCATCCGTTGCTGGAGGTTGTAGTCACTGAACACATCCTCGAACTTCTCATCCATTCCGGGATTGTCCGTTACTTCCGCGTTGTGAGTGCGGCCTTCATAAACAATCTCCAACGTGACTCCGTCGGCAATAGCCTGACGCATCGTGTATTTGTCGATGTATTCTCCGAAGACCCGCTCTGTCTTATCGATGGGCGTCCCCGTGTAACCGATGCGCGTTGCCTGCGGCACCCCCTTGTCGAGGTTCGCCGCCAGCCTTGAATACTGAGAGCGATGCGCCTCATCAGTCATCACTAGGATGTTGGGGCTATTATTGAGTTCGGGAAATGTCTCTGTTAGATCCGTTTCGCGGAACTTGTGAATCATAGCCATCACCAGATCGGAGGCGTCGCTGGTGAGCAACTCCTTGAGCTTCTTGATGCTATCAGCTGCCTTTACGGTGAACCCGATGCTCTGACTCGTATCAGCAAGTTGCTGTTCCAACTGCGTGCGGTCCGTGATGAAAATCACCTTCCATTTTGAAAGTGATGGGCGCTGATACATCTCGCGCACCATGAACATCATCGTAAGTGACTTCCCGGAACCTTGGGTGTGCCAGATGATACCACTGCGCTCGCGAGGATTCTTGCCAGTTAGCAGCCGCTTCACCGCCAGCTTCACTGCGCGGAACTGCTGGTAGCGCGCCACCACCTTGATCATCTCACCTTTGCTATTGGTGCTGAAAATGGTGAACGTGCGAATGAGGTCTAACAAATTATCTGGATCCAACATCCCGGCAACAAGTCGCTGTTGATCATTCGGGCTGCTATCCCCATGCTCCAAATCATTCAGCGTGCGTGGATATGGATCCGACCAACGGTAAAAGTTTTTTTCGTTGTGAGTGGTGATCGTCCCAAACTTCGCCTCTTGCCGGCAGGTGGCGACGATGAATTGATTGTAGTAGAACAGCGGAGCACTTCCCTCCCCCTTAGCTCCGCGCTGTTCACTGTAGCGCATGATCTGGTCAATCGCCTCCGGAATAGGTTCCTTTACTTTGGGCGATTTACACTCGATCACCACCACTGGCAGACCGTTAAGGAAAAGCACAATATCCGGGATAATGTGATGCTCAGTTCCAAGAATGCGCACCTTGAATTGGCACACAACGATGAAGCGGTTACTTCCCCGCTGTTTGAAGTCGATAAACTTTACCGAAGGACTCTTTTCACCTGTCTTGCGATTCTCGCTGACACTGGTGTTTTCCAATAACTGATTGAACACATGCCGATTGTTTTGGATCAGGTTAGTGCTCGGGAAATTTGCTGTAAGTTGCTTCACAACCTCCTCCACCTGATCATCCTCCAACCATGGATTGATCACCTTCAACTGCTCACGAAGAACAGGCAACATCACCACCTCAGTGAAGTTAGTGCGGTGACTATCCCCCGGTTGCTGCTTGGCCTCCAAGTCAATGATGTCCCAACCAAGGCCGTCGAGTTGACCCAGCAGCGACTCCTCAACGTGCTTACGCTCGTCGAGGCGGATCTGTGCGGAGGTGTCTTTGGTGCTCATGATGTTTGATCGGGATTTGCTTATAGATTGTAGATCTCGCGAAGTCCGTCCAGAACTTCAGTAAAAGTAATACGTGAAATACCCAAAGATTTCAGATCCGGCGGATCTAGCTCCATCAGCGAAAATGCTACGGCTAGATCGTTACGTAAACTAGCAGCCAAACTTATCCTGATATCTCGTTCCAGCACGGTGAAAAGCCGGAATATATCGTTCTTATGCTTGCGGATGTTTTTGGAATCTATTGTTTCACCTGCTGCTTTCCGGTTAGTTAAATCCACGTAGGCCCGAGCCTTAAGAGGTATGAGAGCATCCGCTTTAACCAAAGATATACCATCGAGGATGGTACGGCGCTCCATCACAAAATCATAGTAAGCGTCATTCATGAGAATGGCGGACAGACTAGATATTTCCTCATCCACTGGAATGGGAGTGATTCCATTATCACCTTTAAGATCGAGCGCATCTGGCACCCTAGCGAACAACTCAAGCATCTCCGGAAAGCCCTCCGCTTGTGGGCTATGAAACCGATAAAACAGCCGCTTGCCGGTGCTCTTTTGGCGAGTTTCGTATTTTCCTAATCGGATAAATTCCCAAAAAACTTCGGCAAATTGTGGATCGAATGCTTCAACACAAAGCACCAAGTCTAAATCTTTCGTTCCTCTGAACTCCACCCCCACTTCCTCCATACTCATGCTGGAAGCCGTGCCACCAATTAGGACGTATCGATCCGAATACTCTGCAAAGTGTTCCTTGAAGCGATCGAGTCCTTTTACCATAGCACACCTCCCAGCAGTTCATCGATGGCGATTTGCACGCGGTCATCGTTGATGAATTCAAGGCTGAGCGCCAGCGAAAGCCGATCCACCAGCGGCTTCTCCGCGAAGAGACGCGGATCATAGTGCCAGATCTCGAATTCAGCATGCGCCATGTCCTTCGAGACATCGGGGATGATGTGCAGCCCCGGCTCTTTTTGAATTTTTTTCCATTCCGCGCTGGTAATGGCCCAAGTGTCACGTTGCCAGAAACCCAGCATCGTCAAATCCGACAATGCCGATTCTCCTGCTTTGAAATCACAGCCGGGAAACCACTCGTCCACATAAACGCGTTTCTTCACTGGGGACCGCAAAAAAGGGCGTGCCTTTTCCCACAGTTCACGGCCAGTGATGAGGAAGCGATGACGAGCAAAACGTCGCTCACCCTCACACTCCACCAGCTCCAACTGTCTCAGCTCATCCAGTGCCCGGGTCATGGTCATCTTGGTGTAACCAAATTGCTCCGCCAACCCTGCCCCAGTGAACTCGGACTTCGGGTCCATCCGCCGTAGCAAGCACGCCAATACCACCAGTTGCGCGGCGGGAGAAATTTTCAGATGTTCCCGCCTAGGTGCCTGGAACTGCTCGCGCAAGTCCAGCCCGAGGTCCGGCAAGTAAAGTTGCTGACCCGGCGCGAGAAACGGAATCTTGCCCTCGATCAACCGCTTGCGTCCGTAGGCACCGACCGTTTCTAGGATAAAGAGGCAGCGCAGCCCGGTCTTCTGGTGCAGCCAGTCCGCATGTTTCGCCATCGCCGCCGGAGTCGGGCCGGCATCATGCACCTGCAATGCCATGAACTCCCTGCCCATCAGCGCGCATTTAGCGATTTCGTAGGACTCCGTGATGTGGAGCGGGAGCCGGCCAAGGCCAGGAAACGGCGCAAATACTACCTCAACCCCCAGAATTTCCCGGAGGTAGGCAGCAGCTTTGGCCTGTAAACGCGCCTTCATCGGCATCAAAGTAACACTTAATTACTCCAAGTAACAAGGATAAAGTTACTTTGTAATTTGCGAGTTACTATAAGGCTTGGGGGTCATGGAAATTCTTATCTAGAATAAGGATCGAAAAGCTCAACTTCGCTTGGAGAGATTACTGGCTTCTTCTCCTTCATAGCTTTTTGATCGAGAATCTTTTTCGGTTGGAGCGCCGCCGTGAGCTGTGAGGAATTGATCCAAGTAGAGTTCCATATCGGGGCATTATCACCGCTGACCACCTTACAAAGAGGCTCCTCATAAGTCAGTGATTCGTCAAACGTCCTCGAAATGCGTTGGAGCCAGATTTGGAGATGCCCGGTATTAGGCACACGGTTGAAACGCTTGCGGATCTTGGTAAAGAGCTTGGGCTTTTGCCTTGGATCTTCCAAGAGAGTCAGCAGCTTGCTTAGAATCGCGGCCGCAAGCGGATAGGTCTTCGGATTCAGGAACGCAATATCGACGAGGATCGCGATCATCGGCACAGCGTTCTTCAGCGGGCCTGTGACATTCTCAATCCTTCGGTGGAATGCCGACAGAGCACGCATCAGACTTCCGGAGTTCGGATAGGTGATGCCAAAATCGTGAATCCAGAGAAGATGTTTCTGAAGGTTTCGGTCGAACACCCCCACCTTGATCCAATCCATCTTGTCACTCTTGATCGATTCCTTGATGACTGAATTAGTGAACTTGGTCTTGGCCGAACTGAGCTTCAGCCCGAGTCCGATCAATACCTGGGAAATGATTTTTACAATCTCACTCCCTTGCGCGGGGTTATTGACGAATATCCGATAGTCGTCGCGGTAGCGAAGGATCTTATAGTCGATAATCTTTGCCGCCTTGATTTCGGTCGTGATCAACGTGTCCGCATAGCCAAGAACGATCTCCGCAATGAAATCCATAAGAACAGATCCCTGTGGGATGCCGTTAGTCTGGCCATAGCTCATATCCTGAAGATGCCAATCAATCACGTTCCCAATGAGAGCGGGATTTTTACGGTTTACCTTCTTCTTCGCCTCCACGAGTCCGTGAAGCGCCCATACAATCGAGTGGGTGTAAATCGAGCTGTAGCAGTCCGTGATGTCGGTGTGTGCCAAGTGCTCGTATTCAAGCGACATCTCAATGGATCTCTGCTCCAAATCCTCCCACCAGTGCAGGATCTGCTCGGCTCTGTCGCTTTGAGCGGTTTCTGATCGGACCGGCAAGCTAGCACAAACAATCCTCTTGTTCTTGCCGAATTTTTTAAACCTTTCAGAAATAGCTTTCCATGCCGCTTGCTCGGTGATCACGTGAACGAGGGACACATAAAGAACCGGATGGCTAAGTTGGAGAGGTCGCCAAGCGAATTTTCCATCCTTGTTGTGAAACAATGTGTGGTTGAGATCGTCGAAATCGCGAGGGCCAGTATTCTCTTTGCAAAAAGTCTTCAATTCTTTGCCCACGATCAATTTGCTGATCTTGCCCAACATTGTGTCGAAACTAAAGTAGGGTGGCAGATCAAAGCTGCAATAGCTCTCTCCTTTCAAAAGGAATGCTCTCGCATCGTGATGACACAACTTGAGAAGCGAGATGCTTTTCTCTGCCTGCTTCTTTGCGACTTTCTTGGCGCTCACTCAATCGCCTCCTTTCCATCCAGCAAATCCGTGACCCGCTTCCGCCCGGTCAGCAGGTCTTGCATCAGGGCGGTTTTAAGAGAGCTGAGTTTGGCGAGACGTTGTTGTAACTCCGATCCTTTCTGGGTAGAAGCATCAAGGATTTCTGCGATGCGGCACTGCTCTTCGATTTCCATTTTTGGGATGAGCAGATTCTTAATCGTGGGAAGATTCAAACCTGCTTTGGCACCGGACTCGTTCAGTTTTTCAAACTGTGATTGCCCGCTGCGGCTATTCAGGAACCATCCCACAAACCGGGGATCGACTTCCGAATGAAGGAGCCTTACTAACGAAATATGCTGATTCACGTAGGCTTCTTCGAAACCTTCAGGTATCACACCGATGATCCCAAGATCCGCAGTGATCGAAATAAGGAGGTCGCCGGTCATGACTGCCGTCCGGTTTCCCTCTGACGATTTAGGTGGATTCACTCTGACAACATCTTCGAAACGCATGTTGATGTGTTGCCGTGTCAGATTGCCGATGCGCACAAACAAAGCCCCTTCAGTCGAGTAATACTGTGCCCACCCCCGCGAACCGCTGGTCACAAAGACGGAAACACTCTCCAATCTTGTTACCTCCCACTCCACCGGAATCCTGCCCAGCGGGGAGTCTTTGAATTTGTGGGTTTGTTCGGAGCGGAGGTTGCCGTGTTCGTCGATGCCGCGAGTAAGGAGATCCTGCATCAGGCCGGTCTTGAGGCGCTGCTGCTTGGCAATCAGGGCTTCCGTCTGTTCGATGGCCCGGTCCACCGTCGAGAGAATCTCGGCGATTTTGGTTTGCTCGGGTTTGGACTCAGGAAGATAGACCGGCCAAACACTCAACTCACTGGAATTAATGGCTTCAAATGTTGAACCTTGAGATGCGTTTCGGAAAGAAGGATTAACAAATGCGAGGTATTGTTCCAAATATGACTGATCAATTTCTATCCCTTCTATGGCAGCGAGGCCACGTCCAATTACATAGTCCTGATCCGCAATATTAATTCTTCCAACTGGGGCACGAACGCTGAAAAGAATCGATCCTGCTTTTCCGATCTTTCGCTTTTGTGTGCAGAATAGCGCGGGAGATGGAAGCCTTTGGCCGAACTCCGCGCAGCCCTGTAAGAATGGCCAACACGAATCATCCTCAGTGTAATACTTAGATTCTGGTGACTGCCCCATGATTAGCCGCGCAATTCTTGCAAGCGGCTGGATACTCCAATCTTTGACCGCACTCATTTCAAATACCCCAATCCAGTGAGAAACCCATCCAGCGCCATGCGGGTTTCGGTTCGTTCGATTTCCAGGGCGCGGCTGGAGACGGCGTATTTGTCCCAGAGGGTTTCGACCGACTGGATGAGCTGGCGCTTGGCGGCGTTGAGGTAGCGGTTGAGTTCGTGGGTGGCGAGGTCGTGGAGTTTTTTCAGGATGAGGGTCTTGGCTTCCTCGTCGGTGAGCTTGCCGCCGATCTGGGCGAAGAGGGCGTCGGTCTTGGCGAGCCGGGCTTCCAGCGCGGCGTGGTCCTTTTGCAGGGCGTTGAGCTTTTTCTTATCCTCCTTTTTCGCTGGATCGAGTTCGGCGATTTTCGTGCCCACCTGTTGGAGAAGCTGTTGATTCTCGGCTTTGAAATCGGCATCGCCGAGTCGCTTGAGTTGGAGTTTGAGTTCGAGTTCGTCGGTGAGAACCTTCAATTCGACCTTGCTGTCCTTGATGCGCTTTTCGAGAAGGGTGATGGTTTTCTCCTGCGCTTGTAAGGCTTTGAGTTCCTTCTTGGCGGATTCGCCCTTGCTGTCCTTGAGATCATCGATGACCGCTTTGAGTGCGGCCTTGATGACGGCGGCGGTGATGGATTCGTCTTCCTCGGGTTCGTAGGCGGCGAGTTCCTGCCCGGCTTCCACGGCTTCAGCGAGTTCGCTCTGTGCCTCGCTAATGGACGCCTCCATCGCCTCAATGGCATCGGCCTCCGCTTGAAAGAAGGCGGCAATGAGATAGCTATCCGGGATAAGCGTGTGGTGCCAACCGGTGGAGACAATGGTTTTCAGATCGTAACGAATCTGCTGCCACCAGTTCACAAACACGCCGGCACTCTGGAACTCATCCAGAACGCCGAGCGGGATGAAGCGGGTCTTTAGGGTAGTGAGAAGTTCTTGGCGGACTTCCGGCATCTTCTTTCCCTCCCGAAGTAGTGCGAAGTCGTGGCGGGCGATTTCCCACCAAGTTTGCAGAGCTTCACGGTGGCGGTTGAGAGTTTTCACCACGGCGGCGTCAGCTTCCAAGGTGGTCTTGATCGCGGGCTTATTCTTGATACCAGAATCAAAAGCCAAGTATCCCGAGCGCTCAGATTGGAAAAGTGAATCTGCGGTGACACCGAACTTCGCAAAACCTTGATGACGTGCCTTGACCTCATCTTCCGGGATGCCGCCGATGAGATGCGCCTGCACGTCCTCCGGTTCGAGGTCGGGCGTGTTGTCCACGTAGCGGCGAATGTTCAGATTGAACTCGTGTTTCTCAACGATCTCTTCCTTTGTCACGAGTCGGCTGTATTTCGGCAGCTCACGCTTGTGGGTGAAGACGAAGTCGATTTTCTCGATGTCCTCGGGGCGGAGTTTATTCTGATTCTTGCCCTCGGCAAATTCTCGGTCGGCATTGATGAAGAGGATCTGATCACGCAGGGAGTCCGGTTTGTTCTTATTAAGGACAATGACGCACGCGGGAATACCGGTGCCGTAGAACAGACCGGGCGGCAGGCTGATGATAGCCTCGATCACGTCGTCATTGATCAAAATCTCACGGATGAGCTTTTCCTTACCTCCTCGGAACAACACTCCGTGTGGCATGACTGTGGCGGCGACGCCATCTGTCTTGAGGCTGGCGAGCATGTGCTGAACGAACATGAGGTCGGCCTTTTTCCCCGTCTCGGGACACCACTCGCGAAAGCGGGAAGGAAACTTGAGGGTGGCGCGGCTGTAGTTTTGCGAGAACGGCGGATTGGCAAGGATGCGGTCGAACTTGCGCGGGGTGCCGCCATCAAGGATGAGAGGATCCTCAAGTGTATCACCATTCTCGATAGTGAAGCGGGTGATGTTGTGGAGAATCATGTTCATCACGCAGATCGACCAGACGGTGCCGTTCGAGTCCTGACCAAAGAGCGCAAGGTCATTCGGGTTATCACCCTGTTCCTCGACGTATTGGTGACTCTGAATCAGGAAGCCACCGGAACCCATGGTAGGGTCGTAGATTTCATGACCAGCCTGGGGCTTGACGATCTGTGCCAACAGCCGCACGACCTCACCCGGAGTGTAGAACTCGCCACCCTTTTTACCGGCGCTATCGGCGAAGAATTTGATCAGGTATTCGTAGGCAGCGCCCAGCAAGTCTGGGAACTCAAAGTTATCGTTCACCAGCGTAAAACCGGGCTGGTTGAAATGGTCGAGCAGATCCTTCCACTTCTGGTTGGGGATGCTCGTCTTTCCTTTTACAGCGTTGAAGTTGATGTTGTTTTTTAGCACCCCCACGAGGGCATCGTTTTCATCCTCCACAGCGGAGATCGCTTTGTTGAGCATACTGCCGATGTCGTGCTTCAGATCTTTAAGGGCTGGAACCACCTCGCCATTCTCATCGGTCCAGGATTCATGCCAACGGGCGCGGACCGGAACGAAAAAGGTATCACCATAGGTAGCCTTGTCTTCCAGCAGTTCCGCCAGCAACTCTGGGCCGACATGGGTGTATTCCTTCCGGATTGTCGCTTGTTTCAGCTCAAACTCGTCCGACAGGCGCTTGAGGAAAAGCATGCCGAAGATGAACTCTTTGAACTCCGAGGCGTCCATCTTGCCCCGCAGGATGTCAGCGGACTTAAAAAGGAAGGATTCGAGCTGGGAAAGGGTAATTTTGTCGCGGGTCATCTAGTCTGAGGTGTTATCTATTTTTATTATTCATTACTTAGAGCATTTTAAATAAAACTGTAGCCGCAATGGGTAAACCAATTGGTGGCGTCTTTTTGGGTTACCTGTGAGAGAGCGTCTCCAATTGCCAAGAGGAGGGCTTCGTTGGTGCGGGCTTCGGCCTTGCGCAGAAGAGCCTTCACCT
>CAMCBV010000054.1 GCA_945873125.1 Prosthecobacter debontii
CACTTTGTAGGTCTTCGTGTATCGCGTGCGCCCTACGCGATCGCTCTTCACTAACGTGCCTGATATTGTCTCTTGTATAGATGTCATAGAATCCAAATCTATGGCATCTATGCTATCCTTGAATAGAGGGGTTCTGTTGGGCGCTTACGTTACTGTGGACTCATATCCATTAAGTTTGTAAATTCTTGCTACCTCTTTTTCGAATTCATACGGGTCCAAAGAACTCCAATACTGAAATTCTCTTCTCTTTACTTTTCTATCTTCTTTTTGCCTTTCCGATTTTTCTAGTCGCCTCTGCTCCTCAGTCCGTCGTTGATACTCCCTAAAATCCAGAGTGTAGCTTGCATAGCTTGTTCGGTAATTTATGTAATTCTCTATTTTTGGTATCCGATTCTCGAAAACTTCAACGATCTTTGATGCTAGACATAAAATCGCGATCATGGCGGCGGTTGCACAACCCACATAATTGGGTCCGCAAAAGACAAGAGAAAAAAACCGAGTGTAGCAAGAAGCAGCCCGTTACTTACCGTCCGCCATCCGTTTTCGATTCTTCTTTTCCTTTCCTGGATGGCGCTGACCTCACTTTCAGAGAGGCTATGCATCTCAAGGGTAGGAGCTTCTGGTGGGCTTTCCATTTTTCTGACGACGTATAGCAATGGCGGCGCCGGCTTGCACGTCCAAAATCAATCCAAATGCTTCCTCGGCGTCGCCATCTTCGGCTTGTTATCCTTCTTGGTTATCTAACTTCTCGTTAACCGCCTCAATAAACTTTTCCCCCAAATCAATGAGTAGATCGGCTTCTTTCGATAATTGCGTCTTGGATCGACTATTGCGCTCTCGTTGTCCTTGCTGGGCTTCGAACTTTACATCCAATTCATGGATGATCTTGTTCCGTGTCTTGAATATCTCGATAATCTCTGATTTTCTTTGGGTCAAAATATCCACTTTGACACCAAGCGCCCCGGCTGCCTTAGCAAGTTCATCAAAGGACTGAAGTGAACTGCCGGTCAGCTCGTAAATATAGCTATCCACGAGGCTTTGACGTGGTGAATCAGCCAACAGCGCCACAGCAAGCCGGTCCGGTGGTTCTGCACGGATAAGCTTCTTAACATACTTATCTAGCTGATCAGCCACTTTGGCATCGCATGAAGATAGGGAGTGAATCGAATCCTTGATCAGGTGTTTGATGCATGAATCAAGTCCCGCAGCTGCAAACACCAGAGCCGCGCGCGCCAAATCAGATCCTCGTCAGTTGGTGCGCCTTGCGCCCCTTTGCGGTGTGCACGAACAGCGGTGAAGGCATCAAGAAATCCCCGCACAGAGTCTTTGGCGTGGTTGATAACCTTCTTGGCCTTACTTGTCTCGTCGTGGTTGGTCACAGGAATTATTGGATAACAGTGTTATTTAGCCGCCCGCCGTATTTATCCTGCAAATGCAGCGCGCGGCATAATACCTGCAAATACCTCATGGAAAGGCGTAGTTTTGGGGCATCCATTCATGAAATCGTTTATTATACTGTCAGGAATGAAAATCCAAGTCACAAAGCCAATGTGTGGCTTGGTTGAATTCTGGATGACGCTTACGACCCCCAGTTCCCGGATCGAATGGCATTCCTCTTCTTGAAGTTTAAAATTTAAAACTTAGAGTTTTAAAAAAAGTAGCCTTACTAGGACTCGAACCTAGAATGACGGAATCAAAATCCGGAGTGTTACCATTACACTATAAGGCTATTGAAAGGAGATTTGTTCCCCTGGCGCGGCAAGCTACATGAGCTATCGACTGCTTGGCAACCCGGAAATTGATCCCTTTTTGTATTTTTCGGTCACTTCTCCAGCGGATGAGCTTTAAGCAGTTGGTCAATTTGGAGAATCCCGGCTTGACCCTTGTTTTTGTCTCTCACCGTTTTGACCTGCTCTGGAGTGATGGCGGTGGCTTTGTTACCATAGGAATTGCGGACGTAGGTGAGGACATCAGCCACTTCCTTGTCATTCAGCAGGCCACCGAAAGGAGTCATGGGGACTTTGCCGTCGTATTTTTTACCGTGTAATTCCATCGGGCCCATCAGGCCGTAGAGCGTGATTTTGATCAGGCGCTCCGGATCTCCGTGGACGAAAATGCTATCATACAGGGGCGGGTAGGCTGGATCCAAACCTTTGCCATCTGGCTGGTGACAGGTTGCGCAATGGGCATCGCGGAAATAGACCTCATGTCCGGCGAGAAATGATTTTTTCTCTGGCTCGGAAAGATGCTCAGGTGGTTTTGGAGCGGCGTTTTCAACAGGCTCCTTACCGGCTTTTCCTTTCAAGCGCCCTTCGGCAGCTGGAAGGACTTTTTCGGTCCATGAATCCGTGCCTTTGGTTTTCGCGATGTTCACCACTTCAAGCGCTTCCGCTTTGTCATACCATGTGGCGGCAATAACCGCTTCGAGCCGGACACGTCCGTGCTCGTCTGCTGCGGCCTTTTTCAGCAAATCGAGTGCGTCTGGGAAAAGGTTAAAATTGTAACGAAGCACACGAACCGCAGCGGAACGTACGCGGAAATCCTCGCTCACGATGAGTTTTTTCAACAAAGCGGCATCAACACGGTTGATTGACCAAGTCGTCCACAACGCCTCAAGCATGTGATGATTGTAACGGGCATCTTTCTTGTCGAGCGCGGCCACCCATTTGGAAAGTTCGGACAAGACCTCGTCCGCTTTGTGCGATCTCAGCTCACGACGACTGCGGTAACGACTGCGGTATTCAGGCAACTTGAGATTTTCTAACAAAGTGGCGATCGGCGCACCATCGACGGCTGCCGGTTTCACCAAAGGACGCGAAGGATAAGTGATTCGATAGACACGTCCGTGATCATGATCGCGGAGCGGATCACGCGCATTGTGCTGCATGTGACCGATCAAAATATTCTGCCAATCGACCACATAGAGCGAACCATCAGGTGCGAACTCCAAATCCGCAGGTCGGAAATTGCCATCGGTGGATTTCAGGAGTTCATGTCTGAAAGCAGTTTTGTATCCTGTTCCGTCATCTTGGATCGAGTGCTGCTTGATACCTAAAAATCCGATACAGTTACCGAGCAAGAAATCACCTTGGACTTCATCTGGGAAGTGACGGGAAGAAACCACTTCCAGGCCAGACGTTGGGCGAACTGCCTGGCCTTGAGGGATCAAGTTTGCCGTTGCAGGTGCTTTCTCGCCATGTGCGGGTTTCAACGAGACAGGCAGGTTCCAATTCCATGGCGGGCCTGAAGTATGGATGAAAAAGTCCTGACCCCATTCATCAAATGCGAAACCCCATGGATTGGGAATCGAAAGCTGGGAAGTCCGCTCCAATTTGGTTTTTTGCGGGCAGAAACGATAGAAGCCTCCATCAACCCCACGCACGGGACCATAAGGAGTCTCGACACTACTATGGAGGAAAACGCCTTCACACATCATGAATGCTCCTGAGGGATCCGCGGCAAAGGCGCTGATCGCGTGGTGAGTATCGTGGGAGTCAAAGCCTGTAAGCACAACCTCTCTGGAGTCAGCCTTATCATCACCATCTTTATCCGCCAGAAACACCAAATGGGGCTCCTGCGAAACGTAAACTCCGCCGGGTGCAAATTCGAAACCGATCGGCAAATTCAAGCCATCCGCGAAAACGATTTCCTTGTCAGCTTTGCCGTCGTTGTTGGTATCTTCGTAAATCAACAATTTGTCATTCGGCTTGGCATCGCCCGGACGATAATGCGGATAACTCGGCATCACAGCAACCCACATCCGACCCTTGTCATCGAAGGAAATCTGCATCGGATTCGCCAGGTTGGGAAAGTCCAACTCGGAAGCAAACAGTTCAACTTTGTATCCCTCCGGCGTGATCAGATCCTTAACCGCTTCCGTGCCTTTCTTGTATTCAGGCACCACACTTGCTTTATAGTTCGTTTTTACTTCAGGAAGTGGGTGCGTGTTCTTATCTGCTCCAGCAATATCGAAGGTCTTGCCCTGCGCTACCGCCCAGATCGCCTGATCCCGAATCTCGGTCATCTGACGGTTTTTCTTTTGCTCATCCGGATAGTTATCTGGTCCAAAAGGTTTAAAACGACGCCCATCAACGTGAACACCGTTGAGCATGCGGTATTCGTTAAACCAGAACCAGCATTTGTCTTCCACCGCAGCCACCAACGCTTTGCTTGGAGCTTTTACTGCAGTCTTGACCTTTCCATAAAGTCCCTCGGCCAACAGATTACCCAAGTGACGATATCCGTCATCGTTTGGCAAAAATCCGTTTCGCGTGTAGGGAGATTTGAGTGTTGGGTAGAGCGCTTTGGTAATGGAGAACGCATCCACAAACTCAACTTTGTTCGCCACAGCTATCTCTGCCATCGCCTTGGTATAAAGCTCAAGATTCGCATTCTCGGCTTTTCCATTCGGCAAATCCCGCCCTGCGGACAAATCCTCATAAGCAATGGGAGAAACCAAAACCAACCGCGGAGATGCCACCCCATTGTATTTCTGCGCTTGGGTGTGCTTCACAAATGCCTCCAGCTCACCCTTGAAATTTTGCAATCCACTTGGACCATCAAACGATTCGCTATAACCAAAGAAGGCGACCAGCACATCGGGTTTCACATCCACCAACCATTCATCGGGCGTCGGGTGAAATCCCTGGCCCGCATGAACTTGATGCTGAGGATGAAATTTTTCCGCACCCGGAAACGCCCACTGGGATTTGCGTGATGGATGCGGGCGGAAGCCCGGAGTGTCGCCTGGGCGGCAAAGATTCCGGATGTAGAGATTCTTTTCCGCAAAGCGCTGATGCAACTGGACTTCAAAATACGGGTGATCCTGCATCCTTTCACCAAGGCCATTTCCGATCAGGACAATGCGCTCAGTCTTCTTTGGAATGACGCTCTGCGCCATCAAGTGAGAAGCACCGACTAAGACAAGTGACAAACTGAGGAAAAGTTTTTTAGACATAAATAATTGGATACAAGCAATCGATACGCACACTCCCCTACGCGTCGATCAAAAAATACAATTTCGGAACTTTCAGACACCCGATACTTTGTTATAAATACGTGATGAATTATCTGAAAATCGGGATTTTTCTTGTATCTGGCGCACTCACTGGCTGTTCGAACCCGACATCCTCGATTTCATCCCCTGGGAGCAGACAGGCTCAAGTGCGCAAACAAGCCAGCGTCTCAGCTACTCACAAACCCCGACTTCCTTTATCCGTTGTATTCAAGGGCGAGTCAAAATTCCGCTCCATCGTCGCCAAAGCCATACGCGAAAACTGGCGCGAGCTTCCCATCGGAGATCGCACGATCCGCGTCGCGCGCGAACTCACCGGATCTCCATATGCCAACTACAGCCTTGAAGTGGACAACCGTATCGAATCCCCCGTCGTCAACCTCAACGCCATGGACTGTTGGACCTTTTACGAAAACTCATTGGCAATTTCACGCATGCTCGCCTTAAAACACGGACCTTATCGTCCCGAGGACATGCTCCAGATGATCGAAATCGAGCGTTATCGGAATGGCACCTGCACCGGAAACTACCTCTCGCGCATGCATCAGCTTGAGGAGGTTTTTCATGACAACCAGCGCCGAGGCCTTGCCACCAATATCACCCCCCGCCTGCATGGTTCCGTGAGAATCAAACGTGAGATCCATGAAATGACTGTGCAGTGGAGAAATTACCGTTACCTGAAACACAATCCGTCTCTTATCGGGCCAATGGGGAAAATTGAGGCACGCGTGTCAAAACTCCCTGTGTATCATGTGCCCAAAGACAAAGTCCGCGCCGCTGAGGCCTACCTCCAAAACGGTGACATCTGCGCCATCACCACCCACGATCCCAATGCCTACACGTCCCACGTCGGCCTGATTGTTAAAATCCATGGTCGCGCCTATTTCACCCACGCCACATCGGAGCGCTCAAAAGGCCGCATGATCATCATCGACCGACCCGTTTCCGATTACCTCTACGAAAACTCAAAACACGCCGGAATGATCATCTGCCGCCCCTTAGACCTATCGGCAACCCACTGATCGCATCCACTATCCAAAAAATCGTGCTTTCTATTTCCCACTGTGTGAACGAAGAACATAAGCTAAACCCGCAACCTATCGAGCGTCAGGGGGTTCAATCCCCGTATGCTCTTCAGTGGAAAACCGACTCTAAGTGATTCGATGGAGCCTCCTCAGTCATCCACATCTTTCGACACGGAAACCCTCATGGATCATGACCTGATGGTGAAAATCGGACATGGGGATCACACAGCCTTCCGCACCTTGGTTGAGCGCCATCAAAATTCTCTGATCGGCACGATCAGTAAAATGCTCGGCAACGAGAGCGATTCAGAAGACATCGCTCAACAAGTCTTTATCCGGATCTGGAAACATGCAAAACGTTACAAGCCGGATAACAAATTCACGACCTACCTTTATACAATTGCGCGCAATCTTGTTTACAATGAATCCCGCCGCCGTTCGCGAAAAAGAACCATTTCCACTGATCAACTGGAAGAAGATCATCATCTCCAATTCCCAGCCGAGGCGAATCAGGAACCGGATAACAACCTTCTTGAATCGGAACTTCGTCTTGCCATCGACGCAGCCATCCAAAAACTTCCGGAAAACCAGCGCCTCGCCGTGGTATTAAGGCGTTATGAAAACGTTCCCTACGAGGAAATTGCTGTCATCCTAAAAACTTCCGTCCCCTCGGTGAAAAGCCTCCTCTTCCGCGCACGCACCACGCTACGCGAACATCTCGCGAAGTATTTAGATGAATGAATTCAGCATTCAAATCCTAGTGTGATTCTCACAGAAGGTAACGAAGGATGTTCCAACCACGCATTCTCAAATTTCCTGATAAAGGATTGTAAGGCGAAGCCAAGCAGAGCGCAGAGCTCCTTCGTTGACTTCGTTACCTTCTGTGAAATTTTTAACTGCAGAAGATACCGTTCAACTGAGGATTTGAGTTCAAAGCATCACCGCAAACTCCTGCCCAATCTCGGTCAGCTTCACCTTCTCCGCATCACTGAACTCATAAGGCACGATTTTCCCCACTCCAAGCGTTCCGAGAACTTTTCCCGACTCATCTAAAATCGGTACCGCCAGAGAACCTGAAACTCCTGTCTTACGCGCATCTTCTTTCGCCACCCCACCGAGATCTTGCTGAAGATTACATAACTCCACGGGTTCCTTGCTCTCCGCCGCAACTCCCGCAATTCCTTTTCCGAAGGGAATCTTTGAAATTTTATCCATCAAAAAATCCGGCACTCCCATCTGCGCAACGAGATACAACCACTCCCCATCCGCTCGATGCAAAGTTCCTGTCTGACACTCAAACTCCGCCACGGTTTGTTTCAATTTCGCATCTGCATTCATGAAAATATCATGCAATCACTCGACTCTTCTATTCAATAAGATTCCGAATCAACTAAACAAACCGCTGCACAATCGGCATGCGGCGCCCCATCCCAAAGGCTTTTGAAGTCACGCGTATTCCGGGGGCCGCTTGTTGGCGTTTCCATTCGTTCAGATCCACACGACGTTGAATCCAGCGAACCATGGTCTCATCAAAACCGCGCTCGACGATTTCCTCGGCGCCTAGGTGTCGCTCAACATAGAGTTCAAGTATTGCATCTAGCACATCGTAATCGGGAAGTGTGTCCTGATCTTTCTGGTTAGGACGCAACTCAGCACTCGGTGGTTTTTTAATCGTGTTCCATGGGATGCGTTCGGTTTCACGGTTCACCCAGCGCGCGACCTCAAAGACTTTCGTTTTGGGCAGGTCGGAGATGACAGCGAGACCACCACACATATCGCCGTAGATGGTGCAATAACCCACCGCAAGCTCACTCTTATTACCTGTTGTCAGAAGCAGGTGATTTTCCTTGTTGGAGAGCGCCATCAGAAAAAGACCACGAAGCCTTGCTTGCATATTTTCCTCAGTCACGTCCTCCGCCTTTCCTTCGAACACGGGCGACATGGTCGATTTAACGGCGTCGAAGGCTTTTGAAATAGATACTTCCTTGCAAGATATACCCAGGCGTTTGGCGAGATCAAATGAGTCATCCACACTACCGCGAGATGAATAGGGACTGGGCATTGTCAATCCGTAAACATTTTCAGGACCAAGAGCATCTGCCGCAATAACAGCGGTCAGAGCTGAGTCAATTCCTCCGCTTAGCCCTAGGCAGACCGTGGAAAACCCACATTTATGAGCATAATCCCTGAGGCCGAGAACGAGCGCTTCATAGAGCTGTTCCGCATCGGTTGTGCGCAGGCATTCCATCTCTCCACCACCGAAAACATCCACAACACGGCACTGCTCGACAAATCCATCCAACTGCGCAATGACCTCTCCAGAAAGATCCACAACCATCGAGTGACCATCAAAAAGCAATTGGTCGTTTCCCCCCAAGGCATTGCAATATACCACCGGAGCGAGTATCTCCCTGGCTACATCCCCAAGCATCTCTCTTCTTGTCTCGGGTTTTCCCATATGAAACGGAGAGGCACTGAGATTAATCAGAAGATCCATGCCCTTTTCACTGAGCTCCTGTACGGGATTGCGATCATAAAAAGGCCTTTGTAGGTAATCTTCAGTCCAGATATCCTCACAAATGGTCACGCCTATCCTTTTCCCCTTCCATACAAAGGGCTCGGAAATACTCCCAGATTCGAAATAACGACGCTCGTCAAATACGTCATAGGTGGGCAACAGGGTCTTAAAAAACCGCGCCTTGATCTCTCCTTTTTCCAACCAAGCTGCGGCATTACGAAATGGTTTGCCTATATCTCCCGAAAAAAAATCAACATATCCCACCAATAGCGGCACAGCCTTAATCTCATCGGCGAGGTAATCGAGTGCTTGGAGGCATTTGGGGACAAATTGAATTTTAAAAACCAAATCCTTGGGAGGATAACCGACCAAACTCATCTCCGGAGTCACAACAAGATCCGCACCCTTCTCCAAGCACTCACGATAAGCTGCAAGAATGCGTTTGGCATTTCCGGGAAAATCCCCAACCACTGCGTTGATCTGTGCGATTCCAATCTTCATGTCGACATGAACAGCAAACAACCGTTCCGAGCGATGACCAACCCAAAAAATCAATCCGACTGAGAAACCTGCAGCTTGTCGAAATATTCCTTGGTAGCGGCGACGATTTCACCTGCTCGCGCCTCATCGTAACTGAGTCTCCCATCAAATGCCCAAACCACACCCGGCCATGCCGGATCTTCGACAAAACGACCCACCACATGAATATGCATTTGCCGCACCATGTTTCCTATGCAGGCCACATTGAGCTTTTCCGGCTTGAAATACAAAGAGACAAATTCCGATACCTCCCGGATTAACAAAGTCACTTCGTAAAACATCCGATCATCCAGCTGATGTAAATCCTCGATCCCCTCCGCCACTTCGGGCACGAGAATGAACCACGGAAAATTCGCCTCGTTTTTCAACAACACTCTGCAACCACGTCGTCGAAGGATTTCAAAACAACCCGCCTTCAACCGAGGATTTAACTCAAATTCCATACTACCGGTTTTTCCTGATCTCCTGCGCGATTTCCTCGGAAAGCTTGCCCAACAATCGTGACTGGGCTGCCACCATCGATTCAAAATCCCCTGAAGAGATGGGCTCTTCTCCTGTAAAAGTGTTTTTCCCTACCATGCGCCGACTCGGCAACGCATAAACCCGCCAACTGGCCTGAAGGCGCGCGTAACCATCATGACCCGCGACAAACTCACGGACATCCATTGCTACCTGATATTCAATCTCACTGTCGCGCGACCAAGGATACGTGCGCATATTTCCCGTCTTTAACTTGCGACCCAAATTGATCGATACAACCCGCGAGATCGAGTGATCCAAATCCCCCGCCCAAAGATGATCCTGCGCCACTTCGATTTGATTTGCACTGGTCTGAACCACAAGATTCGAACGATTCACATACTCTGCCAAAATAACAGGCCCCACGCCTATACCAATTCCACCTCCCGACTTACCCGGCCCTTCCGCGCTCAAGGTATAAAAAGAAGGATGAGTCGACCCACAACCCACAAACATCCAGATGGCGACAAATATAAGGAAAATCCGTTTCATGATCTGTTAATTAGCGGCCTGATTCGGCGGCCTTAGGACGGGGATCTCTTGAGCTTTCCTTGCCAAAGAAAATCGAATTCGGCTTCTCTTTGATCGTATCGGTGAGAGCCTCCATCGATCTCATCGCGGAACGAAACTCATCGAGTGTGCGGAGCAAATCTCCTTGAACCGCTCCATCCGGACCGAGGCTGACAATGGATTTCTCAAGTTCAGCAATCGTTTTTTTGAAATCCGCAGGCAACTGCTTGAACTCAGGATTTTCCATCGTCTCACGCGCCGCTTTTGCAACCAAAGCCAACTCATTCAAAACAGCCCTCGATTCCTCAGCTGTCATCGCAAACTGCTTCACCGCATCATCCAACGGCAGCTTGTCAATTTTATCCAAAATTGAAGAAAGCTTTACTTCGAGCTGCGCAAAACCGGAGGAAATTGTCGGCACAACTGGAAAATCTCCTCTGTATGACAACTCGGCAGCTATTTCATCCGGATAATAATCCAAATCCACATACATGGCCCCCGTAAGCAAACTACCTGTTTTCAAGGACGCACGAAGACCAATATGAACCGCTTCCTCAAGTTGTTTGGCATTCTCTTCCGGAGAATTGTCCTTGCGACTGGCCCTGAGCAAATTCGGATCGATCTCAACCAAAACAGGCACCATCTGATTATCGAGTTCGGGAACATAGTCGAAAGAAATATTCCGCACCCGTCCTATCGTGATTCCCCGGTATTCAACAGGGGCGTTTTTGGACAACCCCCTCACACTATGATCAAACAATAACAATAATTCCAGAGTGGGATTAAACGTCGATGACGCCGCGGAATCTGCATCGCGATGCAGATCAAATGTCGCACCGTCGACAACCGGTTCACCTGCTGGTAGTCCGTCGGGAACAACGAATGCAACCCCGCCAGCGACCATCGCCTGAAAGGAAGGAGTGCGGATTTTAAATCCATCAACGCCTGCCGAAATATCAATGCCGCTCGTGTTCCAAAATCTCGTGTTTCTTGTTACCAGATTCTGAAATTTTTCCTCGATGAAGACTTCATATTGGATCCGACGACCTTCCATATCCAAATCACGGGACTCAACCCGACCCACCTCGAATCCTCGATAATAAACAGGTGAACCCACAATCAAAGATCGGGCCTCATCTGAAACAAGAGTCAAGCGTCTACCAGGAATCGTGCGACTGGTGGCGGGTGGCGTTTCGAGCCCCTCCCACTTCTTCCCACCCCTTTTCCCACTTCCGGGATCCAATTCAATATACGCGCCCGTGAGCAAGGTTCCCAACCCAGAGACATCCATCGCCGACACACGCGGCTTCACTACCCAAAATCGTGTGCCTTTTCTCAACAAGTGTTCATTACCAGCATTCAAATCACAAAAAACCAATACAGATTGTAAATCATCAGAAAGCTCGATTTTTGTCACTTTCCCAATACTTACCGAGCGGCACTTTAACTCGGTGTTGCCCGCAATGACTCCATCCGCAGTTTCAAACCGGATTTGAATCTCAGGTCCACCCGACCCAAGGTTTTTTATAAGTAACCATCCGCCGATCAACACCGCCAAAACAGGGACCAACCACACCATATTCCATCGTTGGGCGGCTTTTTTTAAAGGTTTTGCTGCTTGGATTTGTTTTTTACTCACAATCTGAAATATTGGAATCTGGTGAAGTTTTCTGTTCAAGTCGGTCCCAAAGCAACTTTGGATCAAAACTCATTGCAGCAAACATTGTCAAGATCACGACACCTGCAAAAGCAAGCGCCCCGGGTCCTGGCGTGACCGTCATATAATTACCAAGCTGCACCATCGCCACGAGAATCGCCACCACAAAAATATCCACCATCGACCACCGACCCATTAACTCCGTAATCCAATACACCTTGCCCATGACCTTCGCAGAACAGGGAATCAGGCCTCTTGCCGCTCCACACAACCATAACAATGAAAAAATCTTGAGTAACGGAATCATGATGGATGCGGTGAAAATCACAATCGCGATCGGATAAGAGCCCATTTGCCAAAACTCCACCAAACCACTCATAATCGTCTTTTCTCTCGCAATACCGAGCTCACGAATCGTCAGAATCGGAAGCAAATTCGCAGGTATATACAATACAACTGCAGCAATCATCAAAGCGATTGTCCGGTTGATGCTATCTGGCTTACGGAAATGCAAATGACTTCCGCAACGACGGCATTTCACATCGGAAATTGGCGAGACTTTCTCGCAAATATGACAACTGGCAAGCCCCTGACTGGCACCGCGCGGGGGAAATTGCTCCGAAATTTCATTCATGGGTTTTCGCCACCTCCAAGCGATCCCATAATTCTTTTTTATCAATTGCCGCAACTCCCGCAGCCATACAAAACATCAAAATTCCAAACGCCCAAAAACCCATCCCGAATTGCAACTCCGCAACTTTTCCCAGCTTCAGCAAACTGACCAAAACACCCAGTAGAAAAACCTCAATCATATTCCATGGCTCCGTAATACTGATCCAACGAGCCACAAACATCGCACCCGGAGCGATACGCCCGAATAACAACGGCACGCAAACATAAATCAATCCTCCGGCCAAAACCAAGGGTGTTAAAATCGTAAAAACCGCCACGCCCCAACCCACCAATGCTGAACCCTGAGATATCAACGCATGAGCCGCTCCAGGCAAGGTAAGCGTTGTCCTCAAACTTCCCGCATCCATGATGATAAAGGGCGAGGTATGCACTACTGTCATCAGCAGCAGCGCGGTCAAGGAAAATGCCGACACACGCGCCAGAGAAGCCGGACGATTCTGATACAAAGTCGCTCCACAGCGCGCGCAATTCACTCCGTATCCTTCGGAAACCGACTCCGCGACATGCACCGTGTCGCAGAAATGACAGATCGCATAGTGCGGTCCGCCTCTCGGCTTGGGCCATGATAAAATGGAAAGTCGTGTTCTCAATTTGACTTACGTGATCTCATCGCAACAACCCGTTGTTTTAATTCGCCCAAATTCTCGATTCCACATTCCACAAAATCTCCAGCTTGTAGGTATTTTGGTGGATTCATTCCCATCGCCACTCCGCTGGGCGTTCCCGTTGCAATGACATCGCCCGGCAAAAGCGTCATGAAGCGGCTGATATAACTCACGATACTTTGCACTCCGAACAACATATCTTTCGTCCAACTGTTCTGTCGCATCTCGCCATTGACCTGACACCACAATCTCAGCTCTTGCGGATTCTTGATTTCATCCACAGATACAAGAGTTGGCCCCATCGGCGCGAAACTGTCACAGCTTTTCCCCTTCGTCCACTGACCGCCATGATCCTTCTGAAACGCACGCTCCGAGTAATCACAAAACACCGAGTAACCAGCGACGCAAGACATCGCTTCTTTTTCTGAAACATACTGCGCCCTCTTGCCAATCACAACCGCCAGCTCCACCTCGTAATCCATTTTTTTCGCATCACGAGGAATGATGACATCGTCAAACGGACCACTCCATGCCGTGGTCGCCTTCATGAAAAGCACGGGCTCGATTGGAATTTCACCTCCCATTTCTTTAGCATGCTCCAAATAGTTTTGGCCCACACATACAATTTTTGAAGGCCTAGCAATCGGAGGACCCAGCCGAATCATGGGATCAACCTCAGCCCCTCCCGGGCAGCCCTGCGACACCCATTCGGCCATACTCTCCATCCCCCCCAAGGCAAAAAATGCCTCATCGTAATCCATAAACTCCCCACTCGCATCAATCCTACGGCCATCCTCAAGTAAAACTCCCGGATCTTCTCTCCCAGCTTCTCCAAATCGAATCAATTTCATCGTTTTAAAATCGAAATATAAAAATAAGCAAATTCCATGAGAAATCCAGCCTAAATCCAACAGGGATTTGATGAGACTCATCCGTTGATGAACCCCTATTTCGCTTTATCGATCACAATCGATTGATCACCTTTTGAATTTTGAGGAGTCACACTGCGATAAAATTTACCACAAGCCGTTAGATTACCCTTGAGATCAAAAAGCGCGGAGCTTGTTCCCGGAGGACTATCAATATTGAACGAAAACCATGCATATCCTGCAATCCAGTCCTGCGCTTCCATCCATGGCACAACATCTTTCATAAATGCCAGCACCGCTGCAGGCTTATGCTTGTTTTTATCAATATCACCGTAAGCGCCCAACAGAACCCCTCTATTCAAGGATAGCATAGATGCCATAGATTTGGATTCTATGACATCTATACAAGAGACAATATCAGGCACGTTAGTGAAGAGCGATCGCGTAGGGCGCACGCGATACACGAAGACCTACAAAGT
>CAMCBV010000055.1 GCA_945873125.1 Prosthecobacter debontii
TCGCCTCAAGCGCCACGCGGGCCTTGAATTCGGGGTCGTGTCTTCTGCGTTTGCCTTTCATTTTTTTTTGTGTTGGTTCGGTTTACAGTCCGCACCCACACACCACAATCATAGCTTAGCCTCTGGCCCGATTTTCGGGGTCCTGCTCATATCGCCCATTCCAATATCCAAATGAAATCTGGCAAATAATCTTCCATCCAAGCTGCATTCCACAGGATGGCGTGATCCGCCATAAGGCGCTCCGTCCAAATCCATCACGGGTTCTCCAATCGCATAGACGAAGAAATCCCCCGTATTTCGCGCGGCAGCATTTTGGAGTGACTCAAGAAGTTCATCTCCCGGCAGCATTCCGGAGGAAAGTCCTAGATCCAGATCGCGAGTTGCGCGCGCAATTGAGAGCTTCAGTTCCAAAGCATAACCGCCCTTCAGCCTCCACGGAGGACTCCCCTCTGCAAACAATCGCACTAGCAATCGATCAAAGGCTACTTGCCTCCTCATGCGCTGAAGATCCACTCCTTCGGTCTTGGATGCTGCATTGAGCCGATCCTCCAGCGCGCGGCGAAAGGCGAATGCGTTTGCGTAGGATTTCATGGTTTAAAATTGATTCAGTATTCGTTTTAAGACTGGGGTAACCCCCGCACATGTCTTCACTTGCTTGACTTCCGACCTCGTGACCAGTCCTCGTCTCAGACCCTCTGCGAGAGCTTGTTCCAGCATGGTGACGTCTGCGTCCCCAGAAGCGGCGCAATCTTGAATGGAACGCATCACTGTTGTGATGGCATAACCGCGCTCATGGATGACCTCTTTAGGATCCAGCTTGGCTTTGTGCAGCACCAGCACCGCAGGAATTTCGCTATTACGGCGGAAACTCATCGGTACTGTCATATGCAGCTTTGAGGGATTCACATCTGACAAATCACGCAGTGCCAGCGCAGTCGCGTGAGAATACACGCCCTGCGGTTGACCTTTGCGGTCTCTTGACCAGAGCGACCAGAGAACCAGTCGGGCATGCTCCGTTTGAGGATACTGCCGCAGTCGGTAGATACCCCGGTGTTCACGGAGCCAATTTCCCTCTCTCACATGATAGCTGTGCGTGCTGCGAGCGAACCCAGCCTCCTGCGCCTGCGCCATCGTGAAATATCCGTCCTGACTCTCCGCGATGGCGAAGAGATGATCATGATCGGGGGCTGTAGAGGATGCACGCATGTTCGGGATTACTGAACATATATGCATAATAAGAATCCCGCAATCCGAATTTTTGGAACCACTCAATGGGGGGCCTCGCACTTTAACATTTTTTGCTGTGGCTTTATTTCCACGCCAGACAGGAGTGCTGGTTAGGCCGATTTTTACAATCTTTGTCGTGGCCGTGACAAAGATTGTAAGAGCGGGTTATGGGTTTTGGATTTCTTGTTGGATGAGCTTGAGGATGCGGTGCTTGGTGTTCTCGCTCAGGGTGCAGCTGAGGTGTTGGATGTGGAGCTCCATGCCGGGAGTGAGGGTGATGCGTGTGTAGGTATCTGGGTCGTCTCGGCGATAAGCCTGAGTACACTCGGGGCTATTTTTTGAAATTTTAGTACACTTTGTAGGAAAAAACGCCTTTTTACGAGAATTTCAGCCCTCATTTTTTAGAATTTTGGCTAAAATTCGACCCAAGACTCCAGTAAAAACGATAAATTTTTTCTCATAAGTCTTTGTAAAACAAAGATTAGCAAAATTGATTCAAAAAACTTCACTTTCTGCTTGTGCAAGAAGTGTACGAAAGTGTATTTCATTTTCATCAAATTCGCCAGCTGTCGCTTGATGATACCGCCATTCCAACAATACAAGGGCTCGTTCCCTTACAAGACTGACTCGAAGAATCGGGTCAATGTCGTGCCGGCTTGGCGTCCGGTTCAGGGAGAGGCGTTGAATTTGATGCCATCGATTTCCGAGGGAGTGAAGGTGCTCAAAGTGCTCACGCAAGAGGCCTTTGAATACCGGGTGGAGCGCATCAAGCAGCACGCGGCATCGCCGAAAGAAGAGTCGCAACTCAAGACCAAATTGGTGCGTCTGTTGCGTGAGGCAAACGTGAATGAGCAAGGCAAACTGCTTATTCCGAAAGATCTGGCGGATTACGCCGGCATCTTGCCTGACAGCGAAGTGATGCTTTCCGCCGGCGACAGCCATTTCGAGATCTGGAACCGCGCCAAGTTTGAGGAGATCTTCGGACTCTCCGCCGTTCCGGAGGAAGAGGATCACCTCGCGATTTTCTAACACATCATTTTTTCTAACAATCCTTCATGCTCTTGCAGCCAAACATCTCCAACACCGATGCAATCCGCCACACGGCAGGGTTGGGTTGGAGTGTGTGGATGCGCCGCGCTGGGGAGGCATGTTTCCGTTTTTCACGAAGCCAAGCGTCAGGGACGGCGCGGGGTTTCGCAAACACGAACGCCGTTACCGCGCCGGGCTGGTTGTCGGCACGGCGTTCGTTTCCCTTTTCCAAGGCTCTCGTAGCCAAGCGTATGAAGTCTCTCGGGACAGAGCTTCATTCGCTCATTGAACCGTTGCGTTGCTCTGCACCTGGCTGGTTGTCAGCGCGCGCATCGGTTAATTTTTCCACAAGAAATCAAAACCACGAGCTCGGGACAGTGAGTGGTTGTGATCCATCGGACGCCGTGTCCGCACCTGGCTGGTTGTCGGCCTCGGCGTCCGAATCTTTTTCTCCAAGCGGCTATCATCTACCGGTGCTGCCGGAAGAAGTCATCGGGATGATGGAAGCCGGTCCGGGAAAATTCATCATCGACGGGACCTTGGGTGGAGGCGGGCATTCCGAGCTGCTGCTCAAGACAGGGGCCAGGGTGTTGGGAGTGGACCGTGATCCGGAAGCTCTCGCGCACGCGGAGAAACGCCTGTCGGTTTTTGGTGCGCAGTTCTCCACCTTTCACGCGAATTTTTCCGAGATTCCCTCTTACGAGGAAATCGCTGCCGGCGGGTTGGCGGACGGGCTGCTGTTAGACCTCGGCGTGTCATCTCGCCAGCTGGATTCTGCTGAGCGCGGATTTTCCTTCATGCGTGAAGGTCCCTTGGATATGCGGATGGGACCGAACGCGACCATGACCGCAGCGGAACTGGTTAACACTTGGCCTGAAGCCGAGATCGCGCGGATTCTCTTCAGCTATGGCGAGGAGCCAAGATCGCGCCGTATCGCCAGTGCGATTGTCGCGCAACGTGAGAAAAAGCCATTTGCCACCACCTTGGAACTGGCTGCCTGCATCGAGAACGCGGTGGGCCGTAACAGTAAAATCCATCCCGCGACACGTTCGTTCCAAGCCATCCGCATGGCAATCAACGAGGAACTTGAATCGCTGGCATCCATACTCGAATCCGCTTCCAAGGTGCTTAAGCCGGGTGGCCGTTTGCTCATCATCACCTTCCACAGCCTGGAAGACCGGATGGTGAAACGGTTTCTCCGGCATCATTCGCAACCTTACATTGATGACCCCACGTGGCCGGCGCCCCGGCCCAACCCTGATTTCAAATACCGGCTGATTTCCAAAAAAGCCATCGCCCCAAGACAAACGGAGACCGCCTCCAACCCAAGAGCCCGCAGCGCAAAGCTACGGGTTGCTCAGCTTTCCGGTCCCGAGCTTCCAACTCCCGATATCAAAAAATCATGAATCGCCGCCGTCAAGAAACCGAAAGCCGCATTTCATCATTCACGATCTTTTGCCTGATTCTCGCCTTGGCCCTTGGTGCGGTTGGCGGAGTGATGCGCGTGTATTACCGCAACTGCCAGATCAAGGCGATGAGGGACATCGATGTGGTGGAGCGGCGGATCGAAAAACACCAGCTCGACATCCGCACGGTACAAATGCGCCAGGACCAGCTTTTGAATCTTTTTGCGATGCGCAAGACACTTGAAGATTTGGGTACGACCCTGCGCCCGATACCCGCAGGTGTTACCGAAAAAGTCCTTCCTTCCGAACCAACCGCTGTCGCTTCTTCTAACACCAATCTGTGAATCGAGCTTTTCAAAACCGCTGCCTATTCCTGTGCGTGTTTCTTGTGATCCTGCTCAGCGGGCTCTCGTGGCGGCTGATCCAGATTCAACTCGTTGACCGCAAGCGTTATGCGGAGTCTTCTGCAAAAGCTTATCATCGTATCGAGCGTATCGTCGCGATGCGCGGCATGGTGGTGGATCGCAACGAGGAAACCATCGCCAAAAGCATTCCCGTATCCTCGATCTACGTGGACAAGAACCATTTGTTTGACCCGAAGCTCGCCGCGTTCGGGTTGGCCTATGAAATGGCCTCGAAGGAGGCGGGTTGGGTGAAGCTGGATTCTGAGGAAAAAATCAAGCGCATGCGTGTGTTGCGTGGTGAAATTCTCTCCACGGAACTACCGGATGTTATCGTTCAAAAGCACCTGAATTATGCCATCGGCCTGCTTGCCCGGCCGATCGGGATGAAACGCGATGAACTCCGCGAAAAAATCGTGAGCAGCAAGGCCAAGTGGTTTCCCATCGCGAAGGACATGCCGGATGATATCGCGGAACGACTGCGCGAGATCGTGGATGAAAATCACATCGAAGGATTCGTTTTCGAAAACTCGATCAAAAGATGGTATGCGAACCCGAAGATGGCGACTCATCTAACAGGTTTTACCGGAGAGGTTGAAGAAGAACTCGAAAACGGCCAAAAGACTTATCGTATGAAGGGCAAGTTCGGGATTGAATCCTACTTCGAAAAATATCTTGCCGGGCGTGACGGACGCAGAGAGCATTTGCGGGATGCACGCGGGTTGGTGGTTCCCGGAAATTCCGGCAGCTTATTGCCTCCAAGGGCGGGGCTGAACGCCAAGCTCACCATCGACATCGGCATGCAGGCGATTGTGGAGGAAGAGCTCGATGCCGGCTTGCTGAAATACAAGTCCAAGCAAGGCGCGGTGATCGTCATGGATCCGCACAACGGTGAGATTTTGGCGATGGCTTCCCGGCCGCATTTTGATCTCAATCACAAGGAAAACCTTGCCGAAAATTCTTTCAACTACGCGATCCAAGCGAAGTATGAGCCGGGCTCGACCATCAAGATCGTGCCAACATCGTCCGCGCTGCAGGAGCGTTTGGTGACAACGTCTACGGTATTCAACTGCCCGAGTGTGGTGCAGGAAAATAAATTCACAGTCAAAGACGGACACTCAAGCGGCATGCTGACTTTTGATCAGATTATCCAGAAGTCGAACAATCCGGGTTGTTGGAATATGGCCAAAAGACTTGGAGTGAAGCGTTACTACGAATATGTCCATGCCTATGGCTTTGGCTCGGCGTCTGGAATTGAGCTCAGCGGAGAAAATCCAGGCACAGCGGCGATACCCAAGCTTCCGGTGGATTTTTCACGCGCATCCTACGGTTATTATATTGGAGTGACTCCCATCCAAATGGCGGCTGCCTACTCGGTGATCGCCGGCGACGGTCGGTTGTTGCGTCCAAAAATTGTTAAATCTCTGATCGCCAACGACGGAACCGTCGTCGAGGAGTTCCCGACCGTCAGTCGTGGCCAGGTGATTTCTGCGCAAACCGCAGAAAAAATGCGGGCGGCTTTGCACAAGGTAACCTTGCTTGGCGGGACCGCCACCAAGGCTGCAGTTCCGGGATACAAGACATGCGGCAAAACCGGCACGGCCATCAAGCACGATCCGAAACGTGGCGGATATGTCGATGGCGCTTATGTGGTTTCATTCGCGGGATTCATGCCGGCGGAAAATCCCGCATTTGTCTGCTATGTCGTCATCGATGAACCGCTGACCAAGGAATATCCGCGTTACGGAGGCACGATCGCCGCCCCGATTTTTTCTCAAATCGCACAGCGACTTGCCAGACACATGAATCTCCAACCTACCGAGCCGATCCCTGAAACGGTCGCAACCCGGTAACGATTATTTCAAAGCCACATGCTCCTTCGCCTACTCATTTCTAACTTACAACCTGTCACGGTCTGCGGACCGCTTGATGTGGATGTTTCCGCAATCACCGCAGACTCGCGCGCCGTTTCAAAAGGTTGTCTGTATGCGGCAATCCGCGGAACTTCGATCAATGGTCATGATTTTATAAACGATGCGATCCGCGCGGGAGCTTCGGTGATTCTGGCGGAGATCGCTCCGCCTTCGGATTTGTCTGCGTCTATCAGTTGGTTGCATGTCCCGGATTCAAGAGACGCACTCGCGCAAATCGCGGTGACCTTTTATGAAAATCCAGCAGCAGGTTTGAAGTTGGCGGGCGTTACGGGCACGAACGGAAAAACGACCATCGCGTTTCTCCTGCATCACATCATGAAGACGGAATGGCACCGTGCCGGCTTGCTTGGAACCATTCACATTGATGACGGCGAGACCGTCACAGCGGCAAAACACACGACCCCGGGTTCGATAGAATTGAACAGGATTCTCAAAACGTTTGGTGACAACGCCTGCCGCGGTGCGGTCATGGAGGTTTCCTCCCACGGCATCCACCAAAAGCGCGTCAGTCACCTGGCGTTTGATGCCGCGATTTTCACGAATCTCACCCAAGATCATCTCGATTATCATGGCACGATCGAGAAATACATGGATGTCAAAGCTTCCTGGTTCCGTGATCTTGCGAGCCAACCAAACGGGAAAAAACCGACCGCAGTCATCAATGTCGATGACGCGCGAGGAAATGATTTGGCCAAAGAACTCGACGGCAAAATGTCTGTGATTCGCTACGGCTTTTCCGTGAATGCGGACTTCCGGGCGAACAATTTTCAGCAAGCGCGCGATGGTATGACCTTTGAGCTTACCGTGAAGGCCAGATCCTATTTGGTGCGCGCTCCTTTGATTGGTCGCTTCAACGCATACAACCTTCTTGCCGCGATTGCCGGAGCAAGTGCCTGCGGGATCAAGCCCCGCCAAGCGATTGCCGCTCTCGCCAACTCGCCACAGGTTCCGGGCCGCATGGAAAACGTCGGGAATTCAGGAGGCGCGACGGTTTTTGTCGATTACGCACACACCCCGGATGCGTTGGAAAATGCCTGCCGTACGCTCAAGGAACTCAACCCTCGCCGCTTGATCACAGTGTTCGGTTGCGGGGGTGATCGCGATAAGGGCAAGCGCCCCTTGATGGCTGCCGCCGCCGCCCGTAACAGCGATTGCTTGGTGATTACCTCGGACAATCCCCGCTCCGAAGACCCGGCGGATATCATTCGCGAGATCGAAAGCGGCCTGCCTAAAAAGTGCAACTCCATCCGTGTGCCGGATCGGGCGGAAGCCATTGAGGTGGCCATCCGTAATGCGCTCTCTGGTGACATCATTCTCATCGCTGGCAAGGGCCATGAAACTTATCAGCAATTCGCGGATCACACGATGGATTTCGATGACCGGAAAAAAGCCGACTTCGCATTGAGAAAGCGCACCGAAGTCATCGCTGAGATGCGCGCCAACCCCGAATCCCGTTTCTAACAAAACTCTTCACCCCAGATGAAATCATCAGCTCAACAGATTTCCGAGATCCTCGGCGCAAAAGTCGTCGCGGGCTCGGTTTCGGTGGAGGCGAACGGAGTTTTCACCGATACCAGACAACCTGTTGCCGGTGGCTTGTTTGTGGCACTTTGCGGTGAGAATTTCAACGGAGATCACTTTGCCGCGGAGGCATTGGAGAAGGGCGCTTCTGTCGCGCTGGTAAAAAAATGGGAAGGTGGTGAATTGGGCGCCAACAAAGCGGTGATCGAAGTGGGGGACACCCTGCTTGCCTTGCAGCGCCTCGCTTATTGGTGGCGGAGCCAGTTGCATGTTCCTCTCGTTTGCATCACCGGATCAAATGGTAAGACTTCCACCAAGGATTTCGTCACCTCGGTGCTTTCCCAAAAATTTTCCGTCAGCTCGACCCGAGGAAATCTCAACAATCACATTGGGCTGCCGCTGAGTATTTTGGCGACAACCCAAGAGCATACGGCCGGCGTATTTGAGATCGGAATGAATCATTCCGGCGAGCTCGCGCCGCTCTGTGAAATCAGCCGTCCGCAATACGGCATCATCACCAATATCGGAACGGCGCACATCGAGTTTCTTGGTTCGCGTGAGGCGATCGCGGAAGAAAAAAGCACACTGGCACGTTACCTGCCCGAAAACGGAATTTTGTTCACACCGGCGGGTTGTGATTTTAATGAGTATTTCCGGTCAAGAACCCATGCTCGGCTGATCCACGTTGGCAACGGACGTGGGCTCGTGCGTGCTGAAAATCCCAAACCTCAAACCGACGGGACTTGGATTGATCTGGTCTTTGAGGGCGAGGGTCGGATCGAAGTGTTCATTCCGGTTTTGGGCAAGCACATGATCACCAACGCCCTGCTCGCGGCAGCCCTGGGCTGGAAGCTCGGACTGAGCCATCAGCAAATCGCCCAAGGATTGCGATCGGTGAATCTAACAACCGGCCGCATGCGTCGCATCCAGTGTGAGGGGATCACGCTTTTGGATGACACCTACAACGCAAACCCGGAATCGATGGAGGCGGCATTGGACACCTTGTGCGATATGGAAGTCCCAGAAGGCGGGCGACGCATTGCGGTGCTTGGCAGGATGGGAGAGCTCGGAGTCTTTGCGAACGAGGCGCATTTGCGCATTGGAAAACTCGCGAAGTCCAAGGGCCTGTGCCTCATCGCCGTAGGTGAGGGCGCTGAAAACATGGCGACAGGCGCCGATTCGATTCATTTGCCAGACATTCATAGTGCAGCCGGGTGGCTTCACTCCAACACGCATTCCGGCGACGTCGTCCTGTTCAAGGGCAGTCGCTCCGCCGCCATTGAAAAAGTTCTACAAACCGCCTTTCCAACCGCATGTTAACCGCCATCTACGATTTTTGGTACGCCGCTTTCCAAGCTGAAAACTCCGCCGGACAAGAGGGCTGGGCGCATACCTTTTCTTTTCTCAATCTTTTCAAATACGTCACGTTCCGTGCCGCAACCGCAGGACTGCTGGCATTTGCGATTTCGATCATTCTTGGTCCGTGGATCATTCGTAAACTCATTTCATTGAAAGTCGGACAACCGATCCGCACGGCTGCGGAGGTTCACAAGCTCGCCGAGCTCCACGGTGGAAAAATCGGCACTCCCACGATGGGAGGTGTGCTGATTCTGGCGAGTGTTCTGATCTCGACATGGGTCTGCGCGCGAATTTTCAATCCCTTTGTTGTCGTGTGCGCGTGCACGATGGCCGCATGCGGGCTTCTGGGATTTGTGGATGACTACGCAAAAGTGAAAAAGAAAAACTCCGATGGCGTTTCGAGCCGGACCAAGTTGTTCTGGCAGCTGGTCATTGCCCTTGTTGCCTCGAGTTTCATCTATTTCAAAACAGAGATTTCCGGCTTCAACGCGACGGCCCAGCAGATTCAGGACGGGGTTGCTGGTTTCCGCTTGCGTGACAACCCGATCGGGATTGGAGAGATTTGTTTTCCCCTTTTCAAAGAGCCGTTGATCAATCTCGGGATCTTCGTGATTCCGTTCTTTGCGTTCATCATCGTCGGTTGCTCGAACGCGGTGAACCTGACGGACGGCCTCGACGGGCTTGCCACGGGATGCACGATTTCCGTGGCTCTCAGTTACGCCATGTTGGCATATCTCGCGGGTCATTTCTTTTTGGCGACCGAATACCTCGTCATCCCTCACAACCACCATTTGCAGGAGCTCGCCGTCTTTCTCATGGCTCTGGCTGGAGCCTCATTCGGGTTTCTCTGGTTCAACTGTCATCCGGCGAAAGTTTTCATGGGAGACACCGGCTCTCTTGCCATCGGCGGCGCGCTTGCCACGGCTGCCATTTGCACCAAGCAGGAGCTGTTACTCGTCATCATCGGCGGAGTGTTCGTGATGGAAGCGCTTTCGGTCATGCTCCAAGTCGGGTCCTTCAAACTTCGCAAGAAACGCATCTTCAAAATGGCGCCGATTCACCATCACTTCGAGTTGCTCGGATGGCATGAATCCCAAGTGATCATACGTTTTTGGATTTTATCCATCATGCTCGCCCTGTTCGGGATCGCCCTGCTTAAAATTGCCTGATGGCTCATGAAAACAATGAACGAAACCTTCACAATTTCCGGAAAGCACGTCGCCGTTTTTGGCGCCGGGCGTTCCGGTGTCGCTGCGGCGGCTTTGGCTTTACGCGAGGGGGCGAGTGTTTCGATGTGGGATCAAGGTGGTCCCGAAGTGTTTCAAAATCTTCCCGCGGGCGTCCGGGTTCATTCCAATCTAACAATCGGTGATGCGGAAAATTTTTCTGCCGACATGATCGTTCTCAGCCCCGGCATCGATACTTATTCGCCCTTGGTGCAGGCTTTTGCGGTGCGCACGATCTTGATGGGAGAAACGGAATTCGCTTCGAAATTCTATCACGGTGGCATCATCGGTATCACAGGAACCAACGGGAAAACCACGACCACCGAGTTGGTTTCTCGGATTCTCAAGGAAGCTGGCATGACCGGAACTCCCTGCGGAAATTACGGGGTTCCCTTTTCCGAGGTTTTGCTCGGATCCGAAATTCCGGCGGCGATTTCGTTGGAGCTCTCTTCCTTTCAGCTTGAGACCGTTCACACTCTGCGTCCGAATGTTTCCGTTTGGTTGAATTTCGCGCCGGATCACATGGATCGGTATCCGACGGTTGAAGCCTACAAAAACGCCAAGCTCCGGATTTTCGAAAATCAAACCGCAGAGGACACCGTGATCGCTCGATACGGCGAGGACCTGGGACAGTTGGTGCCCAAGGTCATCACGTTCTCAACGGAGTGCACGGATGCGGATTTTCATTCGGATGGAAAGACGATTGTTTACGGTGGGGAAGTGATTTTGGATATCGAGACGGGAACTTCTTTGCGCGGGCTTCACAATGCAGAAAATGCTATGGCCGCGATGGCGGCATGCATGGCATTTGGTATCGATACGGAAACGATTTGTCGCGCGCTTCAGGGCTACGCACCTCCGCCACATCGTTGTGAATTGATCCGGACGCTTGATGGGGTTGAATATCTCAATGATTCCAAAGCAACCAACCTTCATGCCTTGCAATGCGCGATCCGTTCCCAAACCCGTCCGGTTATCTTGATTGCAGGGGGTAAACAAAAAGGTTTGGATTACTCAACCGTGTTGCCGTTTCTTCAAAAACAGGTTTTGGAAGTCATAACATTCGGCGAGATCGCTATACCTCTTGCCAGTCTATTTGGCACGGTTGTGCCAAGTTCCACGGTATCAACTCTTGAGGAGGCCATCCATCACGCGCGTGCTGTCGCACCGCGCGGTTCCACCATTCTTCTGTCCCCAGGTACTTCGTCTTTTGATCAGTTCAAAGGATACGAGCATCGCGGAAATGTTTTCAGAGACATCGTTCAACAACTTCATTAACATCATCCCAAGCAAATCCCATGAAACCCGATCAAATTCCAACTCGCCGCAAACCTGTGCATAAGACGGTCTATGCTCGTCTTTTCAACAAAACGAAATTCCGCAAGCAGCGGGCATCCGCAGCAACCGCCTCTCCCGAGGATTTCAACGATTCCGGCATCAATATCTCGCGTTCGCTTTCGATCATTTTTGCGATCCATATTTTGGCAATCGGCATGATCTTCATCCACAAGCAGTATCTTTCGGAAAGAACCGCGGCGCCCGTGGCCGCAAATCAAAACAAGGTTGCTGATGAGCCCGCCCCACGCGCCGCATCACCGGAAAGAACTGATCGGCTCCCACAACCTAGCAGTGGGGACAAGCCTTACATGGTGAAGAAGGGTGACAATTATGCGATCATCGCCGCTAAGTTCGGGGTGGATGAAGCCGAGCTTCGCAAGCTCAACCGCGGAGTTGATATTCGTGCGGGAGCCGTGCTCCGCATTCCGCTGGCCAAACGCATTGTCGCGATCGAGCCGGCTGAAGTTGAGAAAATTCGCAATCAGGCCACGCCGAATGAATCCGAGAGCGGTCTGGTCGAGATTTCACTCACTCCAAACACTTCATCTAATGCCGCAAATCAGTCCAAAGCCATACCTAAAGCCCTGCAAGTCGGAAACGCGGGCAAAACCCATACCATTAAGTCCGGTGAGACCGTTTGGAAAATTTCCAAACAATACAACCTCACCGAGAAAGAGTTGATGAGCATGAACGGTATCTCGGATCCAAATAAAATCAGAGCGGGCCAGGTGCTCAAAATTCCCTGATTCTTTTCGAGGTTCCGTCCTCAACAGGCTATCAAAAAAATCCATCCGTGCTCAAACACAGCTCAACTCTTCTGATCGTCGCCGTAGCCGCCCTTTGCGGGTTGGGCTTGGTGATGTTGGCGAGTACGGGTTTTTGGGTTCGCGGACTGGAAACTCCCTACTACTTTGTGATCAGGCAATCTTGCATGGTGGGCGGCGGCATCATCGTCGCGGTTTTCATGGCAAGAATGCCTATGGAGTGGGTTCGTTATCTGACTCCCCTCGCCTATGTAATAAGTTGTGTCGCTTTGGTGCTTTGCTTTGTTCCCGCGATCAATGTCGAACAATATGGATCAAAACGCTGGATTGAGCTGCCTGGCTTAGGTCAGTTCCAACCTTCCGAGGCAGCTAAAATCGCCTTGGTCGTCGCGCTCGCATCTTGGTTCTCGCGATGGCAAACCGAAGTGAAAACTTTTTGGCGCGGATTCATTTTGCCGGGCTTGATCGCATTGGTCCCCATCGGTTTGATTGGTGCTGAAACGGATGTGGGAACAGCTCTCGCGCTGGCTGTGACGGTTGGAGCCATGATGTTTTGTGTCGGCACTCGCCTGATCCTCATGCTTCCGACAGCGCTTGCGAGCATCTCCTTCGCCATATGGTATATCCTCAATGATTCCAACCGACGGGGTCGGATTGATGCCTGGTTGGATCTGGAAAATCCCGTTCACCAACTCGATCGCGGTATGCAGCAGTGGCGCGCGCTCCTTGCTCTGGGCAATGGCGGCCCTTGGGGAGTCGGTCTAGGCAACGGTGTCGAAAAGTTCGGAACTCTCACATTTGCCCACATCGATTTCATTTTCCCAGTGATCGGAGAAGAACTCGGCCTGATCGCGACTTTGGGCGTCGTGCTCTGCTATGTTCTAATTGCGATTGGTGGAATCGGAATCGCGCTGCAAGCCAAACAGGTTTTTGAACGCTGTATCGCCCTGGGACTGACCTGTGTCATCGTTGTTCCCGCGATCGTCAACATCGGCGTCACAACCGCCGTTCTTCCAAACGATGGCTTGCCGCTTCCCTTCGTAAGTTACGGCGGAACGAGCCTGGTCATCAGCCTTGCCGCTGTGGGTTTGCTCGTAGGCATTCATCGCCGGATGCAACTGGTGCCGTCACAAGCGTATCCCATCGGCAGCAAGGTCAAATTTGCGGTCCGTCTCTGAAGGTTGGATGATTGGAGGTTTGGGATGTGTTGCTACTAGGCGTGTAGTAATTGAGAGGTATTGCCGGAAACATATAGGAAGTGTTTCCGAATGAGTGGGTGGTGAGGGAGGTTTTCCATGGTAGGTGTTGCGGGTATGAGTTGATTTGACGGAGGGACGCGTGATGGATCGGACCGGCTGGAGTGCTTTTGTCTCAAGTATTTCAAGGGATTGAAGAGTCCTTGAAAAAACTTAAAAAAAATGAAGAAAACGTATTGACGTCAGGTGGGGGAGGTGTGTAGCTTTCGCCCGCCGTCGCGAAATGCTACGGCGCGAGAGACTCTCAGTCGGTCGCGGTAAGTGCATGAAGTGAGCGAAGGTTCACCTCTCATGGGTTACCCGATCGGCTTTTTAGTCCCCTCGAAACAAGCTCTTTGACAGTGTGACCCAGCGAAAATCGTGCCAAGAGAGATCGGAAGATTGAATTTGGCAGTCGTAAGCAGATGAGATTGAGTTGGGATGAAGAAAAAGATTAAATTGTGCGCTGCGCGAAATAACGCGCAGTACGTAAGGACTTAGGTCCTTATAAGGTCAATTTGGAATACGATATCCTAGAGGTCTTAGGACTTTGAAAGATACGCCAACCGAATTTTTTACGGAGAGTTTGATTCTGGCTCAGAACGAACGCTGGCGGCGTGTTTAAGACATGCAAGTCGCACGGGATAAGACATGTAGTAATACTTGTTTTGTTTAGTGGCGCACGGGTGAGTAACACGTGAATGACATGCCCTATAGTGGGGAATAGCCCAGGGAAACTTGGATTAATACCCCATAGTCTCGCAAGAGTAAAGGTGGCCGCAAGGCTGTCGCTATAGGATTGGTTCGCGCCCTATCAGCTTGTTGGTGAGGTAACGGCTCACCAAGGCAATGACGGGTACCTGGTCTGAGAGGACGATCAGGCACACTGGAACTGAGACACGGTCCAGACACCTACGGGTGGCAGCAGTCGA
>CAMCBV010000056.1 GCA_945873125.1 Prosthecobacter debontii
CGCCTCAAGCGCCACGCGGGCCTTGAATTCGGGGTCGTGTCTTCTGCGTTTGCCTTTCATTTTTTTTTGTGTTGGTTCGGTTTACAGTCCGCACCCACACACCACAATCATAGCTTAGCCTCTGGCCCGATTTTCGGGGTCCTGCTCAAAATCTTCGATCCGACAAGCTACACCTGGGCTTAATTACGGCTCGTATGGTTAAGAAAAACGTAAAAAATACTTGCTTGATAACCCCTAAAATGTGAAATTTTTCACGACATCCAAGCGGGCATAGCTTAGTGGTAAAGCGCTATCCTTCCAAGTTAGACATGCGGGTTCGATTCCCGCTGCCCGCTCCAAGTCATTTTTTCTCAATATCAACCTCCCCTTAATAAGGCTAAATACTTATGAAACTGTATCTCAATATTTTGATCATTGGAGTGTCCATGGTTCTATCAAATGCCCATGCGCAAACAGCGCCAGCCAATACGGCCCAAGCAAGCGCCCAAAAATCGGAGGCTCTCGCCACCGTCGAGTCTGCTACTCAAGCGCTTAAAGACTCAGTCGCCAAAGGCGACAAAGATGCGACCCTCGAACTTTTAGCTGCGGCTTGTAAAGCATTTCCAGAGTCAGCGGATGTATTCGTTAGTGCATTGATCTTGGCTTTCAGTGAAATGAACGCCAACTCTCCCTCGGTTTCTGCTCGTAATGTCGCTCTCGGAGGTAAGCCGAACGATGTGAATCCGTTCCTTGTGGGTGAGATTGTTGCCACAGCCATCAACGCGGCACCCGGCTCCCAGAATGCTATCGTTGCTGCTGCCATCCAAGTCGCGCCAAATGCAGTGGTACAAATCAACAACGCCGGCGCTAATCCCTTAACATTCACAGAAAATACAACTGGAATAATTAGTGACCTTCCCAACACTCCTCCGACACCGGCATCGTAAATCACGAGACAAGCTGATCAGTCCATTAAACCATTTCATTTACCCCTCTTCGATCTTCTCCGCTGCATGAAAATTCTTTCCACTACTAGTTTCTTATCCCTCACCTTGGCTATTTCCGCTTATGCTGGAGGTCTTTATCATGTTCCTAACGAGGAGGCCGAGGAAACCTTTCCCATCAAATGGAGTGTTGGTATGTCTGCCGTTTGGGATGATAATACCACACCCACTGATCCCGGACCTGCTGATCAGACATTTGCCCTCAATCCATACACTGCGATGGAGTTTTCAAGCGCCGCACCCCAGACAACTTGGGATGTCATGGCGAAGCTGGGGTTACTTTATTATTTGGATGAGCCTATTGCAGCAGGTTCGGACGATACCTACGGTCAAATGCGTGCGGGGTTCAATTTGACCCACCGTTTTGACGAAAGGCTCCGCTTCGTTACCCGCAATTTCATCTCCTATGAATTGGAGCCTGACTATTCTTACGGTGTCGCAACCAACCGCCAGTCCAGTGAATACATTTTCTTGGATATCGATAACGCTCTGGGATATCGCTGGACCGAGCGCCTCGCAACCTACACGGGTATAAAGCTTACTATGTTGGATTACAGCGAGACTGCCAACTCCGACCGTTTCACATCGACCCTCTACAATCAGTTTAGATATGTGCTTTCCCCTCAAACCGTTGGCACCGCGACCATTCGTTATGCTCAGACCACCGGTGCCGAGCAATCCACCGATTCGACAGATACCTTTCTGCTAATTGGCGCCGAGCATCGCTTCTCACCAAGTACGATTTTGATCGGCAGCGCGGGTGCCCAGTTCCGCGAAGTGGATGCGGTTAATGGCAAGAACAGCACTAGCCCTTACCTTGAGCTTACCCTTCGCTCACAAGTCAATCAACAGTTGATGGTCAGCGGATTTGTCCGCTACGGTGCGGAAGTTTATGATACGGTGGTCAGTTTGCCCGCGCTAACCGAGTATGATAGCCGCTTGACGCTTCGTTTGGGAACTCAAGCCACTTATCAAATCTCCGAAAAACTTTCCTTGTTCAGCGGAATTGACGTGATCAGCGCATCCTTTGAAAATGGCCGCGAGGTTGTGGGCGGCGCTTCCCAGCCCGATCAAAGCGAGATGCTTGTCAATGCCTACCTCGGAACCTCTCTGAATCTTACCGAGTATCTTAAAGCATCGCTGACCTATAACTTCACCACTGTGGATTCCGACCTTCAAAACCGGAGTTACGACCGCAATCGTATCAGCGTCGGACTGCAGGCCGAATTCTAAATCCCATGATCTATAAGGTAGCTGTTTCAACTTGAAAAAATCATGCTCCCGCGCTATCAAAGGTTGCGGGAGTTTTTTATTCCAGTAGCACTCCATCATATTTTCTGATTTCACCTTTACGTTTTTAATGAATTTCACTGAACAGCAAAAAGAAGCCACGCTGCACGCTTTCGATTATTGGCAGGTTATCAAGAATCGTTACGGTATCATTCTCCTGACACTGTCACTCGTCTTCATGACGGCATCCGTCATTACTTACGTGATGCCTGAAAAGTATGAGAGCTCTGCTGTCATCCAGGTCAAGCCGCGTGGCAAGGCATTCGAACCCTTGGATAAGGTAACCGGTTCGAGAATTGCAATGATGACTCCGCAGTTTTTTGGTACGGAGTTTGAAATCATCAAAAGTACCAACTCTTTGATCCGGGTCATCAAGCAGCTGGATCTCGCCAATAAATGGGAAACCAATAATGAGCAGGCGCTTAACATTCTGAAAAGCATCGTCAAAACGGATAATATTCGAGGTACGGATCTGATTTCCATCACGGTTCGTTACACCGAAAAAGACGATGCGCGCGACATTGCCGCAGAAGTTGCGGAGGCCTATAGAAATTACCGTGAGGAAACAGAAAACGCATCTCTTGAGAAAGGGATAAGTGAGCTGAGAAAAGCTGTCCAAGCTCAAGAGGATGAAACTCAGGAAGCATATAAAGACCTGACAACGCTCAGCCGGATCAAGGATCTCATTTACTACGCGGATCGTACTACGGCAAACCAGGGAGCTCTCAATGAGGACCAGTCCGCGATATTCGCCCTTCAGAAATACACGGAGCTTCAGAGCGAAATGATACAACTCGAGTCACAGATCAAGAGTCTGCTCCAATTCAATTCGGAGGATTTGTTGGTTTTCGCAGCAGGCTTGGATCTTCCGGATAACATTATCAAAGTCCTCTATCCGCAGTATCTGCAATTGAAGCGCGAGATCGATGGGCTGAAAGCCAATGGCTATGGAAACAAACACCCCACGGTCGTTTCGAATCAGCAGGTGTTGGATACGATGCACGCTCAGTTGATGGAAGGCGTGGTCAATCTCCGCATGCGTTTGCAGGGTCAGTTTGACATGCTCAAGCAACGCTTGGCTCAAGCCGAGTTGAAAAAAGACGAGACCAAGAAAGATGCTCTTGAGCGCAGCATTGACACCCGCGAGTATCTTGAAGCGAAGCGGAATTTTGAGCAGAAGCAAGACGTGCTGGATACCATGAAGCTGAAGCTTACCAGTGCGGAAATTGATAAAAACATGACCGAGCCAACCATCGCGGTTCATAATTATCCAGCCTTGCCCGATTCACCCGTTAGCCCAAACATACCGCTCAATCTAGCTCTGGGCTTGGTGGTCGGACTCGTGTTCGGCGTAGGTATTGCGTTCTTCCTCGAATACATCGATACTTCAGTGAAGAGCTTGGAGGACGTGGAGCGCTACCTGCAAGTTCCGGTTTTGGCGGTGATTCCCAAAGATATCGGAATCCTGTTCAAACAACATGGCATGAGTCCGGATGCGGAGGCCTATCGGATTCTCAGAACAAACATCGAGTTCAATCGTAAGAATCCCGAAGCCAATTCCATCACAGTGGTTTCCGGCGGAGCAGGCGAAGGCAAATCCACAACCCTCGTCAACCTGGCATACATCTGCGCGCAAGGTGGATACACGACCCTGATGATAGATGGTGACCTTAGGCGGCCACGCTTGCACACATTCTTTGACATTAACAATTCCGTCGGTTTGACCAATTACCTTACCACCGAGTTAATGCTGGAGGATGTGATTCTGCAGAGTCCGGTGGACAATCTTTATTTGATGCCTTCAGGGCTTTTGCCAGCGGACGCGGCTGGTATTCTCAACTCACGTCGCATGTCTGATTTGATTGAAGATGTGAAACAACGCTTTGATCTGGTGTTGGTGGACAGTCCTCCCATTCTTGGTGTGAGTGATGCTTCCGTTCTGGCTAGTGAAGTGGACCTGACGATCATCGTCGTTCAGCACCGCAAACTTCCCCGTAACATGCTCATGCGGGTGAAACAAGCCGTGGAGAATGTTGGCGGTCACGTGATCGGTGTTGTTCTCAACAACGTTGATATTCGCAGTGACAGCCAGTATGAATACTACACGAGTTATTATAACTATTACACGCCGGCTGATTCCCAATTGACTTCTGCCATCGCGCCCAGCAGATCATCCAAAAAGGTCACAACTTCTCCAAGTGAACCTAAAGACTCCGACTTGTATTAAGGCTTTTGTGGTTTAACTTGTTTTGAACACTCCTATTTCGAACCCCGCACTCCCATGAAACCGAAATTCCAGATCCTGCTTGTTTTGTTGATGGTGATGACTCGTGCGTTATCTCAAATCGAAGCTGGTACATCCGTTCAAATCACCATCATGGGTGTGCCGCTCGAGGAGAAAGGTAAAATAGATGCCATGTATCCGGTTTCCGATACTGGAATGGTGAACTTGCCACACATTGGGCTCATGAGGGCTGCCGGATTAGCTCCGGAAGCCTTGGCGGCCGCGATTCAAAATGCTTACAAGGCCGCGGAAATTTATAACAGTCCGACCATTCAAGTTGTATCCACCACTGGGGGTGGCGGTGTGAAAGATGAACTGGTGGTTGTGGGTGGTCAGGTTCGCCGCCCTGGCCCAGTCAAGTTTAACAACAACCTCACGATTTATCAGGCTATCCAAAATGCCGGTGGACCGACAGAATTTGGCAGTATGAGACGTGTCACTTTGTTTCGGGCAGGTAAGCCCAAGACTTACGATGTGACGGATCCTGAGTTTATGAAACTCCAGGTCTATCCTGACGACACGATTGACGTTCCTCAGAAAGACTGGCTTGGTCGATAATTTTAACGATTCCAGCAGGTTCGAACTGTTATGAATATACGGGGCAGGTGCATTATATGTTCTGTGATTCTGGCGGGTTTGTCCCTGGCGGAGACGATACCGCAGAAACTGCTCGAAGGGCTTGCATCCGAGCAATTCAACGTGCGTGAGTCATCCCAGGCTGAGATTGAAAAATGGGTGGATGAAAAAGGACAGGTAGGGGTAGCCGCCATTTACAGAGTTCACCGGGATTCGGATGATCCCGAGGTGCGGTTAAGGTGTCTGCGAGTGCTGCGATCCAGAAGTGATAAAGACTATATGAATGAGGGTCAGGGATACCTCGGTCTTCAGTTGGCGGATGAGATACTTGATTTACCCGGAAATGATAAGCCGAAAACGGGTATCAGGGTCAATTATGTCATGCCCGGAAGTCAAGCGGAGCTGGCTGGAATCAAAGCGGGCGATGTGATTGTCTCAATGGACGGTAAAAAAGTAGGACCTACGGATGAATTTATCAAAACCGTTGCCTCATACAAGCCTCTGCGAAAAGTGGTCTTTCTCATGAAACGTCTCGGTGAGGATCCATTGATAGAGGTTACGGTCATTCTCGGAAAGCGTCCCGTTCAAGATTTGAGAATGATGTATTACTCCGACCTTGGGAAGTTGGAACAAGACGCAAGGGACAAGCATTTCGAGGAATGGCTGAAAAAACAAAAAACGGCTGAGTGAGAGATTTTCAGGCTCATGCGGGCTTGGAGATCGCTTGTCTATGGACAAGTCACCACCGCGGTGGGTGCGGCCGCCGGATCAAGTCGGCTTCCAAGAGCCTCACGAATCGTTTTTAAATTACGAACCACTTTGACAGCTACGGATGGTTGATCATTGACTGAAAATTCGACGACTTGATCGAGGTCAATCAGTTCGTCGGAGAGCAGAAGTTGCGTTCCTTTCGGTACATCTCCGGAGATTTGGATTTTCTGTCCATCGATTGCCGCGGTGATCTTTTGTTCCTTTGCTGCGGTTCCCTTGGGGATTTGCAGCCAGTAGAAACGGTTATGGATCACATCGTCCTGATACCAGATGATTTTAGCAGGCCATGGATTTCGGGAGAATTTTTTCATCCAAGGCAAGGCCTCGGTGTCCTTGCGATCCATCCAATGACCCAGGCCGGGGTAGATGCGGGACATGTGCACATAACCCTCGGGATCGGATTTCCGGAGTTCGAGGATCTCCGCGGATTTCTCCACCGCGACTTTGTTGCGGTTCACCGCAGCGTCATTGGCGCCCATGAAAATACCGAAAGGTAGATTTCGCAGGCCGAGAAGCGATGCCTCGTTCGGATGGCCGGCCATCATCGATGCTGCGGCAAAGTGATCCGCCATGCGCGGCGCGACTTGCCAAACCCCATCACCGCCCGCTGAGTAGCCCATGAGATAAATTTTATTGGGATCGACCCCTCGCAAAGCGACCATGTTTTCGATCAGGCGTGCGAACAAAGGATCGATGTGTTCTTGATGCCACATGTTCCATTTATCGGTTGGTGCGCGCGGTGCGATGTAGATGCCTTCATCGGGTTGGTAGAGCTGGATTTGGTTTTGCCATTGTTGGTGATTGATGTGTGCGGGTGCCTCGCCGCCGCCGTGCATGGAGATCCATAACGAACGGCCTGTCGCAGGTGCTTCGCCAAAAGTTTTTTCCAGCCAACGCATCGTCTTATCACCGTGAACGATGGTTTTTTGTTCCAACTCGGCGGTGCGTTCATCTTTTTCAGAAAAGACAATCGAATCGTAAACATAACGGATCGCACGCGGAGCGAGTTCTTTGGAAAGGGATTTGGAATCATCGCTGAAATCAGGTGCTGGCTGGAGATCTTTGATGCGGATGTCTTGGAGATTGCGATCCGCCTCCTTTGCGATGAAGGGAGCGGTTTCGAGTCGTTTGCCCTTGATCTCAAAATACAGGCGGTAGGATTGGCCGGGAGTAACAATCTTGCGTGCCACATCGTTCAGATCCGCCGTGCCAGATTTGGTTTCGAAATCACCGATAGGGAAACCCGAATCGGTGGTAAGCTTCCCTTTGATAGCGATCCTCTCATCGCCATCGAAAAATCGAATGCCGATGGTCGTGGGAATGGACGTTACTTTTGTTTTGTAACGCGACGTGACATTCACTCCTCCTACGTTGGGATTCCGTTGTGACCACATCATCGGGAAAATGCCTTGGTCTTTTTTCCAAGATGTTGCGTAGATGGAATGTGCGGGATGGTTTTCATCGGCTTTGGAGGCGTTTTCGATGAACCAGCCATGATTGAGGCCTTTTGGATCGTGTTCATCTGCTCCCGTGAAATGCCAGCCATTGTCCCAAACTTCCACCCAAGTGTGATTGCCACTTTTGTCCCACCACATCGGCGTTCCAGCAGCACGGGCAGGAATTCCAACGGCGCGGCAGACATCGACCAAGATGATGGAAAGTCCCGTGCAAGTGGCTTTGCCTTGAGCGATTGATTCTTTGGGTGACTGATTGGTTCGTTCCCGTTTGGTGTTGTAGTGGGTGTTGATGAGTTTGAAAAAATCCCGATTTAGAATTTGCACGGCCTCGGATGCCGATTTGGCATTTTTGACGAGTGGGGTGGCTTTCTTTAAAAAATCAGCTCTCCATGGATCGCGCGGTTCATCGAAAACGGCGTAAGGTAAAACGTCGTTGAGAAAAATTTCTTCCGGAACGTCTTTTGCCCATGGGAAAGTGCTGCGGGTTTTAATTGCCAGATCAAGGTTCTCGACCAGGAATTCCGCAGTGAGGGATTTCTTGTCAGCCTCAGACATGTGACTTACCAGAAACCGTGCGGCCTTCTCACCCAAAGCACCGTGAGTCTTGGCTGCCATCTCGATGAAATCATCGGTGGGAGTTGCGATGGCATATGCGGCAGAAAACAGGAAAAACAGGATGGGTTTCATCAATGGGTAGGCGTGGATTGTGAGATATTCTGCCTGGCTGTCAGGCGTAAACGATACGGATTCAAGGCTGTAGCCGATATGAAGCTCATGTCATCAGAACTGGAAATAAGTGAAATCGATCACTTGCAACAGCGGGATTTACAGCTAATTTTCGTCGTTATGAAGGTATCTGGGATATTGCTGGTTTGTTCATTTTTATTCGGCTCTTTCGCAAACGGGCAGTTGGCGACCGAGTTGTTGGCAAAAGGTTTCGAACGACCCGTTTGGGCAGGCGCGCCTCGTTCTGTCAAAGACAAGCTATGGGTCATGGAGCAGGCAGGGACGGTGTGGATCGTCGATTTGAAAACTGGCAAGCGATCGGAAAAACCGTTTTTAAAAATAAATGATCAAGTCACCCGAAAAGGTAATGAACAAGGTTTGCTGGGTTTGGCGTTTGCTCCGGATTTCGATAAGACGGGACGTTATTATGTCAATTTTAACGAAGCGGATGGGGATACGTTGATCATGCGATTCGTTTCAAAAGATGGCCTGACAACGAATGCTGAGACAGCCGTGAAAATTTTGGAATATGACCAACCCTTTTCGAACCATAACGGCGGATGGTTGGAATTCGGTCCCGAAGGATATCTATACATCGCCACGGGAGATGGTGGATCCGGAAACGATCCCAAAAATCTCGCACAAGACATGAGCTCGCCGCTTGGCAAAGTGTTGCGCTTGGATGTTTCCGGTGAGAAAGGCTACGAGGTGCCCGATACCAATCCTTACCGAAACGACAAGGACATACATCCATTGATCGTTGCCAGGGGTTTGCGTAACCCATGGCGTTGTTCTTTTGATCGGAAGACCGGTGACTTATGGATCGCCGATGTCGGACAGAATCATTGGGAGGAAATCAACGTCATTCATCTCAAAGACCTCTCGAAAAAGAATTTCGGCTGGAGATTGCGTGAAGGTGATATCGGAACTCCTGCCAAATCCGCTGGTGGTGATGCTCCATCCGATCACGTCGGGCCTGTGTATGTTTACAAACATGGTAACGGTCCGGAAGAAGGTCTTTCTGTCACCGGCGGCTATGTTTACCGCGGATCGAAAATCCCGGGCTTCGAGGGTCGTTACCTTTTTGCGGATTATCAAAATCCCCGGATTTGGTCTTTCATCATGAAAGGTGGCAAGGCAGAGGATTTCAAAGATCACACCCATGAGCTCCAACCTGAAGGTGGAAGGATCAATCTCATATCATCCTTTGCCGAAGATGCCAGCGGAGAACTCTATCTCGTCGATCACAGCGGTGCGGTTTATCGGATTATTGCAGAAAAGGATTGATGATCTGGAGATGCTCGATGCGTCGGTTGTGCTGGAGATCTTCTGAATAGAGAACCTCCGCGCCCGAGCGGAGTGCTGCGGCGATGATGAGGGAATCGTAGAATCGATATTGGGTTGCGGATTTGATCTGGAGGGCAGTTTGCCAGATGCTGAAATCTGGATAAACGCTGCAGTGAGGTTTGAGTAAAAGTTCGATCAGATCGTTGAGATACTCGTGGCTCAGGGGTTCTTTGAATCGATGTAGAGAAACGTTGCAGAATTCTTGAATCACCTGCTAACTGATGTGCCAAGGTTGGCTATCCGAAATGAGTTCTCGAGCTCGTTGTTTTTTATCGGTGGCATCCCGTTCGAATGTATAAACGATAATACTGGTATCGAGGAAGTAAGAGCTAGATGGTGGCATGAATTTTTCAGTATCGGTTCATCTCATCACGAGTGTAAGGTCCGCCAGCGTTGTATTGATTCATTTCATCCATCAATTTATCGATCTTACGTTTGCGCTCATCGCGAGCAGCGAGTTCTGCGAGCCAGTCACGAAAGAGCACATTTAGAGTGGTTTTACGACGACGGGCTTCTTCCCGTGCTTCCTCGATCAGACGTTCATCTGCGCTGAAAGTGATGTTTTTCATTACACGAACCAAGTGCACACGAAACTCGTGTGCAAGGGATAAGTTTTTTGTAAATTTGCTTAAGGAAATCTAAATCTCGAAGCTACGCGCTATGCGGCTCCTCGGCTTCTGTGATTAATTCACGGAGATTCTGGTGTTTTTTGGAAAGATCTGGGTCTTCATGGAAAACCTGATCGGCGAGGGCGCGGGCTTCGCGGATGAGTTGGGTGTCGGTGATGAAATCGGCAAAGCGGAGATCTGTCAGTCCGGATTGGGCAGTGCCGAGGACATCGCCCGGACCACGGAGCTCGAGATCCGCCTCTGCAATTTCGAAGCCGTCATTGGTTTTTTCCAATACCGCAAGTTTTTCGAGAGCTTCGGGAATTTTGGAATCGGTCAGAAGGATGCAATAAGATTTGTGACTGCCGCGGCCGATGCGACCTCGCAGTTGATGGAGCTGGGCGAGGCCAAAACGTTCGGCGTGATGGAGGATCATGAGGTTGGCGTTTGGGACATCAACACCGACCTCGATCACGGATGTTGCGACGAGAGCTTGGGTTTTTCCGTTGCGGAAATTTTCCATGGCGGCGTCTTTTTCATCGGGTCTGAGTTTGCCGTGGATGAGCCCGACGTTTTCCGAACCCAGGCGTTTCTGCCAAGCTGCGAAAGCGGAAGTGGCGGACTCGGCTTTGATGGACTCGCTTTCCTCAACGAGCGGGTAGACGAGGTAAGCTTGTCGGCCCTCTGCAAGCTGGGCTTTGACGAAATCTGTGATGTCTTTTTGTTTCGGTTTGGCGCGGAGAGCGGTGACGATTTTTCCTCGACCTGCGGGTTTCTCATCCAGTAATGAGACATCGAGATCACCATAGATGGTCATCGTCAAGGTTCGTGGAATCGGTGTGGCAGTCATTACCAGAACATCGGGAAGAGTGCCCTGCCGGATCAGGGCGGCGCGTTGGACGACACCGAATTTGTGTTGTTCATCGATGACGACTAGGCCGAGGTCGGTGAATAGATCCGGATCGTAAAGCAGGGCATGGGTTCCGATGAAAATCGTGGGTGCGTGGGATGCGGCGATCGTGGACTCGTGTTTGTTTGCTGTGCGGAGAACGAGTTTCACGCCGAGGGGTTCGAGCCATTTCCGAAAAGTGAGGTAATGTTGTTCGGCAAGGATCTGGGTGGGAGCCATCAGCGCGGCATCGGCGCCGGAATCGATGGCGAGGAGCATTGCCGCCATTGCGACAAAGGTTTTCCCAGCTCCGACATCGCCTTGGAGCAAGCGGTTCATCGGGCGGGGATCGCGCATGTCGGCGATGATTTCTTTGATGGAGCGTTTTTGTGCGTTTGTGAGATCGAAGGGCAGGCTCGAATAAAAAGCTTTGAGCAGGGTGGTTTTTTTGCCAAGCACACGCCCTTGGTGGGAACGATAGCGATTGCGTTGCCAAACGACATTGAGCTGGAGCTTGAAGAAATCCTCGAGCGCGAAGCGGCGGCGGGCGGATTTTCCGGATTCAGCCGAGGTGGGGAAATGGGTTTCTCTTAAATCGACTTTCCGGTCCGACTCGCTGACTCGATAGGGAAAATCATCCGCATGGCTGATGGTTTCGGTCAAGTGGTGGATGATCTCCCGCAGCCGGCGCTGGTTGATGCCGGAGATGTTTTTATAGATGGGGACGATGCGGTTGAGATGAACGGCCTCGGATTCTCCGATGTCATCGATCACTTCGATCTCTGGGTGATCGATGATGAGGCGTCCGCCTTGTTCTTTGACTTTTCCGTAAGCTATTACCTGCTGGCCTGCGGCGATGACTTTCGACATGAACGGCATGTTGAACCAGCGGCAGGTGATTTTTCCTGACCCAAAAATACTGCCCGAGCCGTCCATGACGATGGCTTCGTAAAAGCGAGTTTTGCCAAATCCTTTGTTTCCGGCATCGATTACGCCGCCGGTGAGGCAGACGGCTTTGGCGGTGGCTTGGTTGGGAAAGCGATCGAACTGACGTCGGTCTTCGTAGCGCTTCGGAAAAAAATCTAACAAATCCGAAACCTTGGTTATTCCAGAAGCGAGGAGTGCCTGAATTTCTTTCGCCGAGAGTATGGGCAGGGATGAGAGTTCGGTTTGCCCAGTGATCACGAAGGAGAAAATCAAATTTCGGACGGGAAACTTCAAACTTTAAACATCAAAAATAGGAAGAATGGGCGATTAAGAAACGAGTTGCTCCGCACGGCGACACTTGACGGATCGCTTTAGGTGAAAGATCGCCGCTACGAAAGACTTGCGGGATTGCTTGAGGCGGGTAGGTTTTCGGTGTATTTTTTGATTTTATGCCTGAACTTCAAACCATTCTCAATGTTGCCCTACTGATTTTCGTGGTGGTGATGCTTTTTAATCTCATCATCTTTGTGCATGAGTTGGGGCATTTTCTGGCTGGAAAATGGCGTGGGCTGCAGATCGATCGTTTTCAGATTTGGTTTGGAAAGCCGATTTGGAAAAAAGAATACAAGGGGGTGCAGTATGGTCTGGGTTGGATCCCAGCGGGTGGATTTGTGGCCTTGCCTCAGATGGCGCCGATGGAGGCGATTGAGGGAGGAGACAAGGATCGCAAGCCCTTGCCACCGATTACTCCGCTGGATAAAATCATCGTCGCATTCGCTGGCCCCTTGTTTTCCATTTTGCTCGCGCTTTTGGCAGGTGTCGTTGTTTGGGGGATTGGTAAACCCAAAGATTTCATCCCGAGCACAGTCGTGGGTTATGTAGAAGAGGGCATGAAGGCTGAAAAAGCCGGAATTCGCCTTGGTGACAGGATTCTTGAAATCAATGGCGAGCCTGTAAATGGTTTTGCGGGATCTTTGGACAGCATCACCGAACGCATCGTTTTGAGCAGCGGAGACAAAATCCAATTCAAAATTCAGAGGCCGGGAGTTGAAAAGCCGATCCTTCTCACAAGTGGATTTGACAGGCCGAAAAGCCGTTGGTTCCAGAGGAGTGGATTGCGCCAGGTCGGTCTTGGACCCGAAGGGCCGGCGTTGGTTGAAGGAGTTGTTAAAAATAGCCCTGCAGCCAAGGTGGGTTTGCAAAAGGGTGATCGGATTTTGAAAGTGGATGGTGACAAACTCTATAGTGATATCCAGCTGACACAGTATTTGAAGAAAAAGGATTTCAAGGCGGTCGTTCTGGAAGTGAAGAAAAAAAGCGGGGAATTGGTTACTGTGGAAGTTGCACCGGCAAAGCCAACCCAGCCATCAGATCGTGATCCGATGTTGGGTGTCGCATGGAATGTCAACGCGGATGTCGATGTTCGCATTGTTCACCCCAATCCGCTCACCCAAGTCGCGGACAGCTTGAAAATGATGTGGATCACCATCACCTCAGTGGCAGATCCCGGATCAAGCATCGGCGTGGATCATCTCAGTGGTCCGGTGGGGATAGGGCAGATGTTGTTTTCCCTATTGCAGACGGAAGACGGCTGGAGACGGATTTTGAGTTTCCTGGTCCTGTTCAATGTGAACCTCGCCGTTCTTAATATGCTGCCGTTTCCCGTGCTTGATGGTGGACACATCACCATGGCGATTCTCGAAAAAATTTGTGGAAAACCGATCCAGATGAAGACCATGGAAGTGATTCAGACGGCTTGCGCATTGGCGCTGATCTCGTTGATGCTCTATGTCACGAGCAAGGACATCGGGGATAAATTTGGCAGAGGCGGCGGCGCCGCGAAAGAAGTCCGATTTGCGGAGTGATGGAAGAAATTTCTTTGCAACAACCTGGCTGTGATCGCTGTGGTGAAGATGCCCTCGGAGTCTTGGGAGATGAGCATCTTTGCGAAACCTGCGTGCATGAAGCATCCGCGTGCTGCGGGGATTGAGCTTGGTTCTTCTTTGAAGTTTAGAGTTTAAAACACAGGTATCCCACAGCATAAGCGCGGGGCTGTGCAAGCCTTGAATTTACAAGGCTTAATGGTCCGATTTGGGTGATGGCGATTGCGAGTTTTTTTGAGTTGGTGAGTGAATGACGAGTTTACGTGCCTATGCTGTCCCATGAGATTA
>CAMCBV010000057.1 GCA_945873125.1 Prosthecobacter debontii
ACACGATCTGGACGGGGGAAGACGGCGGAGTGTTCAAGCTACCATTCGAACATCCGGCAGGCGTTCAAGGGTCATACGAACTCCTCCGCCGCTTCCTCCGAAAGGATAGCACGTTTTAATACACAAGGGTCATTTTGATAAAATGACCGCTCTGGTGGAAAAACCAGTAATCAGCAACAGCACCTCCGAGGCTCTCCATCTTGAGGTTTAAAGTTTAAAACTTAAAGTTTCGAGCGGTGATTTCCGCTCGGTTGGCAGGTCTCTGTCTGGCGAAAGTGGATTCCCTCACTGTTTTTTTTGACAAAAAGGTGGGGGAGCAGCTATGTCGCTGCCGAATCAAATTCAACCCCATTCAATCATGAGCAAAGCAACAACAGAAAAACATGTATTCCAGGCAGAGATCCAACAACTGCTGGATTTGGTGGTGCATTCGCTTTACACCGATAAGGATATCTTTTTACGCGAGTTGATTTCGAACGCATCGGATTCGATGGAGAAGGTTCGCCACCTTGAAGGCACGGAGAAGCATTTCAAAGATGCGGGGGCGGAGCTTCAGATCACTTTGGAAGCGGATAAGGATGCCGGAACCGTGACCTTGACCGACCGTGGGATCGGGATGACCCGTGAGGAATTGATCGAGAATCTCGGTACGATTGCCCATTCCGGGACCAAGGCGTTTCTCGAGCAGCTCAAAGCCAGCGGCGGTAGCCCGTCGGGCTTGATCGGTCAGTTCGGGGTCGGGTTTTATTCCGCATTCATGGTTGCGGACAAAGTGGAGGTTTACAGCCGTTCCTGGAAAGAGGACGCGGAAAGCCTGCGCTGGGAAAGTGATGGAAAAACTGGTTACGAGATCGAGAACGTGGACGAACTTCCGCGCGGTGTGAAAATCGTGCTGCATCTCAGTGAGGCGAGCAAAGAGTTTGCGGATGATTTTCGCATCAAAGGCCTGATCCAGCGTTACAGCAATTTCGTTGGCTTCCCGATCCTGATCGATGGCAAACGCGTCAATGAGATCGAAGCCCTGTGGTTGAAAAACAAATCCGATATCACGGATGAGGAATACAAGGCGTTCTATCAGTTCGCCTGCAAGGGTTTCGACGAGCCGGCTTATCGCCTGCATTTCAGTGCTGATGCGCCGATCACGATCAACGCCCTGATCTTCACTCCGGGCGAGAATCCCGAGAAGATGGGCTTTGGGAAAGTCGATGGCGGTGTGGCGCTGTATTGTAAAAAAGTGTTGATCGATCCCGAGCCGAAAGGTCTGTTGCCGGAATGGTTGAGATTTGTGAAAGGCGTGGTCGATAGCGCGGATCTTCCGCTGAACATCTCGCGGGAAACCATGCAGGACAGCGCGCTGGTGCGGAAGCTCAACGGCGTGATCACCAAGCGCATCATCAAGATGTTTGAAAAAGAAGCGGCGGCGGATCCCGCAAAATACCGGGATTTTTATAAGAAGTTCGAGCGTTTCTTCAAGGAAGGCATCGCAACGGATTATGCGAACAAAGACGCGCTCGCCAAGCTCCTGCGCTTTGAAACCTCCATGACCGATGCGGGTGAGGTGTGCAGCCTGACGGATTACGCCGGACGCATGAAAGAGGGTCAGGAAAAGATCTATTACTTGGTCGGGCAGAACCGCGAACAGATCGAGAGCGGTCCATACATCGAGGCGTTCAAGGCGCGTGGCTTGGAAGTCATCTATTTCACGGATGCGGTCGATGAATACGTGGTCGATTCTCTCGGCGAGTTTGATGGCAAGAAATTGGCATCCGTGCGTCACGCCGGTGTGGAGCTTGAGGATGTCGATTCGGGTGAGGGCAGCCTCAGCGAGGAGCAGATCAACAGCTTGTGCGAGTTCTTGCAAGCCGAGCTGGGTGAGAAAGTCACCAAGGTCTCAAGTGGCAAGCGCTTGGTCGAAAGTCCGGTGATTGCCTTGGTTCCTGAAGACGGGATGAGCCCGCAGGTCCGCCAAATGATGAAGGCGATGGACGAGAATTTCAAAGACGAGGTGAAAATCGAACTCGAGATCAACCCACGTCACGCTCTCATCAAGAAGCTTGCTGAAACTCGTGAGTCCCATCCCGATGTGGCGAAATTGGTAGCCGCCCAGATGCTGGATAACGCACTTATTTCCGCCGGGCTTCTGGACGATGCCCGCGAGATGATCCAGCGCATGAACGCCCTCATGGAAAAGGCGATGCCATAAGGGCGGTCCCGCATTGTGAATAACTTGTGAAGATTCCGTGGTATTCCCTCGGAATCTTTGCTTTTTGATATGTTTAAAGGGGAATTCGGGATTTCTGAAAGGTGAATTCTTCACAGTTATTCACAATGAGATGCCGAGAATTCGGATTTTAACCACGAATTTCACGAATGGGCACGAATTGTATGATATCTCAATTTCGGTGACTTCATAAATCGTTCAGTTGGGATGGCGTGGATTTTCACGTGAGAGTGAAATTCGGATTCGTGTCATTCGTGAAATTCGTGGGCAGAGCTTTTATTCGATCAGGGATTCGGAGTGAATACGGGTCATTCGGGTGATTGACTCAAAACGCACAAGTGTTAATGTGTTAACTTAACAAAACCCCATGTTCAGAACTTCCAGCCACGCCCTGCTCTTCAGTCTCACCCTGGCGCTCTGTGCTCAAGCGTTTGATGAGGTCAAACCCAAGAATGATGCCGAGTCTCTGAAAAAGGCGGCTTTGAAAATCGATACGCTGATCGCCAATTTTTATCGGCTCAAGAAACTACCGGTTCCCGAAGTGACGGACGATGCGACGTTCATGCGGCGTGCGTTTCTGGTGACCATTGGCCGGATTCCAACGGCGGAGGAGGCATGGTCCTTTATCGAGATTGAAGATCCCGATAAGCGGGTTGGGTTGGTGGATTATTTGATCAAATCACCGGGCTATTCGAGCCACATGACCAATTGGGCGTTCGATTTACTCAGACTCAGAGATGACGGCCAAGGACGGCAGGGAAACAGTGAGCCGTATCGCGACTGGATTCGTCAGGGGATGGATCGGAATATGCCTTGGAATGAGTTTGTGGATCAGTTGGTAAGCAGCACGGGAAATGGCTGGGATCCTAAGACCGCGGCGGTAGGTTATTACACGAGTGACCGGGGAATGCCCTTGGATAATTTGTCCAACACCATGCGCGTTTTTCTCGGTACGCGCATGGAATGCGCACAATGCCATGACGATCCGTTTGGTGAGACGGAGCGGAAAGATTTCTATCATTTGGCGGCCTTCACCCATGGGCAGGAACCTTTGAATCGGTCCCTGATGGGCGGTCTTTGGAGTGAGCTCCAAAAAGATACGAAGTCGAGAGGGATCGAGTATCAGGTTGGACAGTTGTTCTGGGAGCGGATTTATGGAATGTCCCTCGGCGGAGGCGGGGATGGCAGAATCCAGTTGCCATCGGATTATCAGTATCGCGATGGAAAACCCGGAGAGGTGCTGGGTGGTAGGACGCCATTTGGAAAATTTGTTAGAACATCGGATCGGAATGATGATGAGGAGGGTCGGGAAAAACTATCCGAATGGATGACCGGAAAAACAGGTCCCCAGTTCCCGACCGTGATTGCGAACCGGATGTGGAAACGCGTGATGGGAAAAGGAATTCACGAGCCCGTGGATGATTATGTCGATGCTTCGAAGACGGTTTATCCTGAATTGATGACTTACCTTTCCAGCTTGATGCTGGAGCTGGATTACGATCTTCGGGCCTTTCAAAAGGTGCTGCTGCTGACGAAAACCTTCCAATTCGCAACCAATCCGAATCCATCGACCCTGGATGGCGGGGATGATTTTCACGGACGGAAAATCGAGCGGCTCTCCGCGGAGCAGATTTGGGATTCCCTGATCACGCTGTCAAACGGTGATCCTGACAAGCTGCCGAAGCGGAGTGTGGATACTCGGATTCATATCGGTTCACGCCCCGTGCTGGTCGGTGAAATGGATATGGTCCGGCTCTCCAACGAAGTGCTCGCGTTGAATAGCGAGGCGAGTGTTAGAAAGTATTACAAGGAGTTTCTGGAGCGCGTTAAAAAGGATGGAGGAGCCAGGAAAGAAGACCCGTCAATGATGATGGAAAACGTGCGGAAGTATGGAGCCGAATCGGCGGTGAGGGCATCAGAGCTGCCATCCCCCGCGCCGCGTGAGCATTTTCTTTCCTTGTTCGGCGCCTCCGACCGCGAGGTTGTTGATGCAGCCAGCAAGGATCCGAATGTGGGTCAGATGCTCTCGCTCATGAATGGCTTCGTGCAGCGCCAACTCGTGAACAGGCAGGATGCGCATGTATATAAAAGTCTTCATAAAGTGACATCGACCCATGAAAAAATCCGGCGGTTGTATCTCGCCATTTTGAGTCGTCCGCCCAGCGCGCAGGAAATGGAATGGATGCTGGCCGAAGTTGAATCCGCGGGAGATCAGGCCTATCGCAACATGGTCGCGGCTTTGGTGATGTCTTCCGAGTTTGTGTTCCTGCAATGACTTTCTAACCTCAAACCCAATGATCCATGAACCTTCATGATTTGAATCGCACCGATGAGTTGACGCGCCGGCAGTTTATGTTGAACGCGGCGAGAACCTATTTGGGGGTGGGCCTTTTTCCGATGTTGGGCGCATCGGTAGCGGGTGCGGCTCCTGCGGCGGCGGGTGCGGGCGGCAAAGCGAAGTATGTCATCTATCTCTATATGTCGGGTGGGATGAGCCATTTGGATACTTTTGATCCCAAGCCCAAGAAAAAAGCGGTGATGGGACCCACGGAAACCATCATGGGCAAGGCCGATGTCCAGATCAGCGGTTACTTACCCAAGACCGCACAGGTCACTGACAAGATGTGCATCATCAACTCGATGAGCTCTACGCAAGGCGCACATGAGCAAGGAAACTATGTGATGCATCACAGTTACGCACCGCGGGGAACGATCAGGCATCCCGCATTCGGTTCGTGGGTCCTGAAGCTTGCCGGTCCGTTGCATCCGGAGCTTCCGGGATTCATTGCGATCAACACGCCTCCCGCCGTGACATCGGGAGGATTTTTCGGGGCAAAGTTTTCAGCGGCGCCGATCGGCAAACCCGAGGAGGGGCTTCAGGATTCGAGAAGACCCGGAGATGTCTCTGAAGGAGATTTCGACCGACGCCTCTCGCTGGCGGACAAGCTTAACCAACAGTTTCATTCACGCTATCCGAACGCGGACGTGAAAGCTTACGAGGAACTTTACCGGGATGCGATTTCCCTCATGAAATCATCCGATCTGGCCGCGTTTGATCTAACAAAAGAGAGCCAGGCGACGCGGGATTTGTACGGTTCTGGAAATTTCGCGCAGGGTTGTTTGTTGGCGAGAAGATTGATTGAACATGACGTGCGCTTTGTAGAAGTCCAGCTGGGTGGCTGGGATACGCATTACGATAACTTCGCGGGAGTTGAGGGGCGTTGCCAGGAATTTGACCAAGCCTACGCCGCCTTGCTAACCGATCTCGAGGCGCGGGGCAAACTCAAGGATACCTTGGTTGTGGTGGCCACAGAGTTCGGCAGGACACCCGAAATCAAAAGCGAGCACAAGGACGGGCGTGATCATCATCCATCGGCATTCAGCTGTGTTTTAGCAGGTGGCGGAATCAAGGGAGGGATGAAATACGGCCAGACCGATGCGTCGGGAGACAAGGTGAAAAAGGATGTGGTGAGTATTCAGGATTTCAACGCAACCATCGCTCACGGCCTAGGCCTGCCTCACGATTTGATCGTGATGTCGCCCTCGAAGCGACCTTTCAAAATTGCGGATCAGGGAAAACCGATCACGACGATTTTTGGTTAGGTTGCGCGATTCTTCGGATCCGGCGGCCACCGTCAGGTTGATGGGTGAATTCCAGCCATTGGGTATGCTCGGGAAAAAGCTCCGGAAACAAATCCGCCCATTCGCAGATGACCACGGCATCGTCATCCAAGTATTCATCCCAACCGAGATCCATGAGTTCATTGGCGGATTTCAAACGATAGAAATCAAAGTGATAAGTGGGGCACGTGCCATCCATGTAGGTATTGACGATGCTAAACGTGGGACTGGTGACGTGGGTTTCAGGTTGCAAATGCTTGAGAAAACCCTTGGTCCAATGGGTTTTCCCGCTGCCCAAATTGCCAACCAAGGCAAATACATCGCCGGGTTTTGCCTGGGCAGCGAAGTCCGCGCCAAGATCCATCATGGCCTCTGGTGAGGATGCGTTGAAATCCGATTTCATGGTGTTTTTGTGTGCTTCGTCAGCACGGCCCTTACGTCTCCAATATAGACAGAGGCCCGCAACTCCAGAGGAATCCGGTCCGTATCATCGGAAAGCCAGAGTGTCACCGGCTTCTTGAGTTTTTTATATGCGACCAGCTCGTTGGTCTTCAGGTTGATTTTTCGCAAGGCGAAGCTCAGGCGGATGGCGTCTTTGCCCTCGTGCTTTTCTTTCGCATCCACGCTGACTTTGAGAAGGTAGGGACTCTTGAAAGGCAGAATGAGCATCGTGTGGCTATCGCCGACATCAAGTTTTTGGCTTCTCACAAACAGAATGGCGGAAAACAAATCCCTCACATCCGGCTGAGTGAAAGTTTCTGTTAGAGTGGTTTTTTTTGAGGTGCTGGTTCGGGTGGTGATCTCCTCGATTTCGACTTTGCTGGGGTTGTATTGATTGGTGGTAACGGTTTTTTCCTTTGAATCCGTCTCGGTGGATTGGAAGTATCGGGACTCCAGGGTGCCGGGGACGATTTCCGACCAATAGCTGTGGCTGTAGGGGAAAAGTTTTTTTGCAAAGCCTTGGCTGTAGCCGGAGGATTTGATGACGAGATACCCGGGCTTGCTGATTTCTTTCGGGGCGATCTCGATATCGAGGTAGCCGGCTTGGACGATTCCTTTCCAACTTAGTGAAAACTCCAATTTACTGCTCTCGATGGCGGGATGCGTGCCCACTGTGGGTGAAGTGATTTCCTTGGCCCATTCGGGATCTGCACGTAGGGTTGCCGTGGCAAGGGCGAGCGGCAAAAGAAAGCGGAGAAAAGATAACGGCTGGTTCATCGAAATCGTCTTTTTCACGGTATCCTTGGTCGCGGAATGGTTTGAGACTCCATGATGGTTCAGGGTTCTCTCTGACTTTTGATAAACGGGATTTAACATACCTGAAGTTTTCAAACCGGAGCAGTAAACAGGAAAGACGGGTTTGGTAATGTGGGCAAAACAAAAAGCGCTTGAAACAACCGCGCTGGCAAGTGGCGGCCTTGGACAAATGCCTTGTTTTTTTGACGGGTTATATATTTTACCCGCCAAGTTGGGATGCTTTGTGGAATAGGCATTTCTGAGTGCTTCGGTTCTAATACGCTCCGTTATTTTTTATGAAAAAGAACCTTTCCCGCGCGATCCCGCTGCTCCAATCGGGTCAGGGCCTCGGAGAAATCGCTAAGGTCAAAGGTGCTGTCGACCTTTTGGGCCAGTTTGCCCGAGCGGATCAGCTCGGCGAGCATGGCGTAGGCTTCGGTTAACGTGGATGAATCGGAGTTGCGGATCCATTGGGTAACCCAGAGACCGCGCACGCGAAGATCTTGAAAGATGAGCAGGCCGTTGGGAACCGTTAGAGGTTTTTTCGCCATGGCGCCATAGGTGATATGAGTTCCGCCGGGTCCCAGCAGTTTCATGATGCGCAGCGCGCTATCTCCGCCAACTGCGTTGAAGGCGAGCTTGGCGCGATCTTTGCCCAGCAACTCCAGAGCTTCGGAATATCCCGTGGGTGAGTCTTCGAAAACCTCTGTGGCGCCGAGTTTTTTTAGATCATGGGCGAGTGAGGGGTTTCTCAAAAAACAAAGCGTGCGGATCCCCATGTGTTTGGCGAGCTGGATGGTGCACTGACCGACCCCTGAGTTTGCGGCATTGAGAGCAACCCAATCTCCCGCCTGCAGGGACTCGAAATGGGTGAGCAGAAGCAGGGCTGTTGCCGGATTCACTCTCAGCATGGCGGCTTGAAGCGGATCGGTTCCAGTTGGAATTCGAATGAGGTTTTGCCCGTGGGTCACGGCGTGATCCGCCCAGCCACCGATTCTGGAAATCGGCATGACCGAGTCGCCGGGAGAAAAGAGTTTGGACTGGCTTTCAAGAACCGTAGCAACGCACTCCATGCCGGGAGTGGCGGGCAGTTCCGGCTTCACGCCGTAGGTTCCCTCGATGAAATTCAAATCGGCGGGATTGATGGGAGAGGCTTGTATTTCAAGCAAGACCTCACCCCTTTTCAGGGGCGGGAGCGTGAACGCCTCTGGCTTTAACACGGTGCCGGGCACTCCGAATTGGCTGAAGACAAGATGCCGGCTTTTCATGATTCGTTGATGGATTGTTCTTGGCTGAAGGCGAAAGAAGCGTTACCTCAACGCCGTCATGACACGTTCTTCCATTGAGCTTTCGATTAAAATTTTCCTGTTATGCCTGGTTGCGGTTTTCGTTTACGCCCTGATAAGAGTGATCGGAATGATTTCCTGAAATCATCCCGTCACGTCACAACAGGTTTTTGGGAAGAAGATCGGATAATTTTTTGATCGCGTCTGCCTGATGACGATTTGCAATCAGCAGAGCGTCTTGGGTTTTAACGACGATGAGATCATCGACTCCCAGCAGGGCGATGTGGGTTCCATCCGTCGCGTTAAAGACGATGTTGTTTTCGGAATCGATTTGAGAGATGTGCCGGTTGGTGCGGTTGTTTTCGCCCTCCTCGTGTAGATATTTCGCGATCGAGACCCATGAGCCGACATCGTCCCAATCAAAAGTGGCTTCAATATTCAGCACGCGATCCGCAGTTTCCATCAGGGCGTAATCGATCGATACCGCGGTGAGTTTCGGGAATTGCGCGTCGATGGTTGCGGGGATGTCGCTGGATTTTCTCAATTCTGAAATGAAGTCCGCCAGCTCCGGGGCGTGAGCCGCGAGTTGGCTGATAACGGTCGGTAAAGACCAAACAAACATCCCGGCATTCCATGAAAATCCTCCGGCGTTGAGGAACTCCTCGGCGAGCTCCGGATTGGGCTTCTCGCGGAAGCGTTTCACCTCAACCGGTGAATGTTGAAAATCCATGCCGGGAATCGATGCGAGCTCACCGCGCTCGATATATCCGTAGGACGGGCAGGGCCAGGTTGGCTTGATGCCGATCGTGACCAAGCCATCCGAATGTTCCGCACAAGCGAGCGCGTCTTTCATGACCGATTGGTAGGCATGGTGATCTTTGATCAGTTGATCCGAAGGTAAAACCATCATGATCGCATCCGGATTACGTGCCGAAATCAGCCCGATGCCAAGGGCGACGGCGGGCGCGGTATCCCGCTTTGCCGGCTCTGCGAAAATGTTTTCAGCCGGAAGCATGGAGGCGATTTGACGAACGGATTCGACCTGTAGGGAGTTGGTCAGGATCAGAATGTTTTCAACAGGAACCAGACCGACAAGCCGGTTGATCGTAGCTTCCAGAAGGGTTCCGTTTCCAAAAAGATCGAGGAGCTGCTTCGGCTTGTCGTTACGACTGAGAGGCCAGAAGCGGGTTCCGGAGCCTCCTGCGAGGATTAGGGCATAGGTGTTTTCGGGAGTTGGCATGCGCTTGGGATGGTAACCCATCTTGGCTCTTCGGGAAGTCACAATATCTTTTCCTTGAGAATCATTTCTTGAGTTGTCGAAACCGATTGAAATGGGTAGGTTTACCCCATGTCAGATCAGCATATGGACGCCACGCCGGTATGGGTAGAAGGTAGCACCTTGGCTGCCCCCGTGATTCTCGGAGCAGCAGCAGGCCTTTTGGTGGGCGATATGATGCACAGCAATGCGAGACGCGGTATCGGCATCAGCCTCGGAGTTCTGGGAATTTTGGCTTTTGTCCCGCTTGTTGTCGATGGTGTGGCAGGACTGATCACCGGTCCTAGGAGCAAATTCGGAGTGAACCGCAAAATCCAAAAAATCCGCGATATCGGGATTGGTTCGCCCTCGCATGACGACGTTGATGATATGTTGCGCGAGCAGGGCGTTATTTGATCTTTCAGGCAGATCGATGGGTTATTTCGAAAATATTCCAAGGATTCTTGGAATAAATAGGAGGCGGTGACGCTCTTAAAGGTGGAAGTACAAAATTATCCTCCTTTTTTTATGTCCTACGAATCCGACTCCAGCATGAAAATCTACCTTCGGGAGATATCAAAGACCCCTTTGCTTACGGTTGAAGAAGAAATCCAACTTGCCGAGCGTATCAAAGACGGTGACCCCGACGCCCGTGCGCACATGATCCGCGCGAACTTGCGTTTGGTGGTGAAAATCGCACAAGATTATTCCAATTACGGCCTTCCGGTCACGGATCTTATTTCCGAAGGAAACATCGGCCTGATGAAGGCGGTTGAACGTTTCGATCCTGAAAAGGGCGGCAAGCTTTCGACCTATGCCGCATGGTGGATCAAACAATCCATCAAACGCGCTCTTGCCAATCAGTCGAAGACCATCCGCCTGCCAGTTCACATGGTGGACAAAATCGCAAAAATGCGTCGCATATCATCCCTTCTCGCAGAGGCCTTGGGTCGCGAGCCAACGGATGAAGAGTTGGCGGATGAAGTGGGTCTGCCACGTCGTAAGCTTGCGATCTTGAGACAGGCATCCCAGCGTGCGGCATCGCTTGATGCTCCGATCAATGAAGGTGAAGCCACTGAATTTGGAGAGGTCATCAGTGATGAGCGTGCGGAAAATCCTTTCGACATGCTTTCCGATAAGAACATGCACGGTGAAATTGACGGGCTTCTCTCGTTGCTCGATGAGCGTGAGCGCCGCATCATTGATGAGCGTTTCGGTTTGAACGGCAAAAAGCCACTGACCTTGGAAGAAGTGGGCCGCGAGTTCGGTGTGACACGCGAGCGTATCCGCCAACTCCAAAACTCGGCCCTAACCAAAATGCGCCGCGCCTTGAGCAAAAAGGAAAAGCCTTTGCCGAAGCCGGTGAGTGGCCTTGCATAAGCCCTGCCTCATTCTAACAATATCCAAAACCGCTGAGTGTTTCATTCAGCGGTTTTGGTTTTTTTAAAATCCGTCTAGAGTCCTGATTTTTCAATCAGCGCGCGCAGTTGCTGTTGAAACTCCATGATGTCCTCGCGCGAGGGTTGGTAACCGCTGGTCGTGAAATTAAGGCTGGGGCGGCCGGTTTGATCGAGGCTCCACACGCCAAGTTCACCATCGCTGAACGTGACTTTTCCACTGACCAAGCTACCGGGCACGGGCAGCGCATCCATCGTGACATGGGTGCCACCTTCGGGAGGTAAGGGTGGTTCGGTCACTTCAGCAATGGGCTCCGGTTCTTTTTCCACCACCAGTTCAATACCCAAATCCAAAATAAGAAAACGCGTGTCCATGTATGTCAGCGAATGATTCATTTCCGCACTGATGCGCTGTTGGATTTCAGGCAGCTGCGCCCCCGCCGCAGCCCATGTTTTGATCGTGGTGATTTGATCCGCTGTGAGCTGTTTGGAACTGAACATGAAAGCATCATGAAGATTTCTTCAAACTTTCCCAGCAGAATAGCGTAACTTTGATCTACGGCTTCATGACTTGCCTGAAATAGCCCGAGAAATACTCTTGGCAAATCGGCGTGCTCGGAAAAGCATTCACGCATGTCAACGACTGCTTATCTCAAGGAAATGTTCGATCTCACTGGAAAAACCGCCGTCGTGATCGGTGGCACAGGTGAACTTTGCGGAACGATGGCCGTGGGGCTTGCTCGCGCAGGTGCAACCGTCGTTCTCGGAGGACGTATCAAGGAAAAAGCCGACAAGCGTTTGGCTGAAATCGAATCCCATGGCGGTAAAGGATATTTCGTTCCGGTTGATGTGACTTCCCGCCAATCTCTTCATGACATGTTAGACACAGTCTTGGAAAAATCCGGCGGAGTGGACATCTTGGTCAATGGTGCCGGCACCAACTCGCCGACCCCGTTTTTGGAAATTTCCGAGGAAGAATATTCCCGCATCATCGACACCAACCTCACCGCGATCTTCCGTGCTTGCCAGGTCTTCGGTCAGTATTTTGTCGATGAAATGAGACCCGCCTCGATCATCAACCTTGGCTCGATCTCCGGACTCAATCCGCTTTCACGCGTCTTCACTTATTCGGCATCAAAGGCAGCGGTTCACAACCTCACCCGCAACCTCGCCCGCGAGTGGGCGGACAAAGACATCCGCGTCAACACCCTTGTCCCCGGCTTCTTCCCCGCAGAGCAAAACCGCAAAGTGTTAGATGAATCCCGCGTGTTGGACATTCTTCGCCACACCCCGTCATCACGCTTCGGCAATGCGGAAGAACTCATCGGCGCCACTCTCCTCCTCGCCTCGCCAAAAGCATCGTCTTTTATCACCGGCATGGAAATGATCGTCGACGGCGGCTTCCAAGCGATGAGTATCTGACCGGAGAGCCGCTTTTTAAGCGGCTTGCCTGCGAGAGGAACCGCGATTTCCAATCGCGACTGCAACAAGCGTGACAACCAAAGATATTTCGCTCACGAGGTCGCGATTCAAAAATCGCGGTTCCTTTCTTAGCCTCACGGCACCCGCGGAAACTTTGAAAAATCCGGTTGGCGTTTTTCGAGGAACGCTTCTTTGCCTTCTTTGCCCTCCTCGGACATGTAATAGAGGAGAGTGGCATTTCCCGCTAAATCTAACAGACCCATTTGGCCATCGCAGTCGGCGTTGAGCGCGGATTTCAAGCAGCGCAGGGCGAGAGGGGAATGAGCGAGCATTTCACGGCACCACTTTATCGTCTCGGATTCGAGTTCGGCGAGTGGGACGACGGTGTTGACCAAACCCATGTCGAGGGCTTGCTGCGCATCGTATTGGCGGCAGAGATACCAAATTTCCCGTGCCTTTTTTTGACCGACGATGCGGGCGAGGTAACTGGAGCCGAGTCCACCATCGAAGCTTCCGACTTTCGGGCCGGTCTGACCGAAGCGGGCGTTATCGGCGGCGATGGTGAGATCACAAACGATGTGCAGGACGTGGCCGCCACCGATGGCGTAGCCGGCGACCATCGCGACAACTGGCTTGGGCAATGAGCGGATTTTCTTCTGGAGATCCAGGACGTTGAGACGCGGGATGCCATCGCCCCCGATGTAGCCCGCATGACCGCGCACGCGTTGATCTCCGCCGGAGCAGAAGGCGAGATCGCCTTCCCCGGTGAGAATGATCACACCGACCTGTGGGTCATCGTGAGCCATATCGAAGGCGCGGAGCATTTCGGTCACAGTTTTGGGGCGGAATGCGTTGCGCACCTCGGGGCGGTTGATCGTGATCTTGGCGATCGCACCGTCTTCACTGGTCTCGTAACGGATGTCTTCGAAATCAAATTTGGAAATCCACATGGATGGAAAATGAAGCAGCAAGGGTATACCCGCAACCAAAACAAGAAGGGAAATTTCGATGCGCCGCAGAAGGAAACTTTACCTTTAAAAGCAAATAATTAGGTGTGGCTGGACATGAGGACTGGAATTTGATTCAAATAGGCAGATCATAATATCCAATTTCAACGTGGTCTAAGTTACAGAAGTAGCCCATTTGATATGAATCCAAAAAAGTCCCGAATTAAATGCTTGTCACTATTAATAACTGTTCATATTAACAGCATTACAAATATTAAAAAATCATGAAAGTAGTATCATTTTTTGCAGGTGCAGGCGGGCTAGATTTGGGCTTTAGGAAAGCTGGTTTCGATGTCATTTGGGCCAACGAATACGATAAATCAATCTGGCAAACATACGAAAAAAATCATCCCGACACGATCTTAGACAGAAGGAGTATTGTGGATATTCCTTCTGATGAAGTTCCTGACTGCGATGGCATTATTGGAGGGCCAGCGCGTGCAACATTGTGTCTGTAAAAGTGCAAAGCACTAGCAAACCGGCACTAAGACCGATGGAGCGTAGCGGAATCGGCCTTAGTGCCGGTCGCCGCCCCCTCCAAGAGCCTGAGACAGGGCTTGTTGGTGCTCGGCCACAGCTG
>CAMCBV010000058.1 GCA_945873125.1 Prosthecobacter debontii
CGGTCGATGTTGGCGCGGGAGTGTTTGACATCACCGGGGCGATCTGGGGCGTTGATGATTTTGGAATCTGATCCGGTGAGTCGGATGATTTCGGAGGCGAGTTGGTTGATGGTCATGCTGTTGCCATAGCCGACGTTGTAGGTGCCGTACATTTCGTTTGAGTTTGCTGCGTGGGCAAGGGCGGCAACGACGTCTTTGACGGAGATGAAATCGCGAGTTTGTTCGCCATCTCCGTAGATGATGATGGGTTCGTTGGCCAAGGCTTTGCGAATGAAGATGGGCACCGCGGCGGCGTAGGTGCTGCTTGGATCCTGACGTGGGCCGAAGACATTGAAAAAGCGAAGTGAGGCGGTATCGATACGCCCTTCGCGGCGGAACATTTCGAGGTAGTGTTCGCCATCGAGCTTGGTGATCGCATATGGGCTTTTCGGCTCAGCGAGCATGGATTCGATTTTCGGGACGACGGGGTTATCTCCATAGATGGCGGCAGAACTTGCATGTATGAATTTCCTCACGCGGTGTTGGGCGGCGGATTCCAGGACGTTGAGCAATCCCGTGACGTTGATGCGTGCACATTCGATGGGATTTGCCATGGATTCCGGAGCGGAAACCATCGCCGCGAGGTGGAACACGGCATCGATGCCAGGCATGAGGGAATCGACCAAAGCGCGATCTGTGATGCAGCCATGGACGAAGGTGTGATCGAGTCCTGTGAGGTTATCGAGATAGCCGGAGCGCAGGTTATCAAGAATCACGATTTCCGAGGCAAGGCCTTGGAAGTGCTCGACGAGGTGGGAGCCGATGAAGCCGGCGCCGCCGGTGATGAGGAGTCGCATGAAACTTTAAACTTTAAATTTTAAACTCGAAAGAGATTTGGGAGGGAGAAGACTGAAGGGGGATTGTTTCAGCTCTCTGTTCTTTTGATGTTCGTTTAAAAATGAAGAGGTTTTTAATGAGGAAGTCAGGAAGGTTTGATTTGGGGTTAAGACATGCGGATGCATGCGGCTTTTAGTAAGGGAGCTTTTTCAACGGCGGCAGCCCAAACAACGCTTGAGTTGACCGCAAAGTAAGAGTGAGCGAGGACGTCGCGAAAACCTGCGATCTGGCGCCATGGGATATCGGGTTCTTTTTCGGTCCATTCATCGGGTATGGATTTCACGGCCTCACCGATGATTTCAAAAACACGAATGACTGCGTCTTGTGTTTTTTGATCCGCGTCAAAAGCAGTGAAATCTAAGTTTTCGATATATAATTCAAGTCGCTCGCAGGCCTCGATGATGTCCAAAAGGCGTAAGTTTGGATCACGCGACATGAAGCAAGTCTGGTTGTATGGCTTTTAGAAAGCGTGGATTGCAGGCACTTCGAGACAAGAGGTCGACTTTGACTCCGAGTCGGTCTTCGAGCTCGAGCTTCAGGCCCATGAAATTGTCAAATCCCGGAGGAGATGAAAACTCGACCAATAGGTCGATATCGCTATCGGCATGTGAATCACCACGAGCATGAGAGCCGAAAATCCAAAGACTGGTAACTCCGTGTCTTTGAATGACAGGCCACAAGTTTCTGAGGTCTTGAGTGAGAATTTTGGGTTCGGCTATCATGGGTTGAGATTAGATGATGATAGACATGAGATCAAGGTGGAAGAAAGGGAGGTCGCGTAGCTCTGTTTTTTGATTTTCGTTTAAAAATGACGAGGTTTTTAATGAGGAAGGCAGGAAGAAAGGTTTGATTAAGAAAAAATAAACTAATGAGATGGGGGTGTATTGAATGATGAAGAGCGCGACCACCGACTGCATCGGGGCGGGCCACCGACTGCATCGGGGCAGGCTGGACTCGCGCGGTCTGGGGAATTTTTCCTGCATTCCTGCGTTCCTTATTTTGAACCATGAAATGAGGAGGCAATTGGATTTGTAATGGACGATTTGCTTCGCGGCGGTCGCTTTATCAAAGCGACCCTACCATGCTTTAGGCGACGGGGTGGTGTAAAGGGCGATCCTGAGGGGGCAATACTAGCGAGAGCATAGTTTTTTAACCGTATCAAAGAGAGAGGGAGAGAGAAGTTGGACGCGCAGGTCGATGGGGGCTAGCAATCCATCATCCATGAGAATGATGTTGCCTCGATGAGTGTCTGAAATGACGACATGTCGCTGGGGATCAAAGTAGGCTTGGTTATTATTCACTTTGAATGAAAGCCAACCATGATTTTTGAAGAAGGCATCGATTTGATCTATGGTTGCTGGATTGCCAATAATGGCGGGCTGTTTGATGATCAGCCGCATCGCTCCACTTGATTGGGTGACTCCAAGAAACTCTACGCTGTCTCCGAATAGCTCGTTGTGAAGTTGCCAGCGCTCCAGATAATCGATTGGTGACGCTTTTGGTTCCTCATTGTTTCTGTGTATGACAAGCATGCCATAAAAATCAGGCCAAGTTGCTTTGAGGTAGGTTGATGATTTGGAATTGAACCAAACTTGATGTTCATTTCCCTCATCATCAGGAGGGCGACCAAGCTCTATCGGTTCTGATTGGAAGAAGAGTTGTTTTTCTTCTGCGTAGGTTCGGAAAATTTCGATTTCTTCCCGGTAATAGGTAGTGCCTCCCTGAACACGCGCAATTGCTTCACAGCTTCCTCGTAACTCTTCAACGCATGTTTTGAGCGTGATTCCCGAAGTTGGGTAGCGAGGTTCATAAGATGACATTGAATGTATTTGAATGTGGATTCAAGGAGGAAAAACTGAGAAAGAGTACAGGGATACGTAGAGTGCGTTGCACCACGTGATTGGTTCTTCGTTGGAAAGAGTAAGAAGACCGAAGGGGAGTTGTTTCAGCTCTCTGTTCTTTTGATGTTCGTTTAAAAATGACGAGGTTTTTAATGAGGAAGGCGATGGGACGTCGGGAGGAAGAAGAGCGCGACCACCGACTGCATTGGAGCAGGCATTGTCGCGCGGTGTTTATTTTGAATCATGGAATGAGAAGGAAATTAAATGAGTCATGGTCGATTTGCTTCGCGGCGGTCGCTTTATCAAAGCGACCCTACCATGGTTTGGCGACGGGACGTCCGGAGGGTTTGATTTTTGCTTTTTTCCTGTATTCCTGCGTTCCTTATTTTGAACCATGAAATGAGGAGGTAATTGGATTTGTAATGGACGATTTGCTTCGCGGCGGTCGCTTTATCAAAGCGACCCTACCATGCTTTAGGCGACGGGGTGGTGGATGCTGTCTCCAGAGAAACCGCACAGGTCAATTTTGAGATTTGATGCGCGCGACCCCCGAAGCATTGTTGCTATTACGGGATAAAACCGGCCAAAGTTGGGCGGTTACTTATTTAAAAGTGATGTTCCGTATTTGGTGATGCGTGAGCAGGTATCTATGAGTTTAGGTATCTCGGTGCGGCAGTATGCGAAGATTTCAGATAAACGCTCACCAGAGTAATCATGAGCGATCTGGTTTCTGGCGTCTTTGATGTCACGAAGCCAGTCAGTGGAATCGATGAGGCCGCGCTTTTCAGCGCGGTTGGCGACATCGAGTAGAGTGCCGGGATCGAGCATTTCATATTGATCGATTGCACGCAGGACGCGCTTGCTCATGATATCGATGACTCTGGCGAAGCGGCTGGTAAAAGCTTCGACTTTGATAAGATCGTCTTCGGTTAGTGTTTGCTGACGTGATGAGATGGCATCACATGTTGCCGCTGAATAAGATAGGTGACCGAGCGCAGCCTCCAATTCAAGGAGGCTTTCGTTCAGGTAAGAAGCATGTGTTTCCTTGCTGATCATAAACGAATTCCGCTTTCGATAGCGATTCTGACGATGGGAGAATGGGAATGTTTTTCAGGGCGAACGATCAGATCCAGCTTCTGCCAGCCGATTTCGTCGAGAATTTCACGTCGGATTGCAATTTCATCGCGGAATCCGATGTGGTTTGAGATAACCAAGAGATCGATATCGCCTCCTTTTGCGTCATCATTCACACGTGATCCGAAGAGGTAAATACTCGCTTGAGGATCCCGGTTTCGGATGGCGCTCTCGATGATGGAGAGTTCTTTTGAGGATAATCTCATTGGACAAAGTTTCAGAGATAATGACTGAACATGGAAGATTTTTTTGTATGAGTCATGGGCGATTTGCTTCGCGGCGGTCGCTTTATCAAAGCGACCCTACCGTGCTTTGGCTGATGGGTTGTTGGGGAGGGAATTGGAAGAGCGCGGCCACCGACTGCATCGGGGCAGGCTGGAGCGACGCTGGCGATTAAACGATCATGCCAGCGGCGACTGTTTCATTGGTGCCGGGATCGATGAGGATGAAGGAGCCGGTGTTGCGGTTGCGGCGGTAGGAGTCGTGGATGAGTGGGACGGCGGTGCGGAGGGTGATGCGTCCAATGTCGTTCATCGAGAGGGTTTCGATATCTTCGATTTTATGGAGGGTGTTGACATCGACCTGATATTTGACTTCCTGGATGATGGCTTTGGTTTCCTGGGTGGTGTGGCGGATGACGAGCTTTGCGCGGGCTGGCATGGGTTTGGATGAGAACCAGCAAACCATGGCCTCGATATCTTGGGAGACTCTCGGAGGGTTGTTGGATTTTACCAGAGTGTCGCCACGTGAGATGTCGATCTCATCCGTGAGGGTGAGGCAGACGGATTGCGGAGCGAAAGCTTCGTCGAGGTTTCCAGATTCGGTATTGATGGCTTTGATGTGCGTCTTGAAACCCGACGGGAGGACGGTGACTTGATCACCGGGTTTGAAGACGCCCCCTGCGACGCGTCCGGCGTAGCTGCGGAAATCATGCCATTCATCGGACATGGGACGGATGACCCATTGGACCGGGAAGCGGGCATCGACGTGGTTTTCTTCGCCACCGACATAGACGTTTTCCAAATGATAAAGGAAAGTTGGGCCTTCGTACCAATCCATGTTTTTGGATTTATCAACGACATTGTCGCCGTTGAGGGCGGAAATGGGAATGGCGGTGATATCGACGATGTTGTCGAGACGGGAAGCGAACTCGCGATAGTCTGCGACGATTTGATCGAAAACTTCTTGGGAGTAATCCACTAGGTCCATCTTGTTTACCGCGACGACCAAGTGTTGGATGCGGAGAAGGTTGGCGATGAAGGAGTGGCGCTTGGTTTGTTCGATGACGCCCTTGCGTGCATCGATGAGGATGATGGCAAGGTTGGCGGTTGAGGCGCCGGTGACCATGTTCCTTGTGTATTGGGTGTGTCCTGGGGTATCTGCGATGATGAATTTGCGTTTCGGCGTGGCGAAGTAGCGGTAGGCGACATCGATGGTGATGCCTTGTTCGCGCTCTGCTTTCAGTCCGTCTGTTAGAAGAGCAAGATTGACGTTTTCATCGCCGCGTTTGCGCGAGGATTCTTCCATGGCTTCGAGTTGGTCCTCGAAGATGGATTTTGAATCGTAAAGCAGACGGCCGATGAGGGTGGATTTGCCGTCATCGACGCTTCCGGCTGTTGTAAATCTTAATAGGTCCATGGGGTTGAGTGGGAAATGTTTTCACCGCGAATGAACGCGAATGAACACGAATGAAGAGTGAAAATTACTATGGGTGAGTGGATGGGAAGAGTTTTCACCGCAGAGCTGAATGAGCGGTAGCGAATTTAATATATAAATGAAATTGTGGCTGCTTGGACGGAGCGAAGCGTAGTCAAAGCTTGGTTAGTGGTTCGTTTGATTGACGATTGATGATTGACTCCGTCCAAGCGGTAAGGACTTCGTCTTATTAGTAATGTGTTCGCTTGCGCTCACTTTGCTTTGTTGATTTTGAATTTTTGAATGAAGAGGATGAGCGCGACTGGAGTCGCGCGGTCCAATTTTAGGATTTAGAATTTCTCAACAAGCGCCTCGGCTGCTTTATATTGGGAGATGAGGTTGAGGTCGGTGAGTTGTTGTTGGATGAACGTTTGATCGAGTGGTTGTTGTTCGAGGATTCCTGCGATGTCTCTGAGGTGGCGTTGGTGTCCGGATTCCCGATAGAATTCCAATTTATGTAAGATGACGTATTCGGGAGGTGCGATGGAGATGGGGCATGAATCTGTCTCGATTCTTCTGCATTTTTCCAAGGCCCATGGCAGACAAGGGTGATTTCTTGATAGATAAATATCCGCTTTGAAGCCGGTATGGTGATGGATGATGTTAAAATGGCCGTGTGCTTCGCGACGTCTTTCGATTTCGATCACATCCGATGGAGGTAGGTAAAAGTCTTCCTCTGGAAATAAGTTAACGAGTTCTGTGATTTGGTTGGCTTCGAGTAAAACCACAAGATCGATGTCAAGTGTGTTACGTGGTTCACCGTAGATCGAACTGGCTACCGATCCAGTAATCATGTAACGAATCCCTGCTTTTTCCAGAGGTGCTACAAAGATGGATATGAAATCAGGGTCTTGCATGAAGCCAGATGCGAGCGAGTTCTTTTTCGACTTGTTCAGGTGAAGCTTGAGGGTGGCGTAGTCGAATTCCGATGCGTTTCAGTTCCCGTGCCTGCCGGATCGTTGCGGTAAAAAGTTGCAACTTTTCCTTGGGTGACATGTTTTTCCAGATGGAGGTTTGGGAAATCATTTTTTGAAGAGTTTTTGGTTAGTGCTTCGCTCGCTTCATTTTCTTAGTAAGGAACGAAGAATCAGGAACTAGGAACGAAAGGAGGAATCTTAATTCTCAGAAATAGCCTTCTTTTTTTCTATCTTCCATCGCGGTTTCGGAACGTTTGTCATCGGAACGGGTGCCGCGTTCGGTTTGGCGGGCGGCAGCGACTTCCGCGATGACTTCGTCGAGGTTTGATGCTTTGGAGCGGACGGCACCGGTGCAGGTGGCGTCTCCGATTGTGCGGAAGCGGACGATCTCCCGTGTGACGGTCTCGTGTTCCTGAGGTTTGAGAAATTCGGTGACTCCGAGGAGGGTTCCGTTACGCTCGAAAATTTCACGTTCGTGCGCGAAGTAAATGGATGGGAGGGGAATTCCCTCACGTTTGATATACATCCAGATATCCATTTCGGTGAAATTGGAGAGAGGGAAGACGCGGAAGTGTTCACCGGGATTTTTGCGTCCGTTGAAAAGGTTCCAAAGCTCGGGGCGCTGGTTTTTTGGATCCCATTGGCCGAAGTCATCGCGGTGGGAGAAGAAGCGTTCCTTGGCGCGCGCTTTTTCTTCATCGCGGCGTCCGCCGCCGAGGCAGGCATCGTATTGATGTTTCTCGATGGTGTCGAGGAGTGTGACGGTTTGAAGTTTGTTGCGGGACGCGTTCGGTCCTTTTTCCTCAACGACGCGACCGGTATCGATCGATTCCTGGACGTAACCGACAACGAGCTGGGCGCGGAGGAGTTTCACGAACTCATCGCGATAGATCATGGTTTCTTCGAAATTGTGACCGGTATCGACATGGACGAGTGGGAAGGGAGGGCGAGCGGGCCAAAAGGCTTTTTTCGCGAGCCAAGCCATGACAATCGAGTCTTTGCCTCCAGAGAACAGGAGGGCTGGGTTCTGGAATTGGGCGGCGGTTTCCCGGAGAATGAAGATCGCCTCGGATTCGAGTTGGTCGAGATGGGAAAGATTGTAATTCATGGGTTAGCTTAGAGCAAAGAGGATGGAGTGAAGAGGTAAGAAGTGGCGGGGATGATTGAATAAGGAAAGGGGCGCGACCACCGACTTTGTCGGGGCATCGCTGGAGTCGCGCGGTCCATTTATTAAATGCGGGCGGGTTTTTGGCGGAGGATTTGGAGTGGGTCAAGAAATAATTAGTAACATAAGTAATTTACTAAGGTATAGTGACTAAGATTGTGAAAATAGGACTTATAGGACTTATAGGACTTATAGGACTTATAGGACTTATGGTTTCACGGCGGCGCTCTACGGCGAGAGCGCCCACCTTTTACCGCGAAATCTTTTCGCGGATGGCTTCTACCAATTCGAGGGCGGCCTCATCGATGGAGATTTTCTCGGTATGGAGGGTGAGGTCTGGATGAATTGGGGGTTCGAAAGAGCCGTCTTTGCCTGTGAAGTGAGCGATTTCGCCGCGGGCGGCTTTAGCATAGAGTCCTTTGACATCGCGTTTTTCGCAGGCTTCGAAGGAGGCGTTGACGAAAACTTCAAAGAGGTTTCGTTCACCGACGATGCCGCGTGCGAGATCGCGCAGTTCACCGCGAGGAGTGATGGCGGAGACAAAGACGATGATGCCGTTATCGACAAGGACTTTGGTTAGTTCTGCGATGCGGCGGATGTTTTCCAAGCGGTCTTCATCGGTGAATCCGAGGTTGGAGTTGAGACCGGTGCGGAGGTTGTCTCCATCAAGGATGATGGTGAAGTGACCTTGTTGGTTGAGAACGCGTTCCGCGGCGTTGGCGATGGTCGATTTTCCCGAGCCGGAGAGGCCGCACATCCAGATGGCGAGCCCTTTTTGTTCTAACAGGACTTCCTTGTCATGGCGGTTGAGGAAGCGGTGGGACTCGGGGTGGATATTGTTCATGGGGGAAACTTCAAGTTTCAAATTCTAAAATTCAATTTGTGGACTAGAGGGAAATTAACTCAGTTGGCGGACGGCGTTTTTGATTTGATTGACGATGTCGGGCCAAGATTCTGTGGTCAGGGAAATTGGATCGGGTTCGGTTTCCGCGTCATCGAACCATGCTAGGCTGCGAATGGCCATAAGTAGCGTGGCGGGCTGGTATTTTTTCTGATAAAAACTCAATATGGTTTCCAGTGGGTGAATAGCTAGTAGTGCGGCTAGGTCGTAAAAATCTTTTTTGGATCCGCGATTGGCAATCGCATTAATTTTCATGGCAGCGACGTCCGGTAGTGACCCTATTTTTATCCCTTCTATTTCTTCAATTTCCGCGAGTTTTGGGTATGAGTGCTTGAGGAATTCGACTTTGATATCGTTGATGCGAATTTGCAGGGTTCCGTCCGCGATACCTGTTATGGATTCCGGGCCGATATTGAGATTATTGGCCAGGACCTGAGGTTCAAAAGATTCTGAGGTAAAGAAATCTAGGTCAACAGAAAGACGATGACCCAATCGCAGTGCCAGAGAAGTTCCCCCAGCCAGAAAGAATCCACTGTGTGAGAGAGGTTTCTGTAATTCCAGCAGAGTCTGCCAAAGAGTCAGAGGGACGGCGGATTGGTGGAGCATCGGAATGATTGTTCTGGGAGGTCGAACCATACTTTACAGAAGGCCAGTGCTCTGGGGTGCATTGAGCGAATGGAAGTAACAATTTCCGCCAAATGATCTTTTCCATAAAAATGAACCAGTGTGCGCCAGTCAGACCAGTCGCCGTATTCCAAGACGCGACGCGCCAGCCAAGGAGCGTGTTTTTCGGGATCGATCTTATTTGGATCGGTGTCCCAGAAAAGATGTGAGGGGAGGGAAGTCATGACGCAGAAAAACGATTTGGAAATTGAAGCTAGGTGTTGAATTTTTTTTACCTAGAGTTCGGAAAATAGAGAAAGTGCTTGGCGGTTGAGGAAGCGGTGGGACTCGGGGTGGATGTTGTTCATGGGGGAAACTTTAAGTTTCAAATTCTAAAATTCAATTTGTGGACAAGAGGGAAATTAACTCAGTTGGCGGACGGCGTTTTTGATTTGATTGACGATGTCGGGCCAAGATTCTGTGGTCAGGGAAGATGTCTAACGTCTAAAAGTCTTATCTCCAATCGCTGGTGCGATTGGATTGGGTGAGCGCGTCCCCGACGATATTGGGGCAAGCCACCGACTGCATCGGGGCAAGCCACCGACTGCATCGGGGCAAGCGGGAGACACGCGGTCCATGGGGGAGATTATTCCAGCCTTGTGTCTTATGTCTCGCAGTCTTGAGTCCTTATCATCCTTTTCCAATAATGAAAGCCTCGAAGCCGTGTTTGGCTAGGGCCTCGGCGGGTAGGATGGCGCGGCCGTCGAAGACGAAGGCGGGTTTCAACATCAGGTCGTAAAGGCGTGTGAGGTCGAGATCGCGGAACTCATCCCACTCGGTGAGGGTGGCGAGGGCGTGTGCGTTTTCGGCGGCGGCGTAGGGACTTGCTACGATTTCGAAGTTGGTATCGAGGCTATGTTGTGAAACGCCTGCTTCTAACAGATCGCGATGCATCGTTTCCTGGGTGACGCGTGGATCGTATACTGCCACGTGGGCGTTTTCTGTTAGGAGATCACGGATGACATGGATGGCTGCGGATTCGCGGGTGTCGTTGGTATCTTTTTTGAAAGCGAAGCCGAGGATGGCGATGCGTTTGCCGGAAACCGTATTGAACAGAGTTCGGACGATTTTTTCAACGAAGCGGGATTTCTGCCAATCGTTGATTTCCACGACAGAACGCCAGTAGTCTGCGACTTGCGGGAGATTGAACGACTCGCAGAGATAGACGAGATTGAGGATGTCTTTTTGGAAACATGATCCGCCGAAGCCGACTGAGGCTTTAAGGAATTTCGGGCCGATCCGGGAATCGGATCCGATGGCGCGGGCGACTTCATTGACATCGGCGCCGGTGGCCTCGCAGAGAGCGGAGATGGAGTTGATGGAGGAAATGCGCTGGGCGAGGAAGGCATTGGCGACGAGTTTGGAGAGCTCGGATGACCACAGGTTGGTGGTAATGATTTTTTCGCGGGGCACCCAGTTTGCGTAGACGGAGACAAGGGCGTTCAGCGCGGCTTGACCTTCGGGAGTTTGCTCGCCACCGATGAGAATGCGATCTGGATTTTCCATATCGGCCACGGCTGTGCCTTCGGCGAGGAATTCCGGATTGGAAAGAACTTGGAAAGTGGCGTCGGTGCTGTTGTTCGCCGCGATGATGCGTTGGATGGCGGTAGCGGTTTTGACCGGGATGGTGGATTTCTCGACGATGATCTTATTGCCGTGTGAAACTTCCGCGATGAGGCGGGCGGCGGATTCGATGTAGCGGAGGTCTGCTGCGCGTCCGGCTCCGATTCCGTAGGATTTCGTGGGAGTTCCGACACAAACGAAAATAAGATCAGCCGCAGCGATGGCGGGTTTGAGATCGGTGGTGAAGTGGAGGTTTTTGCCGCGGCAAGACTCGACGATTTCCCTGAGGCCGGGTTCATAGACGGGCAGGGTGTTGGAGTTCCAGGCGTCGATACGGGCCTGATTCATGTCGCAGACCGTGACTTGGATATCCGGACATTTGTTAGCGATCATGGCCATGGTGGGGCCGCCGACATAGCCGGCGCCGAGGCAGCAGATGGATTTGATTTTCATAAACTTTAAATTTTAAACTCTAAATTTGCCTGACGGCGATGAGGAAAGACTGCGTTGAATGGGTAAGTTCGCTAATACTCACAAAATCATTCAAAGAAGAGCGTGTGATGTGGGAAGATGTCTTGTGTCTCAAGTTGGATGAGTGATTAACCACGAAAATCACGAATGACACGAAAAGAAGTGGGTTTGATTTTCATTAACAAGAGAAGAGGAACCGCGGATGGACGCAGATGAACACGGATAAGAGGATTTTTATGTTACGCGAATGGGTCAGGACAAGTTTTTAGAGCGGAAAGCAGTGTGAGTTTTAACGAACATTTCATGTAATGACGAAGTCGTGATGGCTTGGAAGGAATGTAATGGAGTCTAAGCTGAGAGGGTAGGGAGGATAGTAAGAGTCAAAAGTCTAAAAGTCGAAGGTTTGAAATTGAATCGCTGGTGCGATTGTTAATAGAGAGCTGTATTAATAGAGAGCTGTAACATCGACTTTCGACTTTCGACTTTTAGACCTTGGACTCTTCGTTGGCGCGGTGATCTTTTAGTGAGTAGTAAACGAAAAGCGAATTATAGGTGAGGTAGCGTTTGAAGAGGCGGCGTGGCTCCATGGCGAGCCGGTAGAGCCATTCGAGGCCGATTTTTTGGAGAAGCGCTGGAGCTTGTCTGACCTCTCCCGCATGGAAGGCGAAGGCGGCACCGATGCCGAAGTAGACGGCGGGAGGGAGTCGGTGTTTGTTGCGGGCGATCCAATGTTCCTGCTTTGGGCAGCCAAGGCCGACCCATACGAGGTTTGCTCCGGAATCGCGGATTTTTGAGATGATGGATTCGCTTTCCTGTTCCGGCCAATCACCAAAAGGGGGTGAGTAGGATCCGGCGAATCTCGTGTTGGGAAATTCTTTGGAAAAGCGCTGGGTGAGGGTTTCGAGGGTGCTGTTTTTTCCTCCGAGAAGAAAATGACGGTAGGGGGATTGGGTGGTGTCAGTGGCTGCGATGGTTTGGAGCATCAGGGTTGGGCCGTAGACGCGATCCGTAAGTTTTTCTGCGGTTGGGAGTTGGCGATTGATCGACCAGATGAGCGGCATGCCATCGGGCGTGATGAGATCGAATTTTCGGATCGATTCCGAAAACTCAGGATCGTGGCGGGAGAGTGCGGCGACGTGGGTGTTGGCGGCTTCCACCGCATAGGGACGATCTGCGGCCGAAGCTTTTTCCAATATCCAAGCGACCGCGCTGGCGTAGTCGGTGACGGCGACGGGAAGGCCGATGACGGATCTAAACTTCAAACTTCAAATCTTAAATTTAGAAAAGATACGTCTTATTGGCCCTATAGGACTTATGGGTGTAGTGCCTACTCGCGGGAGACGTTCACTGTGTGGCCGTGTTTTCTAAGCAGAGAGTTTTGGCGGGCGGTATCAAGATCTGAAGCGACCATTTCCGAGCACATTTCCTCGACGGTGATTTCGGGGGTCCAGCCGAGTTTTTCTTTGGCTTTGGCGGGATCGCCGAGGAGGGTTTCCACTTCAGCTGGGCGGAAGTAGCGTGGATCCACGCGGACGATGATGTCGCCGACTTTGGCGGCGGGTGCTTTTTGGGCATCCGTGATGGCGGAAATGGTGGCGATTTCATCGATGTCGGAACCGGAGAACGTGAGTTCGATACCGGCTTCCCGGGCGGACATCTTGACGAATTCTCTAACAGAAATTTGTTTTCCCGTGGCGATGACAAAGTCGTCGGCTTGGTCCTGTTGGAGCATCATCCATTGCATGCGGACGTAGTCCTTGGCGTGCCCCCAATCCCGGAGGGCATCCATGTTTCCGAGGAAGAGGCATTTTTCGAGGCCCTGGGCGATGTTGGCGATGGCACGTGTGATTTTTCGGGTGACGAAGGTTTCGCCGCGACGCGGTGACTCGTGATTGAAGAGGATGCCGTTGCAGGCATACATGCCGTAAGCCTCGCGGTAGTTTACCGTGATCCAGTAGGCATACATTTTAGCGACCGCGTAGGGTGAGCGTGGATGGAAGGGGGTGATCTCCGTTTGGGGGATTTCTTGAACGAGACCGTAAAGCTCCGAGGTAGAAGCTTGGTAAAAGCGGGTTTTCTTTTCGAGACCGAGGAAACGGATGGCTTCCAATAAACGCAGGGTTCCAATGGCATCGACATCTGCGGTGTATTCCGGTGCCTCGAAAGAGACAGCCACGTGAGATTGGGCGCCGAGGTTGTAAACTTCATCCGGCTGGACCTCGGAAATGATGCGTGTGAGGTTGGATGAATCGGTCAGATCACCGTAGTGAAGTTTGAAGCGGGAGTGTTCGATATGCGGATCCTCGTAGATGTGATCGACACGTTGTGTGTTGAAGAGGGAGGCACGGCGTTTGATGCCGTGAACCTCGTAACCTTTTGCGAGAAGAAATTCCGCAAGGTAGGAGCCGTCTTGTCCGGTGATGCCTGTGATGAGTGCGCGTTTCATAGAGGTGAGAGGTGAGAGGTGAGAGGTGAGAGTTAGAGGAGGGTTTTGCGGAAGGTTGTGATCATGCGGGAGATTTCGTCTAGT
>CAMCBV010000059.1 GCA_945873125.1 Prosthecobacter debontii
TCAGAGGAATGGGAAACCGGCAAAGCCTACCTCACTCTCACAGCACAAAACCAAATTACGAACACAACAAACCACCAAAAAACAGCAGCTTGAAATCACCCTCCAAATCCAACTTGAAAACTTTTACAGATAAAAAGTTGCGCCGCCCCATCGACGTTGATGTTACGACTCCTTCCATGGATATGTCCAATGATGGGTTTAACGCGGGTGATGTTGGTACGATTGGAAAGTTAGGTGATACAGGCGATTTCAAAAAAATTGATGTGGTGATGTCGAAGCGCTGTTCGCAGGAGGATCGGTTGAATCGTATCAAGGAAATGGGTGGCAGAGTTGAATCGGAAGTGGTGGTGGAGCGCGGATTGGAGTGGTTAAAAGCGAATCAGAATCCAGACGGATCATGGTCTAACAAGAATGTATCCGCCATGACGGGATTCAGCGTTTTGGCATACTTGGGAAGATGCGAGACACCGATTTCCGCGAAGTATGGAGAATCTTGTATGAAGGGCATCATTTACCTGGTGAATCTTGGGATGAAAAATGGCGGTAAGCTTTCTACGAATTCATCAGACAAGCATTGGCCATACGAGCATGCGATTGCGACTTACGCATTATGTGAGTCTTTTAGCTTTTGTGATCAATTGAAAATTGAGATTCCTGATTTGGAGGAGATGGTTCGGAAATCCGTAAGTATTATCATTGAGAATCAACACCCAAAAAGCGGTGGTTGGGATTACGGATATGATACCAGAGGAAATCGCGGTGGAGATCTATCGATTGCAGCATGGCAGATTCAGGCCTTGAAAGCGGCGGAACATACGGGGCTTGAGATCAAGGGTCTGAAATCATCCCGAACCAAAGCGATGGAATATGTGGTAAATATGCAAGGCGAGAACGGGGGGTTCGGTTACACGGGGAAAGCCAATGGTGAGTCCTATGCGAAGCTGACGGGCGCGGGTGTGCTTTGTTTGCAGATGTCGGGTAAGAAATACCCATCGGAGATTCGTAAAGGAGCTAAACACATCCTGGAGTTCTCCAAGTTCGATTACAACGGCAAGGATTCGAATCTCTATTCCCATTATTACGAATCCCAAGCCATGATGGCGCGCGGTGGATCCGAGTGGCGGAAATACAATGAGATGTTTCGTGACCAGTTGATCGACTCCCAGAACCCAGATGGTGGCTGGAAAGCCCCGGGTTCGGGCGGGTTATACTCGGATCCTTTTTATCGTAACTGCCTGAATATCCTGATGCTGGAAGTCTACTACCGCTTCCTTCCGGGAACGGGATCACTGTGAATTGGAAAATTCCCGTTGCGTTTATGGTGCAAGGCAGTTAAACCGCTTGCGCATCGCATAGCGATAAGCCGGCTTAGCTCAGTTGGTAGAGCAACTGATTTGTAATCAGTAGGTCAACGGTTCGAATCCGTTAGCCGGCTCCATTGCTGATTGGAATCATGTTACTGTTTTCATAGACGTCTGATCTTTGCATTTTTCAACACTTCACTATCAATCGTTTAAAAATTAATCATGAAAACTATCCCCTGCATCATTCTTCCTCTTGTCATGCTTTTGTCGGGATGCTCGACTGCATCGTATACCATGGTCCATCCCAAGACCAAGCAGGTCGTGATGGTTGGTGGTAGCGCTACTGGTTCTCTTGTAGGTGGAGCGATTGGCTATCAGATAGAGAAAAGTAATAATCTTAAGCAAGTCCAGAAACTAAAGAGTGAGGGCTTCGTCATACAAGATGTCTCAAATTAGGGGTAAATGAATTAGCGAATTATGAATGATGCAGGTAAGTCACCCAACATTAGTTCATGAGTTTTCGTAAGCTTGGACATCATTCACCAAGTTGTAAGTTTACGGCGACTCCAAGCAGAATTGCCATTTTAGCCAGCCTGCTGTGTTTGCTGCTCAGTTGTCAGAAAAAGGAAAAAGATATACCGAAAGCGATTGCGGTGAGTCCGGACGGTTCGATGGAGGTTGAGCTCATGACGCTGAATTTGCGTTATGAGAATCATCAGGAAAATGGAAAGCGCGCATGGAGGAACCGCGTGGTTGGAATTGTGGAAATGTTGCAACGCGAGAAAGTCGAGATTCTGGCGATTCAAGAAGGATTGCATGGCCAAGTGGCGGATCTTTGGGCGTCGATGCCCGAATTCGGATTCGAAGGTGTGGGGCGGGATGATGGCAAGAAGAGCGGCGAATACACCGGAATCTTTTATCGCAAGGACAGGTTTGAAGCTGATGCGAAAAACCGAGGCAGCATCTGGCTCTCGGATACCCCGAAACAAGCCGGTTCCAAAAGCTGGGGAAATTCGTTCCCCCGACTGGCGACCTGGGTGCGGTTGTCAGATTGCTCCAGTGGTCAGGCTTTATGGGTCGTAAACATCCATTTGGATCATATCAATCAACCCTCGCGTGAAAAGGGCGTGCAGTTGATGGCTCGCAAACTTTCGGAAATGAATTGTGATGCCGAACCCTTGGTCTGGATGGGGGATTTTAATGCCGGTGAATTGAATCCTGCGGTTCGTTATCTGGCGGATGGACTTCCAGCAAGCGGATCGTCAAAAGCATTTCCGGCTTTGTTGGAGACTTTCAGTCAGTTGCATCCCAAAGACAAAGAAAGGGGAACCTTGCATTTCTGGATGAGTGATCCGAACCGGCAGTGGAAAGTGGATCATATCTTCGTTTCCAAGCCGGCGAAAGTTTTGGATGCGAGAATCGTGAAAAGCGGAGAGCCGTATTTATCGGATCATTTTCCGGTGAAGGCGCGGGTGAGGTTTGTTAAATAGTGAATGATGAAGAGTGAAGAGTGAAGATCGAAGACTGATTCATTTTCACCATTCACTCTTCAAGCCAGTGTTCCTTCCGTGACGCCGAGTTTTTCGGTGGCGTGAATTTGGGTGAGAAGTTGGTCGGGAGTGATTTTTTCCGAGAGGAGGTTCTGGTAAGCGGTGATGGTGGAGATGGCGGTGTCGTGTGTTTCATCAAGCAACTCGATGCGGAAGTTGCGGAGACCTGAGCTGAGGAGTTGTTGGAAGAAGCGGGCACCGGTTTGGGCGCGGCCGTTGAACAGGGTGTTACGGCAGCCGACATCGGCTTGGAGTCGGTGAAGTTGGCCGACCCGATCTTTCAGGTGAACGACGTGTTTTTCGCAGGGGCGACCGCAATCCTTGTAAGTGGTTCCGGTGCTGAGAAAAGTGCAAAACACGCAATGCTCCATATGAAACATCGGCATGTGCTGGTGGAGGGTGAGTTCCAGCCAGGTAGGTGGAGTTTTTTCTAACAAATCCAGAACCTGTGAGATGTTGAGATCGTAAGAAATCGTGAGTTTATCGAGGTTTGCCTTTTCTTTGAGGATTTTCGCGGTAAGAGGGTTGGCAGCGTTGAGGGAGAAATCGCCTATTTTGATGATGTCTTTGTGATCTTTGAAATGATGAAGGGCGGCTAGATTTCGAAGTAGTAAGCCGTCAGCTCCCGCGCGCTCGATCATTTTGAGGTAGCCAGTTTCTCCGCTTTTGATGATGCGTGGGGTGGCGAGGATGAGTTTAGAATTGGAATTTGGAATTTGGGATTTGAATATTTCCACGGCGTCTTTGTAGCGACGCGGATCTTCGAAGTCGCAATAGATTTGAGACGGGCAACATGAGATTGCGGCTTCGAGTTGATCGAGAGTGCGGGTGAGGACCGATAGTTTCGGTGAAGATAAAGAATCGGTTTGTGGGATTTCCGGATAAAGCGAACTCGTGCTGAAAATTGTGGGTTTGGGTTGCTCATTGGCATGGCCCCGACTTGTCGGGGCCGCCACGGCTTCAACTAGGTCACGGCGCAGTTGATTGAGTGCGGAGATCGGAAGGTGGCAGTCGCCTTCGATTTGATTTTCGAGCGAGGCGAGTTCGTAAGGGGTGTCGCCGAGGCGCGACAGTTGGGCGGTCAGGACCTCGGTGGTGATGGGTTTGTTGGAGGCTTCTGTTAGAGAGATGCTTGATTCAGCGGTGGAGAGAGGAACAGGATGTCCATCAGTCGGACTGGAGCAGAATGCGGTAGCTACAAGGGGTTCGCCTGCTTTTCCTGATACGGTAAGGTGGAGGAGCGTTTTGTGCTGCTTGGGTTTGGCGTTTTGCCAGAATTTGCGGATCGAGGATTCCAGTGCGGGATCCGAGGTTTTGTAGAGAGTGACGCCGGGGCGGATACGATCGAAGTTGATGCCCGAAAATGTACGATGGAAGATGATGCGATCGTTTTCGATTTTCCAAATGGACGCACCTTGTTCGAGATCGCGGTTTTCTCCGGCATCGAAAACGATTCCGTCTCCTGCTTTGAGTGGGGGATTTTGAGCGGACGGTGGAGTGTCTAAACGGATCCAACCGTTCTGAGCTTCGATGATTGTTCCGAGGAAGGGTCCACGTTTTTTTCCAAACTTTCCGTGGGTGAGATAGGGATGGTTAGTTCCTGCGAGCCAACCAGTTGTTAGGCCGCGGGAGAAAGTCATTTCTAATTCGTAGCGGTCTTGTGGGGTGATCCGGACTGAAAGTCCCGACGACGGACTGGGGCTACAAGCCCCAGCCACGTGTGCATCAATCGCTTTGCGATAGACGCGCGTTACGGCGGCTACGTATTCAGGGGTTTTGAGTCGGCCTTCGATTTTGAAGCTCACCACACCGGCTTGGATGAGATCGGGGATCAGATCGACTGCGGCGAGGTCTTGAGGTGAAAGAAGGTAACGGTGCTCGCCGAGTTTCTGGAGTTCTCCATCGACGAGAATTTCGTATGGCATGCGACAGGCTTGGGCGCATTCTCCTCGGTTGGCTGAGCGTTGGCCGAGAGATTCGGAAGTTAGGCATTGTCCGGAATAAGCGACGCAGAGAGCGCCGTGAACAAAAACTTCCAGCGGTGTGTTTAGTTGGAAGTTCGAAGCTTTCTGAGAAGAAGAGAATTTCTCGATTTCTTTGATTGAGAGTTCGCGGGAGAGAACGGCACGCTCCATGGGAAAGATAGTTTCAAGAAAAGCGAGACCTTCGGGGGAGGTGATGGTCATTTGCGTCGATGCGTGGAGTTCAACGTGGGGGATGATTTCACGTGCCATTTTTGCAAGACCCAGATCTTGAATGATCAGGGCATCGACGCCCGCCTCGCCCACCAAGCGAAGTTGTTTCTCTGCTGCCTCGATTTCGCTGGTGAAGATCAAGGTGTTCATCGCGATGAAGCCTTTCACGCCGTGCTTGTGAAGATAAGCCATGAGCTCCGGGAGATCGGCTTCGCAAAAATTATCAGCACGAAGACGCGCATTGAATTTTGGTAGACCAAAATAAATGGCATCTGCACCGGCGGCGACAGCTGCGCGGGCGCAATCCCAGTTACCTGCAGGTGAGAGAAGTTCGGTCATGAGTGAGAGTGGGGCGTGAATGAAGAAGAGGAAGTATTGGATGATGATTCTGATAGATCAGAGGCATCTCATTACGCGCTGCGGTTTTATCAAAACCGCTCTACCGTTTGAAGATTTAGCGTCTTTTCTTGCGTTTGTTTCCTGCGCTTTTTGAGGGACGGTGGCTGTTCTTTTGTGGACCTGCGTGGGAGGCAGGTTTTGGAAATGGTTTTTTGAAACCGTTGCCTTTCGATGTTTTGAAGCCTGTGGCTGAGCCGGGTCTAACAGGGATTTTCACGCCTTCCGTAGTGGGTGGACCGGCAACGGCGAAGTCGACGAAGCGTTTGATCTTGTCGATGGAAACGATGCGCAGGGGGAGCTTCATGCCGAGGGCGAGGCGACGACCGTCGAAGGAAGTCCATGCCATGTTGTGAGCCTCGAAGCGCCAGTTGGTGGAACGTGGAAGATCCTCGCGTTTGACAACGCCCCGGATGCTCATTTCCGGAATTTCGACCATAAGACCCATGGCGCGGACATCGGTAATCACACCATCGAAAGTCGTTTCTTCACCATCGTTTTTGGATTGATCCGTGGAGGCGATGAGTTCGAGATATTCGAGCAGTTTGATTTGTTTCGTCTCGGACTCAGCTTCGGCGGAGTTACGTTCCGTATCGGAGATATGGCGGGCGATGTCGCGGAGATCAGCTTGTGACGGAGTGCGATCCGCATTTTTCGGCGCGTTCTCCAGAAACGGTTGCAGCGAGCGATGCACGATTAGATCTGCGTAACGACGGATGGGAGAGGTGAAATGCGTATAGTCGGTTTTAGCGAGGCCGTAGTGTCCGATCGGATCTGCGGCGTAAGCGGCGCGTTTGAGGGATTTGAGTAACCCAAGTTTGATCGTGTGTTCCTCGGCGGTGCCTTTTGACGAATCGAGCAGAGCTTGGATGTGAGAGCGGTTGGTGAGATCACCGGGTTTGTAGCCGTGTTGCTTGGCAGTTTCCGCATAGTCTTCCAAACGTGATGGATCGGGATCTTCGTGGATGCGGAAGATCGACGGCTTAGAGCGCTCGCGGAGGATTTTCGCGACGGCTTGGTTGGCGATGAGCATGCATTCCTCGATGAGTTGGTGGGACTCCGTGTGGATGACCTGATGGGCCTCGCAGGCGCGGCCGTTTTCATCGAGTTTGATTTTGATTTCGGGCATCTCCAGATCAAGGGCCCCGTTGGCGAAACGATTTTTTCTGAGCAAAGAAGCCATCTTCCATGCTTCCTTGACCGATCCGGAAAGAGTGGGATCCGAGCCTTCGGGGGCGGGTTTTCCGTCAAGGATGGCTTGAGCTTGTTCGTAAGAAAGCTTGGCGCGCGAGTGAATCACCGCATCGACAAACTTGGTGTTGAGGATGTGGCCCTCGCTGGAAATTTCCATGATTGCGCATTTGGTCAGGCGATCGACATTTGGCTTGAGTGAGCAGATTCCATTGGAAAGCTCGGTTGGCAGCATGGGGAGAACCCGATCGACCAAGTAGGTTGAGTTGCCACGCTCGACGGCTTCCTTGTCCATGGGGGCGCCAGGTTTGATGTAATGTGAGACATCCGCGATATGGACTTCCAATAACCAACCGCCGCTTTTGGTTTTGGCGATGAAGATGGCATCGTCATGATCTTTGGCATCTGCGGGGTCGATGGTGATAACGAGTTTGTCACGGTGGTCGCGACGGCGGGCGATTTCCTGTTCTGGAATTTCTTCCGAAACAGCGCGAGCCTCGCACAGGACATTTTCGGGGAATGAGGTGCGAAGTCCGAAGCGTGCGATGGTTGAGAGAATATCGACGCCTGCATCGCCCGGCCAGCCGAGGACTTCGATGACGCGTCCGATGGGGTCGGTGTTGGGATTTTCCCAGCTCTCGAGATCGACGACAACGGTTTGTCCGGGTTCCGCTGTGGTGTCGCCGGTGATGTTGATGCGTCCTTCAAGGGCTTTGTCATCGGTTTCGACCCAAGAGAAATTGGCTTTTTTTCGATAGATGCCGACGATACGGCCGGAGCGGCGGGAGATGATTTCGATGACTTCGCCGCGCATTTCCTGATCGTCAGGGACGGGTCCGCGTTGGCGAGGTTTTGAAGAAGGTGCCGAGGTCTTGATGCGGACACTGTCACCATCAAGCGAGGTTTTGGTTTTATCGCGGGGGATGAAAATCCGTGAGTGGATTTTGAAATCGATGCCTGAGGCCTCGTTATCGGGATCGCCGATGACCGGGTAGAAGAAAGCATGGCCGTTGGGGAGGAATTTGATGGAGCCGGTAAGGGAGCCTTTGGGAGACGGCTTGGCGATTGCGGATTTCTCAGTGCTGGATTTCTTGAAATCCGGCTTGGCTTTGATCTCGGGTGGCTTGGTCAGGGCGTAGAGATTTTTTGCGCCGCACGAGATAACTTTGGCCTCTATCAGATCGATGAGGATGCCGGTCATTTCGCCTTTGCGGTCGCCGGGGATTTCCAGAGTTTTGGCGATTTGGGTTTTGGAATAGGATTGCTCCGGATTGGAGCGGAAGAGTAAGAGGATCTGATCGCGCATGGGACAGTTATGATGAAAATGAATTTATAGGGCCCATAGGATTTATATGACCTATAAGTTGATTTTTATAAACAAAGCCGCTTGAACAGCTCATTGAGTGGCAACTGCAAGCATATATAGAAATCGCCGAATTCCGCGTATCTTGCGGAGACTTCATCGAAGCGCATTTCGTAGACGATGTCTTTGATGTCGGTGGTGGTTTTTGAGAGTAGGGTCACACCCCATTCGTGTTCATCGAGGCCGGTGGAGCCGGTGATGAGCTGGAGGATGCGACCGGAGTAGGTGCGTCCGACACGGGCGTGGCCCGCCATGAGGGTGCGGCGCGCTTCATAGTCGAGAGAATACCAGTTGTCGGCTCCGCTGCGGCGCTTGCTCATAGGATAGAAGCAAACCACTGGCCAATCGGGAAGTTGGGGGTAAACACGGTAAGAGCGGTAGTGAGCCATACGGTCGTCGAACTCTTTGAGTGCGGCGTTGTATTCTTCCGTATCTGCGGTGAGGTTTTTCTCTGCAATCAATGTTTCCGCGATGTATTGCTCACGGGTGGTGGTGTATTCGGAGGGTTCGGTGAGAGAGAAATATGAGTATGCTGGCGTCAGGATTTCCGGACCGAGTGAGAGTGAGAGTTGTTTTTCAAACGCGTTGGCGATGTGGAGGTCCGGGGTCAGCAACATGAAGCCGAGATCGGCTTTGGGTGAGACGATGGAAAAGGTGAGGAGTTGGGTGTCTGGAGTGGCACGGATTTCCTGGATCAGCTCGGTGAAGCGGACTTTGGCTTGGCGTTGTTCATCATCGTTGAGCAAGGACCATTGCGAGTAGTCGATGTGGTAGAAGAGGTGGAGAACATGCCAGCCTTCCTTGAGTGTGAGTGGAGTCATGGAGTTATGATCGGTGAAGAGTGAAGCGGAGCCGGATTAACGGATATCGGTGGAGATTTCTGTGGTGAAAAGGTTTTTGAATTTTTCGATGGGGGCGTTGACCGAGGGGCCTTCGAGAACTTGAACGATCCAGCGTGCGTGTTCACTGGTGCGGTAAGAGGCGTGCATGCCTAGGTCGGTGAATCCATCGGTAGCTGAGATTGTCAGGGTTTCATCTCCTGAGATCGGGAGAGTGGTGCTGTCCCCGACAAGTGCGCCATCGCTGTCGCGGAAGAAAATTCGAATGGCGCCTGAGGATCCGGAGGTTTGAATTTTGATGACGGGAATGAGTATCACTCCGCGTTGGGTGCTGTCAGGGTTATCGCCTTGGGTAATGGGAGCGCGCCAGTAGGTTTCCATAGATGAGACGCTGAGAATTTCGCCTTTGACGGGCAGTCTGACCTTTTTTAAAATCTCCGAGCTGACGGTTATCTCTTTGGTAAAGTGGATGATGGTCAGCGTTGAGGAAATAATTAAAGCGGCGGCGATGGCGAGTAGGCTGATTCTCTCAAGTTTTGAGAGTCTGGAGAAAAAGCCCGCTGAGTTTTGTTCGGGTGGCGCGTGAGTGGGTGATTTTTCCGAATCATCAGGTGCTTCAGGCTTATCCATGATGCCGAAGTTTGTCCCAGACTCGGTCGTCTGTTGCTGAGGTTCTGCAGTATTTGCGTCGAGTTCCCAGAGATCGTTTTGGCCAAAACCGATGAAATCCCTAGATAAATCGTTCGGATCAACAGTTCCGGATCTTTTTGGGGGTTGGGAATCGTTACTTATCATGGCTCGCAGAAGTTTTTTAGATGTAAAAAAGTGAAATAGCGAGTGAAGAAAGTCAAAAGCAGGTTAAGATTTCTGTCTTCTTTCGAGAGCAGACAGAAAGGAATCTTCTGATTCTTGTTTGATTAGAATGAAATTCATTTTCTGAGTCATGGCTAAGTTATTTGGAACGGACGGGATCAGGGGTAAGGCCGGTGAATATCCGGTGACTGATCGGATTGCCGAGCGCTTGGGGGCGGCGATTGGGAAAGTCCTCGGTCGTGGCAATGGAATGGAGGTTTTGATCGGTAGGGATACCCGTCAGTCAGGCATAGACCTTGAATCGGCATTGACCAAGGGACTGCTGGCGAGTGGGGCGGGTGTCACGCGACTGGGAGTGGTGCCGACCCCGGCGTTGGCATATCTGGTGAGGCAGCTTGGGGCGGACGCTGCCGTGATGATCACCGCCTCACATAATCCTTTTGAAGACAACGGTATGAAGATTTTTGATTCAAAGGGTTACAAGTTGGATGACCGTACGGAGGAAGAGATTGAGGCTCTACTAACGGGTCCTTCCGAGCGGATTCAGCCATGTGCCTGGGGTAAAGTAAGGGATTTGACGGGTGGTTTGGACATTTACGCGCAAATGGCAAAAAGTTGTGTGGATGGTTTGAGTTTGCGAGGGATGAAGTTGGTGTTGGATGCTGGTAACGGCGCGGCATATAAGATCGCGCCGAAGATTTTCAGGGATTTGGGAGCCGATGTGATCACGATGGCCAGCCGTCCGAATGGTAAAAACATCAATGAAGATTGTGGTGCGACGCATCCGGAGAGGGCTGGGCAAATGGTCAGGAAACATGGTGCGCATCTCGGGATCTCGTTGGACGGTGATGCGGATCGGGTTATTTTCTGCGATGCGCAGGGCAAGATGTTGAATGGCGACAGGCTGATGACCTTGGTTGCGCTCGGGCTTCATGCAAGGGGTTTGCTCAAGAATCGCGGTATGGTCGCGACCGTGATGAGTAATCTCGGTCTCGATGAGGTCCTTGGAAATCATGGAATCAAGGTCATCAGGGCAGGGGTGGGTGATCGCCATGTCTCGGAGATGATGCGTGTGAATGATTATCACTTTGGGGGAGAAAATTCCGGACACCTGATTTTCTCAGATTACGCGACGACGGGTGACGGAATCATGAGTGCGCTGCAAGTGTGTCGGCTCATCCGTGAAGAGGGTAAAAGTCTCTCTGAGTTGGCTGCGATCATGACAGAATATCCGAGCACCTTGCTGAATTTACCTGTTCGACAGAAGCCTCCGCTTGAGACACTCAAGGAGTTGCCAATGATAATGCGCGAAGCGGATTTAGCGTTCGGAGAAAAGGGTCGTCAGTTAATCCGTTATTCTGGCACCGAATCGAAAATCCGCGTGCTTGTTGAGCACAAGGATGCGGCCATCGTAAATGAATGGATTGAAAAGTTCAAAAAAACGATTACGAAGGAGTTGGGATGAATCAGGAAAATCCGAACGGCTGGCCGCTGACTCTGACAAGGAATTTAGAGGATTTTCCTGTGGCGAATCGTCCCCTCAAGGATTGGCTGCTTACTGCTAGCCCGATTTTAAAAGCGAAAATCTTAAGCTGCGTCTATCCATGGGATTTATTGGAGATTAACGAATGGGTGGTTGGCGGCTTGAGCGAAAATGAAATTTTTGGAGAGATTCATCCTTCCGCCGTGATTGAGGGAATTTTGAAGCTTGGAGCCGGATCAAAAATTTTGCCCGGAGTTTTCATTGAGGGGAATGTCGTGATTGGTGAGAACTGCAAGATCGGGCCGAACTGTTATGTCCGTGGCAACACCAGCATCGGCAATGGCTGTCATGTGGGTCAGTCCGTTGAAGTAAAAAACTCCATCATCCTGGATCGGACGTGTGTCGGTCATCTTTCTTATGTCGGTGATTCCATCCTGGGAGAGGGTGTGAATTTCGGTGCCGGTACCATCGTTTCGAATCTGAGGCATGATGGCGGGAATCATCGGTCGAGGGTAGGTGATGAATGGGCCGATACGGGGCGCAGAAAACTTGGAGTTATAGTCGGAGACTATGTCCATACAGGTATCGGTACGTTGATATATCCGGGGCGAAAAATTTGGCCACATGCTACGACTCGTCCGGGTGAAGTGGTAAGGAAAGATCTGATTGTGAGATCATGATTTCTTTGCCAGTGTGTAAAAATGTGTGGAATTGTTGGTTATGTGGGCGAATGCGGTGCGGCATCCGTTCTGATTGGTGGGCTGAAGCGACTGGAATATCGGGGCTATGATTCTGCGGGAGTGGCCTTGTTAGATCGTGGGGAAATCCACGTCAGCAAGGCGGTGGGTAAAGTGGGGATGCTTGACGAAAAAGTGCGAAAGGAATGGGGTCCAGATCTTATGGAAAGGGCGGGGACTGGCATAGCCCATACGCGATGGGCGACCCATGGTTCGCCAACGGAAGCAAACGCGCATCCGCACATGGATCAATCCGGTAAGATTTCCTTGGTTCATAACGGGATCATTGAAAACTACCGAATGTTGCGTTCCAGACTGGAGGGCAACGGTCACCAATTTTTATCCGAGACGGATACGGAGGTGTTGGCGCACTTGATTGGGGATTGTTACAAAGGTGATTTGTTGCAGGCAATATGCGATGCGTTGCATCAGGTGGTGGGCACGTTCGGCATAGCGGTGATATCCACCCATGAGCCGGGTCGAATCATCGCGGCAAGACGCGGCAGTCCGATCGTAATCGGTATCGGACTCGGCGAAGTGATTTTGGCGTCGGATGCCGCAGTCATTCTTTCGCGCACCCATCGTGTCGTATATTTGGATGACAACGATATCGCGAGCGTCACAGCGAATGGCATTGATCTACGCGATCTCGATAATATCCCGGTGACACGCGGGATTGCCGAACTTTCCCTTGATGCTGGGGCTGTCGAAAAAGGTGGGTTCGAGCATTTCATGCTCAAGGAGATTTACGAGCAGCCGAAAGCATTGGCGAATGCGATTCGTGGGCGGCTTGATGTGTTATCGGGTTCCTCTGTGCTGGCTGGCATGGCAAGCTCGGCGCGTGAGTTAGCGGAACTAACGAGGGTGGTGATGGTGGTGGCCTGACTCCAAAAAACTGGACAGTCGATAAGTAGAGTTTTTGTGGTTATAACCACAGAAACACACCATGAAAAGAAGCCAATTCAGCGACGAACAAAAAATCCGTATTCTTACCGAATACCGTTCAGGAAAAACCACCAAAGAAATCTGTGCTCAGCACAACCTCAGTCCCGCAACGCTCTACAACTGGCAGCGCAAGTTTGGGGACATGGACGTCCAAGAGGCACGTAAGCATAAAGCGATCGAAGAAGAGAACGCACGGATGAAACGAATCATCGCCGATCAGGCGATGCAAATCGACATCCTCAAGGAGATTAACTCAAAAAAGTGGTAAGCGTGAAGGCCAAGAAACAAGTGGCAAGAACCTTCACGGAAGCAGGCAGGGCAAGCATTTGCTTTATGTGCCGGTTACTCGAACTGCCTCGTTCAAGCTTCTATGCCCTATCCAAAGCTTCACCAGCTAAACGAAATTTAGAGCGTGAGATCGTGGAGCTTAGTGAAGAGAAGCCACGGTATGGTTACCGGAGAGTTGCCGCGCTCATGAGGCGATCAGGGAAGCAGATCAATGTCAAACGAGTGCAACGTGTAAGAAGCCGACACGGTCTACAAGTTAGGAAAAAGCAGCGCAAAACGAGACGAGTAGAACCGAATTCAATCAAGCGCTTGCGTGCCAGCAAGCCAAACGAAGTTTGGAGTTGGGACTTCGTCTGTGACCAAACTGTTAATGGGCAGAGCCTGAGAATATTGAGCGTTGTAGATGAGTATACGAGGCAATGCTTCAGTATCCGCCCACGGCGAAGCTATCGGGCTACGGATGTGATTGAGGTTCTCGATGAGCTTATCGTTGAACACGGCAGTCCGCTTTATCTGCGCAGTGATAATGGGCCGGAATTCATCGCATACGCGCTTCAAGACCATCTCAAAAAACAAGGAAT
>CAMCBV010000060.1 GCA_945873125.1 Prosthecobacter debontii
GCAAACCCTCCATCGTCATCATCGGAGCCGTTATGACCAAGCTCCTCCACCTGATCTACGGAGTCCTAAAAAGCGAAAAACCCTTCAACCCCGACATCCTCAAAAAAGCACAAATTACCCCTTGATTTCAACGCCGCATCTGACCCCAACGCGCAGCGATGAATTTCGCGCTCAAAAAACAAGTGTTTTCCGCGTCAGCGTTGGTAAATGGGTAGAAGTTGTAGGGGCGGGGTAAGGGCTATGATGGCCATTGAGGTGGAGTATGCTTTGCCGTAGCTGGCATCGGTTCCATCGGGCATCCAGTAGCCGGACGGGTCTTGTTTTTGGATGAGGTAGGTGTAGCATTGTCGCATGCATTTTACCCAAACTCCTCCTCCTAACTGGATCGCCGCTTGGGTCATGTAGTAACAGCTATAGTAAGGCCAATTGCGTTGGGATGAGTCAGCAAAGGCCCAATAAGAATTCACATCGAAGCGATAGAGATAAGCGGCGGCACGAGCGAGCGCCGGATCATCGTGTTTTCCTGCTAGGGCGACGCAGAGAGTGCCAGCGGCAGTCATCGTGAATCTGCTGTTAGATCGGGCACGATAGCCAAATCCACCATCAGCGTGTTGGTTGCGTGTTAGGTATCCGACCAGTCGATCGATGACGCGCTGGGGGACATCGAATCCGGCATTGCGAATGGATCGGAGCGAGGCGGCGTGCCAGCCGGTGATCGACACATCCGCTTCCGCACCATCCTCCCACGGGCGGGTGTAGCGGAAGCCGCCATCATCAGTTGCATCTTTCTTACGAATGTCCCAAAGTTGGATCGTGCAGGTGAGTCCCTTAGTAATAGCTTCTCGCAAACGGAAATCTTCTTTCTCGCTCATGAGTCCGTAAACTTCGCCGAGCATGAGCATGCTGATGGCATGGTTGTAGGTCTGCGCGGCCATGATGTCAAAATCTTCTCCGGACTCAGGCACTTCATGGAGCCTTGCATAATCAATCTCGGTGTGAGAAAAAAGTCCGCTTTTTTTCTGCTTCGTCAGCACATAGTTGATCGCTTTTTCGAGGGATTCTCCGTAGGGACCTTGACCGGGTTTGTGGCCGCGCGAAAGATAGGCCATCACGGCGAGGGCAGTGACGGCTGGTTGCCCATAGCTAATCGTCTTAAAGCTACCATCTTCCTGCTGTTCCTTTTGGAGAGCGGCGAGCCCGCGATCCACACTTATGAGTAGTTTGACGCTTTCCTCACCGCTGAGAGCCTCAGGTAACGGTTCTTGTGGCGCGAGAAGTGGTAATTGATTGGGCGCTGCTTGGGCGCTTAGCGGCGAGCAGGGTAAAAGTGCTAGGAGCGCGATGGGAAACAGAAATTTCATATTGATAAAGTTATGGTTTGTTCGCTTCGGAGATGTCGCGGAAGTAGTTTTGAATGGCTTCGCGGTATTCTTCGGGGACGGTTGAATCGAGATCTTGGGTGAGGCTTTCTTTGAGTTCGCTGGGCAGTTTGTTCCAGTTGGTTTTTCCCGTGGCGGCAGCGATGGCTTGGTCTTTCCACGCCACAGCGGGCTTGGTGGCGAGGCCCTCGGTGATCTGGAGGGCTTGGGCGTTCGCTTGTTGCTGGGCCTCAGCGGAGGCGCGTTGCGCTTTCTGGGCCTGGGCCATTTGTTGCTGTTTCATGGCCTCCATTTCCTTACGCTTCTCTTCCCTTTCTTTGGGTTCATCTTCGGGGTTTTTCTCCCAGTCTTTTTCGATCTTGAGATTCTGAGTTTTGCCGATGCCGAGTGCGGGAGGCTTGGTTCTGCGCGCTTCTTCTTCGAGCTTTCTCAGCATCTCCTCAAGTGCAGCGGCGATTTGTGCTTCGGTGGGATCGGGCATGGGCTCGGCACCACCGCCGGCGGGTGGCGGGGTCTTGATGGCGCTCTGGGTTTTCACAAACTCGACGATGGCTGTGTCTAACAGTTTGACGCCTTCTTCGAGATGGGTGACGGCGGTTGTCTGGGCGGGTTGTGCAAGCGCGATGCTACCAATCTTCAGTGCATCCAATGCCTCTTTCTGGACGGTGGTGAGATCGGTGACGAGGAGTTTTTCCAACTGCTCAATGAGCTTGTCTGTTTTCTCGGAAACACCGCTGATGGAAGAGAGTTCTCCCGATAGCCCCAACACAGTTTCACGCGTTTTGCTGTTCAGTTCGTCCTGGAGCTGTGCGACAAAACGCGAACCTTTGTTTTCGCGAAATGCGGTGGAGAGCGACTGGTGGGCGAGGAGGGATTTCTCCATCGCGGAAAAGTCTTCCAACCGAAATTTGGTGAAGTTGCTATCGATTACTTTCCATGCGGGATCCTTGAGCAAGTCCGCACCTGCTTTTCCTGCACTCTTCACTGCGTTGAACGCTGTTTCCATGACAACGGGATCGCTTAGGTTGGCACGAGCTAGGGCATCGGTGGCTTGGGAAATTTCTGTCAACGCGTTTTCCAGCGATGCGCGTTGGGCATCCGTTGCTTTTTTTGGAAAAAAGATGCGGGCAGTGCCTGTGGCGCTGGTGGTCTGATCGGCAAGCTCCATGAGACGACCGCGTATGATGTCCGCGAAGGCGGGTGGCAATGCGCCCAGTGGGGCGATAGCTTCCTGCTCAGTGAGGGTCGTGGAATGCTGGGCGAGGGACCGCTGGGTGTTTCTCAAGCGGCTGAGTTCCTCGCGATAGATAGTACCTTTTTCACCGGAGTCGGCGAGGAGTTTGGCGCGAAGTTCGGGATTGTCCTTTAGGAGTTCGGCCAATCGTTTGAGGGTTTCGCGCTTCAGCTTTAAGCCAGCCATCGCTGCCTGCACATCTTGATCAGACATTTCTTGTTTGAGTGTCGGGTAGGGCGATGCTGGGGATGGATCGGATGCTCCGCCACCTGCCATGTCTTCAATCGTGACGGTGTGCATCTTCTTGAACTCGTGGGTGAGCTCGACGATTTCTTCCATTTTGATGATCTCGCCGAATTGTGATTTTGCTTTATCCAATAAACTAATCACCCAACGCAGGCGTTCGTCTGCGGCATCGAGTTTGCTGACTACTTCTTTCGCTTGATCGAGCGTTTGTGCTTCTTGGATGGATTTTACGGCGGGGGTGAAACCGGTCTCGACCATCGCCTTCGACTGGAGCCCGAAGAAGGCGTAGGGAGTGCCCAGGCTGACTTTTTCGAGCTTCTCCGCGCGCTCGATTCCTGAATTCAATGTGGCGACAAGCTGCTCTGATGATGCGCGAAACTCAGGGATCAACTTGGCGTTCGGCGCTGGTGCGGGGTTGTTTGGATTTTCTGTTAGGCCGCCTGCTTGCTTGATCTTGGCAATGGATAGCCGACCTGCCTTAGCGCTTTGTAAAAGCTCATCGAGGACTTCTTGGATGGCGATTTGTTGTTTTTTCTGGCCGTCGCCAGCGATGAGATATTTTTCATATTCATCGATCACCACCTTAGCGGGCTTTGATTTGGCGGCATCATCCTTTTCGCCCGCAAGGTCGATTTTTCGTTTTTCGACCTTGTGTCCCGGCGCGGGAATGCACGATGGGCAACTGCTGCCACCGCCCTTTTGCGGTTTGGAAAGTTTCGCTATAGCATCATCAAGTTGATCTCCGGCCTTGGCGAGGTTGGGGACTGCTTCCTCGGGATTCTTGGCTTTGGCGACGGAGTCTTCGGCTTGTTTGATCGCATCGGAAATCTCGCTGGCTTTCTCTAACGCATCGAGTTTCTCGGCGGCCTGCTTCAGTTCTTCCAGTTGTTTGGCGAGGGCATCGAGTGATGGTGGTTGGGGCTGACCTTGCTGACCGGGTTTGCCTTGTCCGGCAGCCATTGCTTGACGGAGTTGAGAGGTGTTATGCTTTGCGAGCATAAGTGCGGATTGCAACTTATCGATTTGTTGTTGTAAGGAGCGCTGTTGCTCGTTTTTGGCGAGACCTTCTTTGATTTGATTGTTGAGTTTTTCGAGTGCCTTCCGGGCTTCGGAAATGTTCTTTGCGGCATTGCCGAGGGCATTGGGTGGCGGTGATTGCTGTTGGGCTGCGGCGATGTCGGTTTTTGCTTCGGAAATGCCTTTTGCTACTTCTTTCCACTCAGACTCGACGCCCTTCGCGAGTGCGTTGGTCATCTGTTCCGCTTGTTGTAAATGCTCCGCCGTTTGCTGGTTTGCCTCGGCGGGATTCTTCGAATCGGCTTGTTGTGCGGCTTGTGCTTGGCTGTTTGATTCTTCTGCGTTGCCGAGAGTTTCTTGCAATTCATGCACTTGTTTTGCGGCTTGCTCGAGAGCTTTCTTTTCCTGTTGGAGGGAGTTTTCTGCCAGTTGTTTTTGTTGCTCCTGATTTTTTGCGAGGGATTGCTCCATGTCCTTCTTCATCTGATCGAGCGCTTCACGGGCAGCGGCGATTTCTTTTTTGGCATCATGGAGCGATGGGGTGGGGCTGGTTTCTTTTTGAGCGGCGGCAACGTTCTCTTTCGCTTTGTCGATTTTTTCGGCAACTTGTTCCGCGCTTTGTTTGTTTTCCTTCGCCAGTGAATCAGCAAGTTGTTCTGCTTTGTCGAGTTGCTTTGCGGTTTCTTCAGAAAGCTCGGCAAGGTCTTTTGATTTTGGGGAGTTGAGGGCGTGCTCGTTCGCATCCTGTGCGTCACGCAAGGCGTCTTCCAATTGTGCGATGCGTTCAATGGCATCGAGGAGTTTTTGCTCGTCTTCCTTTAGTGTGTCGTCTTTTTCTAATGAAAGTGATTGCTCTTGATTGGCGCTGCGTTTCCAGTCTCTGACTTCCACGACGTAGCTGACCTGCGTGCCTTCCTCAATCGGCAGGGCGGCGAGATCGAGTTTGTGCGAGCCTTTTACCACGGCCTCGCCCTTCGTTTCGCCCAAGTCAATCGGATAGCGGAACTCCTGTATGGTGCCGTCTTGTTTTTCTAATTTCGCAACGACCTCGGCACTCTCGATGCCGTAGTCATCGGCCGCTTGGAAATTGATATCGAGAACTTCATCGGCTTTCAACGCGAAGGTATCCGAATCTTTTTGCAGTTCGACGTTTGGTTTTTTATCCACAATGGGGATGAGACCGACATTGTATTGGGAAGTGAGTCCGTCGATTTTTGAGGTCAGTTGAATTTCGGCATTGATTACTTCGGTGAGTGTCGTGTCAAAAGTATAGCGTCCATCGGCCTGAGCGTCCGCTGTGATTTTTGCTACGCGTTCACCCGCTTTCGTGGTGATGAGTACTTCGGCAAGCGGCTGGTCTGCGGCGAAAACCAAACTCACTGCGCTGCCTTCGGGGGCTTTTACTTGGCGCGGAAGATTGTCCCAAGTGCTTTCGGGGATTTTGGTGTAGGCCGGCGGGGTGACGCGCAAAGTTAGGTTGGTGATGCGCGGTTTATCGATGACCGTCACCTTGTTCCATGGTGTTTCATCATCACCGGCAACAACTCGATAAACGAAATCTTTGCTCACTCTTGGTAGCGACGTGTTGATCCTACCCGTACCTTTTTTGATCGAGATCCAGCGCTCCTCGATAGTGCCATTAGCATTGCGAATAAGCAGTTTTGCCCGATCAGGAATCCGCCCAGCTATCGGCACAGACAAGGAAAAATCCAGACCCCTACCATGAAATTGTGGCACAGCATCCTTGGGCAATTCGGTGAGTGAACGATCCATCCACGGCTGCAACAAACGGTCTTGCAGCAACGCGAAACTGCTGCCCGTGACGACACGCAACGCCAGCAGTGCGATGACCCCGCAGCAAAAAGCCGCGAAGGCGCCCTGAAAAGCTCGTGTGTTGAGCATGCGGTGACTGCCGCTATTGATCTTGATGCGATCAATTTGATCGCGCACGGCCCCGAGGAGTTCAGGCGAATGTCCGGTGGCCTTTTGAAGTTCCACTGCGGTGGTGAGGCGTTCTTCGAGCGCGGGGTTTACTTCATCCAACCAGCGCGCAGTTCCAGATCCGGCGGAATCGACGGTGAGCTTCTTGAAAATCCAGCGACTCAGGAAAAACAAGGCTATGAGAAGCAAAGCGCTGATTAAATAGCGCAATGCCGCTGGTCGCAGCGCGAAAGCCCAGTCGATGCTCATCCCCATAACGACCAGCAACAAGACTGCTCCGAGCACGGCGAGGCCGAGATAAGTAACCCTCATCAGGCTCCGACGCTGACGCTCTGCTGCGAGCACTTTTTGCGAGCGTTCCGATAGTTGGGAGGTGGATGGTTTCATAATTTTACGATTCTACATTAGCACAATCCTGAAAGTCTGCGCAGGCACCACTCGGCACCGGCGATAAAAATAATCACGAGAAGAATTTGCCACGTGTCCCAGAGTGAACGTTTGGTGGTGACCGAGACGCGTTCGGGCTTGAAATCGAGAGTTTCTAACATGAGGGGAAGCATCCCCGGAGCGATGGTGGCGGCGAGTGGTAAGTCATTGACGCGGCTCCAAAAATTCGAGGGAGTTAAGGAAAATTGTGACTCTTCATTCAGAGCAGTACCGTTTACTGTGAAGTTTGTAAGATCGGCATCAAGTGGATTTTGTCTGTCCTTTTCCAGCAGCGGATTGAGCGCGTCACCCACGTAGGAAATTTCATATTGACCTGATGGCAGGTCAGGAAAACGGAAAAAATAATCGCCTGGTCGTGAGGTATCCGGCACAGGCTTCATCTCGGCCGCCGGCTTGCCGTTGCTGGTGAGATGTGCGGTAAAATCGGCACCCACCAGCGGCTCGCCTTCTGCCGCGTTGATGCGAACGCGTCCCTGCACTTCTTGACCCGCGCTCCAGGCGAGGCGGTCAAGACGAGTGCTGATATGAGAGTCACCGAAGCCGTAATTATCGGCACAGAGGCCGCGGATCAACTGACCCCAAACACGGGCGTGGTAGCGGTCGCCGAAGCGGAAACGCAGATGATAGAGGCATGGTGCCGCGAAGAAGGCCACGCGACCGCCGCCGATGCGCTGAACCGCCGCGAAGTCATATTCTTTTCCTGATGTTTGGTCGGTTGCGCTAAGAAGAGTCAGGGCGGATTCCTTGGTCTTAGCCCAGGGTTCGATGCGATGCTGTGGCGTGGCTGTGAAAATCGATTGCCACACCGCGCGAGAATTTTCGCCTTCGATTTCGACCATGCGATTCACGGGAAGTTTCGTAGGTGGTGCGATGATAAAGTTTCCACTGAGGGGGCTGTCTTGGACACGGTTCATGGGTAGCATCGCTTCTAGCGGCATGCCGACATAGGCGGATGGCATGGCATTCTGGCCAGCCATGAGGATGAGGTTGCCGCCGTTTTTCACATACTCAGCAAGCACTTCCTGGTGTTGGGGGGTCAGTTGAAGGGGCGTCACATCGCCGAGAATGACCAGATCGAAAGTTCGCCACCCCGCCACCTCCAGCGGCAGTGTGTTTGTTTTTTTGGGCGGATTGCCGGGGTAAGAGTGCTGGGGTTCGAAAACGAGGCTGCTCATTTCGAGTGCGGTATCGCGGCTGAATAGGTTCTGCAAATAGCGAGTCTCCCAGCGCGGAAAACTATCGCAAATGAGCACGCGGTATTTGTCTTTGATGACCGTGCATTCGATGGCTTCGATGTTATTTTTTAAATACTTTTCGCCAACGATTGAAGAGACTTCGATTTTGAATTTATGCGGCCCTGCGCCACTTGCCTTCCATTCCAGTGCCACCTGCGCGCTCGCGCCCTCGCCTTGGAGGATTACTTTTTTGGTGGCTAAAATGTCCTCATTTTCCTTCATTGTCACCGTGACCGTCTGCGGCCCGCTGTTGCTGAGATAAACTTCCACCGTCGCGACGAAAGTGTCCTTATCTCGAAGGCTAGCCGGACTCACCACCGACTGGATAAGGACATCCGGATTGGTAAGCGGGTCGCCGATCGGTATCACGATGAGCGGTTGGTTGCGGACGCTTGCGGAAAACTCGCCGCTATCTGGACCGCCGGAATCCACTCCATCGGTCACGAGCAGAGAGAGTTGCTTGGCTTGCGAAATGTCCTGTTTGGCGAGTTCGTTGAGGTTGTCGAAAAGATTGGTGCGGGTGCCATTGGTGTCCGTGATGGCGAACTCCCCTGCCTCTTCCACTGGGGTGAGTGCTGTGGCAAAGGTAGAGGATTTGAGCGTGCAGTTCTCGGTCAGTTTTTTAAATGTGGGGCGCATCTCCTCGGCCCATTTATTGACCAGAGTGATGCGAGGAATGGCCTGCGATTCGCCTTCGGCTTCGGTAACCGAGCGCAATTGCAAGAGCCGCCGTAGTCCAAGCGCGATCTGCCCCGCGAGGTTCGCTGTGCGGTCGAGGGCCGCAATTGGATTGTCTGAATCAGCGCCGTTTAGTTCTTTCATGGCAGCTGATAAAATTTCCGAAGGAGCTCTTAGATGACGATTGAATTCCGGCACGGAATCCAGCGTTTCGAATCTTTTTTTTAAGCTCTTGAGAATGGTATCGATCTCCGCGATTTCTGACTTGAGCTCATCTGGCTCGGCGGCGAAACGGCGGGAAAGGAGGTTGATGCGGATGCGCGCAGCTTCTGTTAGGGTGATGGCTTCGTTCAGCGCATCCGGCTTGGCACGCTGTTGCCAGTCGGTGGTGTTTGGTCCCCACTCGTCGGCGAGCGACATGCTTTGAGAAACATCCACTCCGAGATGCGCCGTCACCGGCAGGACTTCATTGCGGGTAGTAACCGCGCGCGGTTGTGCGATAAGAAACCACACCAGCAAACAAAGCGCGCTGCGCAAAAGCGCTAACGTCCAACGGACACGAGAAGAGACGCCACGTGTTTCCCTGCGCTGCAGATAGATGAACAGGGCAATCGAAGTGACTGCGCCGATGATCAGCCAGACCGGGGATAGGGATGTTTCGATATTACTCATCGGGTGCTCAAAAAACGGGCTTCAGTTCGATACGGCGACCGCTGGACTCGCGACGACCTACGAGGAAATGGGCGAGGACTGCCTCCGCGAGAAAAAACAGCGCGGTGATGACAGCAAACCATACGGCCAGCGGCCAGCGAGCGGATTGACTGTTAGTAGACGTGACAGTTGAGCCGCTACCTTTTTGTAAATAAGCCTGCGCTTCCTTAGGTGAGATCACGCTCAAGTAGGATTCCTCCACTGGCCGGCGAACGGAAAACAATTGCGTAGCGGGTTTGTCCGCGTTGTCTCGCAAACCGGTCACCTGGTAGATGCCGGGCTGGAGCGTCTGCGCGGTTTGATATTCTCCGCCGAGAAGAGACAGCTCCCGCGCGGTGCTCTCGGGAGGAGTGACGGACGGAATGTCGGTGTGCCCCGCTAGGGAAATGAGCGGGATTTTTATGGACTGGCCAGGATTGAGATTACGCATCGGTAACATGCCGCCCATGCATTCTCTTAGGGTCTCACGGACGAACGGCACGAAGCTTTGCAGCACCGGCAGATTGCTATTTCCCCGCGTCAGATCGTTCATCTGAATAATCAGCCGTCCAGAACCCACGGCCAAGGAAAGCAGAACGGGCTTGCCCTCGGGAGTTTCTAACAGCTTTTCCTCGGCAAGAATGGTGGGCTGCTCCAGCTCATGGAGCACGGACAGTTGTGTGCGGAAAAGATCCAAACCGCGCGCGACTATCCGCTCCGCAAATTCACCGGTGGGATCGGTGGCGACCAGCCGAAACGGAGTTTCTGGATTGGGCGCTATACGCCGGGTTGTGGCCGCCAACGAGTCCATGCCCAGTTCCTTTAAAAGCGTAACGTGCCACTCTGGCGGAGTCTCGTTCGTCGTACTCATCATCAGCCAGAGACCGCCACCGTTTTTCACGAATCGACCTAACTCCGCCGCTGCATTTTCTGGCAGATCAGTGGCACTTGCGATGATCACCGCGACTTGTCCCTCAAGCGTGGATTCTTTGATTTCCTTGCTTGCTATCACTTGCGGATTGAAAAGCGAGCCTGCTCCCACTTGCTTGCTTTGTTTCTTGGACAGTGTGCCGCCGAGCGATGCCACAAGAAACTCCGAAGGCAGGATTTGCCCCTGCTCCGTTTTTAGCGAGTCGTCCACGATCAGCACCGGTAACGGGAGATGCGCGGAGACGACCGCGAAGGCGCTGTTGTCTGCCGGAAGTTGGTCGTTTGTGAGTTCGATGCGGCATTCGATCTGATGGCTGCCCTCGGTTTCGAAACTCAAGACTTGCTCTAGTTTAAGCTCCATATCCCTGGAAACTTTTACTCCGACGGATCTCTCCACCTCACGCCCATTCACCAGCCAGATCACTGTTACATAACGCATTTCCTCCTCGGTAGTGTTGCGTAATCCCGCACGGAAACGCACCGGCGCATTCAGCGCGACTGCATCCCGCTCCGCCTCTAGGCTGACCACCGCCACCTGCGGTCCAGTTCCTGGTATGATGGTGTCAGCGGCTGCCAGACGGAGAGTCATCTCGGGATCTTGAGCGAGCTTGCGGCGGATGATATCCCAGCGGTCCGTATCCTCCGTTTGCCAAGCACCGCGCTGGAAATCCTGCACCAAAACAAGATGGCGCTGCTGGGTGTCCGAGTTTTTCCGATTGTCCGCCATCGCCAGCAGAATCGCACTGGCCAACTGGCTGCCACCCCTTTCCACAGGCTGATCTCGGACCGCCTGCTCCAGCGCTTTGCGATTGTTAGAGGAAAGCATCAGCGGCGAGGGTGTGAGCCAGCGCAATTCCGATCCAGCTAGGAGAATACGGACGGTGGAATTGTTTGGCAGTCGCTGAATTTCCTCGATCAAAGCCTCTCGCATCGTCTCCTGCTGTGGTTTACCCGATTGATCCAGCGCGCTGGTAGAAAGCGAAATATCCCAGATGAAAACCGTTTCCAGTCCTTTGCCCCCATAGAAAAGACGGGATGCAAGCGGCTGCGCAAAAGTTAGCACTAGGAAAAGAATCGCGAGCGTTCGTAGAAGCAACAAAATGAGATCACGCAGCCGGTTCCGCCGCGAGCTCGCACTACTGATCGACATCTTCAAAAATTCCATCGCCCCCCAATCAATAACTCGAGTCCGCTGTCGGGCGAGAAGATGGATCGCGATGGGGACCCCCACGGCCACCAGTCCTGCAAGAAAGATTGAGGCACCAAACATCAGCTTTTATAGTCCGAGTTACGGGCGATAAAATCAACCATGGAGCGGCCCACGCTCTGGTCGGTCACCAACGGCTCATAGCCGGCGCGGTAATGTTGGCAAATTCGCCGCAAGGCCGCGATGTGACGTTCCATCGAGGCGAGATACGACTCCATCAAGTCCATTGGATTTACGTCGAGGTGCTCGTTCGCTTCCAAGCTTTTGAAACGCAGCGGCTGGCGGTAGTTGAAACTGATCTCTTCCGGAGCAAGCGTCTGGAGCAGATGAAAGCGATGCCGCCGACCCGTCAGCAGCGCGATTTCGGACTCGAAGGACTCGAGATCAAAAAATGCATCGGAAACAATGATTACACGCGTGGGATGACGCAGGTTTTTCGTTAGGAAACGCAACTGCTCGGCGATGCGCGTCGGTCCACTGGAACGCGTTGAGAGAAGGATCTGAAGGATTTCATCGAGCTGGGCAATCGATGCTACTGGCCGTAACATGCTAGGTGCACCCTCCTTGGCCAAAAGCAGGCCAAGCGGATCGCGTTCCTTAAGAATCACCTTGGAGAGAAATGCAGCTATCGAGCAGCCAAAATCGAATTTTGAGCGCACGGAGTCGGTGAAACCCATCGATCCACTGCCGTCCATCAGGATGACGGTTTCCAAGATGGATGGGTCGTCGTAGAGCTTGATTTCCAAGCGGTCGGAGCGACCCACAATCCGCCAATCGAGCCGACGCACCTCATCCCCCACCGAGTAAGGTCGGTGTTCCGTAAACTCCGTAGTGCCTCCGCGCAGACGCGCCTTATGGGTGCCCGTTTGTAGACCCTTGATGCGTTGTGATGTGGTGAAACTCACCCGATCTAGATAGCCCATATCCTCCTTCGTCAACAAACGACCCAATCTTTCAGAGAGGGGTGCGCGACTATTTTGCGGGGGGGCACTCATCCGATTAGAGTAACATTTGAATGATGTCGTCCGGGGACATGCCTTTGGACTCGGCGTTGAAAGTCATTGACAATCGATGCCTCAGCACGGGGCCAGCCATCGCTCGTATATCATCGGTCGTCACATGCTGGCGTCCGTGCAGGATCGCTCTAGCCTTCGCCGAAGATGCGAGGAAAATCCCCGCCCGTGGTCCAGCACCCCACGACAAGGCATCCGCCAAATTCGCTGGCATCTCTGCCGACTTGGGTCGCGATCGACGCACGACTGCCGCCGCATAATCCACGCAGGTTTTTGAGATTGGTACTTTCCTCACCAGCTGTTGCATGACTTCCAGTTCCTGTCCGGTGAGAACGGCTTCAAGCTTCACCGGATCCTCGCTCGAGGCACGTTGGATGATGGCTGACTCATCTTCCAAGCTCGGATAATTCAGGATAATTTTGAGCATGAAGCGATCAAGCTGCGCCTCGGGCAGAGGATACGTGCCCTCGTGCTCGATGGGGTTTTGCGTAGCCATCACGAAAAACGGTTGCGGCAAGCGGTGTGTCGTTTGCCCGACGGTGATCTGGCGTTCTTCCATCGCCTCAAGCAGGGCGCTCTGAGTTTTCGGAGGAGTCCGGTTCACTTCATCCGCCAGCACTAGATTTCCAAACAATGGCCCCTCCTGGAACCGAAAGAAACGCTCGCCAGTCTGCATATCTTGCTGCAAGACCTCAGAGCCAGTTAGATCCCCTGGCATCAAGTCTGGAGTGAACTGCACACGCCGGAAACTCAGATGCAACAGGGACGCCATTGAGGATATTAGCTTGGTTTTGGCCAGCCCCGGAGCCCCCTCCAGAATGCAATGTCCCTTACAAAGCAGGGTGATGAAAATCTGTTCAATCTCCTCATCCAGCCCCACAATGACTCGTGATAACTCGGATTTAACACGGGCAAAGGTTGATTGGATATAAAGAGCTTTCTCAATATCCGAGCGGGGCTCGGCAGCTTGATCTTCTAACATATATTGGGGGATTACTGTGTTTGGGATACGAATTGTGAAGAGTTTGTCTTACTGCTCTAATGAAAATTTTCAATCACATTTTTTCTTTTGTCGGCGAGCGAGCAAAAGTGGATTTAATTGGTCGAGCAAAAGTGGACAATTAATGCTGATTATTAATCCTAAAGAGGAAAATGGAAATCTGGTCATCACGGGCTAAGTATTGTAACTACGGGGAATGGATACCTCAAAGTCGCCGATTTCTCTTCACCCAAAAGGTGAGTTAGAAAATGATTTAGAATCACAGCCGTCCCACAGGACGACTGAATTTTGAGGGTAGTAGGCTGGTGTTTTATTATAAAACCTGCCACTCGGCAGGGGTAAATGAACAACAAAACACCAACCCGCGCCAACGTAACCGTCCTCAAGCAGATTCTCAATCTCATTC
>CAMCBV010000061.1 GCA_945873125.1 Prosthecobacter debontii
CTGATCAGGATAAATCGATCTCGGTCCGATCAGTTTGGTAGTGATCCAGATAATGAGTGCGAGGGGAGCGAAAATTTTCCAGCCCAGGAGCTCGATGCCCATAATCCATGAGGCGTATGGGGTTTTTGTGGTCCCAGCGAAAAACGCGATCATGGAGATGCCGGCGAACAAAGCGACTGGGGCACCAAGAAACCACGCGATCGAGTTTCCGAGAGCTGCGCCAATAAAAAAGAGCGGTGTGACTTCGCCGCCTTTGAATCCCGCGCCAAGTGTGACGATGGTGAATGCCAACTTCCACAACCATGCGTTGGCGGGCGCGTGGATGTCTGATGAGAAAAATCCTGTCAGAGTAAGCGACGATTTGTTTTCTGCTAAGACCCCCAGTCCCAAATAATCGCCGGTTCCAGCCAATGAAAAAAGAACGAGAATCAGTATGCCTCCAAACGCACCGCGGATGGCTTCGTGAGGAAACCAATTTTTAAATCGGCGTTTGAGATGGCGTTCTGTAAAAATGAAAAGTCTGCCTGCAAGAGCAAGCATGGCTGCCAGAACCATTCCTTTCCAGATCAATGAGAAGAGGTTCGATGGAAGTTGAAGCGTTGGGTAAGGCGTGTGATGGATTCCCCAGGCAAGGCAGATGTGATGGGCGGCCCATGCGCTGAAAAGACAGGGAATCAGAATTCGGCTGACGAGCTGATGGCGGGTGAACTCCAGCGCAAACACCGCAGCAGCAAAGGGTGTTCCAAACACGGCTCCGAATCCCGCTGCAATGCCGCAAAGGACAAGAAGTCTTTGCGTTTCATGGGTGGATGTAAGGAAACGGGCGAAGCTTGCACCGATCCCAGCTCCCATTTGGATGGCCGTTCCTTCTCGACCGGCGGAGCCTCCAAACGCATGGGTGACGAGAGTTGAAATCAGGATGCTCGGTGCGAGTCGACTTGAGATTTTCTCCGATTTATTTTGGAAATAATCAAGAATGAGCGCGTTACCCGAGTTAACGGATTTGCCATGATAGCGATAATAAAATCCCATCGCGCATCCCGCCAAGGGGAGGAGCCAGATCAGCCATGAATGAGCGAAACGGTTTTTGGTAACCTGATCCAACGACCATAGAAAAAATGCGGCAGCTGATCCCATGACGATTGCCAGCGCGACGAGAACCAACAGCCACTTGAAGGTTTTTTGCATCGTCATGAGGGAGTTGGATGTGAACGCGTCGATCCACGCCGACGTCGCCGTGTCAAACCAGCAATGATTTACCGGTCATCTGCGCTGGCTTGTCGACGTTGAGCATTTCAAGCAGAGTGGGTGCGACATCTGCCAGAATTCCGTCGCGCATTTTTTTCGATGCCGCGTCGTCGGCAACATAAATGATTTCCACAGGGTTGGTGGTGTGCGCGGTATTGGGAGAACCGTCTGGGTTGCGCATGTATTCGCAGTTACCGTGATCGGCGGTGATGAGAAGTTTTCCACCAAGGCGGAGAGTTTGTTCAACGATGGCTTTCACTGAGGCATCGATGGTCTCAACAGCTTTCTTCGCCGCTTCCACGACTCCGGTATGTCCGACCATGTCGGGATTGGCGAAGTTCAAGATCACGAGATCAAAATCCTTCAGATGGTCCACCACCGTCTGGGTTACTTCACCCGCCGACATCTGCGGTTTGAGATCATAGGTCGGCACATCTTTTGGTGAGGGAATGATGAAGCGTTGTTCGCCCGGATATTCAGTTTCAACTCCGCCATTGAAGAAATAGGTGACGTGCGGATATTTCTCGGTCTCTGCGATACGCATCTGTTTCATGCCAACGGCAGCAACGGTTTCGCCAAGGGTCATATCGAGGCTTTGTGGGGCGAAAATCGCCTCACAGGGAAAAGTTTTGTCGTAAACCGTCAGAGTGACGAAGTGGATCTTTGGGACAGCAACACGATCAAAGCCATTGAAGTCGGGTTTGAGAAACGCCTCGGAAAGTTCGCGTGCGCGGTCGGCGCGGAAGTTAAACCACAAGACCACATCTCCATCACGAATGCGTTGGGTGTCAGCTTCGGTGAAGATCATGGCTGGCATGAATTCATCGGTTTTGTTCTGGGTCGCGTAAACTTCGGAGATGGCTTCCGAAGCGAGAATTTCCTTTTTCAGGCCGATGCCATGCACGATGGCGTCCCATGCGATTTTGACCCGGTCCCAACGCTTGTCGCGATCCATCGCGAAGTAGCGGCCGACGACCGTGGCGATCTTCGCGCCGAACTTTGCGGTTTCATCTTCGACTTTTGAAACGAATGCCGCGCCGCCGGTTGGTGAGGTATCGCGGCCATCGGTGATTGCGTGGATGAAGATGTCTTGCACGCCAGCTTGGGCAGCGAGGCGGGTCATGGCGATGAGTTGATCCTGATGAGAATGAACCCCGCCATCGGAGACGAGACCGATCAAATGGAGTCGGCTGGTTTTGGCTTTTTCTAGGGCCTTCTTGAAAACCTCGTTTTGCTCAAGTGTGCCCTCGGCGATGGCTTTGTTGATACGCGTGAAATCTTGATAAACGATGCGTCCCGCACCGAGATTGAGGTGGCCGACCTCGGAATTTCCCATCTGACCTTCCGGGAGGCCCACATCCATGCCGGACGCGGATAGGAAGCTGTGAGGGTATTGGGAAAGGACTTCGTCGGTGAAAGGAGTGTTCGCGAGGATCACTGCGTTGCCGTCTTTAACGGCGGTTTTTTTGCCACCTGGGTTGGTTCCCCATCCGTCACGAATGATTAAAACTACTGGTTTCTTGGCCATGCTGGTGGGCTGTAACGACTAAATGACCAATGGGCAAGGCGGAAGAGTCAGAGACAGAAGACAGAAGAGAGGGAGATTTTCACTTTTCACTCTTCAATGCTAGTAGACATCGGGAAATTGCTGATTTGCTCGAGTTTGATGTCGTAGAGCTTGGCGATTTCGGGGGCATCGGAGGCGTGGTAGATCTCTTGGTAGTAAATTTCCTTTATTCCGTAGGCACAGAGGGTTTGCATGCAGGCGGTGCAGGGCATGGTGGTGGTGGCGACGATTTTAGCCTCTCCTCGTTTGAACAGGGAACAGAGATTGATCTCCGCATGCAGCATGAATTTTTGCCGACCCTCGCGATCGACCCAAAAATCTGCGGGTGCGTTGAAGCCTGGGGCAAGTCCGTTGTAGGCTGTGGCGATGACGCGGTTATCGTGGTCCAGGGCCGCGGCACCAACTTTGCGGTAAGGATCCTCGGAACGGAGGCTGGCGACATGGGCCAGCGCCATGGCGTATTGCGGAATGCTGAGACGGTTTTCTGACACGCGGTGAGTTTTGGTTCCAGATGGAGAAACATCAAGGGAGAAACGGGTTCAGATTAACCGAGCATTGCAGATGTTCGTTATTGCGCTTATGAAGTCCGCGTGACGGGAAATGCACGAGGGGTTTTGGCTGGGGTGTTGGCTTTTGGATTATGGGGAGTGCTACCGATTTATTGGAAGCTCTTGGAGACGGTTCCAGCGATGACTATTGTGGCTCAAAGGACTTGTTGGACCTGCTTGATGTTGTGGCCAATGCTTTGGTGGAGAAAGGTGGGAATTCATGCGAATGCGCGGATGCTTTTGTGGCATGTGGTTTCGGGGGTATTGATCGGCGGCAATTGGCTGCTCTATGTCTGGGCCACGATCAACGATCGAATGATCGAGGGGGCGTTGGGATATTACATCAATCCGTTTTTCAATATGTTGTTCGGTGCTTTGTGGTTTGGTGAAAAGCAGAACCGCTTGCAAATGGTAGCGATTGTCACGGCGTTCTGCGGAGTCATGTTGCAAATTCCCGGGGTGGGACATTTTCCATGGGTAGCGCTGGCGTTGGGTTTGAGCTTCTCACTGTATGGAGTTGTTAGAAAACGATCTTCGCTGGGGGCTCTCGATGGGTTGACGGCGGAAACAAGCTTACTCGTTCCGGTCGCTATGGCATGGCTATTGTGGACTCATTCAAGCGTGGCGGATGCCTTCGGTGGTAGTTGGGGCAGCGGCTTGCTGTTGGCAGGAAGCGGAGTGGTGACGGCGATCCCGCTTTTGGCATTTGCTTTTGCGAGTCGGAATATTCGCCTGAGCACATTGGGAATGCTTCAATTCATCGGACCGACCCTACAGTTCTTCATCGGCTGGAAAATTTATGGTGAACCGATGACAAGTATTCGGCTGATGTCGTTCGGCTTGATTTGGATCGCGATCGGGCTCTATGCGGCAAACGGAATTCGAAAAAAGCGAGAAGTTAAGATTGAAGAAATAAGCGAAGAGTTGAATTGAAGATTTTTTTAACCCCCACTCCTTCATTCTAAATATCATCCAGAGTTTTCTGGCCGCGTAGTTTTGACTCGGTGTCATCGGCTTCGCGGTTGGGCATGGAGAGACCTTTTTTGATCTCGCGTTTGGCATCGTCATTTTTACCCATCATCGCCAACGTGCGGCCGTATTCGATTTGGTGGATGAGCCGCTCGGGATTGATTTTTCGGGCTTTTTCGAAGTGATCGAGTGCGTCCTGATAAGAACCTTTCGGGATGCCACCGTAGATGACTTTTGCGAGAAGGCGGGTCGCACCACCGATGTCGGCGATTTCCTGATGCCAACGACCCAGCATGTGATGGGCATAGTCGGACTTTGGATTGAGTTTCAGAGCTTGATCGGCAGCGGTTTTGATTTCCCTAGATGCCTCCAATTTTTCCTGATTACCCAAAAACTCGGTAATCTTGCCCAGAGAAAGCGCTAGGGCGAGATGAGCATCGGGTAATTTAGGGGCGATGGCGACTGCTTTGCGTGAGTAAGTGAGCGATTTTTGCGCGGCTTCCTTACGGGCTTTGCCTTTGAGGGATGGCATGAGATCGCCATATTGTTTGGCGATTTTAATGAGAATATCTGCTTGGTCGGGCTGTATACTTTCGGCTTTTAGATAGGACTCCAACGCATTTTGAGTTTTGCGCCCGGCATCAAACTCATCGCCTTTTTTTATCCAAACAGCTGCCGATTCGCCAAAACAGGCCGATGCGATCAGCAGGTAGAGCGGAATTATTCGAGTGAAAATCATGCGCCAACCTAGCATAAATTTCAATATATAGGGTGAAAAATTGAAAATTCATGGATGAGTTTACGATAAATTTTCAGTTTTCCATCCGTGCTCAGCCAGTCATGATGCCGTCCACATGACATCGGATTTCTTGGTGGTTGGAGCGGGTATCGCGGGTTTGTCGTTTGCTTTGCGTGCGGCGAAGCATGGCAAGGTGGTGGTCTTGACGAAGGGTAAGGCTGAGGAATCGAATACGGCTTGGGCGCAGGGTGGCATCGCCTCGGTTTTGCCGCAGGGGATATGTGATACGGGAGATAGCGTGGAAAAGCATGTCGCGGATACTTTGGACGCGGGAGCAGGACTTTGCGATGAGTCGGTTGTACGCCGTATTATTGAAGGAGGAGTTGATACGATCGAAGATTTATTATCTTACGGCGTGCAGTTTGATCGGCAGGACGACAAGTTTTCATTGGGAAAAGAGGGCGGGCACAGTCATCGGCGGATATTGCATGCGCGGGATACAACGGGGCGTGAGGTGGCTCGGGCGATGTTGAATGCGGCGCGAAACGAGCCGAATATCACGCTTTTGGAAAATCATTTTGCCATCGATCTGATCACTTCCGCTCGTTTGGATATTGTGTCAAATGACAGAATCTTGGGAGCCTATGTGCTTAACAGGGAAAGTGGCGAGGTTACCGTTTTTCGCTCGGATCGTGTAGTTTTAGCGGCGGGTGGGTGCGGGAAAGTGTATCTTTACACGACCAATCCCGACTCGGCGACGGGTGACGGCGTCGCGCTTGCCTGGCGTGCTGGCGCGACAATGGCCAATATGGAGTTTATCCAGTTTCACCCAACCTGTTTCTACAACCCGGCAGCAACCGGCCCTGAGGCGAGATCGTTTTTGGTAAGCGAGGCTGTGCGCGGTGAGGGTGGTATTCTGCGCAATGCCAAAGGTGAGGATTTTACGAAAAAAGCCGATGCGAGAGGCTCTTTGGCGCCGCGTGACATTGTAGCACGCGCGATTGACCAAGAGATCAAAAAGACCGGCGCGGCATGTGTTTATTTGGATGTGACGCATAAGCCGAAAGGCTTCATGAAAGAGCATTTCCCTTACATTTATGAAACACTCATGAAGTTCGGCGTGGATTGTGAAACCACGCCCATCCCAGTGGTCCCAGCTGCGCATTACATGTGCGGAGGGGTGAAAACGGATGTCACCGGCAAGACAACGGTGCGTGGGCTTTATGCGATTGGCGAGGTGGGCTGCACGGGATTGCATGGAGCGAACCGCTTGGCATCAAACTCATTGTTGGAAGGCAATGTGGTGGCGCGCTTGGCACTTGAGGAAATGATGCGGATCTACCCTCCGGACAAGCCGGTGATGGATGCTCCGCCGATTCCGGAATGGCACCATGGAGATGTGGCGGAGCCTGATGAGTTAGTGGTGATTTATCATAATTGGGATGAAATTCGAAGACTCATGTGGGACTATGTTTCAATTGTCAGAACGGATAATCGCCTGCGACGTGCGGCGGCTCGTTTGAGGAATTTGAAGAAAGAAGTCCGCGAGTTTTATTGGGGGCACCGGGTGAACGCGGATATCCTCGAATTGAGAAATTTGGTGACTGTCGCGGGACTGATCGTAGAGTGCGCTCTACGTCGCAGGGAATCACGCGGCTTGCATTTCACCATGGATTATCCGGAAACGGATGAGCGTTTCCTGAAGTCCACAACGCTCAGAAAGTTTTAAATTTTACAGCCTCCTGAAATGGAGGTGAGCAGACCGAGAGCGGCTTTGAGAGAGCGGAGAGAGGCGGTTTCATTGGCTGTGTGATAGCCGGTTGTTGGAATTTGAAGGGTGGTTCCGCTGATTTTACCATCGCTTGCCGCGATCAATCTCCCGAGCTCTGTTCTGCCAAGTGAGAGTGGTTTTTCACGGTCGAGATTCCGTTTTTGGATCCAATCATCCTTGAAGGAGTATGATATGCCCAAAGCCTCGCATTGATAGACGATTTCATGGGTGAAGTCCGGATCGAACGTCGAGGTAGCATCCCGATTTCGAAGGGTTAGGTCTTGTTCTTCAGCTTCCTCTTGGGTGGGATACGGGCTGGTATCCAGAACCAACAGGCGCTTCGTGCTCAGCGATTCGCGCTGAAACCACGCAAGCACATAACGCCAGCTTTTTCCTGCTTCTTCCTGGGCTGTGAAAAATGCAGTTCCCTGATAGCCAAGCCTGTAAAGATAAATGATGAGTGCGACGCTCACCACATTATCGAGCTGAGCCGATATATGCCGATCCGTGACTTTCAAGCGGTCAAGGAATGCGAGTGGAGTGCCGGGTTCGAGATAATCCAAGCCTTCCACCTCGAAGATGAGGTTCGATCGTTTCGGACAAAGGTAGCCTGACGAAATTGTTCCTTGCCCGATGTAGGTTCCCGAGTAGGGGAGATGAGCTTGGATTCTCTGACCGGTGAAGCGGTCGGCGATTGTTGCGACCATTTGTTCGGAAACAGAATCGCCAGTGAGTTCACTGCGGTTGCTCGCGATGAAGGCGGCGTATTGGAATTCGTTCGGTCCCGTGCAAACCAGTCCGTTGCGATCCACATGTGCTGAGAGGTAGGCGCTTTCGGGCTTATTGCCGCGCGCCACCAACAAACCACTGTGACGTTCGACTGAAATATCCATTTCCTCGAGTTCTCTGCGAATGACCCGGAAAAACGAATCCTCGGCACCCACCACAGACGGCTCCCGAATCAAATGACGCAGGGTGATGAGTAAGCCGGAAAGATCCGCTGTGGAGGAAGATCGCATGGATGTGGTTATGATAATTCTAATTTTGGAGAGCTTTCAGGTATTTCTTATTTTCCGGAGGAGATACTCCAGGAGGCTTCGCCCGATTTGAACATTTCAATAGCGAGTGATTTGATTTCCACGTCGATATACTCGCTGCTTTTGCCAGTTGCGATCCATGTGTCGGGTTTGTTTTCCTTGGCTTTAAAGCGGAGCTCGGATGCGGCGGAAATGACATCAGGAGTAACGGGAAATAGGTCATAGGTTGATGGATTCATTTTTGATTTCTCGGGTAAAGTGAGAATTAGGGTGACTTGGGTCTTATCTGCGATGAATTCCAGTTTTCCTCCTTTTAGAGGTTGGGGAATGGAGCTGTAAGCCTTTTGGATGACTGAGGCATCGCCTTGGGTGGAAAGGGTTAACTCAACTTCTCCGGGCACGCAGCTCGATTCGTTACAGGTCAGCCATGACAGGGTGGCCACGATTTTGGGAAGAGGCCCTTGCGCATCATGGGGTGGATGGATCGTAATCGGAAACATCACTTCTCCTTTATAGCCGAAACTCGGCAATTCGCCAGTAAGCATGCGTTTGGGTGCCGGATATTGGATTTCTTCAAGTCTCCATCCGTCGGGAAGTTTCGCTTTGATATCAAGCGGGATACCACCCTCGCCGGGATTTTTCCAGTAGGTGTGCCAACCCTCCGAGATCTTCATTTTTATGACGCTACGGATGGAGCCGCCGTTGCTGACGTTTTGCGTTGAGCTGACCCATTCTGCGGTTGCATGCGGCTGCTGTGCCAATGCAGAGGTTGCCAAAAGGGCTGAAATGAATGCGGTAGCTTTCATGAGTTCAAACATGAAGATGAATGCGTTTTTGGCAAGGGTCGGATGATCGGAGGTGGGTGATTATTTATTGAAGCATTATTCTTGAGAGGAATGAATGAATCCGTAAGTATAGGTCCACGATGAAACATATCATACATCTAGGAGCGGTATTTGGTTTTGCCATGGCGACACTTCATGCGGAGGTGAAAATGACTTCAGGCACTGGAACCTTGAATTTCAGTGGTGGAGAGGGGCTTGGAAAAGGTAAGCACGTGGTTCTTTTGGCAGGGGATGAAGAATACCGATCCGAGGAAGTGATGCCTATTTTAGCTAAAATGTTAGCGGAAAAACATGGGTTTGAGACCACAGTTCTGTTTTCCGCAGATGAAGATGGCACGATCAACCCAACAGCGACCTCAAGTCTGATGGGTGCAGAGGCCTTGGATAAAGCCGATGCCTTGGTGATGTTGCTGCGTTTCCGCAACTGGAATGATGAAACCATGGGTAAATTTAAGGCAGCCATCGATCGTGGTGTTCCAGTGATCGCTCTTCGCACCAGCACTCATGCTTTCAATACTGGTAAAGGCGGCAAATGGGCGGATATGTCATGGAATCATTCAACGGGTGGCTTTGGCCGCAGGGTGCTCGGTGAAACATGGATCAGCCACTGGGGCGTGCATAAAAAAGAAGCGACTAAAACGGTGATCGAACCAGGTAGTGAAAAAAGTCCGCTCCTCAAAGGTGTCGGTGAGGTTTTCGGTGATACAGATGTCTATGAAGCAGCTCCTCCAGAAGATGCGAAGATTCTTCTGCGTGGGATTGTTCTTAAAGGAATGAATCCAACGGATGAACCCGCCGATTATGAGAAAAAAACCAAAAAAGGCGAAACGCAAAAGGTCAATGAACCCACCATGCCAGTGGCTTGGACCCGTGAAGTGAAGAACGAAGCAGGCACGATCAACAAGGTTTTAACCACCACCATGGGCGCGGCGACCGAGATCGTGGACGAGGATTTGCGCCGACTCATCGTCAATGGCGTCTACTGGGGATTGGGCTTGGATGTGCCAGAAAAAGCCGAAGTGCCTATCTCTGCGGAGTTCAAGCCATCGAATTATGGGTTCAAAGGCTTCAAGCCAAAGATGAAGGCCGCAGATTTCGTCAAATAATCGGCGTTAAAATTGCTTTATAAAAGGTGGGACTATCTTCTCACCTTTTTTTGTGTCCTAATCTTCCCGGCGGCTTCTAGGGCGTCTTTTTGAAATCATCACATCATTATGCAACAAGAGTTGGAATTAGACACGCACCAAAAAGCTCTCAAGATCAATCTAGATCCGAGGTGGTATGGGACGTTTGCGGAGATCGGAGCGGGTCAAGAAGTTGTTAGGTGGTTTTTCCGCGTTGGCGGCGCCGCTGGAACCGTTGCGAAAAGCATGTCTGCTTATGATATGACAGTGAGCGATGCGATTTATGGCAGTGGGGATCGCTATGTCTCGCAATCACGTTGCCAATCGATGCTGGATCGTGAATTCGGGCTGAATATCGAGCGTCTTGCTCCGCAACGTGGAGATAGTACTGCGTTTTTCGCCTTTGCCGATACAGTTGTGGCCCGATCTTACCAAGGAGGAAACGAGTGTCATGGATGGATGGGTTTGAAATTTCAATCTCGCCCGCACGATGAGCCCAGCCAAATCATGATTCATGTTCGGATGCTCGATTCAGAGGCATCTTTGCAACAAGAGGCTCTTGGTGTCGTCGGTGTGAATCTTCTTTTCGGTGGATTCTTTCTCCACCACGAGCCTGAGTTACTTGTCGAAAGTCTGCTCGACAAACTCACCACCGGGCGGATCGAGATCGATATGATTGAGTTTCGTGGTATCGAATTTCGCGCTGTCGACAATCGTTTGATCGCTCTGAAGCTCGTTCAGCTCGGTTTGAGCGGAGCGGCAATGTTCAGTGCGAATGGTGAAGTGCTTCAGCCGTCCGAGGCCTTATATAAAAAAGCGGTGCTTGTTGAGCGGGGGAGTTTCCGTCCGCCGACACTTGTGAACTTCAATATGCTGGAATGCGCTTTGCAGAAAATCAAAGACGATCCCACGATGGCGAACAAAGATGTCCTGCCCATTTTTGAGCTCACTATGCATAATCTTCTCGCAGGCGGAAAGGATGTGGATCGCCGGGATTTCCTAGCAAGGGCCGATCTCTTGGCTGCTTGTGGGATGACGGTATTGATTTCCGACTACTTTGAATATTACCGTCTGGCTGCTTATCTTTCTTGGCGTACAAAAGAGAGAATCGGAATTGTAATGGGAGTCCCCTCGCTTATTGAGCTTTTTGATGAAAAATATTACACGACCTTACCGGGTGGAATTTTGGAAAGCTTCGGCCGACTTTTCAAACATAACTTGAAACTCTTTATCTATCCGCTTCTCGATCCTGCCACGGGTCAAGTCATTACAAAGGATACCATGAAAGTCGCCCCGGAGTTGACCAAACTCTATGGTTATTTGGCAGACCGGGGTAGCTTTGTGGATCTTGATAATCATGATCCCAAGGTGCTAAGTATTTTATCAAGGAATGTTCTTGATAAGATCGGTAAGGGTGACTCCGGCTGGGAGGCTATGGTGCCGAAAGAAGTGGCAGATCTGATCAAGAATCGTTGCTTTTTCGGATATGGTTCTCGGTAATTTTAAGACTGCCTCCATCTGGCAGTGATGTCACCATACGCATCGATTCTTCTATCCCTGAAAAACGGCCAGATACGGCGGAATGTTTCCACCTGCTGGAAATCGATATCATGATAAACGATTTCTTCTTTTTCCACAGAGGCTTTGGCAACGATTTCACCATATGGATTCGCAACGAATGATTGGCCCCAGAATTCGGTACCGTCATGTATTCCCGCACGGTTGATTGCAGCAAGATAGCAGCCGTTGGCAACCGCGTGCCCACGCTGAACGGTTTCCCAAGCGCAATGTTGGGCGGTTCCTAATAATTTTTTTTCCTCTGGAAGCCAGCCTATTGCGGTTGGATAAATCAATAACTCGGCACCTGCCAATGCCATCAGTCTCGCCGCTTCCGGAAACCATTGATCCCAGCAAATCAAAACACCGATTTTACCATGCGCAGTGTCCCATACAGGCCATCCACTGTCACCGGGAGTGAAATAGAATTTTTCCTCAAATCCGGGATCTTGAGGAATATGGGCTTTACGGTAGATGCCGAGCTGGGTTCCGTCGGCATCATGCACCACAGCCGTGTTATGATACATTCCCGGACCGCGATGCTCGAATAGGGATGAAATCAAAACCACACCAAGTTCACTGCTAAGTGCTCCCAAGCGATCCGTTAGTGGACTTGGAATGCGATCTGCAAGTTCAAACCGTCCAGTGTCTTGAATGGTACAAAAATAGGGAGTCAGAAATAGCTCCTGAGTGGCGATGATTTGCGCGCCGTTTTTCGCAGCTTGCCGAATCAACTGCTCGTGGTGATCGTAGGCGGTTTGCTTATCAGGAAATGTCTTGGACTGTAGGAGTGCGATTTTTGGCATAACGCTTGTGGATGACTCCAATTATTGACAATACCAATAAAATATCAAGATCCACCTTGTAAGGTCAAATTTGCGGTCCGTCTCTGAAGGTTGGATGATTGGAGGTTTGGGATGTGTTGCTACTAGGTGTGTAGTAATTGAGAGGTATTGCCGGAAATATATAGGAAGTGTTTCCGAATGGGTGGGTGGTGAGGGAGGTTTTCCATGGTGGGTGTTGCGGGTATGAGTTGATTTGACGGAGGGACGCGTGATGGATCGGACCGGCTGGAGTGCTTTTGTCTCAAGTATTTCAAGGGATTGGAGAGTCCTTGAAAAAACTTAAAAAAAATGAAGAAAACGTATTGACGTCAGGTGGGGGAGGTGTGTAGCTTTCGCCCGCCGTCGCGAAATGCTACGGCGCGAGAGACTCTCAGTCGGTCGCGGTAAGTGGATGATGTAAGCAAGTCTTACCTCTCATCGGTTGCCCGATCGGCTTTTTAGTCCCCTCGAAACAAGCTCTTTGACAGTGTGACCCAGCGAAAATCGTGCCAAGAGTAAGCGCAAGCAAGCTTTTGGCAGTCGTAAGCAGATGAGATTAAGTTGGGATGAAGAAAAAGATTAAATTGTGCGCTGCGCGAAAAGTCGCGCAGTACGTAAAAGTCTAGGTTCGTAAGGACTTAGGTTTTTATAAGGTCAATTTGGAATACGATATCCTAGAGGCTTAGGTCTCGAAAGATACGCCAACCGAATTTTTTACGGAGAGTTTGATTCTGGCTCAGAACGAACGCTGGCGGCGTGTTTAAGACATGCAAGTCGCACGGGATAAGACATGTAGTAATACTTGTTTTATTTAGTGGCGCACGGGTGAGTAACACGTGAATTACATGCCCTATAGTGGGGAATAGCCCAGGGAAACTTGGATTAATACCCCATAGTCTCGCAAGAGTAAAGGTGGCCAGCAATGGCTGTCGCTATAGGATTGGTTCGCGCCCTATCAGCTTGTTGGTGAGGTAACGGCTCACCAAGGCAATGACGGGTACCTGGTCTGAGAGGACGATCAGGCACACTGGAACTGAGACACGGTCCAGACACCTACGGGTGGCAGCAGTCGA
>CAMCBV010000062.1 GCA_945873125.1 Prosthecobacter debontii
TAATTGGACCGCGTGACTCCAGTCGCGCTAGTTAAAACAAGCGCGACTGGAGTCACGCGGTCCAACTGGAGTCACGCGGTCCATCTGGTCTCCATTAACCCTGTGCATACGCTTCCACCGAATCGCAGGTGCAGACGAGGTTGCGATCACCGTGGACGTTGTCGATGCGGGCAACCGCAGGCCAGAACTTGTGACTGCGAAGGTAGGGCAATGGGAAGGCGGCTTGCTCGCGTGAGTAGGGATGTGTCCAATCATTCCCGCACAACACGGCGCTGGTATGCGGCGCGTTTTTAAGCGGGTTGTCGTTTGCATCCATTTTGCCATCGATGATTTCGCGGATCTCACCGTGAATGGAAATCATCGCATCGCAAAAACGATCGAGCTCGACTTTGGATTCGGACTCGGTGGGCTCGATCATTAAGGTGCCGGACACCGGCCATGACATGGTCGGGGCGTGGTAGCCGTAATCCATCAGGCGCTTGGCGATGTCCTCCACCGTGATCCCGGATTGATCGGAGATGGGACGACAATCGATGATGCACTCGTGGGCCACCAAGCCGGATTTTCCGGTGTAAAGAATGGGGAAAAAATCGCCCAAACGTTTCGCCATGTAATTGGCATTGAGGATGGCGATTTCCGTGGCGGTTTTGAGGCCCGTGGTTCCCATCATGGCGATATACATCCAAGAGATCGTGTTGATCGATGCGCTGCCGTAAGGTGCCGAGCAAACCGCATGGTTCTTGTCTTTCATTTCGAAGTGACCCGGAAGGAAAGGCACAAGTTGCTTGGCAACACCGATCGGCCCGACACCCGGGCCGCCGCCACCGTGAGGAATGCAGAAGGTTTTATGAAGATTCAAGTGGCAGACATCCGCACCAATCAAGCCGGGCGAGGTCAGACCGACCTGCGCGTTCATGTTCGCGCCGTCCATGTAAACTTGTCCACCTGCGTCGTGGATGATGGAAGTGATTTCACGAATCGTTTCCTCGAACACACCATGCGTGGATGGATACGTGACCATCAATGCGGAAAGATTGTCGCGATGCTTTTCTGTTAGAGTAACGAGATCTGCCATGTCGATGTTGCCGCGCTCATCGCATTTCACGCCGACCACTTTCATGCCGCACATGACAGCGGAGGCCGGGTTTGTACCGTGGGCGGAGACGGGAATCAGACAGATATCGCGATGGCTTTCACCGCGCGATTCGTGGTAACGGCGGATGGCAAGCAGGCCCGCGTATTCGCCTTGAGAGCCGGCGTTTGGCTGAAGCGAAACGGCGGCAAAGCCGGTGATTTCAGCCAACCAGTTTTCCAACTGCGTAAGCATTTCAATATATCCCGTGGTCTGGGATTTCGGGGCAAACGGATGGATCGATGAAACTTCCGGCCAGCTGAGCGGCAACATTTCCGAAGTCGCGTTGAGCTTCATGGTGCAGGAACCAAGCGCGATCATCGATTCATTGAGCGCGAGATCTTTCGACTCCAGGCGCTTGATGTAGCGAAGCATTTCCGTTTCGGAATGATACGCATTGAACGCTGGTGCGGTGAGGAATTTCGAAGTGCGATCAAACTTTGCATCCCATGCTTTTCCAGTGATTCCATCAACGCGAGACACTTCGAACAAACGGCAAAGCGACCAGATGTCTTGAGATACAACCGTTTCATCGAGAGAAATTCCAATGTGTGAGTCATCGATCAAACGCAGGTTGAAACCGTGCTCGGGTGCAGCATCGACCCATGCGGAAGCCTTACTGGTTTTGACAATGATCGTATCAAAAAACGCACCGTCCTCGATCTCGTATCCGCCTGCAACTAAAGCCGCTTTGAGTTCTTGTGCTTGCGAATGAATTTTCCCAGCGATCCCTTTCAAGCCTTCTGGGCCGTGATAGACCGCATACATTGATGCCATGACTGCCAACAACACCTGAGCGGTGCAGATGTTAGAAGTCGCTTTATCGCGGCGAATATGTTGCTCGCGGGTTTGCAGGGAAAGTCGATAAGCGGGTTTGCCTTGAGCATCGATGGAAACGCCGATCAAGCGACCCGGCATTTTGCGTTTCAATGCGTCTTTGCAGGCCATGAACCCTGCATGCGGACCACCAAAGCCGAGTGGCACACCGAAGCGTTGCGAGGAACCAACACAGATGTCGGCTCCAAATTCGCCAGGGGATTTCAATAAAGTTAAAGCGAGCAGATCCGCCGCGCAAATGGTGACCGCGCCAGCGGCTTTGCATTTCTCAAAGAAGGAAGAGAAATCATCGATGCGTCCGCGGGTGTCGGGGTATTGGACGATTACGGCGAAGAGATTCTCAGCGGATGCGGGATCGAAACTTTGCCAATCGCCAACGATCACCTCCAATCCAAGCGGTTCGCAACGGGTTTGCACCACATCAATGGTTTGCAAGTGGCAACGATCGGAAATGAAAACGGTTTTGCCTTTTGGTTTTCCGGAAAGCGCAAGAGTGACGGCCTCAGCAGCGGCGGTGCCTTCATCTAACAGAGATGCGTTCGCAACATCGAGACCGGAGAGATCGGTGATCAAGGTTTGGAAATTCAGCAGCGCTTCCAAGCGACCTTGCGCGATTTCAGCTTGGTAAGGTGTGTAGGCGGTATACCAACCGGGATTTTCCAAAATGTTTCTCAAAATCACACCTGGAGTCAGCGTGCCATAGTAACCTTGACCGATGAAACTTTTCAGAACCTGATTCTGACTCATCCAAGCACGCAGCCAGGCTAGAGCCTCATTTTCAGAGAGCGCAGGAGGAAGATTCAACTCCCCTTCCATACGAATTCCAGCTGGCACAGCTTCGGAAATAAGTTCGTCGAGTGTGCCGTGACCGACTTGTTTGAGCATCTCGGATTTCTCAGATTCTGAAGGTCCGATGTGGCGGGCAAGGAAAGAAGAAGTGGCAGCCATGATTTCGCTAAAGCTCATGCAACAGGAATGCCAAGACTGCAACCCAGAATCTCGGTTTGGGGAAATAAACCACAGGAGTGCCTTCAATAATAATCAAATTTTACGCGAAAGATGTGAAATCGCTCTAAGGATCGCGTCCAACGTAACATCCAGATTCTTTCCGAGGTCTTCAGAGAGAAATCTCAAAACATAGCGACCGTGTTCCTGTAACATCGCGTCCTTTCGTCGATCGCTGCGATATGCAACCGGATTGGATAGGTGTTGGTGTCCATCTATCTCCACGGCCAACTTTAATTTGGCGCAATATAGATCGATTTCCATTTCACTCCAGCCATCGAAGGGAATGGGTAATTTCACATTCAGCCGAAAAAGCCCAGCCGTTTCTGGGAGCGATTCGAGGCGGTGGAAAAGGAAATCCTCTGAGGCACTGCGGGCGCGTTCGTGATCGGTGTTAGGTCGAGTAGCTGTGATAAATAGATTCCCAAGAGGAACGTCCACACCATCACGGATCAAGCGGCGGATACTGGCTGCATAATCTTTTTTCCATTCAGGATCTACGGGCAACGGAACTTCCGTGGGCCAGCCCGGCATAGCACTCGCAGGCAACAAAATCGTGTAGCCGACTGCCTCATAGCCCGCACAGCGTTTGTCGAACATCCGAGAAAGCATCGGAATATCGAGATCGGCGTAATCGTGAACTCTCACTTCAAGCTTACCATCGTGAAGACGATGAAGACGTCCGGCATATTGAGCGATAATCCCGCGCCATGAAACAGGCATCGTGAGAAAAAGCGTGTCGAGGCGGGAATCATCGAAACCTTCGCCTACGAATTTACCAGTAGCAATCACCACACGGGATTCATTTTCTGGAACAGCCGCAAGTTGCGCCATCGCCTCACGCAGGGTTTTACGACCCATTCCTCCCTGAAGAATGATGAGATGCGATGCGTGTGGGCGGATCAAATCGGCGAGCACTGTCACATGCTCCGTTCGTTCGGTTAGAACCAATGGCGAACGTCCTTCACGCAGAGCATTAGCAACGTCGTCGCAGATCATCTGATTACGCCGTTCAGAATGGATGATCTCCCCACAGATATTCTGGTATTCAAGCCTGCGGTCAGGATCAGGCTCAGCCAATGAGCGGAGACCTGTAGGTCTAACAATGACGTGATGTGAAAACGGACGGACATCCGCTTGTTGCTTGGCATTCACACGATGCCGCACAGGGCCGCACTGCATGAAAATAATTGGGTGGTGACCATCTTTTCTCGCCACTGTGGCGGAAAGTCCGAGAACAAAACGAGCCTTGGCACGACGTGCGACCAACTCAAAACTGTGCGCTGATAAATGATGACACTCATCAATAACAAGATGCCCATATTCAGCAACACGATCATCAACCACTCCATTTCGGACGAGGCTTTGGATGATAGCAACGTCGATTTTACCAGTGAGCTTCTTGTGACCACCGCCGAGGCGACCGATAGACTTGGCTGGTAAATTGAGAAATGAAGAGAGTCGCTCAATCCATTGTTCGAGCAATTGTTGGCGGTGAACCAGAATCAACGTATTCACACCTCGTGCAGCAATCAGGTAAGCAGCGAGAACCGTTTTCCCAAAAGCAGTTGTAGCAGACAAAACGCCGATATCATGCGCGAGCATCGCATTAGCAGCGATTCCCTGTTCAGGTCGTAGACTACCTGCGAACTGAAGCTCCAACGGAGTTCCAGTTACCCGCTCATCGCGGATCAATGGTTTGATTTTCAGTCCTACAAAGAGCTCAAGAACTTCATCAAGGCAACCGCGTGGCAGAGCGATGTGTGAAGAAAGACTTTCTCCACATGCAATGACGCGAGGCTTCTCGTAAGTCGAAAGCCGCATGGCTTGGGCGCGATAGAATTCCGGGTTTTGGAAAGCAGCGAGGCGAAGTAGCCGATTTTGTAATGCGGGTGGCAGTTTCTCTTTATTAACATATATCTGATCACCGAGCACCAACTCGATCTCCTTTGGCAAGGAACCCGTAATCGGCAAATCGCGATGACGCCGCGATGGAAGATCGTTCCATGGCTCTGGTTCGTCATCCGCAGACAGAGCAAAACGCACACCGACCACGCGACCACGTCTTTCAGCATCCTTGGCGATGGATTCGATGCGGTCACGGGATAATCGCACGATGGAAGAAAGGAACTCCCACTGATCCGGATAAGGTGTTAGATTTCCATCCAAGAAGACACTATTCCCATTCTCCCGAGGATCTTTCTGCATGGGCAGTGCGATAAGATTGCCAAAACCACCCTTGGGCATGGTGTCTTGGTTTGGAAAAAGCCTGTCGTATGATGCGAGACCCAGTTCAGGTCGACGCTCCATCGTTTCCGTTAGAATATATGAACCCAACTTACGAGCAAGCGTGGCAGGAACCGCATCTTTGAAAAATATCCAGACATGACCGCCATTACCCGAACGCGAGCGCTCCAGAGAAGCTGGGACTTGGTGAATGCGGCAAGTTTCCATGACCGCCAATACGTCATCACTCCATGTTTCTTTGTCGAAATCCATCGCGAGAAAATAACAAGTCTCATCCGCGAGCATCGGATAAATACCAGCCACAAAATCCTGACCGACCTTGTCTTTTCCCGATAGATGGCAACGAATCACTTCTTCGTTCATTGGTAAAAACGCGCGGTGCGGGCAATCACCGCACTTGATCCGTGGTTTTTCACAAATACCGCGCACCCATTCATTACCACAGACCGGAGAGTAACCTGCACTACCGCTCTTCTTACTTACGAAACGGCGCGGATAGACATCCTCACGCCCTCGAAACAACGAGCGGAAAAGCGCCAATTTTTCCACAGCTGCACTACGCAAATTCACACCGGTTAAATTGCTTGCAGTTGTCACTGGTTCGGAAAAATCAGACATGTGATATAGTTCTATCAACGCGGAATATAAATTTACTGACAAGTCATGACTTGCTGAATGGATTTACCTGAGGATTTGATTTGGAAAATAAAATTCCGTGTATCACGAGTTTACCCACGGCACTCCGTTGCACGGACAGTAAGTTGATCGCACAAAACGCTGACCACGACGTGGTCAATACCTTCACTTCGCAGTGAGGAGGCCACTTTGGCGGAAGCGTCTGGAAGCCTTTCGGCGAGCGAAATAATCCGGTCCACAAGTTCTCCGATCGGCAGTTTCAATTCCTTCGCCATGGTCTCCCAGTGCCGACGGGCGATTTCCTTGATGCGATACTTGCTGCCAATCTTCATCGCCAACTTGGCCTTGTGCGGGCTGATCTGAACTGGATAGGGCAAGGCGCTTGCCAAATCGTAGAGCGGGGCCAGGCGAACTTGTGAGCCCGCGGCAATAAGCAACGAGTAATTCTTCGCATGCGCGTCGGTGCCTGCGATCAGCCAATTGAAAATAAGGGCATCAGCAAAACGCCGGACATCCGATCCGGGATCAGAAGAAACATCCCATAGTAAATCCGCGATGTCCTTCACCGAAGGGCCTCCTTCGTTCTGGTATTTCAGCGAGGGAGATACGGCCAATGCCTGACACAGGTCTTCTTGATGGATGCGAATACAACGTCCATTAAGAAATACTCGGTCATAGCGCTCAATCACGATGACCGGATGACCACCTGGATGGATAACTGAGGAGCGCGCAGACTGCAGACCGAGCTGCCGCGCAAGCTGTAGGCAGAAGTGCTCGTTCTCGGCGTAACCATCAAATTGGCCAGTAGAAGGTTTGAGGATATGGGTCGTCGGTGTCGCTCCCTCTGGAACCCCCCAGCGTCCGCTTTCCGGATCGCGGAAGAGCGCGGTTTTGGGTTGCGCCCCCGCCAAACTGAACTGCCCAGTATCCGCGCTGATCCGTGCGCTACCATGGTGCTCGATCAATAGACTGATCCGCGCGGCGAGATCCTCTTCACTCAGCCAGGTCACTCGTGGTTCCGACGCCAAACCAAGCAAGGCGTCCTCCCTTTCGGCGCTCACAAACTGGATAGCTCCGGCGCAGTCCTCTCCGACATGCTCCAGAAGCTTGAGCGCGTTTCGGGCAGAAACTTGAAAACGTTTGGCCCATTGTTCTAAAACAAAATCGCTGTCCGGGAGCAGCCCCCTCAAGAATGCGTCAATGCTCTGGTGCGGGTGTTCGACCGCCATCAACGGCATCGATACCGACAATGGGAAAGACTCAGGCGACTCGCGCCACGCGGGGTCATAATGAAGCGCCAGACGGTTACTCCTCTGAGTCACAGTCCCGAGCCTCTGTCCAGCAGCAATGATGTTCAGTGTGGTGGTCATGGTGTTTCCTGATCGGATCCCAGCAATTCATCTAGATCAATACGACCCCGGAGAGTGGTTTCAGATTCCGAGCCAAATTGCAGAGTCAGACCGAGCGCGCGCAACGTGCGCAGGACGAGTCCGATTTCCGCCGTGGGCTTTCCCTTCTCCAGTCCGATGATCCAGTCTCGCCCCACCCCAGCCCGCTCTGCGAGTGCAGCTTGACTCAAGCCGAGCCTCTTGCGCTCCGCTCGTATCCCCGCTGCCAGTTCCCTCATGTTTCTGATTTGCACAACATCCCCATACTTGTGTCGTCGAACACCGACAAGAAAAAATGTTACCGAACGGCAACTTTCTACAAATGTAGCCGTAGAGCTACATTTAGCCACGCCCATGGATTACGCTCTGACATCCCGAATCTGCCCCAACTGCTACCCCGTTTTATCCACCCAACTCCCACGGAGACCACCCATTACCATCTCCAGAATCCTTTTGTTTATCGCATTTCTAGACTCACGCCCCTCAACGGACCGTCCGAAATCTGATTCGCAAGCTGATTGTATGCCTGGCAGTTTTTTGCGAAATCTGATTCGCAAGCTGATTGTATGCCTGGCAGTTTTTTGCAGAATCTCCATTTGGGGAAATTACATTCACAAAATGCCCGGGATCGGGTCATTTGAACTTATGTCCTTTCCCTCCCAGATTGGACGCCTTCGCAGTATTCGAGAATTCTGGCTGCGCTTTTTGGAACTCCGGACATTATTTGTCACCAATAATTTCCTTCAACAAACTCTGTATTTTATCGTTCGTGAACTGGGTCCGGAATTTTATCGTTACATTTCCTTGGAAGAACTGTTCCGCATGTTTGATCTTTTGGCGTTCTTCATCCCTAAGGCTTTGATCACCAGTCACATTCTTAGTCTCCACGATGAAATTTAGTTTCTTGGAGCCATCGTGGAATTTTAAAACGTAGGCAAAATCTGGCGAATAGCTTTTCCCGCCTGCCACTGGGATCTTGATGGAGTTTTTTGGAATTTTTGTGAATACCAACACCTCCTCCAGTTCCTTTTTAATGTTCGTTTTCTCAAGGTCGGAGTCATAGAACAGCTCGTTAAAGAAATAGCTATCCGCAACTCTTTCATCGGAATACATCACTCCGATACCTGCCGAAGCCATTTCTTTGAGAGCCTCACCCTTTCGCGTGGTCATCTTTGTCGGATGGATGCAGTTGGAAACTTTTTTGTAATCTACGCTGAACTTATCAATTGCGTTAAACATCAGGTAATCCTCAAAATGTTTTTTGATTATCCTAACAGTCGCCCCGTTCAGGTATTTATTGATAGGAATTTGTGATTTTACCAAAGCAAGATGGAGCGTATTACGGCCGATATTTAGAGACGCAGCGAGTCTTCTGAGAAATTCATCATAAGACATCGTTGGCACCATTACGAGCTTGTCTTCATAAATGGATTCCGCCTGCTCGCGAATCATTGCCTGCCCGTCCTCGATTTCGATCTGTGCCGTGACGGAACGGATTCCATGCTCCGTAAACGTACGCTCTTGTGACTTGAAGAAAGCGGATAGTATCACTTCAAAGTGCTGTTCGTTTTTGAATTTATATTCCAGCACCACTTTTTCATTAATCTTCTCCCACAGTGCTTTTAGCTCCGGATATTTCTCCGCGCGGATCGTGACCTTGCGCCTCTCGTCAGTGGCTTTTCTTACTTTACCTGTGTTCACGCCCGCAAATGCCATTGCATAATGCGTTTTAACAAAATCATAGCCGCCTTCTTTGAAGAGATTCGTTCGCGTAACCACATTGTTTTTATCAAGAACAACCAGCAGCTCATCTTCTGTCATCTCATAGGCATGACAGATTTGCTTGATCAGATTCTCTGTCAATCTTTCTGGAGTTTCCTCTATTGAAACCGCTCCGGAGTTCTTATTGATTTCCGCGACCAATTTTTCCACAAAGTCACTCTCGGTGAAGTCTACAAAGTAGTTTAAGAAAAACTGTTCATCTTTGACTCGGTTTCCAAATTCATTGACTGGCAGGCGTAAACCACGCCCAACTTCCTGGAGTTTGGAAATCTCGCTCCCGCTGCTTCTTAGCTTGCAGATCTGGAAGACGTTTGGATTGTCCCATCCTTCACGGAGCGTCCATTTGGAGAAAATAAAGCGTCGTGGATTCTCCATCGAGAGCATCGTCTCTTTATCATGCAAAATCTCGTTCACCTCTTTCTCCACCGCCTCGTCTTTGTCCGAATTATCTTTGGAGAAATATCCTGCGTGCGTCACAGAAACATCCATCAAAGTTTTTTCCAAATAAGACCGATAAAAGCCGGCCTTCTCCGTCTTCAATATGTTTTCTGTCTCTGCTCGGACGAACTCCTCCAGCTTCTGACGTAGGTAGCCGTCCTGGGACCGATATTCCTCGATGTTATCGATGAAGAAAAGCGACAGCGGTTTGATTTTTACCTCTCGCTTCAACAACTGCTGTTCCAGTTTGAAATGCTCCGCCACTGCCTTGCGAAGCATCATTTCCTGCAGTGTCTGCGCGTAGGAATAGGGATTAAGTTTATCTCCGACCTTCAGCTCCATCCCATTTGAGAGGACGACTTTGGACTTGTTCATGATCTCGATATTGAGATCGGTCATCGCCGCATGGACTGTTTCCAGACTGCCTTTTTTGCCGAGTTTCGTGACAGTTTTTTTTCCCTGCTCTTGAAGCTCAAAACATGCTTCTGTGCCATCTGTGGAAACCAAGCGAACAAGCGCGTTCTTACCGCTTTCAAATTCCGAGATATGCCCGATCACGCCTTTAACCAAATTCTGATTGAATGAATCCACAGCTGAGAGTGTGTAAATCAGATTGTGGTAATCTTTTACCTGCACCTTCACCACTTTCCCTGTGATCTCGTCTTTGCGCTTCAGTTCTTTTTCAGGAAAAGTCGCACCATATCGTAGGATGAATTGTGGCTGCATCCGCAGTATATTCTCCCAGGTGGAATTCTGTTGGGAAAATTTATGTGGCTCATCAATGATCACCACGGGGCGCACAGCAGCGATTCCCTCAAAAGGCACCGAGTATTGATCGAAAAGCCCTTTGTCGTGACTCTTTTGCATCGTCTCGGAATTCAGCATGCCCGCGTTAATCACCATGACTTCTATGCTTTGCTTATCGTGGTTTCCTGCATTGCAGAACGTATTCACGGCAGGAGGCATGTATGATTTTTTACTCCCCTTGCCTGACTTCAAGCTTTCAACAAGGTGAATCCTGATGCTTTTCCCGTATTGCTCTTTAAAATGCGCACGTGCGGTTTCTGATTTCAGGAAATTAACTGTTCCCGCCTTGATCGGCAAAGTTGGCACGACCACCACAAACTTGAAAACCCCATAGTTTTTGTTTAGTTCGAAGATGGTTTTTACATACGTGTAAGTTTTACCCGTCCCCGTCTCCATCATGATGTCGACAATATTATCGCGGGAATATTTTTCCGATAGCTCATTGCGCTTCTGGAGTCTCAGCACGTTCTGACTGAACTGCGTGTAAGGTTTCTCCGCATTGAGGTGCGGATTCATACACAGGCTATGCGCTCCCTCGGCAGGATCGATTTGCAAATCTGCGAAGACGGACACCATACTGACCACGGCGTTCTGCTGGTGCGGCAGGTCTTTTTCAAAATTAAATCCTTTCATGGTATCTCCCGTTTAGAAACGCATGATGAAATCAATTTCCAAACTTTTCTGATTCTGGAAATTCTTCAAACTCTCTGATAGCTCCCGGAGATTCTTGCTCTGGAAATTCGATTCAAAAACAATCACCGAACGCGGATTAAAGTCCGGATCTGATTCCACTTTCTCCAACAACGTCACCAGGTGATCTGTCGTAAAGTTTTTATCCATCAGATAGAGCCTGTCATTCACATACTTGCCTAGATAGCCGCCCAAATCGTAATCCACCGCCGCGTCCGTCAAGGGCGAGCCATCATATGTCTTCCACGTGATGAAAAGCGCCTGCAAATCATCCACTCCCAGCAAATCCCCTCGGAACGGCACAGGCGTATCTTCCTCCAGTGTCTCCGCCTTATGATGGTAATCTTCCCATAACGGCATGGTCTCAAATACTTTGAACCCCATGTCTTTTCCTGCCACCTCTACTGGCTTTTCTTGACACAGTTTGTGCGCTGCGCGGATCAAACGTTCTTGGGTGATTTCAAAAATCGTTGGCTCTTCGACCCCTAGTTCGTTTTTTAACTCTTCATAGGAAGATGTTTTGTCTACATCAAAAAATACTTCGGGAATTTGAATAAGAATAAAATGACGTTCTATATCAGATTCACTATTTAGCTGCATGACCGCATCTCCGGATGTGCCGGTTCCCGCAAAAAAATCTAAAATCAAATCACCTTCATTACTAGCTAAGCGAATTAAGTGTTTGATCAATCTTGTGGGTTTCGGAGTATGTTTTGCAATTAGTTCGCCATTTATAAGAGCTTTTAATTCTCTTTTTGCTTCTTGGTTATGGCCAAACTCCTTACATCCTAATAGGGTAGACGCTTTCAGCCCTTGCTGGACTTCTGACAAAAAACGTTTCTTCCTAGGAAATGCGTTTCCATCTTTGCCAAACCATACTCTGTTGTCGCGTATCATTTCGAGTAAATTCGATTTAGAAGTCACCCAATGCTTTCCGCTGGGGACATTAAAAGTTTTACCCGTTTGCGGACTGGCAATTTCGAAACTGCCTTCTTTTCTCTCTTCATTCGCAACAAGATCACCAGAAGCCCAAGGCCCGCGTACATCATTATCAATATTTGTATAAGCCGGCGCGTGCAACATTGTGTCTGTAAAAGTGCAAAGCACTAGCAAACCGGCAATAAGACCGATGGAGCGTAGCGGAATCGGCCTTTGTGCCGGTCGCCGCCCCCTCCAAGAGCCTGAGACAGGGCTTGTTGGTGCTCGGCCACAGCTGGATAATGGAGGTGTCAAAATTTAACCAGACACCAACCATGACCGAACACACAAA
>CAMCBV010000063.1 GCA_945873125.1 Prosthecobacter debontii
TCGCCTCAAGCGCCACGCGGGCCTTGAATTCGGGGTCGTGTCTTCTGCGTTTGCCTTTCATTTTTTTGTGTGTTGGTTTGGTTTACAGTCCGCACCCACACACCACAATCATAGCTTAGCCTCTGGCCCGATTTTCGGGGTCCTGCTCAGAATATCCAATAACTCATAACTTTTAACTTAACTCGCAAAAATGCTTGCATTTTTCTGGGTTAACCCCCAAAAACCGCGCCCCTTCAGCCACCTCACAACAACGAAGACCTAGGGGAAACCAAGTGGCAAGTCTTCAAAATCGCCCGTTCTGAATTAAGACGGGACAAACATTACAAACAACATGATTAACGAACTCATCTCAGAAATGGTGGACGCTGGCGTTCACTACGGTCACCAAACGAAAAAGTGGAATCCACGCATGAAGCCCTTCCTGATGAAGGACAAAGGCGGAATCTACATCATCAATCTCGAGAAAACCGTCCAACAGCTCGATAAAGCCACGGAATTCCTTTCCGACCTTGTCAGCAAAAACAAACAAATCCTTTTCGTCGGCTGCAAACGCCAGGCACAGGACGCCATCCGCGAGGCTGCCGAAGCCACCGGCCAACACTACGTCAACCATCGTTGGCTCGGCGGCATGCTCACCAACGCCACAACCGTTCGCAAATCCGTAGAACGCCTTCGCTACCTCGAAAACATCGAGAAGCAACCCGAGTTCAAATCGATGTCCAAAAAGGAACTCGCAGCCCTCGGCCGTGAGCGTGAGAAACTCCTTCGCAACCTTCGCGGTGTTCGCAATCTTGAGAAAAAGCCCGACGCCATCGTCATCGTCGACTCCGCTCGCGAGACCATCGCAGTTGCCGAAGCTCAACGCCTCAACATTCCAATCGTCGCCATCGTCGATACCAACGCAGATCCTGCCAAAGTCGATTTTCCGATTCCCGGTAACGACGATGCAATCCGCTCGATCCGCATCATCCTCCAAAACCTGGTCGATGGCATGCTCGCAGCGAAAAAGAATTAATTTCGAATATCCAATTTCCCAACAAGCATGATCACCGCATCAATCGTTAAAGAACTCCGCGATAAAACCAACGCCGGTATGATGGACTGCAAAAAAGTCCTCACCGAAACCAATGGCGATATCGAAGCTTCCATCAAACTTCTCCGCGAGCGTGGTATCGCCAAAGCTGGCGCCAAAGCCGACCGTGAAGCCAACGAAGGCATCATCACAGCCCGCGTCAATGACACCGCATCCACCGGAATCTTGCTCGAAGTAAACTGTGAAACCGATTTCGTTTCCAAAAACGAAAACTTCCAACACTTCGTGGCATCAATCGCTGACAAGCTCGCCAACTCCAACGCCGCGGATCATGCCGCCGCTCTCGCCGTTCCTCACGGCGAAAGCACGCTCGAAGACTTTGTGAAAGCCAAGGTCGTGGAACTCGGGGAAAACCTCCAGTTCCGCAAGTATGTCCGCTTCGATGCCGCTCCAGGCGGCGTGGTTGCCTCTTATATCCACCTCGGTGGCAAAGTCGGCGTGCTCCTCGAAGTTGGCACCACTCATGCCGCGGTTGCTTCCCAACCTGCCTTCCAAGAGCTCATCAAAGACCTCACCCTTCACATCGCCGCATGCGCACCTAAAGGCCTTTCCCGAAACGATATCTCGGAGGAAATCGTCAACGCCGAGAAGGAAATCTTCCGCGTGCGTCTTATTGAGCAAGGCAAACCTGAGAATATCATTGAAAATATCCTCAAGGGACAAATTGCCAAGTTTTTCGCAGAATCCTGCTTCCTTGAGCAAGGATTCGTGAAAGATCCCGAAGTCACCATCACCCAACTCCTCGAGCAGAAAGGCAAGGAACTCGGAGACAGCCTCACTGTCACCCGTTTCATCCGCTTCGGACTCGGTGAATAAGCATCAGGCGGTGTTTCCTGCTTGACTGATTCGGTCAACCAGCCCATACACCGCGCCCCAAGAACGATTTTAAAGATACAACCAACGAAAAACATCAGCAAATGCGTGGAGTGAACGTCAAAAAAGGAGAGCCCGTAGATCGCGCCCTCAAACGCCTCAAAACCAAACTGGATTCCGAGGGAATCCTTGAGGAAATGCGCCGTCGTCGCGCTTTCGAAACCCCAACTGAGCGCAAACAGCGCAAACTTCGTACCGCTTCCAAGCGTAACAAAGTGAGATGGCGTTTCTCAACCGGCGCACCTTCCGCCGAAATCGAAACCATCGATCTCACCAACGGTTAATCCTTTTCCTGACCAAAAAAATTCAGGAAACCATCTCAAAACGAGCACCTTAACAGGTGCTCGTTTTTTTTGCACCAAGAAGAATGACTGCATCATCGTCAGTCTTTATCTCTCTCTGCCTCCTTCATTGGCTTTCCTGTCATCAAAACCGCCCTACCATCCTCCAAATTTCAGCTTTTTTGTTTTTCCTCATCTACCTAGCCTCCTTCCATGCTTCAGCGGATCTACCTCGATTACTCAGCACCTTTTCTCGGTAGCCTCACCACTTATCTGCTTCAAGACCCGCAATCTCTCACGGAAAGTTTAGTGGTCGTCCCCACATCCCAAAGCGGACGTATCCTCCGCGAAAACCTCGCTGCGGAAGCGGGCGCACTTCTTGCTCCGACCGTAACCACGCCCGGCGCGTTACTGCATTTGGAGGATTCCAACATCGCACCCCGCTGGTTGGAGAAGATCGCTTGGATGGATGTCTTGGAAAATCTCAACCAAAGCGATTGGGAAAATTACCCGGGCTTGTTTCCCACGCCTCCGAATCTGGAAATGCTGTCATCGGATTGGGCGACGGCACTTGCAGAGGAAATCGTTACACTACGCGGCACGCTTGAAGAGTCACTTCACAATCTGTTTTCTGCATCAAAATTCCTGAAAGGCACGACAGAAGGTGATCGCTGGAAAAACCTTGCACAGCTCGAATCCTTGATGGAGCGAAAATTATTTGCATGGGGTTATCAATCCCGCTCCCAAGCCCTGCGCACCTGTTTTCAACTTCCTTCAACTTTCACAAAAATCATTCTCGCAGGCATTACCGAAATGCCGGCTTGCATCGCTCAAGCACTGAAAGATTTCAAAGGTGAGGTTATCATTCTCATTCCGGCTCCCGAATCAGAAGCCACGCATTTTGACGAACTCGGTATTCCACTATCTACATGGACGGATAGAAACTTGCCGGAATCAGTCACCGCAACATTGGTTGCGGATCCCTCCAGCCAAGCACAGGCGGTCCTGAACACCCTTTCAACTCTCGTTGTATCCTCTCAGGAGATCGCAATCGGCAGTGCGGACGATGAAGCAGGATCGGCGCTCGCGCATCTTCTCACCCATCGGGGTTGGCCCGCGTTTCATCCGGCTTCCAAGCCGCCCCTACCGCCGCTTCAACGCTGGTTGTCGGCATGGAAAAACTGGCTGACCCGCGCGAACTGCCGGAACCTCGCCGCCCTCCTTACCTTACCAGAATCCGCGAGCCTCATTTCCGGAAATCGCGCCAATATCTTGTTGGCATTCAATCAATACCGAGATCGCCATCCTCTTATCGAACCGGACGCAGTCGTTGATCGACTGACTTCCTCCGCTCAACACGAACTCCACATGCTTCGCGATGACATCGCCAGCCTGATATCGCATCGTGAAATATTTCTCAAAACATCCTTTCCGGAAGCGATGCGTCAGCACTTCGATCTCATCGAAATCGATGCCGAAACCTCTGCCGATACCCTGTCAGGAATCGCCGATTTCATTGAAGCCGCCAATCCGCTTTTTACCTCTATAAAACGCAGCCATCTCTTCTGGTTGCAAATGGTCATCTCTGAAATTCCGCGTCCCGCCGCGCAGCCACCTGCAGATCGAACCATCGATGTCCAAGGTTGGCTTGAGTTACTCTATGAGCCCGGAAAGCACTTGTTGATCACGGGCATGAATGAAGCATTTGTTCCCGCCCGCCCCGGCGGCGAGCCATGGCTTTCCGAAAAAATTCGCGGCGCACTTAAACTAACCAGTCTAAAAGACAGAGAAGCCCGTGATGCTTTTCTTCTCCATGCTATGATACGAATGCGCGAAGACCACGGCTCCGCACATCTGTTTTGTGGAAAAAACGGCGCAAACGGAGAAACTTATCTGCCTTCCAGCTTGCTGCTAAAAGTCCCCGAAAGCCAACTCGTCACCACCGTCACCAACCTATTCCGTGAAATCGAGCCTCCCGAAGCCAATCTCATCTGGACGCGCGATCTCATCTGGCAAACGCCGAAAGTCGAGCTCCCTGAAAAAATCAGCGTCACGGCGTTCAGCGATTACCTCGCCTGCCCGTTCCGCTTTTATCTGAAACATATCGTCCGCGCCTCACTGCCGGAACCGGATCGCAGGGAGATGAATCATCGTGACTTCGGCTCCATCACCCACAAAGTGTTGGAAATTTGGGGAAAAGATACGGATGCCAGACAACTCTCCGATCCCAAAGCCCTCCTTTCCTATCTTGATGACGCGCTCCACCGAACGATTTTCGGACAGTTTGGAAATCAACCTCCACTCGCCGTTCGCATCCAAGTGCACTCGATCCGGCAACGTCTCGCATGGTTCGCTTCCAAACAAATCGAGAGCGTCTTGGAAGGCTGGGAGATCATCGATGCGGAACGCAAAATTTCCTTCGACTCCGCGGGTCTCAAAATCAACGGCACCATTGATCGGATTGATCGCCACCGGGAGACGGGTCAGCTCCGCGTGATCGATTACAAAACCGGTAAGGTCGAGAAAACGGAATCCCAACATCGTAAAAAAATCATCGCAAATACCCGAATCCCCACGCACATCTCCGAAAGCTCACCTGCTATCCACCAATCGATGGACGGAAAAACCACTAGCAAGTTTCTCTGGAAAAACCTCCAACTCCCGCTCTACGCCCTTGCAGAGAGTAAAAACTCCAACGGCGTTCCCATCCCCTGCTATATCAAACTCGGATCGATCGACACAGAGGTCGGTTTTGTCGAATGGAGTTCATTTTCCCAAGAGGATCTCGAATCCGCCCAATCTTGCATGGATTGGATCGTTGAATCCATCCAGCAACGAGTATTCTGGCCTCCGGCAGCAAAAGTCCAATATGACGACTACGCACTACTCTGCCAAAACGATCATTTGGAACAGTCGTTTTCCGCGCCTTAGGCGGACTAGATCGTTCCGAAATCCTTTTTCTGCGTCAGGTGCCTTGTTGCCTTTTTTGAATAAAGAATCCGGAAACCATATCAAAGATGTCCTTGCCAAACGTGGAATCCCACTTACCTTGCCGCCCGAGCAGGAGTCCCCTTATCTCCGATGTCCGCATCCGGCACCCCTTTTTCTCCAATCATTCGTTTTTCTTCACGAGACTCGAATCTTAGGGAGTTGCCAGGAAATCCGGGACCTCCTTGCTTACGGATGGCGGCGCAAATTGCCGGCAATCGATTTTTTCAAGACCTCTTCCGCAATGGTTGCGGAGGCTTGATCCAGCACCAAAAAGCTGGCGATCGATGGCTAGGGTAATTGCGCGCAGGTCCGTTCCTGCAATGCCGGGGATACAACCCACCCGACGCGCCGGGCCGTCCGTAAAACACTGACCCATGCGAAAACATGTCAACTGATACACAAAACTCCCAAAATCAGGGAACAAACCGTCGCCGCCGCTCACGCGGAGGCCAAAACCGTAATAAAAACAACAACACAAACCGTAGCAGCCAAGATGGACGCCAGTCCAGCAGTGGCGGCAGCCATTCTGGACGCCAAAGCTCGGGTAAATTCCAACAGCAACGCCGCGCCATGCCCACTCCCGCCAAGCTGAGCTGGTGGCAGAAACTCCTCAACGTTATAGGCTTGGGTAAAAAAGAACCCGTCAGACCCCCACGTCCGGAGCGCCGTCCAAGTGTCACCGAAACCAAGCAAACCCGCGAACCGCGCCGCAGCAAAACCCGCGATGCTCGTACGGATCAGGGTAACAACAACGAAGCCCGTGATACTTCAGAAGATCGGAAACAAAACCGCGAACGTGCTAGCAAAAGCCCGAATCGTTCCCGTGGAGGTGACCCATCAACCGTCGAGAATCGTCGCGTTTATGTTGGCAACCTGTCCTACGACACCACCGAAAGCGATCTGGAAGAGCTTTTTAAAGGTGTTGGAGCTGTCCGCCGAGTCGAGATTGTCTACAACCGTAGCACCCATCGCTCCAAAGGCTATGGCTTCATTGAAATGCTGGATATCGACGAAGCCAAGCGCACGGTCGAAGTTCTCAATGACCAATTCTTCATGGGCCGTAAAATCACCGTATCCGGAGCCAAATCCAAAGATTACGATGATGCTGAGAAAGCCGAAGGTGGAGATACAAGCACCGAGACAAGTCTTCCGACTCTGGCTCCCATCAACCCCATAAAAGAAGAAGTCCTTGATCTCATCGATCATTCTGAAACCCCAAGTGCGACCGAGCCACTTGCTGAAACGGCTGTTGAAGATGCCAATTCTGAGGTTCCTACCGAAGAATTTTCCCCTCAGGAAAATACTTCCGTAGAACCCGCGGAAGAAGTCAAAGCCTGATCTTACCAACTCAATCCGAGAGGCTCTCCATACGGGGAGCCTCTTTTTTGTATCATACAAATGCCTGTTCCTTCCAGGCGCTTATCTACAAGAGAGGCGAAACAGGAGAGAACGGATATTGATCTCTTCTTCTCCTAAATCTCCTCCCTCCCTGTGGAAGAAAAAGCAGGATAAACCCGACATCCCACGCAAACAGGATTAAGCCAACATCGGCACTTCCAAACGAAACTCCGGGATCCTCGTGAAAATCCATTCGCCGCCTGTCATTTCAGCGAAGAACGCACCGTTGACCAACGCGGATTTTCCAACCACGTGATAGCTGTTGTAAGAAAAATGTTCGCCCGGATTGATCGTTGGTTGCTGCCCGACCACACCATCTCCCTCAACCACCGTCGTTTCACCTCCATCTTCAATCACCACCCATTTTCTGGCACGAAGGGTGATCGGTACGGAGGAATCGTTGAAAATTGATACGAAATAAACAAAAGGATGCGGCTTATCGGGCGGAGCATCCAAGCTTGGCATATAAACGACATGATCCACCTTCACACGCAGGTGGTGAAATTCCTTGATGTCATTTGTCATGTGGAAACCATTGGAAGCATAAGCTAAAGAATCAAGAAGCAATGAAACCAATTGATCCATCCACCAAAACCATTCCCGCGATCCTGACCATCGCCGGATCGGATTGTTCAGCCGGTGCCGGCTTGCAAGCGGATTTGAAAACTTTCCAACACTTCGGCATTCACGGTCTAACAGCCGTAACCTGCATCGTCTCTGAAACCGCAAATATCGTGCGTCGGGTTGATCCGGTGGACCCATCCTTGCTGGAAGACCAGATCCTGCTCATGCTCGATTCGTTTCCGCTCGAAGTCGTCAAAACCGGAATGCTCGGCTCCGCCAAACACGTTTCCTGCGTCGCTGAAATTTTCAGAAGTCATCCTCACATCAAACTCATCATCGATCCGGTGATGATCGCTTCTACCGGCACAAGCCTCATCGAACCCGATGCCATTTTCACATACCGCGAGAAACTCCTTCCCCTCGCCCACCTCATCACACCCAACCTGCCGGAAGCTGAAACCCTGCTGGGAAAAAAGATTCCGTCTGTAGATGAAATGAGCCGCGCTGCCAAATTCCTATCAGAAGAATTCGGCTGCGCGGTTCTACTCAAAGGAGGTCACTTGGAGTCCAAAGACTGCACCGATCTTCTTTACGATGGTCAGTCAGAACATCGCTTCACCTCACCACGCCTCGCCGTCCAAGCTTCTCACGGTACAGGCTGCACGCTTGCCGCAGCTATCGCGGCGAACCTGGCAAAGGGTCGCGATTTAACCGGCGCCGTTTCAATGGCCAAGGAATATCTTAATGACTGCCTGAAAAACTCTTACCGATTTGTAAATTCAAGCGGCAAGGTGGTTCACGCTTTAAACCAAGGAACCGACTTTCAATAAAATCCATGAGCGCCAGGAAATCGCTTTATAGGGATAAACGGCATTCGGAAAAACCGGTTGGTTCGTGAAGCCCCTCCTCACCTAGATAATGCAAACATGGCTGATTCGCGGATCTCCGATCTGAACCGCTGAAAGAACTTGGCTCACTTGGCATCTTTGAGACCCAGCCAAGTCTTGTCCATCGCTTCGCGCAACATCCAGGCACGTTTGCGGTCGGACTCCTCGGCGCGCGCTTGCTTGATCGCTTTCGCAAGATTGACACGGGATTTTTCCGGCACGCTGTCCATGCCTCGCAACGCTTCGACGGCAATCTCATAAATCGCCGCACATTCGGCGACTCTGCCTTGATTAAAAGCCGGTACGCCACGTTCAATCGCCAGTTCAATCAATTCGGACGCTTTCAAAGGCTCCGAGGATTTTGTATCCGGTAACAGAACCTGATCAATGACATGAATGATCCCATTGGATCCCTTGCTATCCGCCTTCAATAAAACAGCTTCACCCACAAAGACACGTCCTTCGTTGAAGCGAAATGTGATTTTCGAACCCTCCAAGGATGTGGCTTGGCGAACTTCAAGCGCCTTGACCAGAGTGACCTCTCCGGCGATCAGGTGATTTTTAAGAATAGCTGCCAACTGATCCCGATTTTCCGGCAACAAAAGCGAGTCCAAAGTGCCGGCGGGCAGCTTGGAAAAGGCATCGTCGGTGGGCGCGAGAAGCGTCAAAGAGCCATCCTCCGAAAGCGTGTCCACGAGTCCTGCAGAGGTAGCAGCAGCCAGGAGAGTTTTGAACTGACCGGCTTGCTTGGCCAAATCCACCAAAGTTTTTCCATTCGCTCCATTCGTTTTCTCGGCAAGAGACTGATCTTTCGTGGCTTTCACATATTCTATTTCCAGAGAAAACGGACCCTCCTGCTTATCCGCCAAGGTAAAGCCTGCCGAAACGATCAAATCAGGATTGATCGACTTGGAAGGAATCTCGCGCCCAAAAGATTGCAACTTGAAGTCCTTGAATGCCAACCGCGTCTCATTCCATTCACCATCGACAGTCGGAAGATACGCTCGATAGGAACTTGCGGCCATTTGGTCAGAAACCCGCAAGTCCACCCAATACGTCCGACCGTCGCCCTTCGCCTTCACGATAACTCCGGAATTTCCAGCCAATCCGAGTTCGCGAGGATTCATCCGGATCGATGCGAACCCTCCGTTGTTCTTCAGTGAAATATCGCCCGTAAAAAGTAGCGTTCCCGCGTCAGAACGTTTGAAACCGCCTTTGGACACACCGCCCATGACTCCATCGTTTACAGAAGTCCAGAATTTCACCGAGTTGGCATCAGCAAAGGAGGCGATCGATTTTTCCTCACCTTTCAGCGGTTGGCTCATAAAAAAGGCAGCGAATGCGATGGTGAGACAGCCGTAGCTTGGCGATGTGATGTTGGTTTTCATAGATGGATGATGAACACGTGAAGTTTGGCTCGTCATTGGAATTCTTGGCAAAGACCCAGATAAAAAACGGATGAACTCGAATGGCAGAGGGTTGTTGAAGATCTGCGTAAGCATGCTGGTCTTTCAGATTCTCGCACCTTACCTGAAGCAGGCATGGCGTCAATGATGACATGCTTCCAAACTTGAACGGGAAATTTCCATATCCGCTTGATTGAGCTGCAAAGGCATCCGAATTAGCGGAAGTAGGCCATATACCCATCAATCCGGATCATCCGCGGCGTGATTGATTGCCGGAATGCTGGTGGTCTTGAGGTGGAGAGATTTGAAGGTAGCCACCAAAGCGCAGGATAGAAGAAGAACGATGGCGCAGCTGTAAAAAGCATAATTAGCCGCATGCTCGGGATAATGATCCTTAAGATAACCAAACGCCGGAGGCGCGATCAATCCTGCAGAAGCCCAGCCTGTGAGGATCTTACCGTGCACAGCGGACATGCGTTTGGGTCCGTAAAGGTCACTGATGAGCGAAGGGATGGTACCGAAGCCACCACCGTAAGAAGCAAGGGTATAAGCCAAAAGGATGCTGAAAAAAACAGGCGAATGGACATGGGGTAGGATCAGAAAAACCACCGCCGCGCTGCTGAGCATCGCAATAAAGGTATTGACGCGTCCGATCTTGTCGGAGACGGAGGCCCAAAAGAGGCGACCCAAGCTGTTACTCAGAGAGGTCCAGCCAATAAGGGTGGCACCCATGGCCGCAAGCGTCAGTTTATCTAAGGATGGATCGGCAACACCTGCGATTTTTTGAAAGAGAGGAGACTGAAGACTGATGATTCCCAGACCGGCGAGGCTATAGAGGAAACATACCGCCCAAAGTTTGATCTGCACCCCTGCATTGTGCTGGATCGTCTCAGCGACTGTGATGGGTGCCGCGTTAGCAGTGGAGCTTGGAGGGCTATGAATACCAAGGCAAGCCAGAGGCATGATCACACAGAAGGCCAGTCCGATGTACAGAAAGGTGTGGGGCAGAGAGTTGTTGGCGGCACTAAGCGCATAAGGAGCAATCAATTTGCTCATTAGTAGGGCACCGATACCGAAGCCCATCACCACCAAGCCGGTTGCAAATCCTTTCTTGTCTGGAAACCAGCCTGCAATCGTGGTCACACAAGTGACATATCCCGTGCCAAGACCGATACCACCAATCACTCCGTAGCCGAGGTAAAGCAGCGGCAGGTTTTTGAGGTGAAGAGCGAGAGCGGAAATCAGATACCCCCCGGCGAAAAAGGCAGCTGAGCGGAACATGAGCTTTCGAGATCCGAGTTTGGATACTTTTGGACCGGTGTAAGCAGCAGACAAACCCAGACCAGCAACCGCCAAACTAAAAACCCACGAGGCCTGCATGTTCGACCAGCCATAGGTTTCACACAACGGATTGGTGAAGAAGCTCCAGGCGTAGACTGAGCCGAGGCTGGCCAGTAGCAAAATGCCACAGAAAAGCACGATTCGGCGGTTGGGCTTCGCGTCGGGATGAGTTTTGGTAGGGGTGTTTTGCATGGGGAACACGGGTGTTTTTTGTCAGCAGCAGAAGAGAAATCTGACCGCTAACTTTTTGCAGTCAATCTTGAAGCTGGCGGCAGTAAAACCGAAAAATCCTCCAAACTGAGAGAAAACCTCGTGCTTAGCCAGAATGCCTGCCAATACCGAAAGAAAAAACAAGACGCTGCAAAGATTTCAAAAAGCATCCCCCGCAATAACTGAACAGGTAGTATCAGCTTCCTGAAGTTCGGGGGTACTGCGTAAAAAACATCAAACTCACAGCGGGCGTGGACAAGCTAACGACAGCTTGTCCGGGTCTGGAGCTCAGCCTTGTTTGGATTTTCCCTTTGATGATTCGAACGCCAAACAACTGGCTCCCGGGAAATTTATTTTCGAGGTAAAATCTGTTAGAAAACTCATCCCAACTCTAGCAAAAGAGATGATCAATTTCAGTAGCCATCCCATGTCACTTCTTGTAACAGGAACAATTCAAGATCCTTTCAGGGAATCGCCGCCGCGATCTGCTCGTCCGTCAGGCCGAAAGCACGCAAGATGCCTTTGGCCATCATCTTGTTACCGAGCGGATTCATATGGCAGCCGTCAGAGGTGAGCTTGTTCTGAAGATCTCCACCGTAGAAATAGTTACCGAAGGTCTTGGGTTTACCCGGCTCATCGGGAATCGTTTTAATCTGGGCCTGCATGTCGGCGTTGAGGTCGGCGATCAGACATTTTTTCTCCTTAGCAATTTCACGTAAAAACTCATTGTAGGGAATCATCATCTGGTTGAGTTCCTTGCTAACGTCCTCGCCGATCATGGTCGAGGTGAGCACCATCACCT
>CAMCBV010000064.1 GCA_945873125.1 Prosthecobacter debontii
CGTGTTGCCTCATTGAAGCGGACACCGAAAAGATTTTCCGGATGGCAGTTGAGAACTCCGTTGCCTCATAAAAGAGGACACCGTGGCGCCAGCCATGGAAATGAGTGAGAAAAGCATCGAAGAATACACCGAAAAGATGCGCGGCAGATACGCGCGGATGACAGGCAAGATGGCCCGGGGCGTGTTGCTCGACGAGTTCGTCGAGGTCACCGGCTGGGATCGGAAACACGCTAATAAAGTGCTTCTGGGCAAGCGACGGCGAAAAGGTCGACGCGGAAAGCGGGGTGCGCCGATCCGCTATGGAAGCGACCTGGCCGAGGCTCTGAAGACCTGCTGGCTAGCGATGGAGCAGCCATGCGGGAAGCGTATGAAAGACATGCTGCCGTTGTGGGCGAGGCATCTGGATTGCCCGGAGCAAATTCGTGTCGGGCTTTGCCGAATCAGCGCGGCGAGCATCGACAGGTTGCTGCGTGGGTTCAAGGTCACGGCCGGGAAAAAGATCCGCCCACCCAAGCCCGCCACTGCGGTAAAGGCGCTCGTTGAAGTCCGCGCCCAAAATTGGGATACCACCGAGGTGGGTTGGACCGAAGTGGACACGGTGGCTCATTGCGGCGGCGACATGGGAGGGGATTTCATCTGGACACTCACCAGCGTGGAAATCGCCAGCGGCTGGACCGAGCTACGCGCCGTGTGGAACCGCGGGCAGCAGGCGAGTTTTGAAGGACTGGAGTCCATCTGGGAAAGCCAGCCCTTCGATCTGCTGGGTGTGGATAGCGACAACGGCGGGGAGTTCCTCAATTTCCACCTTTACCACTGGCTCAGGAAACACGGTATCCACCAGTCCCGCTCGCGACCCTATTACAAGAACGACCAGGCCTACGTGGAGCAGAAGAATCACACCCACGTCCGTCAGTTCCTCGGCTACGAGAGACTGGAGCATCGTGAACTGTTAGACGATCTCAACGAACTACTTAAGCTCTGGAGCCAATGGCGCAATCTCTTCTGTGTGACGATGAAACAGGAGAGCAAACGGCGTGAGGGAAGCCGGCAGATCCGACGTCATGAGAAGCAAGGTCGCAGTCCAGCCCGTCGGCTTATTGACAGCGGAGACCTGCGCCAAGAAGAGCGCCGCAAACTGGAAAACGAGCTATCGACCCTCGACCCCTTCGCGATGAGGGCGGAAATCCGGCGACTCGAAGATCGCCTATGGATGCGGCGTGAGGAGCTCTACCACGGGGAGGAACGGGAAGCCCTTGCCCTTGCGGGCGCTTCTGCGCTACGCTCCGAAGCACCCGCAAGGGCAAGCCAAACAAACAAAAGAAACCAAGCCGCTAAGGTGTCCTAATTATGAGGCAACGCTCCCAGTCGTTCAGGAATCTTTCGGTGTGCTCAATTTATGAGGCAACAGGCAGGCGACGCGCTTGAGTAGCGTGGCTTCAAGCCAGTCTTTGCTCGGCTTCTTTGATGAGAGCATCAGGGCCATTCAGGCTGATGTTGAGACTGGATGCGCTTCCCTGTCGGAATGACACCTGCAGTCCTCTCGCAGTGAGGTCACGTAGCTTGGAGCGAACTTGCTTTTCAGCAGCAGCGCGCACCTCCTTTTCCAGATCTCTCTGGAACTTCCGACTATCGAAGTTGGATGTAATCTTGATCATTGGTTTAACCTTTAGAGCCCCGTGGGTCGTTTCCGTGGCTATCACGGTCACGAATTTGTCCATTAGGACGGTGGATAAACAGCTCACCCTTCTCGCGTTGTGAAACTGGGCGGGCCCGGTCAATTGCAGCGCTTTGAGTGGTAGTGATTCCTGATACACGCTTGGAGTCTTCGCGTCTCCAAGCCCATTGATCGCCGTGTGGAACGACGTGTATGTTATTATTTTTGGACATAATTTTGGTAAATATGCCGGTTTCTTCCTTGACGCTTCAGACCTGGATGGCCAGAAGAACCTGTCTCCTATGACAAATTCCCGAAGCGCTCCCGTGAAACCGGAGCTGTTGTTGGGAGAATGGGCAGGTGTTTCGAGCACTTGCCCATTTTCTTGGAACGTTGCGATACTGATACACATAGATTCCAATGTCAAAACAAAAAGTTCCCAAATTTTAAAAGTTTTTTCTTTTCGTGAACAAAATGTGAATTACTCTTCGTTTAACAAGTGACTATCGCAGGCCGCCAAATCATCGAGAAATTCATTCGCAAGCATGCGAACTCGAAGGCATCGCTGTCTGCATGGCTAGAAGAAGCCGAGGAAGCCACATGGGAAAAACCGCAGGACATCAAGAATCGCTACAATTCCGCGGACTTCCTTTCTGGCAACCGCGTCATCTTCGACATCGGCGGGAACAACTACCGTCTGATGGTTCTTGTTAGATACAAAAATGGAATACTTCTCATCCAGAAAATCGGCACTCACGCTGAGTATTCGAAATGGAAGCTTACATGATCCCCAAAACGACAACACTATGAACCTGAAATTGATCAAAACCTCCAGAGACCATGAGAGCGCTCTCGCCCGCTTGGAGGAGCTTATGCTTGCTGATCCCGCCCCAGGCACTACCGAGGAGCAAGAGCTTGAGCTTCTTGCGTTCCTCATCGAGGACTACGAAAAACGCACCATCAAAATACCCGCCGCTACTCCAGCTGAAGCCATTCGCTTTCGCATGGAGCAAGCCGGACTCAAACAGCACGATCTCGTGCCGTTCATCGGTTCAAAAGGACGAGTTTCAGAGGTGCTTTCCGGTAAGCGCGATTTAACTCTGGCCATGGTTCGTAAACTCCACGAAGGGCTGGGTATTCCACTAAAGTCCCTCGTTCAAGATGGAGTTGGAGAACTACCGCCGCGCATTGAACCCGAAGCATATCCAGTGAAAGAAATGTTCCTGCGCGGCTTCTTCGCTGCCGCATTTGGTAACGATTGGTCTAAGATCAAAGATCGCGCCGAAGAGATGTTACAGCAGTTTTTCCAAGGTAGGCAGGAAGACGCTATCTGCGCATACAATAGACAGACAACCAGCGGCAGATCCAAGGTTGATGTAAACGCTGTTCACGCTTGGCGCTGCCGTGTGCTTGATCTGGCAGGTGTATTAGACTTGCCGGACTACGATCCTGAAGTCTTGAGCAAAGCATTTATTCAGCAACTAAAAGCCTTGAGCACATTATCCGACGGACCTCTGCGAGTTCGTCAACGTCTTCAAGAGGTCGGTATCGCTCTTATCATCGAACAACAACTACCAGGAACATTCCTGGACGGAGCTGCAATATGGCACCCCAAGGGCTTTCCTGTGATTGCTCTTACTCTCAGATATGACCGTCTGGATAATTTCTGGTTCACTCTATTTCACGAACTAGGCCATGTTAAGAAACACTTGGGCACAATCCCAGGCGGAGGTTTCATCGATACGGACATTGACTCCGCATCCGAAAACCAGATCGAGAGGGAAGCAGATCAATTTGCTCTTAATACGTTCATCACAGAGGCAGAATGGGATCGCTTGGAATCACTTGAAACAGCAGCAGAAGTGAGAGCAGCCGCGAAACAGCTTGCTATACATCCCGCAATTATTGCTGGTCGGTTACGTCGTGAAGCAGGGGACTATCGGAAACACCGCACTCTTATCGGCCAAGGTAAGGTGAAGGAACTTTTCAAGCTAAGCTAACAGAAGATCGACTATAATTTAATTCACCTCATGACCACCGAATCCATCATCTCCAAAGTCTGGAGCTTCTGCACCACCCTCCGCGACGACGGCGTCGGTTATGGAGACTATCTAGAGCAGCTCACATATCTCATCTTTCTCAAAATGGCGGATGAATACGGTCGTCCGCCTTACAAGCGAGATGTCGGCGTTCCAAAGAAATATGCTTGGGCAACTTTACGTCCACTCAAAGGCGCGGAGTTGGAAGTCCACTATGTGGAAACTCTTCGAGCGCTCGGTACGGAGAAAGGCATGCTCGGCCAGATTTTTACCAAAGCACAAAACAAGATCACTGACCCAGCCAAGCTTGCGCGGTTAATTGAAATGGTGGATGCCACGGAATGGGTGATGTTGGATTCCGACGTCAAAGGCGATATCTACGAGGGCATCCTTGAGAAGAACGCGGAAGACACCAAATCAGGTGCAGGCCAGTATTTCACACCGCGAGCATTGATCGCAGCCATGGTCGAATGCGTCGCTCCAGAGCCAGGAAAAACCATTGCCGATCCAGCATGCGGCACGGGTGGATTCTTCCTCTCCGCCTACGACTACCTGGTGAAAGCTCATCCACTTAACAAGCAGGAGAAAGCCTTTCTCAAAAATGGAACGTTTCATGGAAACGAAATCGTTGCCGGGACGCGTCGCCTCTGTCTGATGAATTTGTTTCTGCACAACATCGGCGAGATTGATGGCGAAAGCTGCGTTTCCTCGGCAGATGCTCTCGTTGCTCAACCTTCTAAGACAGTTGACTACGTGCTCGCAAACCCGCCCTTCGGCAAGAAGAGCAGTATGACGTTTACCAACGAAGAAGGAGAGCAGGAGAGAGATGACCTCACCTACAATCGCCAAGATTTCTGGGCAACGACCTCTAACAAACAGCTCAACTTTCTTCAGCATATTCGCTCGATGCTCAAGACCACAGGCAAGGCAGCTGTGGTTCTTCCGGACAACGTTCTCTTCGAGGGCGGAGCAGGCGAAACCGTTCGCAAGAAATTACTCGAAACCACTGAGCTTCATACCATTCTCCGACTGCCGACTGGGATTTTCTACGCTCAGGGAGTGAAAGCAAACGTGCTTTTCTTTGATAACCGCGCGGCTAGCAAAGACCACGCTACCAAAGAGGTTTGGTATTACGACTACCGCACCAACATTCATCACACTCTGAAGCGCAAGCCACTACGTGTTGAGGACTTGAGCGATTTCGTTCAGTGCTATAACCCAACCAACCGCAACAAACGCAAAGAAACCTGGCACGCCGAGAAAAACCCCGAAGGACGCTGGAGAAAATTCAGCTACGACGAACTCGTAGCCCGCGATAAAACCAGCCTCGACCTCTTCTGGCTAAAAGACGACAGCTTAGCAGATCTGGATAACCTCCCTGAGCCCGACATCCTAGCCGAGGAAATCATCGACAACCTTGAGGCTGGTTTAGCCAGCTTCCGAGCTGTGGCGGTTACCTTGCAGAGTTCCAATGCCACGATTATATAGCTCTCACTATGGCCTGACGATAGCCCAGCCATCTTTCCAATGAAGCTTGAGCGGAGTGTGGTAAAGCTCGCTCAGGGACTCGGAAGTAAGAATTTGGCGCTTGGCTCCATCGGCGATGATCCGACCAGCCCGGAGGAGTATGACACGGTCAATCTCCGGAATGATTTCGCCGGGATCGTGAGTCACGAGAACCATCCGACCCTTGGCATGAACCATGCGGCGCAGATGCCCGAGCATCGCCAGGCGTGCCGCGAAATCGAGCGCGGTTGATGGTTCATCAAGAACCAAAATTTCAGGTTCGTGCACCCATGCCCTGGCGATGAGAAAGCGCCGCTTTTCGCCGGAAGAAAGCTGTCCGAAGGCGCGGTCTACGAGTTGGCTGACACCGTTTTCCTGCATCGCAACAGTCGCGCGGTTTTTTTCATCCGCGCGGAACCTCATCTCGCGAGTGCGACCGTATGCGCCACGAAAAGCCGTAAGCACAACGTCTCCGGCGAGCTCATCATCATCAAAGCGGCTGACATCTTCCGGCATGACGATGCCGATCCGATGTCTCAGCTCCTCCAAGCACCAGAGAGATTCCCCGAAAAGTTCGCATGAGCTATCGGGCCTGGCTTCGACACGCAGCTCGCCAGTCATCAGTTTCAGCAAACTGCTTTTACCCGCTCCATTCGCCCCCAGGATGGCGACGTTTTCATCTGCGTTTAAAAGCAGGTTCATCTCGCGCAGGGCCAGCACATCACCGCGCCAGACATTGGCATTTCGAATTTCGAAAAATGGCTTCTTCATCACGTTTGTTTTACCAGCCGCCCGCGCAACCTGAGGTCATGCCCGAACTTCTCGGTTTGCACATTTGCCATTTTCAGCGATTGAGGAAATGTCTCTCCCGCAAGTGCCGGAACCGTATCGCCACAGAGAATGGGCGCGTAGTAAATGACCGCTTCATCAACCAGCCCGGCGCGCAGCATCGCGGCGGAAAATTTTCCTCCGGCTTCAATCATGACGGAAAGCACGCCTTGCTCGCGGACAAGATCTTGGAGCAGGCTTGTCAAATTTTCTGGGGATTTAACCAAGGTTCGATGTTTCGCTTCATCACGGAAAAGTGGCGCTTGGATTGGCAAGGTATCGGGATGGTTTGTGCAAATGACGCGCCAGGGCTGCTCTCGACCTTCTAACAACTCCGGCATGCGGATCGTCAGCGCAGGCAGATCGCGCCGCACGGTTTCACCGCTGGTCAGGATGGCATCCACCTCACTGCGTAGTTTCTGCACATCCGCGCGCGATGCTTCGCCGCTGAGCCATTGGCCTTCCCCCTCGGGGCGGGTGATTTTCCCATCGAGCGACATCGCGCATTTCCAGATCACCCACGGCAAGCCAGTACGCTGGACTTTGAAAAATGGCCGGAGAATTTCCTCACAAGAATCTTCGAGCACCCCAGAAACAACCTCAATCCCTGCATGGCGTAGCATGTCATCGGCAGCGCCTCCATGGCGGGGATTTGGATCCTGGCAGGCGTAAACGACCCGTGAAATTCCCGCTTGAATCAGACCGGAAGTGCACGCAGGCGTACGACCCACGGTCGAACAAGGCTCCAGCGTCACATAAGCTGTGGCACCATTCACAGCCTGAGCACCATGGGCTTCCACGGCGGTACGCATCGCTTCCACTTCGGCATGCGGCATGCCCGCGCCGTGATGCCAACCCCGACCTAGCAGCTCACCGTTTTTCACGATCAACGCCCCGACGGGAGGATTGGGGGCTGTTTTCCCCACTCCTTTACACGCCTCTTGCAAGGCGATCCCCATCCATTCGGCATCTGTCATCCTCTTTAAAAAGTGTCGTAAGCCCCCATCCGCGTCCAGCCCGTATCATGGAATTTGCGTTGTTGGAGCGATAAATTTATATTGCAAATTAAAGCCAATTTCATAGGATTCCAAGATGTTCAGACGCATTTACACATTCGCCTTGGTGGCTTTGGCCTCGCTCGCTCTCACATCTTGCTGCTGCCTGTTCTGATCGAAATTCAACTTAATCCATTTTATGAAAAAATCCCTCTCCTTCCTGACTCTCATCGCCCTTTCATTCGGCTTTTGCTCATGCTGCTCCATGTTCGGACTAAAAAGCCAGACCGCCGGTTACCGTACGGAAACTGTTAAAGTCAAAACCTGCAAATACGATATCGTAACCGAAGAAATCCATACCGGTGGCAAAGGCGGCATGGTCCAGCTCGTTGAGAAAAAAGTCCCTCGCTACAAAACAGTGACCCGGAAAGTCCGCATTCCTTGCCAATCGTGCACCCGTTACTACTGCCCGAAAAAGGATTGTAGCGGATCCACATCCGCCAGCACCATCAAAATGGCCACCGCCCAAGGCCCAACCGGCAGCCCGAACATCGGACTCATTCCGACGATGAAAAAGCTTGCTGAATAAGCATCGGGACGAACTCGTTTTTTCAAACAAGCGCGGAGCGGCAGATGCCCTCCGCGCTTGTTTGTTGCGACATATCACAAAAAGGGCTGGAAATACCTGTCACAACTCGCATCCTACGCGCGCAGTCACCCTATTTTCCTTAATCACATGTCAGCAAAAATTGAAATGCCCAAGCTCTCGGACACCATGACCGAAGGCACTCTTGTCAAATGGCACAAACAGGTCGGCGATTTCGTCGAAATTGGCGATGTGCTTGCCGAAGTCGAAACCGATAAAGCCACCATGGAAATGGAAGCTTTTGACGAAGGCACTTTGACCGAAATTTTGGTTCAGGAAGGCGAAAAAGCCGTGATCGGATCCGTGCTTGCGGTGCTGAATGGCAATGGCGATGAAGCCCCAGCTCCCGCGAGCGTCGCACCGGCAGCAGCAATCACTCCCTCCGCGCAACCCGCAACTATCGGCCAGCCGTCAGCCCCTGCCGCCGCTTCTTGCTGCGATGGGGAACGCATCAAGGCCTCCCCACTCGCCCGCAAGGTTGCCAGCGACCTCGGGATCGACCTAGCAAACATTTCCGGCACGGGCCCGGGTGGCCGCATCGTCCGAGAGGATGTCGAGAAATCCGGCAAAACCCCTACCCATGCACCTTCCAAAGCCTCATCCGCTGCGGCAAAACTCTCCGAGGCGGTCAAAGCGCGCGCGACCGCTCCTTCCGCCCAAGCTCCGGCGCCACAGGCGATTCAGCCGACTGCCAGAGAAGGCGACGAGCGCATCGAGCTTTCCTCCATGCGCAAGGTGATCGCTTCGCGTCTATTGACTTCGAAAACCACAATCCCGCACTTCTACCTCCACATGGAAGTCGATGCCGAGCCCTTGATGGCGATGCGCAAACAAGTCAACGAACAAGCTGAGAAAACCCACGGCAATAAATATTCCGTCAACGATTTCATCCTCAAGGCCACGATCAATGCCGCCGAGGCCGTGCCGGCAATCAACGCCTCATTTGCTGGCGATCACATTGTGAAATTCAAACATGTCGGTCTCTCCGTCGCGATCGCCGTCGAAGACGGTCTCGTCACTCCGGTCATCAAGGAAGCCGAATCGAAATCCCTACTCGCCATTTCCCGAGCGGTGAAAGACTTCGCGGTCCGCGCCAAGGACAAAAAACTCAAGCCCGATGAATTCGACGGCGGCACGATCACGGTCTCCAACCTCGGCGCATGGGGCATCGATTCCTTCGACGCGATCGTCAATCCGCCCCAGGCAGCCATTCTTTCCGTGGGCGCGGCCATCCAAAAGCCCGTGGTCAAAAACGGCCAGCTCGCTGTCGGTTTGCGCATGAACATCGGGGTCTCGGCGGATCACCGCGTGGTAGATGGAGCGGTTGCCGCTGCGTTCCTCGCTGAAGTCAAAAAACTCATCGAGAACCCGGCCCTCATGCTGCTTTGAGCGCAAGCATCGGTTCCTGTGAATAAAAGACAGCCCATCTTTTAAATCGCATCGATCCGGTGAAAACCCAGCCACGCAAATGACGCGCATCTCCCGAGCCACGTAACAAGCCGATTGGCTTTTAGCTTGGAGATTGCTCCCGTATTTAAATTTTCCCACATGCCCAAGCCTACTGCTAAAAAAACCGTGCGCACCACACAGCTCCCCGTTCTCTTTCACGCGGATGCGCATGATCCTGACATGCTTTATTTCAGCCGTTTCAATGCGGATGATCCGTATCTTGCCTTTTCGTTGAACGGTAAAAAAATCGGCGTTTCACATAGCATGGAATATCAGCGGATGCTGGCTGAGTCGGACTTCGATGAAGTCTTGCTGCTCAACGAGGTCCAAGTCGGCGCAGCCAAACGTTTCAAAGTTTCCGATTACCGCAAAACCAGCATATCCCAACAGGTGCTGCATCTGGCAAAGATCCACGGGATTAAGGAATTTCGCGTGGGTTCGCGCTTTCCAACCGGATTGGCTTTTGAGCTTCTCGCGGGCGGACTCAAAATTTCACCCGCAAACGATGGTGAACTTTTTCCCGAGCGCATCACCAAAACCGCGAGTGAGATCGAAGCCTTGCGCAAGGGCAATGCCGCGAGCGCGGCAGGGTTCAAAGTTGTTAGAAAAGCTCTGGCCGAATCCAAAATCAAAGGAGACACGCTCATTTATCAAGGTCGGGTGTTAACTTCCGAGCGCCTGCGCGAACTAATCAGCCTTGCAGCGTTGGAAAAAGACGCGATCGCGCTGCACACGATTGCGGCGGGTGGCGATCAGGCTTGTGATTGCCACAACGCCGGCTCGGGTCCGATCCGTCCGCACGAGCTCATTGTCGTGGATATTTTTCCGCAGCGCACGTCGGATGGCTACTGGGGCGACATGACCCGCACGTTTCTCAAAGGCAAAGCAAGCGACGCGCAGAAGAAACTGGTCCGTACCGTGAAAAAAGCACATGGCATGGCTTTGGAAATGATCAAACCTGGCGTCTCCGGCGGGAAAGTGCATAACGCCATTCAAACATTTTTCGATAAACAAGGCTATGTTACCGAGCGTGATTGCGCGAAACCCAAAGGATTTTTCCATGGCCTCGGACACGGCATCGGCCTTGAGGTGCACGAGGCTCCATTCATGCGCGCGACAGCGGATTGGAAATTCAAGCCTGGCATGGCAGTCACTGTCGAGCCCGGCCTCTACTACCAAGGCCTCGGTGGCGTGCGCATCGAAGACATGATCCACATCATTCCCGGCGGCAATGAGCTAATTTCCAGCTCATCCTATCAGTGGGAAATTGCATAGGGTCAGCCACGCATAGGTTACTCCACATTCGTTTCAAAACGATACGTGCCGCTGCCGAGCTCCATACGATGGAGGCTCGAAGTGGATTCTAACCATTTAATCTCCGGCGATTCACTCAACGCTTTTCCGCCTTCGGTCAGAGTTTCTTCAGCCCGAGCGGGAATCTCCGCGATCGCGGTCACACCAACGGGGATGGTGAATTCGAAAACACGGGTCTCACCATTGATCGACCAGTTAGAACCGATTTCACCACGGATGGACTGATGTGAGGTTTTGACCCAATCGAGGCCTGCAGGAATTTGCGGGCGCAGCATGATGCGGTTGAAGGCGACCGCGTCATCTGCGCATTGAATGCCACCGAGCCAGCGGAAATACCAAGTCGAGATGGAGCCAAACATCGGGTGGCTATGGGAATAGGTGTTCTGCTCTTGCTCCCAATGCTCCCAAAGCGAGGTCGCACCGTTCTTCAACATCCATTTCCATGACGGAAAGGTCTCACGATTCGCGAGGCCGTATGCGAGATCGCTACGTCCATATTTGGAGAGTTGTTCCAGCATGATCCATGTGCCATAGATGCCGGTGGTCAGGCGTGGACCATCCTCAAAAGCTGTCAGGTTGGCAACCAGTTGATCAAACGCCGCTTGGCGTGATGCCTCCGGCACGGCACCAAAGCCCAGCGCAAATGCTTGTGTCGACTGCGCACCATCCGCAACTTTTCCGGTCGCAGGGTCAAGAAATGCTTTCGTCCACGCGGCAGCGGACTCGTTCGCCATTTGATCGAAGCGTGCGGCATCTTCCTCTTTTCCAATGATCCGGGACAAGCTCGCGATGCGGCGCGCGCTATCGATAAACTTAGGGGTAAGATGCGCGGGACTACGTGCGGGAATGAGCGCTTCGTGATCACCAAGACCCTTTACAATCAAGCCATCTTGCCGCTGAGCTGCCACCACATCGATCCAACGTATGGCAACAGGAAGTTGTTCTTCAATCAAAGCGCGATCCCCATAGTAACGGTAAAGCTGCTCAAGCAAAAGCGGATGCACCATCGCCCAACCCACTCCGCAATAATCGATCCCGACGAATGGCGCGGTATCGGTGAGACGGCCATCCGGACGCACGGCATCCCCCCAATCACGAACGGTTTTGGCGTAGAATCCCGCCATGTCGAAATTCATCATGAACGCCTCACT
>CAMCBV010000065.1 GCA_945873125.1 Prosthecobacter debontii
TCGCGCACCGGGCCGCCCCAGAGCTGGTGGACGGGGACGCCGTGGAATTTTCCGAGGATGTCCCAGAGCGCGAGGTCGATGCCGCTGATCGCCGTACCGCGGATGATGCCGTTGCCGTGCCAGAAATGCTGGCGATACATCATCTGCCACAGGTGTTCGATGCGCCGCGGATCCTCGCCGACCAGGAGCTGGGAAATGTCCTCGATCGCCCCGACCACCGCGCGGGTGTGCCATTCGAGCGTGGCCTCGCCCCAGCCATAGAGGCCAGGTTGGTCGGTGATGACTTTGACAAACACCCAATTGCGCATCCGCGCGTGGCAGACGTGGGTTTCAATTCGTTCGATCTTCATATGGGTCAGTAAAACTCAAGATGCATGTCTGTAATCGGGATTCCCGTCAAATACCATGAAGCAACGGCGGGATTTTGATGAAGAAATCCGACTTTTGATGGGACGACGGCGGAAGGAAGAACGGAGCATGTTAGCCCATGTCCATGAGTCATCCCTAAGGCCGAACAACAAAACGCGGATTTAAGTAGGATGAGTCATAATCCTGGGTTTCGGGAATACGGAAAGTGAAAATGTATTCCATCTGGAGTTTTCCCGCAAAATCCCCCGCGAAATTCAGGAGCGCGCTAATCACAAGCTCGTTGCCATCCATGAAGCCGAGTCCCCGGAAAACCTCCGTAACCCGCCCGAAAACCTCCTTGGAGCCTTGCCTAGCGACTAGTGCGGCATGCATTCCATCCGCATCAACAACCCATGGCGCGTGATCTTCCGTTAGGAAGAAAACACTGCTGCTGAAGTGGAAATCATCGACTGCCATTGACCCGCCATGAAAACGAAAATCCCGTTCACCAACTGCTTGGCCGCGATGCTCCGAGATTTTCTCGACGATCACGGCTTGTCGCAGGCGAGACTCGCCGCGGATCTCCACATCAGCCAAAGTTGCTCAATGACATTCTCGCTAGCCGCCTTATCACTCCCGAGCACTGCCTGAAGCTGGACCGTTATCTACGAAACAAGCCCGAATACTGGATCACAGCATGAAAAAGCCGCCGAACTCGCGGCTATCACTCCGCTCAAGGTCGCGATGTGATTATTCTGGTGCTCTCATTTGAGATTTCCGACTTTTTGTGGCTTCATGAACCCACAAACCCGCGCACCTGACGGACGCGGCGGTAGCTGGCGGGAGGAACGCCGAAGCGGCGCTTGAAGGTGCGGGAGAAATGGTAGGGGCACTCGAAGCCACAGAGTCCGGCGATTTTTTCGACCGTGGCGTCTGGATCGGTCAGCAATCGGGTGGCGCGCTGAAGCCGCACCTCGATGAGCCATGCTTTCGGCGACAAGCCGGTATGAGCCTTGAACAGACGGGTGAAGTAATCCGCATTGAGCCCACAGGCAGTCGCCCACTCCACAATGGTAACGTTTTCGCCCAGGCGCTTCTGGATCCAGCCCTGCGCGGTGAGCACGTGATGGACGGTTTCAGGATTCCCCCCCGCCGCTCCGGGTACCGGCTGGACGGCTTCCTGAAGCGCCGCCAGCCACTGGAAGATCGATCCGATGGCGTGAAAATTGCGCCACCGGCTTTCCGATTCCAAAGCGGTAAGGACGGAGGCGAACATTTTCTCGTATGCTTTCCTGTCCTTTAGGCGGGAATGGCGCGGGTAGGCGTGCCGCAGCAGCACGTTTGCGGTGTCATCGCGGCTCAGCGAGAGGCAGGCGGAGAGGCTGGTGTGCGGCTTGGCCGGGTCATGGCAGGCGGAGAACACATCGCCGCCGCGCAGCACGGCCAGCTCTCCCGGCTGCAGGGGAAGAGACACGCCGTTAATCACTAGATCGCAGGAGCCGCTCTCGACATAGAAAAAGCAGATCAGGTCGGAGGCGAGCCGCGATGGCTGGATGCTCCAGTCTGGATCCTCACGCCAGCGCCCGAACCACTTCACACGCAGCCCGAGCGAGGTCTCGAACCTCGGTATCCAGTCATGGTGATAGGGTAGATCGGTCATATGCGGATCATTATCCGTTCTTGTCGGCGAGGTCGAACAAGTAAAGTATCACGCCAGCGTGGCAGCAAGCACTGGTTACAGGCAAATCTGACAACGATTTGGTTGGCAGGCTGGAGATGAACCAGCGGAGGCATCTGCTGCTTTCCCCATTTGCCATCACTGCTGGATGTAAGGAACGCCTTGAACAACTGCAGTCATCTGACACGAGCTGTTGATAGCGTCGAAGTGAGCGCATGCGTAAGCCTTTGCCAATTTGTTTATTCATCACAGTCGCTGCCAGTCGATGAGAGGAGTGTATCAGGAATCACAATTCATACTGAGGAATCTTCATCCACTCGCCACCTTTGAGTGCCGACTTGTGGGCGATTACTCCGCCCAAAGTCATGTTCAGTGCATCCCCCACATGCACGATGGGCATCTTGTCAAGTAGTATCGATTCGATGAAATTGTTCGTCAAGTGTCCATGAGAGCCGCCATGGCCGCCGCCATCGACGCCAGGTGGCAGGGGCGGACGATCTCCCTTGATCGCGTTGTTATGGGGTTTCTGCCCGTAGACGCGGCCTTGTTCCCCGTGGGCATTCTGCATATCCCAGCTACCACCGATCCGAGACATTCCGCCTTCGCTGGTCTTGAACAAGGCGATTTCCGTGCCGAAGGGATTCTTGTATTGGTTGTTGCCCCCATTGTATTCAGGATAGAGACTCGGAGTGCCTAATGCAGATACTTCTGTGAAGCGACCGCCGGTGATTGAAACATAGTAGGCAGCCGCATGGGTGGGATACCACATCGGCGGGAGGGCCTTACGCCAGCCGTCGTGTTCGATCTTACCGTTCTTGGCATTGTAGCCGGGAAGCCCTTTGGAGCCGAAGTCATGCCAATATTCCCCCTCTGAGTAGATGATTTTTCCCAAGGCTCCTGCCTGGAATTGCATTCTTTTGGCGTAGAGATCCGCATGAAACGTCGATGTTTCGTTCATCATGTATTTCAAGCCGCTCTTCTTGACGGTATTGAACAACTTCTCCGCTTCATCCTCTGCCTGAAACCCGAACACCGCAGGAACAGCGGAGCAGACATGCTTGCCGTGCTCCAGCGCCATGATAGCCAGACGTGCATGGCTCGGCGCATCGGTGGCGATGTAGATGGCTTCGATGTACTTGTCCTTGATCATTTCTTCGCAGGACGGGTAGGTCTTCTTCGCACCCACCGCCTTCGCCAGAGCGGCACAGCGCCCGGGATCGAGATCGGTAGCCGCCACCACTTCGACGTTGGGGTGATTCTGATAAAAGAAGGCCGCGCCAAATTGGCAAAGGCCGTATCCGGCGATCCCGACCTTGACCTTACGGTCAGAAACCGGCTGCCAGCCCTTCGCCGCATTTGGATCATTCTGTCCCTTCTCGAAGCCCGGAATGACATTCCCATCCGCATCCTTCGGAGCCGCGCCCGCGCTCCCAGCCAATCCGCCCATTCCGCCCATTCCGAGCATGGCTCCCAGACCTCCCATTCCGTGCAGGAATCCCCGCCGCGACAGACCGCTCTGTTTCAGGTTCTCGATCAGATACTTAACTTCGTTACTTGGTTCTTCGTTGTTCATGAGTTGCTCTTGTTAAAATTTCTAATTTGCTCTTTAGCACCTACTGGACACATCATTTGCAATCAGTGTTCTCAACTTATTGATCAGGATTTCACCGATGAAAATGTAACACAGAGATACTATTCATGAATAAATCCGACTTTGTCCCGGCCGATCGGTCGAATTCCCAAGCGAAGAATCGCATGGAATCTGTCTATCCCTCAAGTGTCCATGGCGGGCGCATGGGCGGGTCAATCAGCTTGTTGGCATCCGGATCGTCGGGAAACCGTTCGCGTGTGCCGTCCCATTTCAGTGGACGGCCGATGGCGATCGCGATGTTCGCCAAGTGGCAGAGGGTGGTGGAAAGGTGGGCAGACCCGATCGGCGCGGAGGGATCCCGGCCGAATCGGATGGCATCGAGGAAATCGAGGTAGTGATCGGAATACCAAGTTCCGGGAGTGAGCTCGGGGCGCTGCTTGAGGAGGTTTTTATTCTCGGCGTCAATGCTTCTGCGGTCCGCGCAGACCCAGCCATCCTCGCCATGGACGAGCACGCTCTTCTGCCCCGGCGCTTCGTTCGGCGTCGCGAAGATCAGTTTTTTTCCGTCCGCATAGGTGAACTCAGCGCGCCACTTGATGCAGGTGTTGTAAATGCCCTCCTTCGGAAATTCTCCGGTCGCCTCGACCAAGATAGGTGCCTCGCTGTCCTTGCCGAGCGCCCACTGGGCGCTATCGACATGGTGGGAACCCCAACCGGTGATCCAGCCGCCAGAGTAATCCCGCATGTGATACCAGCCGACGCCACCCGCGCCGTTGTCGCGCCCGATGGTGTAGGGCGTGAGCGGGGCGGGGCCGAGCCAGAGGCCGTAGTCGAGCTCGGCGGGAGACTCGGTCAAGGTAGCATCGCCCCCTTGCAGGCCGTAGGGCGAGGTGGCGATGGCATGGGTGAGCCTACCGAGGTGACCGGAGCGAGCGTGCCAAGCGGTGCGCTGAAAATAACGTATCGAGCGTTGCTGGGTGCCGTTCTGGAGGATAATGCCGTGGCGGCTTACGGCATCGGCGATGGCACGACCTTGGGCAACGGAGTAGGCGACTGGTTTTTCCAGATAGACATGTTTTCCCGCGCGGATGGCAGCTAGAGCCAGCAACGCGTGCCAGTGATCCGGCGTGGCGATGGATACGGCATCGACATCTTTGCGCGCAAGAAGCTCGCGGAAATCCTGATAGGCCGTACAGGAGCCCTTGCCCTGGATCGCCTCCGCCTCTTCTCGCGCCGTGGCAGCACGTCCGCGATGCACATCGCATATGGCGACGAGCTGCGACTGAGGATTTTTGGCCCATTGGTTTACATGGTAGCGGCCGTGGCCACCGACGCCGATCACCGCGAGCTGGATCTTTTCGGTGGCAGGCAGGGCGTCCCCGCGCAGCAGAAGATTCGGTGCTGGCGGGGAGGCTCTTGCCCATCCGCTCAAACCGAGAGACGCCCCCACGCCGCCCAGTCCGTGCAGGAATCCGCGACGGGATATAGGCTCCCCTTTACTGTGCGACTCCGCTTTTCTATGTCCGGCAAGGTTGGGGCTTTCGCGGTGGTTCGATCTGCCGTTCTTGATGAAATCTATCGTCATTGATGTGAGATGATCATTCGTGTAATGTGGGTCGTCAATGGAGCTACGGATCCTATTTCATGAAAAAATCCGACAACGCAAAACCCAACGAACCTTTGCGCGCCCAGTACATCCGGATTGCTTGACGCAGCGGACATTTCGCGGCAAAGCTACCTGCTCTTGCCCCTATTTTGCAACATCACATGCCCATGCCATGACCGACTCGGCCATTTTGATCAAAAGCCACTGCCAGCTCGGCGAGAATCCACTCTGGCATGGCCGGAGCCAGTGCCTCTACTGGACCGACATTGAGGCGGGAATGATCCACCGTTTGCATCCACAGACCGGCAGGCATGAGGTCATCTATCAAGGGATTTCGGTTGGCGGCTTCACCTTTCAGGCCGATGGCGACCTGCTGCTGTTCCGAGTGAATGATCTCGCCCTACTGCATCCGGACGGGCGCGTCTCGGTTCTGCGGAACTATTTCGACAAAGGACTAGTGCGCTTCAACGATGTGATCGCCGACCCCGAGGGGCGAGTGTTCGCGGGGAGCATCGGGACAGAAAACGACAGCGGTGGACTCTATCGTGTCGACTTGGACGGCTCTATCACCTGCCTCTGGCGCGATACGGGATGCTCGAACGGCATGGGATTCACACCGGATCTCAAGATTTTTTATTGGACCTGTTCAACCACCCGTCGGATTTTCCGATACACGTATGACCGTGAAACTGGACGGCTTGCCTCCCCCACCCTATTCCATCAGACAGGCGAGGAGGAGGGAATTCCCGACGGCCTTGCCGTGGATGGCTTGGGAAATGTCTGGTCGGCGCGCTGGAACGGCTACGGCGTAACACGCCATGATCCTTCTGGGAAGATCATGGAAAAAATCGATCTCCCGGCGGCAAAGGTCACCTCGCTTTGTTTCGGCGGTGAGAATCTCGACCGGATGTTTATCACCACCGCAGGTGGGCGCGAGGGCTCTGAAACCATAGATGGCGCGGTCTTCGAGATCGGAGTCTCACATTCAGGGCTGCCGGAATTCGAGTCGCGGATCCATCTCTAACAGCTCCATCGGTTTCACCGGATCGCATCGCGCAGGATGCGGGAGAGATGCCGGGCGGTGCGGCCTATACCGACGAGGATCAGGATCCTGCTCTCCACGTGTTATATGTATAAATCGCGCACTACCCCATCGGCATGTTTCCGAAATCACCACCGTCAGATATGGACGCGTGAGGATACGCGTCGCTGCCTATGCGCGCTGATTTCTCACTTCGTAAATACCACGCGACCGTCTTTTAATTCTCCCTTGATGACATCACCATCCATGAATTTTCCTTCGAGCACCTCCAAACTTAGCGGATCAAGAAGGTGATGTTGGATCGCGCGCTTCAATGGGCGCGCACCGTAGACTGGATCGTAGCCCTGGTTGCCGACGAACTCTTTGGTCTCTTCTGTTAGAGCGAGGCCAAGGCCTTGTTTAGCCAAGCGCTTGCGGACACGTTCGAGCTGGAGATCGACAATGGTTGTTAGATCTTCACGATTCAAACGATCAAAAATCACGATCTCGTCGATGCGATTCAGAAACTCCGGCCTGAAGTGACCACGCAGCGCCTCCATGACTGCGGCTTCGCGTTGTTCGGCATTCGCTTCACCGAGGATAAATTGAGATCCGATGTTTGAGGTCATGATCAAAACCGTATTGCGGAAATCAACCGTTCTTCCCTGCCCGTCGGTGATCCGTCCGTCATCCAACACCTGAAGTAAAACGTTGAATACATCCGGATGGGCTTTCTCGATTTCATCGAAGAGCACGACAGAATAAGGCTTTCTGCGAACGCGTTCGGAGAGTTGTCCGCCTTCCTCATAACCGACGTAACCTGGAGGTGCGCCGATCAAACGCGAAACGCTGTGTTTCTCCATATACTCGGACATATCAATCCGCACCATCGCACCTTCATCATCAAAGAGAAACTCGGCCAGTGCTTTTGAAAGCTCGGTTTTACCAACACCGGTTGGTCCGAGAAAAAGAAACGAGCCAATGGGTCGGTTCTCATCTTGGAGACCCGCACGGGCCCGGCGCACGGCATTTGCTACAGCAACGATTGCTTTTTTCTGACCGACCACCCGATCACCCAGACGCGCTTCCATTGAAACCAATTTTTGTTTTTCGCCTTCTTGCAAACGGCTGACCGGGATTCCTGTCCATGATGAAACAACCCTTGAAATATCCTCTTCCGTTACGTCCTCTTTCAGCATGGCGCCGTTTTTCTGAAGCGTGGCCAACTCGGCTTGGGCTTGTTCAAGTTGTTTGTGAGCTTCTGGCAAATCGCCATAAGTTACCTGTGAAGCACGGGTTAGATCGCCTATCCTTTGAGCTCTCTCGACATCCGTCTTGAGCGAGTCGATCTTCTCCTGAGCGATACGAACCTGATCGATGATCTGTTTTTCATTTCGCCATTGGGCCATCATTCCGGATGACCGCTCTTTGAGATTCGCCTGCTCCTCCTTAACCTTTTCCAAACGGGCAGCGGATGCCTTGTCGGTTTCTTTCTCCAAGGCCTTCTTCTCCATCTCCAACTGCATGATCTGGCGCTCCAAGACATCGATTTCCGTCGGCATGGAATCCAACTCGATTTTCAAACGCGAGGAGGCTTCATCAATTAAATCCACTGCCTTATCCGGCAGGAATCGATCTGAAATATAACGATCCGATAACATCGCCGCCGCAACGATGGCACCGTCTTGAATGCGCACGCCGTGATGAACTTCGTAGCGCTCTTTCAAACCACGCAGGATCGCAATCGTGTCTTCTACCGAGGGTTCACCGACCATAACCGGCTGAAATCTCCGCTCAAGCGCTGCATCCTTTTCGATATGCTTACGGTATTCATCGAGAGTCGTCGCTCCAATCGCATGGAGTTCACCGCGTGCGAGTTGGGGTTTGAGCATATTGGATGCATCAGCAGCGCCTTCCGCCGCACCGGCACCGACGATGGTATGCAGCTCATCGATGAACAAAATGATTTTGCCTTCCGCATCCGTGACCTCTTTCAAAAAGGCTTTCAAACGCTCTTCAAATTCACCACGAAATTTCGCGCCAGCCAACATCGATCCTATATCCATCGAGATGACTTTCTTGTCCTTCATCGAATCCGGCACATCACCGGAAACGATGCGTCGAGCAAGGCCTTCAACGATCGCCGTCTTACCCACACCCGGCTCACCGATCAAAACGGGATTGTTTTTGGTCCGACGCGATAACACCTGCAACACTCGCCGAATCTCGTGATCTCGGCCAATCACCGGATCGATTTTTCCAGCGCGCGCCCGAGCTGTTAGATCGGTTCCGTATTTTTCAAGAGTTTGATATTTGCCCTCGGGATCGGCATCGGTCACTTTTTGTGAGCCGCGCACTTCTTTGATCGCGGCCTCGGCTTTTTTCGCATCAAAACCCGCCTCTTTCAGCAACTTGCCAGCAGGTGAATCCCCTTTTAGAGATCCTAATAGAAAATGCTCCACCGAGAGAAAATCATCTCCCATCTTTACACGAACGTCGTCCGCATCATCCAAAGTCGCGCGCAGCCCCGCGCTGATCTGCGGCTGGGTGGATGCTCCTTGCACACTGACTTCCTTGGCCAATGCAGAAGCCACCGCAGCCTTCAACATTGATACGTCAACACCCGCTTTTTGTAAAACCGGCACAGCGATACCTCCCTCTTGTTGCAACAATGCCAACAACACATGCGTGCTTCGCAACTCCGGATGAGAGGATTTTGAAGCCAATCCCTGCGCGTTCTGCAAAGCTTCCTGAAGTTTTTGGGTGAGTTTATCGAGTGCCATAAGAATCCTGAATTTTGTATGTCCGTAACATGAGCGACACCAACCCCATAAGCAAGTTTACATACCATGCAGATTTTGTGAATTTCTACGCATGGATGGACACATTTGATTGATTGATAATACAACCACGAATTTCACGAATGGGCACGAATATTAAGAAATAATGTAAGCTAGTTTATGACACCGTAAGGCTTGAAGATAGCTGTGCTAAAGTGAACTTTTTTTTAGATACATTCGTGCAATTCGTGAAATTCGTGGTTAAAAAACTATATCTAAGTAAAACTCCACTCTTCACCCACGTAGCATCCCCATGAAAACCCTCATCCTTCCTCTTATCGCTGCCGGAACCACAGCTGTGGTCGTCTCTACCAAACCACCAGCTCCAACAGGGAAATGGGAAGCTCATAAAATCAGCCGCTACTTCTGGGCAGAAGGCGCTTGTGCCGCCGATGTGAATGGAGATGGCAAAACCGATATCCTCTCTGGCCCTTATTGGTATGAAGGACCTGAATACAAAAACCAACACAGCATCCATTCTGCTACCAAATCCTTCAAGGCGACCGATCAAGCCGAAATCCCGGGCTTCGAAGGCGAACTGAGCGGCAAGAATGCCTATTCCGATAATTTCATTTCCTACAGCCATGACTTCAATGGCGATGGCAAACCCGACTACCTCGTGATCGGTTTCCCCGGCAAAGAAACTTTTTGGTATGAAAACCCCGGTGCGAAAGGTGGCGATTGGACACGCCATACCGCCCTGGCATCGACCGATAACGAATCGCCCATGTTGACTGATATCAATGGCGACAACCAACCCGATCTTCTCTGCATGTCCGGAGGCAAAATTGGATACGCAACCTTTGATGCCGCGAATCCAACCGCCGCTTGGAAATGGAATGCTATCTCACCTGAGGATAAAAAAGCCTATCAACGCTTCACTCACGGCATCGGCTACGGAGACATCAACTCGGATGGCCGCATGGATGTTTTGGAAAAACGCGGTTGGTGGGAACAACCCGCCAACTGGGACGGCGCAGCACCATGGAAATTTCACGCCACTCCATTCGCGGACAAAGGCGGCGCACAAATGTTCGGTTACGATGTGAATGGCGATGGCAGAACCGACATCATCACTTCCATCGACGCCCATGGTTATGGCGTTTGCTGGTACGAGCAAAACGCGGATGCCACTTGGACATGCCATCATCTCATCGATACCGATAAAGAAAAAGGCGTCACCGGAGTGGCATTCACTCAACCCCACGCCATCGACCTCGCAGATATCAATGGCGATGGCACGCTGGATATCATCACCGGAAAACGCTTCTGGGCTCACGGCCCAACCGGTGACATCGAACCCGCCCAAGCTCCTGTCCTCTACGCTTTCCTTCTAACACGCAAAGACGGCAGAGCCACCTACACTGCAGAAATCATCGACGACAACAGCGGCGTCGGCTGCCAAGTCATGGCGGCAGATGTTAACAGCGACAAAAAACCGGATGTGGTTGTTGGAAATAAGAAGGGCGTGTTTGTGATTTTGCAGAAGTAGAATCGATTGAGGTCTCCATTCAGCCTCAAGAAAGGAACCGCAATTTTCAAATGTAAGCGCCCAACAGAACCCCTCTATTCAAGGATAGCATAGATGCCATAGATTTGGATTCTATGACATCTATACAAGAGACAATATCAGGCACGTTAGTGAAGAGCGATCGCGTAGGGCGCACGCGATACACGAAGACCTACAAAGTGG
>CAMCBV010000066.1 GCA_945873125.1 Prosthecobacter debontii
GTCTATGACAAGCCGATGATCTATCATCCGCTGACCACCTTGATCGAGGGCGGAATCCGCGAAATCTGTCTCATCTCTACACCCCACGACCTGCCGCGGTTTCAACAGCTTCTCGGTGACGGTTCGCGCATGGGAATCTCCATCGAATACCGCGAACAAGCGAAGCCCGATGGGATCGCACAAGCCTTCCTTATCGCCGAATCCTTCATCGGCAGTGATTCGGTCGCATTGATCCTCGGCGACAACATCTTTTACGGCAGCAATAGCTTTGGCCTCGCCTTCGAAGACTTCACCACTGGAGCGACGATCTTTGGTTACCATGTCCATGACCCGGAACGTTACGGAGTGGTCGAGTTCGACGCGTCCGGCAAGGCGATTTCCATCGAGGAAAAGCCTACCGTGCCGAAAAGCCACTACGCGGTTCCCGGACTCTACATCTACGACAACGACGTTATCCAAATTACCAAAAACTCCAAGCCTTCCGCACGGGGAGAGTTGGAGATCACTGCGGTCAATGTCGAATATCTCAACCGTGGCACTCTTAGGGTCGAGAAGCTCAACCGTGGCTTTGCCTGGCTCGATGCCGGAACCAGCACATCCCTCCACGAAGCGAGCGCCTACGTCCAAACTATCGAAACCCGTACCGGAATTAAAATCGGTTGTCCGGAGGAAGCTTCCTTCCGTAGAGGTTTCCTGACCATTGCACAACTTGCTGCCATCGCTGAAACAATGCCCAACTGCGAATACCGCGCCTATTTGGAAGGTGTTGTAAAAGAAGCACATCGCCCTGACTAATCACTTTATACAAATCTTATGATCTTACTTCTTGGCTCCACCGGCTACATCGGCCACGCCTTCCAGCAGGCATTGGAAAAACGCGGAGAAAAATTCCGCACCCTATCACGCTCCGAGGTGGACTACACAAGCTTTGTTCCATTATACAATTTTCTCAAAGAGCACCGCCCTAGCTTCATCGTCAATGCAGCGGGCTACACCGGAAAACCAAACGTGGACGCCTGCGAAATTGCGAAAGCCGACACCCTGCAAGGCAACACGCTTTTCCCACTGGCTCTCGCTAATGCCTGCGCCGCCCTTGACATCCCGTGGGGTCACGTCTCCTCAGGATGTATCTTTGCTGGCTGCTGGGTAAAAACCGACGACGGCTGGGTGGTCGAAAAGGACATGAGCAAGCCAGAGATCCGCGAGATTGCAAGAACTGCTCCGGAACGCCTTCGCGGCTTTGACGAGACCATGCCGCCTAACTTTTCATTTCGTGACGAACCTTGCAGCTTTTACAGCGGCACTAAGGCGCTTGGAGAAGAAGCGATCGCGGGAATTGGCCAAAACTACATATGGAGACTCCGGATTCCCTTCGATGAGCACGACAACGCCCGCAACTATCTCTCCAAGATTCAGCGCTATACGAAAGTCTACGACAATCTCAACTCCCTCTCGCATCGCTCGGATTATGTGAACGCCTGTCTCGACACTTGGTTCAAGAGAGTCCCCTTCGGCACTTACAACGTCACCAACCCCGGCTACGTCTCAACGGCTGAAGTCTTGGAAATGATCAAATCGATCCTCAAGCCCGATCGTGAATTTGTTTTCTGGGAGAACGACGACGATTTTTACAAGATCGGTGCTGTAGCCCTACGTTCAAATTGTATCATGGATAGTCAAAAGCTGCTCGATGCGGGAGTTTACATGCGTCCCGTTCACGAGTCGCTCGAAGCCGCGCTGAAGAACTGGATTACCGAAAAACAGAGTTGATGCGTCCCGACCACCTCGAAATAAAGACATGATCGAATGAACGACCGAAACCTACGAAATCCATCGCTAATTCAGAGAATCTTTTCCCAGAAAAAGCCAAAGAGCGCACCCGAATCGAACATTCAGAAGCCTTGCGGGTATTGCTACGTCTGCGGAGGAACGGAGTTCTCCTCCACAGAGGTACTGTGGCCGGAACTGATAAATGACTGGAGAATTAATTCTGAGGAAATCGCATACATAAACCGCCAACAGGGAACCGCGTGCAGCGCATGTGGGAACAACCTGAGATCGATCGCTATTGCAAATGCGATTCTTACAAAATATGCATTTGGTGGAACGCTTGTAGAATTTTTCAAATCTTGTGATGGAGCCAAGCTCCGCGTTTTGTCCATCAACACATCTGGAGGTCTATCTTCAGCGTTTGAGATTCTCGAAAACTACAAGCTCGCAGAATACCCCGAACATGACATGACTTGCCTGGAGTTCCCAGATGAAACTTATGACTTGATCGTCCATTCGGACACGCTGGAGCATGTTCCGGCACCCGTGCTTGGTCTTAAGGAATGTGCACGTTTATTGTCACCCGGGGGAAGTTGTATCTTCACGATTCCGATGATAATCGGCAGGATGAGCGCTGATCGCAGTGGTAAAAAGTTGAGTTATCATGGGTGCGTGACCACTTCGGCGGGAGACTGGGCGGTACAGACCGAATATGGTGCTGACGCATGGACGGACTGCATTAAAGCCGGTTTCTCCTCAGTCACCATACATTGTTTGGAGTATCCGTCAGCCTTCGCGTTTGAATGTAGGAAATAAACATAAAATTGGTATTATATGACACAGAAAATGCAATTTACTGGTGAAATATTTGTGCCACAAGTTCATGGCAATATCGAACTTGAGCACATGCATCGTTATCTTATGGCATGTGATCTTGGAGCAGGTAAAGACGTCCTAGATATTGCTTGTGGAGAAGGCTATGGAACGGAAATGATGGCCCGAACCGCAAGCAAGGTATACGGAGTTGACATATCCGGCGAGGCGATTTCTCATGCTAAAGCGAAATATTTGAAGGATAATATTGAATTTATGATCGGAAGCTGTGACGCGATACCCCTTCCTGATCAAAGTGTCGATCTCGTCGTGAGCTTCGAGACGATTGAGCACCATGACAAGCATGAAGAAATGATGCTGGAGATCAAACGGGTGTTGCGACCTGATGGTGTTGTACTCATTTCAAGTCCTGACAAGCAAGTGTACTCGATAGACCCTGCATACAAAAATCCATTCCATGTAAAGGAATTGCTAGCGATTGAATTCAAAGAACTTCTTTCAAATCACTTTAGCAACACAAATTTTTTCGGTCAGAAAATTGTTTACGGTTCAACGATTATGAACGATGACAAAAAATCAAGCCATACCAAAAGCTATTGGGAAAACAATAATCGAATTAACGACTGTGAAGGAATTCATCGACCAGTCTATATTATTGCGGTCGCGTCAGATGCCGAATTGCCATTACTATCAACTGGAATGTATGAACGACACGAAAGCCATTCCGAATTTGCATCTCAACTACGAGCGCATATATCAAATCTCAACCTGTTATTGTCGAGAAAATGCGATGAGGTTAGAGTTTTGGAGCTGGCAGTTCAATCAGCTATTTTATTTCAAATAAAAACCTTTATTAAAAGAATTTTTCATAAAGGGCGACCACCGCATGTTGTTCGGCAAAAAGTACATTTTTTCAAGAGGCTAGAGAGGAGCATACGAAAAAGACGCAAAAAATTTTTCGCGGGGCTTCGAAATATTAATTTAGGTAAGCCGATGACGATTGAATGCATGACAGAGCTATCTAAAAAAATAAATATTCTGTCTTCGGTTAATCCGGAAGTATCAATCATTATACCAGTATATGGACAAATTGAATATACCCTGCGATGCCTTAAATCAATAGCCGATCTTCCGCCACAAGTTGAGATTGAAGTGATCGTCGTGGATGACTGTTCACCTGATACAACAAAGCTGATCCTGGCGAATGTGACAGGTATAAAAATGATTGCCAATGAACAAAATCTTGGTTTTATAAGATCTTCAAACGCTGGCGCAGCATCTGCACAAGGTACTTACCTCTACTTTCTTAACAATGACACACAAGTAACTCCTGGATGGCTGGATGAGCTGATATGCACATTCCAGCGATTTCCCGAAACAGGTTTGGTAGGCTCAAAATTGGTCTACCCAGACGGATCTCTTCAGGAAGCGGGGGGCATCATCTGGAAAGATGGAAGCGCTTGGAATTTTGGGCGCGACCAAGATGCGAGTCTGCCAGTATTCAATTATGCGAGAGAAGTGGACTATTGCTCCGGAGCGTCGATCATGGTTCCTAAGAGTCTGTTTGATGAGCTGGGTGGTTTTGACGAGCACTACTTGCCTGCCTACTGTGAAGATTCAGATCTTGCGCTCAAGATTCGGGAGAAGGGCTATCGTGTGATTTACCAACCTTTGTCGGAGGTGATTCACTTTGAAGGAGTGAGCAGCGGCACGGACACTTCGATGGGCGTGAAGGCGTATCAGGTCGAAAATATGAAAAAAGTCTTCGAGCGTTGGAAACACCGACTGGAAAGCCATCAGCCTAACGCTGTAGATGTGGACAACGCCAAGGACCGCATGGCCACCAGAAGAGTACTCTTTCTCGATCAGCGCACGCCTACACCAGATATGGACTCGGGCTCGATTGATGCCTTCAATACTATGATGCTGCTGAGGGACATGGGTTTTCAGGTGACATTTATTCCCGTCAGTGATTTCCATAACGATCGTAAGTACACCTCTGCCATTCAGGCGCATGGAATTGAGGCCCTATACCGCCCTTATGTGAACAGTGTAAGCCGGCACCTGGCGGAGCATGGGAAACGATACGATCTCATTTTCGCATGCAGATACAATACCCTCGAGCCGCACTATCACTCATTGAGGAAATACTCGCCACAGGCGAAAATTCTCTTCCATACGGTAGATCTGCATTTTCTTCGCGAAAAACGGGAAGCCGACCTTCTGCAGGATCTGAAATTGCACGAAAACGCGAAGCGCACGGAGGATATTGAGTTGAAGCTTATCAAGGCATGCGAGCTAACCACCGTGGTGAGCCATGTCGAAAAGCAGGTGCTCAATGATATGGGCATGGGGGAAAAGGTGAGGGTTATGCCTTATTCACGACATATTCGAGGCACATCCGTACCGTTCTCCCAACGGAGTGGCATTGTTTTCGTAGGAGGATTTCTACACACGCCCAATGTGGATGCCGTGAACTACTTTGTGCATCAGATCATGCCTCATCTGAGACCGCTACTGCCAGATGTGATCTTTCATGTGGTAGGCAGTAAAATGCCTGACGAGATCAGACTATTGGAAGCGCCAGATGTGCGACTGCATGGATATGTGGAAGACTTGGAACCACTATTGGACCAAATGCGTGTTTCCGTTGCGCCTCTGCGATACGGTGCCGGGATCAAAGGCAAGGTGGGGTCTGCCATGTGTGCCGGCCTGCCGGTCGTTGCAAGCCCACTTGCCACGGAAGGAATGAATCTAACACACGGCGAGAATGTGAGCATCGCCAAAGACCCAAAAGAGTACGCCGCATGTATAGCGGAGCTCTACAATCAAGAAGATCTTTGGGATCGAATCAGCAAAAATGGGCTTGTATTTGCTGAGAAAGTATGGGGTAGCGATTCGGCGATAGAAATACTAACAGATATTCTGATAAGATGCGATTTTGAATGTCCAAATAAACCACGCCCTACAAGACTTTGGCGCTAAATAGTAATCTATATATCATTTCATCGAATAAAATATAAAACATATAATGATTACAAGCGAATATAAAGAAGGTGAGTTTGTACCATCCGGTCATTTTTATTCCTCTACCATCTTCTGCCTGAACTTCTATTCGAACCCCTGTTTCCTTGATTGATGTCCGTGGCCTCCGGCTAACACGAGGCATTTATCCTGTATGTCGCCGTTGTTTCAGATGAATCTTCATTGGAGCCCGCAGAAATGCGGAGGCAATATAAATGATGAACATGGGATCCTTTAGGCATCGTGAAAGAGCATCCCTTATAAAATATCGAATCATAGGCTGTGCTTGGCTTAGCTCGCCTTTCAATATGTGTTCAATGAATCTCCAAATGATCTTTTTCCCACAATAGCGGAATAAGAAGCGATGTCCCAGTCGCTTGAGCTGACGCCGCTTTGATAGCGCAAAAAGCCCCAGGTTTTTCTCGAAAACTTTTTTGAGGTTCGTCGCCATTCTCATGGTATCGCTTGATGCATTGTGTTGGTGAAGGCGATAAAAGAGCGCAGGTTTTTTAGAGATCAGAAGTGGCCCAGCACCAAGCAGGCGTATCCAAAGATCAAGATCATCCGCGCCCCAAATATCGGGGTCAAAACCTCCAACCTTATCGAGTGCGCTGCGCCGTAGCAAAGTCTGCCCCGGTGAGGCAAATGGATTTCTCCTGAAGAGATCGCAATCCTCTAGTTGATTGACTTGGTTTTCCCCAGAAATTGCATCCAAATCTACAGATTTATCGCTGTAACAGGCGCCTCCGATCAATACCGCGTCGGAATTGTCGAGGGATTCCACTTGCCAGCGCAGCTTATCCGGGGGCCATGTATCGTCGTCATCTAAAAATGCTATATATTCACCAACAGCAAGGGATAAGCCATTGTTTCGCGCGTGGGCAACTCCCTGATTCTCTTGCCAGACATATCGGATTAGGCCTGATTCGATGTATGGCTTCAGGACATTCTCGGTTTGATCCATGCAACCGTCGTTGATTACAATCAACTCAAAGTCGCGGAAGGACTGATTCAGCACAGACTCGATGGTCTCCACTACAAATTGTTCATGATTATACGTAGGAATAATCACTGAAACCCTAGGTGGGACTTTATGGGCAACAATAGCCGTCATTAAGTCGGGGGCAGAGTTGTTTAGTTGCTGATAATTCATTTTGTTACTAAGATTTCGAAATGATCTTCTTCAGGTGCACTAAAATCGCCTTTCTGAAGAGTGCTCGTGCCGCCCTCCGACTGCGCCGCTTTAAAGTTATATTTTTGATATTGTGCGTATGTGCGTTAAGCTCGGTAGATATCAATCTTTGGAGCGTTTCGGATGAGATTCCATATCTATTAGACCAGTAAATAAATAGTTCGTTCTTGTTTAGTTGATACTGTTGTTCTTCCTGGCTCCGGTCCTTGTGAGCAAATGAATTATTTCCATGAATCCGATAATTCACAGTTTGTTCCGGATTATAATATGCAATCGCTCCCGATAGCGATGCACCAAAGATTAGACAATCTTCAGCCCTCATCCGCCACTTCTCGTCAATCAGGTGATCGAACGAAATGGAATCACGAGCCTTATCTGCTCGTAGTCCCAGAGTTGATTCAATCGTTCCGATTCGAGTACCCGTTGCTACTACCAGGCCGGAACATGGCCCAAACTTTCCAGCGGGCCACTTACTGCGAAAAATTGGAGGTCCAGCAGTCTCTTGATGGTTCGAAAAATAGAGAGACACATCCGGATTCCCGGCAATGCAATGTCTGGCCTGCTGCAAATGATCCGGTGTCCACTCGTCGTCAGAATCCAGAAAAAAAATCCAGTCACCTTCTGCAAGATTGATCCCAGAACGAACTGCCGATAGCTGTCCGCCATTCATCTTTCGGTGAAAGATCACATTGGAGCTTTCTACAAGTGAACTGATGACATTTACCGAATTATCAGTAGATCCATCATCGACTACTATGATTTGATCGGGGGGGAGCGTTTGGTTTAGGACTGATTGAATAGCCAATGGGACATAGTCCGCATAATTATAATTGATAATGACAACGCTGATCTTCACGGGAGGCATGTATTTCTGTTGAATTTAATTAACCACTCACTCGGCCAAGTGAGTGGATTTCTGAATCTTGCTTGTCTTCTGGAGTAGAGGGTCTCGCAGTTGTTGGCTGATACGTTTGTTTTGCCTCGCTGCCCGATCAGGTGCGCGAGCTGCGGGAAGGTGGCGTATTCTTCTAGGATGCGGCGGCGTGCTTCGATGATGGCAGGGAGGCGTTTTTCGTATTCGTTGCTGGCGAGGAGATCGCGGAGGGTTTTGAGTGATTTTGGGAAATCGCGGATATTGAGCATGATGTAGCTATCGGGGGGGAAATATTCATCGAGATTGGTGCAGCCGAAGTAGATAGGGAGGGCGTATCCTAGGTAGGCGTCGGCGAGTTTTTCGGTCCAATGGTGGGGGCAGGAGTGGTTTTCGATGACGAGGTGGTAGCGATAGGGATCGATGGCATCGGCTTTGTTATCGAGTTTGCCCATGCCGTAGCCGAAGACGTCGAGCTCAGGTAGCTCTGCCATGAGTTGTTTGGTGAAATGGAGGCGCAGGGAATGCAGGGTGTGGCGCATGGCCTTGGTGGAGCAGACCGTGGAAAGCAATTTGCTTTTCTGGGGCGGAGGAGTGGCGGCGAGCGAGTCATAGGTTCCGCGCTCGTCGGAGCCGCCGTAATACCAGAGCAGGCCGGCTTGTTGGCGGATGACGCCGGGGTGCTGGATTGCCCAGGGTTCCTGGCTGGTCAGGACGTGACCGAACTGGCGCAGGAAGCTTTTTCCGTAGTGAGTGATCGAGGAGGGTTCCCCGGTGAGCAGGAGGGTGTTTTGCCGTGGGCAGGCGAGCTTTTCCACGGGAGCATCCCGCGGGAGATCGTCATAGACGACCAGCCAGTCGTATTCCCGGCAGTGCGGGTCGAAGATGAAATCACATCTTTCCCATGACGGGATGCGGTTGGGAAAGCGGCGCAGGTAGTCGTTTCCGATATTTCCATCCGGGAGCTTCACTCGGGATAGAAATTTGACCCGGATTCTGGGATCGTTGTCCGCGGAGCTGCTCATGGATTTCATTCAATCACGCGAGCCAGTCGTTCAGCAAGCGCCGAGCGCGCATGGCATAGGTGTGGTCCTTGAGCAACCGCGCGCGGCCGGCCTGAATGAGGGCGGCAGCACGAGCCGGATTTGAAAATACCGACTCCAGCCTGCCATGCAGATCCTCGATCCCGGTGTAAGCGATGATTTCCTCGCCGGGAACGAAGGATTTAACCAAATCCGGCGTGAGCGGGTAGGTTCCGAGTCCGCCGCTAGCGGGGACTTCGAACGCGCGCAGGTTCAGCCCGTGGATGGTGTTGGGCGGCTGCAACATGTTCAGGACACCTTGATAGGCTCCATAAACTCCGGATGAGACGGCCGGGCTGATCTTGCGCCGCCGCCAGAATTTCAAACCGGCCTCCGCGCGAGGTCCGAAGGGGGATACGGCGGTGCCCAGTCCCTGGAGTTCGCGGATGATCGCGCGCCGTGACGGGGTGTTGTTGCCGATGAAAACGAGCCCGTGCTTGCGGCTGGCCCAAGGCAGTCCGTAATCCGGGAATCGCGCCGGGTTGGCAGCCAGCGGGAGAAACTCCAGTCGGGCCGGGGTGCCGGCGTAGTGCTCTTCAAGGAGCGGCAGCGTGGCGGAATCAAAGTAGTAAACGCCATCCAAATTGGGAGATGTTTTATCGGGAAAACGGGTGATGTGGTCTGCCAGCCAGCTGATGACTGGCGTCCGGACTCCGGCGGCATCCCGGATGCGCGCGCTGGCCTCATCGGGCAGGGTCGCGTAGTTTAGAAGAACGATCAGGTCGGGCCGGATCTGGCGGATTTGTCCGGCAATTCGTTGGACCGCGGCGGGGTTTTCAAAGTGTCTGAGCCCGGTTTTCCGCTGCATCCGGCGCTCCTCGAGGCGGTGGCTGCGCAGCGCGGCCACGTCCGCCTGACAGCCTGTTTCAAGGAAGCCGGCCAGCAGGTCTTCACACCAGGTATGCACTTTGCCACCTTTGTGAATGATGAGGATTTTTCGCTTCAATCGCTCAGTGGATCTGTGGCTTTGGTTTCACAAACTGTAGAACAGGGCTGAATTTCGTTAGGCGATTCAACCGACATCGATTGATTGTTCAAGGATTTATTAGGCGAAAACGCTGATTGGATCCATGAAGGCTTCAACCAGGCCTTTGATCCGCGCTTCCCTGAGCAAGGCAAAATGAATCTCGACCCAAATGGCTGATGAGCTCACGGGCACAGCGATCCGCTTCGCGGAGAATTTCCGGCGGCGTTGAGAGGCGGCGAGCACCTTGCCAAGTGCCGTACGGGGTAAGAAAGCGAGCGGTGACAAGGCGCTCCAAGCCCAAAAGGACACGCGACGAGTTCTTAACCCGGGGAGTGCTTAACAAGCCGACTTTGGCCCCCGAGCTGAGTGCTTCATAAATCATCGAGACCGAGTCCTCCGTGACCCAGACGCTTTCCGCCGCGGCGAGTTTTGCGGGCAGCCAGTCGGTCGGGGTTTGTTGATGCGGGAAGACCTCGACGGCGGGCAGCCGCTTGCGGATTTCATCGGAAAATCCCGCGGGAGTGCGGCGGGAGTCGGTGAGCTGCCAAGTGCCCGTGGCGGTGATTTCCGTGAGGGCGGACAGAAGCTTTTCCCCGTCCCAGCCATGGGTGCGGGACGGGCCGCCGATGAGAATCAGACCACCGTTTCGCTCTCCGGCGTCGGG
>CAMCBV010000067.1 GCA_945873125.1 Prosthecobacter debontii
ACGATTTTTCCACCCATGGAGAGGATGCGGGAGTTGGCTTTGGCGGCTTCGGCGTTGGGGATGTCGCCGAGGCGGACATAGATTTGTGAGAGGGCGGTCCAGGCGAGGAGATCGTTGGGCTCCAGGGTCGTGGCTTGGAGCGAGGCGCCGAGGGCTTCCTTGAGCTGGTCAGTTTTGAGCAGAACCATGGATAGCGCGTGCCAGGCATCGAAGTGATTCGGATCCAGCTCCACGCATTTGCGATAGAGCGCGGTTGCTTGATCGAGCTCGCCGAGGGCGAGGTGACCGTTGGCATCGTCCAACAAAGATAGGATGGCTTCGCTCAAAATTTCAGGTTCTGGATGGTAACCCGCAAGGTTGAGTGACCGCATCGGGCGCGGGAACTTACTTGCGGTTGAGGCGTTGGATATCGGACGCTTCCGTTTTGTCACTGAGCCATGTTACAAACGCGTTGATGCGGTTGCTCTCGGTCTCGCGATTCACTTGGGAGTCAATGGATTGTTCGGTGTTGGCATCTTTCACGAACTCCCGCTTTTCAACGAAAATGATGAAGGCGCGATCGGCTTCGATTTCGGGTTCGGCGAGGGTGCCTGGAGCTGTGTATTTCGCGCTCTCGAAAAGTCTCGCAGGTGCCTTTGTGATATCGGGCTCTGTGGTTTGTGAAATTTGTGTCAGGCTTACAATATCGGATTCAATGCCCGCGGATTTGGCGGCATCCGCAAAGGATTTTCCCTCTGCGAGTGCGGCTTTGATTTTTTCATGGGTTTCGGCTGCGGCTTTGGCAAATGCGCCGGTGGCTTGTTCGGCAATCCATTGGTTACGAGCCGCTTCTTTGGCCTCATCGAAAGTTTTAACGCGGCTCGGTTCCGTCGCATCCACGTAGGCAACGAGCCAATCGTTTTCTCCGATGGCGAGATCGGTGATTTTTGAGGCAGGATCGGAAGTGAGGTTCAGGCTAAACAGGGCACTTGCCGCGTTGCCCTGCGTGCGGGATCCGCGGATCTGCGCTTGCAGTTCGGCGGGAGCTTCGCTTTGTGAGATCAGTTCCGTGGTCTGGAGCTGAAAGCCGTCTTCTTTAGCAAGGGTTTTGAAATCTAGTTTTTCCTGAGTTTCAAGTTTGTAGAGCAAATCATCCACTTTCTTCCCGATCTCAAGTCGTGCGACTCTTTTACCTTCTGCAATGGCGGCAACCCGATCTGCAACTTTTTTGGCATGTTCCGCCTTGGCGGCCTCATCGGCATTTGCGGCAAGCGGGGCGATTTCCGCAGGCTCGGCGGGCAGGGTTGGCTTGGCGATGAAATAAGTGAACTGGCGTTTCTCATCCGTCTTGAACGCGTCTTGGACGGTTTCCCAATACGTTTTGATTTCATCATCCTTGGGAGCGATTTTCGCTTGGATTGGAGCGATGTCGATGCGGGCAAGTTTCGCATCGATGCGTTGGCTGTCGATGGCGAACTGTTTGGCAATCATGGCACGATCCGAGGTCAGTCCCGAGCCGAGGATTTCCGTGAGCTTGCGGTGGATGAGCATGTCGGATGCGAGATCCCGAATGTCACCCTCGACTAGGCCGAGACGACCGAGACCGCGTTCGATGAAGGTGCGGTATTGTTCTTGGGAAAAAGCCCCGTCTGGACTGGTGAAAGCGCGGAATTTGCGGATCATGCCATCGATTTCTTCCTCGCTCGGATAGATTCCGAATTCTTTCTGAGCGGAGCGGAGCAACATACGGTTGATGAAAAATGTTTCCTTCGCATCGTCCTCCGGGTTGTTTCCGGTGAGCATGGTGAGAAAGCCGTAGACTTGGTAATCACCGGCTTGGAAAAGAGCCACCGTCAGTTCGTAGGCGGAAGATCCGTTTTTAAGCAGATCTCCATCCGTGTAGGTGCTTCCGGCAATTTTCAAAACCGGAATGCCACCGCTTGATTTGCTCATTTTGTTTGTATCCATCAGAACGAATCCGATGATGACAAGAACGAAGAGAATGATGATAAGAACGGTGTATTTACGTAGATTTTCGATCATGGCGCAGTGGCTGGAAGCGAGAGTTAAACGCTAAAATCAGAAGTTTAAACTCTAAACTTCAACGAAAGTTATCATTCAAAAGTCGTATGGATGGGAAGAGGCTTGCCGAAAAGCAGGTTTGCGGGTTGTTTGGGGTATGAATTTGCGTTGGTTGAATGCGTTGCTGTGGGGAAATTCGGTTGCGCTTGCTTGGATGTGGGGCTTGGGTTTGTTTTTCAGCGTTCAGATTTCCTTCATGTTTGGGATGCGCGGGCTGCTCATGTTTGCCGTGCCCAATGCGATCGGGCTCATGCTTTTTGGCTGGTTAACCCAAATTGTGGCGAAGAAACACCAAGGCGGGCATGAGTCTTTGGCGCTGTTTTTTGATAAATTCGCCAAGCCCTTCCGGCTGATTTTCTATATTTATCAGGTCGTGGCGTTGTCCCTGACGGTTTTTGCCTTGGTCAAATACCTGTTTGTGCCGTTGTTGGGAACCTTTGACGGATTTTCGGGAAACGCCGTGTTTGTGCTGGCCGTGACCATGGCCGTGTTTGTGCTGCTGGCGGTCGGGTGTCTTTTTGGAGAAGAATTCGGAATTCGGAAAATCAAGGCCGGGCATGCGTTACTGGGACTGTTGCTGATGGTCTGCATTATCAGGGTGTTGAGCTCGCTGAGTCCGCTGGATTTGGGTGCCGGTGTGCTGGGGCTTGGAAAAGATTATGGATATGGCGAATCCCGTTTCTGGGGCTTGGCTGTGCCGCTGGTGGTTGGGCTGGCGGTTGGACCGTGGCTGGATTTGCAACATTGGCAGCGCGCGATTCAGATTCATCGTGAAGAGACCTCCATCCGCCTGAGTTATGTTTTTGGCGGATTGATTTTCTTCTGCCTGCTGATGTTCCATGGCTTTTTGGCGATGTGGGTCATGGGCAATGCGCCGCAGGGTATCGAACTAACCGCCTCAACGCTTGATGATCTAGTGTATGGGCATCACCTCATCGTTGAATATTTCGCCAAAGGCTTTACCGGCAACTCATGGATTCCCGCGGCGTATTTCGGTTTTCTTGTGATCTGCGTGCTGACGACTTTGGACAGCGGTTACGTTTCCCTCAAATGGTTCTTGGAAAAGAATGTGGAGAAGAGCGATAACATGCTGCTTTCGATCATTCCCAAGCAGATTGTTTCCTCGCCGATCCCGACCTTTGCGGTGGTGGCCATCATCACGCTGTTTGGATTTTTCGCGAAATTCGAGGTCGAGTATTTCATGGTGTTTTACGCTTCGTTTTTTGTGGGTTACGCGGCCTTGGCGATCACGCGTTGTTTTGTTCCCAACAGCCAGCAACCGCTTCCCCAGATCCGGATGTTTTCGATGGCTTGCCTGTGTCTGGTGATTTTCGCCTTCGGCTACATGATTGACCAGAATGCGCTGATGTATATCGGATCGCTGCTTCCCCTTGTCTATGTGGTGTGGTTGGTGACCACCACGGACTTGCTTCGTCTGGTCACCGAGAAAGCAGATCAAGTCATGCACGCGGCGGCGGAAATTCCGGCGATCAAAGCGCTGTCAAGACAAGAGCCCCCTGTTGCCAAGACGGAAGTCACCGCACCGGCTGCCGGAGGCGATCACAATCTGGCCGGGCATTTTGAAGGCAAATGGTTCGTTTACTCCTTGATCGCGACGTATCAGGATACCAACTCCGTCGGTAACGTTTATTTCGGAATGTATCCGCTATATGTCGGAAAAACCCGTGAGTTGTTTTTCAATGCGGCGATGCCGGACTTCGATTTGAAGACCACCAAATTCTACATCCTCACGCGTTCCTTTGAGCACAAATTTGTTCGCGAAACCCGTGAGTTTGACACGATCACCGTGAAAATCAAAGTCTCCGAGGCGAACCGTAAATTCTGCACCTTGGAGCACCAGATCTTCGGCGCGGAAGGCCAGCTGTTAGGAAAAGGCAAGCAGAGCTTGCTGTTCGTTTCCTCGAAAGATTACGGACTGTTAGATATTCCTTCGGAAGTCTATACGGCGTTCATGAAGTATTTGTAAAGGAGCACCGCGCCGCCTCAGGCCAGATCCATCACCAGAACCTTCGCCCACATTTCTCGGTGACCGCCGGAGAAGGCGTCGTGGATGGGATCGGCTTTTTGGTATGTTTCGTGGGCCTCCATCGTATCAAACTGGAGAGAAATGCCGTAATCCCATGAATGATCCGTGACGGGGCGGGATTCGGTAGCGGCAGGCTTGCCCCAGTGGGCTTTGGAAATGTTAGGGGATTTCACCAATTCGGCGAGGGCGGCTTCCATGCGTGCGCGACCTGCTTCGGTTTTGAATTCGTCTTTGAGCCAGAAATAAACGTGATGTTCCATGCCGGGAGATTTGTAAATTCGCGGTGGGCTGGCAAGCGGACTATTAAAGTTTCTCGCCGCGGAGCTCGAAAACTTTTTTCACCGTCGCCTCGATCAGGTTGTTCGGGCAGGACGCACCGGCGGTGAGGCCGACGATGATGTGATCCTTGCCGGCAAACACATTCGCATAGTTTGTGGTCTGTTCCTTTTGATGATGCAGATCGTAATGAACGATTTCCTCCAGAGAAGTGATCTGCGATGCGTCTCTGATGAAAAACGTGGGGAGTTCTTTTTCACCGATTTCAACCAAGTGCGCGGTATTTGAAGAGTTGTATCCGCCAACGACGAGGAGCAAATCCATTTTGGTTTTCAGCATCTCGAACAAAGCGTCCTGGCGTTCTTGGGTGGCACCGCAAATCGTATCGAACATGGAAAAGTTTTCGGAGGAACCGTCGCGATCCGAGATAGCTTTGGAGAGGCGGTTTTGAATTTCCTGCGTCTCGCTTTTCAGCATGGTCGTCTGGTTGGCGATGCCAATTTTCTGCAGGTCCCGATCGGGATCAAAGCCCTCGGAATAAGATCCTGCGAAACGCTTGAGAAAAGCTTCCTTGTCTCCGCCGTTGCGGATGTGGTTGCAGACAAAATCCGCATCCGCAAGGGTAAGAATAACGAGGTAATGCCCAGTCCCGTGTTCACCGAGCGCGCGCGAGGAAGTGGCGCGCGTTTCCTCATGATCCGCCTTGCCATGAATGATGGAAGTGATTCCTTCCTTTGCGTAGCCGCGCACCCGCCGCCAGACTTTCATGACATCGCCGCATGTGGTGTCGACCGTGTAACATCCACGCTCTTCGATCTTATCCATGAAATGCGTCGGGGCGCCGAAGGCTGGGACGATGACGACATCGTCTTCTGTCAGATCGTCATAGGATGCATCGATTTCCCGCCATGGCAGGGAGACGATGTTCATCTCGCGGAGCTGGCGATTCACCTCAGGGTTGTGGATGATTTCACCGATGAGAAAGATGCGATTTTCGGGAAAGACCTTGCGTGAGGCGTAGGCGAGATCGATCGCGCGCTCGACACCATAGCAGAAACCGAAGTCCCGGGCGAGTAGCAGCGTGGTGTTTCCGCAGGTAAGCTTGCCGCCCTGATCTTTGATTTTTTCCACCAGCGATGAACGGTAGTGCACCGCAACCTCGGCCGAGACAAGCTCCATCACATCCGGACGACGGACATTGACGCGGGGTTTTTTGTTAGAGGAATCGGACATTGGGGAATTAGGCTGCTGGATGAACTTCGGATTCAATTCTAGCACCGATATCCAAGCGCGTCCGCTGCATTTCGTAATGGAGTTGAAGGCGCATCCAGAAACCCGGTTCTATATTGAAAAATCGTGAAAGTCTGAGGTCATATTCAGGCGTGCAGCGGCGCTTTCCAGACTTCATCTCTGAAAGATGGGATGCAAGAATTCCAGTTGCTAGGGCAATTTCCTTTTGAGATGAAGGCCATTCTTCGAGTGTTTCGCGAAGAGTTTCAGCAAAGGCATTTGGTAGAGGTAGAGTTTTCATGCTGGCTCAGTGGTAATCGGTGATTTGGACTTCGTAGGCGTGGTTATTTTTCCATTCAAAAACGATTCTCCATTGTTGGTTGATTCGTATGCTGTGATATCTGCGAAGTGTTCCTGATAGTTTTTCCAATCGATTACTTGGTGGTATGCGAAGATGATTCAACTCGGAGGTTGCATGCAATTGATCGAGTTTCACTTTCGCTCTTGTTTGAATGCTAACTGGTAGTTTTCGAGACGGTGTGAGATCAAAAATTCTCCGAGTTTCTGTGTCGGCAAAACTTTTAATCACGGTTTGTAGATTAGCAGTAGTGGATCTGGGGGGCAACTTCTAAATTCTCATTTTTGAGAATTTAAGTGACGCTTATTTTTTCAACGACTCAAGAAAAGCCACGAGGTCGCGTAAATCGGATTTGCTTAAAATCAGACCCATGGGCGGCATGGTGGACATGACCGGCGGCAGGGTTTTGATATCGGATTTTTTGCAAACGGTTTCCTCTTTGGTTTCAATGTTTCGGACGACGACCTCGGTATCGGTTTCCTTCATCATCATGCCGGAAACGAGGGAGCCGTTGTTCATGGTGATGGCGATGAGCGCGTATCCGGGAGTGATTTTCGCGCTGGGGTTGACCATGGATTCGAGGATGTAAGCTGTGTTCTGTCGGGCTCCGATGCCGTTGAGGTTCGGGCCCGCCTCTCCGCCGGGGCGGTCGCCGGCTTTGTGGCATTGCACGCAGTTGCCGCTGCCATGGAAAATCTTGCGGCCGTTATCGGCGTTGCCGCCTTCGAGAGCGACTTGGAATGGAGCGAGTGGATTGGCTTTATCCAGTCCGGCTTCGTATGCGGCGATGGTGGTTTTGAATTCTGGCTCGGGACGCTTTGCGGCGGCGTTGAGAATATCGAGCTGAACCGCGGCGGGCTGGCCGGAAAGTTTTTTCAAACGATCTAACAGAGTATCGCCCGCCTTGGGATGATTGAGTTTCGTGAGTAAGGCATAGGCGCGTTGTTGATCATCGGTCCTGCCAGAAGTGAGGATTTTGCTGACAACTTCGTATGCAGTATCCGGTGCGAGCTTGCCAAGTGATTCGAGTGCTGCGCCGCGGATCCGAGCATCCGGATCTTCGGTGAGTGCGACAAGGGTTTTGGGTAATGCATTGGGAGCATCTTTTTCAAGCATCTTGAGTGCGGCGAGACGAATGTCCGGGCGTATGCCTTTGCCAGTGAGTTGGCCGAACATCGCATCGGTCGGGATGGGCACTTTGAATTGTCCGGAGGCGCCAATGACTTCGACAAGGACATTGCCGGAGGATTTGGTGAGAAGGGATTCCAGCGTTTTGCGAATTTCCGGGAGCATCGCCTCGATGTTGCGGGTTTCGTTGATCGGGCGATACATGCCGGTGGTGGGATCGGTGGGAGGATGTTTGTCGAAGCGTCTGACAAGAAACATCGCCTCGGTGCGGGTGTCCTCGGAGAGCGACTCGTCGCTAGCGATCTTGAGCAGGCGGCGGACATTTTCATCGCCACCCGCGCGGATCATGGCGTTGAGGATGCGGAGATCGACCGCCCATGTGGACTTACCGAGCAGGTGGGTTGAGGCGGCGAGAGCGGGACGTGCACTCTCGATGTAATTGTCGTTGATGGCCTGGACGGCTTCGACGGCGATCGAGAGGTCCGAGTCTTTCAGGAATTCACCGATGCGAGGATCTTGCATGCGGCGGAAGGCAAGAACGATGGCGCGGCGAACGGCGGGAGATTTGGAATTGGCGAAGGAGTAAATGGCATCGGCATGACCGATGCGAACCATGCCCTGAACCGCACCGTGACGGACGTATTCGTCTTGGTCGTTGTTTTTTTCTACAAGGGCCATCAGAGCGGGGACTTGTCCTTTGTGTCCGAGTTTTCCGATGGCGATGGCAGCGAGCATGCGAGTGCGCGCATCGGAATCATTCAGCAGTGAGAGTGCGATGTTGAGAGGAGAATTGAACTTAAGATCGCCAAGGCATTGGATGGCTTGGCCGCGGACTTTTGCATCGGCATCGCCGCAGAGATAGTTGAGGGCATCAGCGGAGGCTCTGTCGTTTTTCAAGCGGGCGAGATTTCCAAGTCCCCATACTCCGTGCAGTCGTGTGGTGATTTTTTCTTTCTCGTCAGTCGCTGCGACAAAGATCTGCCGATTTGCAGGCTTTTCCGCGAGGGCGAATTGAGCGCGGAGGCGAACACGCATATCGGAATGGCGGAGTAGCTCGGCGAGTTTCTCTGCGGACAATTTCTCGATGCCATTCGCGAAAAGCTCACGGACTTGTCGGGTCTCGGGCTTTGCGGTTTCAGCGGAATTTTCGAAGGAAAAAATATTTCCAAAACCATGGGTCGGCCAACTTCCGACATAGTCGGTCACGTAAGCTTTGCTGTCGTAGCCGAACTCGATATCCGTGCAGAGCATTCCGGAAACGAAGTTTTCTTTTCGTTCAACTTTGAAGCCCGCGCCGTTTGGCTCCATGCGGAAGCCGATGACCGCGCTGTTTGCCCCGACGAAATCACAAACGAAGAAATGGTTGTCCCATTTTTCCGAGAGGCCGGTGCCGGGGTTGTAAGCGAGACCGGAGGGGCCTTTGCTGACCCAACCTGCAGGGGCGAGAATGGCACGTGGGCGAAGCGGGCTGTCCATGTCCCAATGGCGTTCTCTCATCCAATTCGTATCGTGACGGCTGGTGCCATAAATGAGATTGGTAAACTTCTGGAAGGCTTGATGGCCGCGCTGCCAGCCGGAATGGGCGCCTTCCACAACTGCGACCACGCGCGCCATATCCTGCATGTCCGCCTCATTATCCACGGAAAAGAAGTTTCCGTACCGATCGAAGGCGATCTCCTTGGGATTTCTCAATCCGGTGTGGACGACCTCAAGGTTGCTGCCGTCCCGCTCCATGCGAAACACGGCGCCTTCGTATTGGGAGTAAAGATGACGACCTTCCTTGGTTTTCAAATTGTAACCCCGATCGCCAATCGTGAACCAAATGCGGTTATCGGGACCAAGCGCGAAACCGTTGAGATCGTGTCCGCTCAGACTGACGGAAATGCCGTAGCCTTCCTGGAGGGATTCACGTTTGTCTGCTTTCAAATCACCGTCAGTATCTTCCAACAACCAGACGTGTGGAATGCAGGCGAGGTAGATTTTACCATCGAGCGCCATCACGCCCGCGGCGGTGCCATCGAGCGGGTTGTTAAAACCTTCCGCGTAAACGGTCGCGTGGTCGCACTTGCCATCGCCGTCCCTGTCCTCGATCACGCGGATTTTTTCCGAGTATTTTGTGAAATATTCCATGGGCTTTTTATCCGGGAATTTAGCCGCGTATTTTTTCAACATCTCCAAACGCTCGGCGGTGGATGTGATCTGGTAATCATCGGCGACCCATGGGTTGCGGCGGTTGTCCTCGATGCCTCGTTCGAACCGATGGGTCTCGGCGATGTAGAGGCGGTTTTGGTCGTCGAAGGTGATGGCGGTGGGGTCCTGGACATCCGGCTCGCGGGCGAAGAGTTTTGTCACCATGCCCTCGGGAGCTTTGATGTTGGCTAAGATGGCTTTTTCTTCTTCAAGCTTTGGCAAGGCTTGGGGATTTGCCGTGCCTTCGGTTTTTGCAGGGGGTTCATCCGTTAGAGCGGAGGCTGTCAGCACGGAAAAAAATCCGGCAGCGACAACACGCAGGCAAGTGGAGGCAAGATTCATGTTTCTAAAACTCATGGGCGTTCATTGTTGGTAAAGTGAATGGAGATACGATCAAAAAATCGTGGGAAAATGAAGGGTTGGCTCTTATCCGCGTTTGCGGAACGGTAAAGCCAGAAGAAGGAAAAAGATCAGCGCGAGACCCTGCATGGAAAAAAGGTAAACTGGCCATGGCCCGAGATGGTCGATGAGCGAGGGATTTTCCGGAACGTGTGAGGCGAAAGCAAAATTGGTTTTTAAGATCGTATTGATCAACAACGCAACGGCTTGGTAACAGATCGAAATACCGAGCACGATCAGTGGGGATTTCCACCAAGGCTGCGCAGGTTTCCACTTCAGAACGATGGGAATGTAGAGCGCGGTGGCGACGATGGCGAAGTGTTGGAAGAAAAAATGAATGAACGGCAGCTGTGGCGGCCCGATAGTCAGGGCGGGCGTGATGAGTGCTTGGGTGGTTGCGGCGAGTCCCCAAAAATACGTCAGCGTGAGCAGGACGGGTCTGCGCGTCATCAAGGCGAACCCCGCAACGATCGCCGCAAGATCACAAAGATGCAGGGGAAGATCATTGTCGAGGGAGTGCGGATAATCACGCCATGCAAAAAGCGCGAAGGGATA
>CAMCBV010000068.1 GCA_945873125.1 Prosthecobacter debontii
AGATGATTGGCTAACATTTTCAACGCAAGCGCGCCTTCTTCCGCGTGTTCTCCATCGAGCAATTGGGGATCGATCGATACCTTCCAGCCCTCGATGTCTTTTACAACTGGCTCGAACCACCCGATTTTTTTCGTTTCCGCAAATGCGGTGAGGCCGAGGGCAAGGAACAGGAAGAGAAATTTCATAATGTTAGGTTTTGTTTTTACAACCCCGACTTCATCGGGGCGGAAAGGTAACGAAGGGGCTTTATGCTACGCCTTGGCTTTGATTTTTCTATGATTTGGCTGGAGTATTGAGATTGCTATTGTTGGAACATCCTTCGTTCTCTTTGTGGCTTTCTGTGAGAATTCTTATTTTTTACAGAAGGTAACGAAGTCAACGAAGGGGCTTCGCGCTGCGCCTTGGCTTTAAGTTTTTCAGCTGTATGGATGGAGTATTGTGAATGGCGAGATGGCACATCCTTCGTTCTCTTTGTGGCCTTCTGTGAGAATTCTTATTTTTTACAGAAGGTAACGAAGTTAACGAAGGAGCTTTGCGCTACGCCTTGGCTTTGATTTATTGGTTCTTTAGCAAGAGTTTTGTATATCGAGAGATTTGTTTAGTCTGATTTTAAATTCATCTCCGAATCATCAGTATTGATATCCTGGAGTTTTTTATTGGCACTGGGAAGAATCAACCGATGGATTCCATCGATAACCCTCATTTCATTGAAGTTGATAAGAAGTCCAATTGGAACATCGAGTAGTTTCATATAACTCAGAAGCTGGGCTTTGTGTATGGGAAGAATTTTCGCCACCGACTTGGCTTCAATGAGTATACAATCTTCAACAAGGATATCTAACCGGAGGTCTTCTTGTTTGAGAAATCCCTTATAAGAAACTTCAACCGACTTTTGATTTACGTATGAGTATTTGCGTAAATCTAATTCCTTGGTAAGGCACCATTCGTAGATTGATTCGATTAATCCTGGCCCTTTATCGCGATGGACTTCAATTGCCGCGCCAATGATTTCTTCGGAAAGACGGTTGGCTTTGTTGTAAAGGGGATGCATGAATTAAGATATTTTTACAACCCCGACTTCATCGGGGCGGAAAGGTAACGAAGTCAACAAAGGGGCTTTGCACTGCGCTAGGCTTTTTATTTTTCTAGGTTTTTATGGCAGGTGAAGAGTGAATGAGGATTTGGCACATCCTTCGTTCTCTTTGTGGTCTTCTGTGAGAATTCTTATTTTTTACACAAGGTAACGAAGTCAACGAAGGGGCTTTACGCTGTGACTTGGCTTTAAGTTTTTCAGTTGTATGGATGGAGTATTGTGAATGGCGGGATGGCACATCCTTCGTTCTCTTCGTTACCTTCTGTTCAAACTCTTTGATGACACGAGTCGCCTGAGAAATTCGATCATAGAACGGTTAGATCAATCGAGAGTGAAGATGGAATTGTGGATTTCGCGTTCGATGGCTTCGCCTTTGGAGCCGATGAGTTTCATCTTAATCGACATGCCCCATGTCGGTGCGAGTTCGGGGATTTCCAACGTAATGGTTTTGTTATCGGCTGAAATTTCGCCTTTGGAAATTTTCAAAACACGTTCGTTGAGGTGTTTGCAGCCATAATTTTTAGTGCGTTGGAGATCCCATGCGCGGACTTCCCATGTGGAAAGATCGGTGATGGTTTTGGGATTGATTGCATCGCTCAATCCGATCGTGACCTTGCCTTTTTGAGTGCTGAGTGCAACGGGTTGGTAGGCGGGTTGATCGATGTAGCGGATGCGATAGAATCCACCATGTTGCTGACGGTTGCCCGCCCATGCAAACATCCCGCAGCCATAGAGCTGGCCGTCCAGCGGACTGAAGCGTCCGCGCATGATTCCAGTGGGTAACGCTTTCATGCCGAGCGGGCTCATGCCGCCTTGCACTTCCTCACCTTGTTTCTCAAAGGGCACCGTGTAGATTTTGCCTTCGCCATAGGAAAGATTGAGCAGGGATCCGCGCAGGGTTTTCCATGCGGAGTTTTCTGGCACCCAGAGCAGCTCGGCGGGGGAGCGATCGAAACTGTTTGTGATCCAGCAGAGCGGTTGTTTCATCGCGGCATCCGATTCATCGGTGCTGTCGTCGTAACTCCACATGTTACCGTAAAAAACATTTTTGCCCTTCGGTTTCACCCAGTTGATACGATTTTTCGGGGTCCAGTTGCCTTCTTGATCGGTGACCATGAAACTTCCATCGGGATTCAAGCACACGCCGTTGGCGGCGCGGAAACCGTTCGCGAGGATTTCGGTTTTCGATCCGTCTTTGCTGACTTTCAGCAAAGTACCGTGATGAGGAACGAGTGCGGGTTTGCCGTGACGAGCGGATTTTGCGTAATAGAAATTACCTTCCGCATCGGCCTGCAAGCCCATCGCGAACTCGTGGAAATGCTCGGTGACTTGGTGGTCGCTGTTGAAATTTTCGATGTAATCCGTTTCCCGATCGCCATTCGTATCATGCAGCAAAGCGATCATGTCGCGGCAGCTAACAAAAATTTTCCCATCGCGAATTTTCAACCCGAGTGGTTGGAAAAGCCCAGTGCAAATCAACTGCCATTTCAGTTGGCCTTGGCTTTGATCGATGCCATCGACAATCCAAACCTCGCCATTCCAGGTGCAGATCGCCGCGCTTTTGCCGCCTTCGAAGAAATCGAATCCAGAGGTCCGCATCCATGAGTTCCATGGATTGTCTTTGGATACTGGCGTTTCAAAAGTATCGACCACCCAAGCGCCTTCAGCTGGGTTGGATTTGATCTGAGTTGTTAGAGTGATCCCGAATCGTTTCGAGGCTGGCTGCGCGGCTGTTGCCGGAGCTTTGAGATCGAATACGTCGACTTTGCCGGCTTGGTAACGAACGCCGAATTGGAACGGCGTCTTGCTTGCGGGAATGACGTGAACCTGTTTGTCATCGAGACGCAGTTTCAATTCTTTACTACTAGGTCCACAGTAGAACCAGCGCTCGAAAACATTTTCGCCAGCGAGCTTAGGGATTTCTCGAATCTCGCAATCGCCGATTGAGTAGCGAATCACAGGATCCGCTCCGTGCATTTCCATGCCTTTGAAATGCACCCAGCTGCGTGGCAGCGGGCCGTAAGGAAGATTGTCGCGACCGAGGATACGCAAATCTTTGAAATCGCCAGTTTCCGGGTTTGCCCATGCTGGCTCGTTGGGGAAGGTGAAATGTTTATCCCCGACGATGCTTGTGTGCGTGCCGTGTGAGCCATCGAAGCCGATGCCTTTCCAGTTAACGAAATCTTTTCCTGTCCAGATCGCGGCGACCCGCATCGTGTCGTGTTCGTAAAGCATCCATGCATTGCCTTTGGAGACGCCGCCTTCGCCTTGATCCAAACGAACGGCCAAGCCTTTTTGCGCGATGTTTCCCTGATCAACTTGAAGCGTCCAGAACAGGGCATTGCCATAATCTTGCAGAAGGTATTGAGGTTCTTTTTCCTCACGAGCTTGTTCCTGGAGTTGGCTCATGCCGCGTGGCAAGGAAGCGAGGTATGTGTCATCGACCGCGGTGTAGAGCTTGTCGTTTTTGCCCTTCATGAACTCCTCGCGGATGTAATTTATCACATCATATTTCTGGGCGCTGGTGTATTGAGGCATCGCCATCATTTGGCCGTAGCCTTTTTCCAAAGTTTGGAACATGCGGTAGGGATCGGAGCCGTTCTTGAGATCTCCGAGATGGAAACGTGGGGCGGTCGGAAGTGAACCCGGTTGATCCAGCGTGCCATGGCAAGTCACGCAGAGCTGCATGTAAACCGTTTTCCCCCGCGCTATGCTATCTTTGCCCCAAGCTTTGACCAGCGCCTGATGATCCGAAAGCGCAAGCGGCTGCACTACTGAACGGTGCATGTTGAAATCACTTAAAATTTCCAACGTCAGACGAATGGGATGGCCGGGGATTTCACCCGGCTTCGGCTGAATCAGTTTCGAATCCGGTGTCCAATTCAAGTCCGGTGTGTTGACCGTTTGGGCGTTTCCTTTTGATAAATCGTAGATTTCTTTACCATTCAGACCCCGACCCCAAAAACGGACTCCGGAAATCCTACCGTCGAAATTTTCTGTTAGAGTGTCTGAAGCCAGACCGATTTGAAACACCGCGTTCTGTGGATCCGCCACAGCGAATTTTTCCTTAACGGCTTCATGTTTGCCGTTGAGATACATCGTCACGCGACCCGCTTCAGAAACAACCACGGCGGTGTATTTCTCGCCAGTTTTCAATTTGGTTTTCCCTTCCAAGCTTCCGAGTCCGGCAATTTCATAGACGAGCTTTTCATTGCGAACGAAGAGCGCTTTGGAATCCGGAACCCATTTCCCTTGGGGCATGTTTTTTGCAACCAACGCGCCGCCTTTTTGATTCGGAGTGAACTCAGCCATCAGCGTGAAATCCCTGTCGAGACGTAGCAACTCGGTGGATGTTGTTGCATCCGCTACCATCGAGTCATCACCCACTTCGCTATCCGGAATATCGCGGCCTTTTTCAACGCTCAAACCGTCCACCCAAACACGGAACCGCGCGGGCTTACCTGTGGAATGTTCGTAAGCGACTTCGATTTTGCGGTTGTTTCCGGCAGGGAGTTCGATTTCCACGCCTTTGCGCAAAACGAGATAGGCTGCTTGTTTCGCATCGTATTCCGCCAAGAAACGAAAGTTCGCATACTCTGCGGAAGCTTCGATCGTTTGCTCTATTTTCCCCTCCTTAAAAATGGGAGTGAAGGTTTTAGAGAGCTCAACAGATGTTGGCGCTGCGTCCTGGGCATGGCCTGTCGGCATGCCAAGACCGAGAATCGCCACGGTAGCGGCATGTGCGATGAGCGGTGATTTCATGAATATGAAGGTAGCTTGTCGGGAAATAGTTTACTTCGTTTTGGGAACCGCATTCAGAGTATAAAACCCTTCGAGCGTTTTCCATACGGGGATGTCTCCGAAAACGGTGGGAGCCTCTTTGAGCTGGATGTGATAGAGTCTGCCCGTCCATTTGTCGCCTTTTCCAAAGCCATCCAGATCAATGAGCAGCGATTTGCGATCGGGCGCCAGGGTGACGGAAGTTACGGTTTCATCACGTAGCTCGTGACGCGGTGAGCCGTATTCGGCGAGGTTGGTGTAGAACCAGGATTTCACCGCGAGTGCCTTTTTCAATGTGTCAGGGCTGACGTTGGCGCCGATAGGTTGGGTGAAATGGATGTCATAACCTGTCGGTGTCGCGGTGATTTTGGAAATATCCGCAGCAAGGGTTTTGCTATCGTGGGTCACGCGTTGAAGGGCGGATTGCTTACCGCCTTTGGCCGTCCAGCCGCGGCCGGTTTGACCTAACAACAAACTGCCATCGGGAAGAAAAACGGGACGCATGATGCCGGATGCGAGACCTTTTCCGAAAGGAATCACACAACCTTGATCTTGGCCCTCCACCACCTCGGTGACGACGCGCATCAACTGCGAGAGCGTCTGATCGCCAACAAACATCTGATTTTTGTAAACGCCGAATTTCCCACCTGTCGCGTCCCAGGCAAGGTTGCCCGGGGAATTCGCCATCATACCGTGTGGAAGCCAGACAGCTCCCTTGCGGAGTTTGTCTTTCCACAAATCATGGTTGAGCTCAGGGGCGTCGGGGATCATGCCCGGCAAGGATTCGAGTCCTGACATGTGGCCATAAAACTTGCCTTGTTCAAGCGGAACGATTTTCGAGGATCCAACATATTCGCCCTGGTTTTCCGCATACCAGATACGTCCGTCCGGAGCGACGCCGATTCCTGCCGGGCTGCGCAGGCCGAGGGCAAAAGTTTCGGTTTTCCCAGCGGGAGTCACACGCATCGCCCAGCCACGGTAGCCGCCCATGCTGCCCATGAAACGCCCGCCCGCCCGCCATGAGACGCGGTCGGCTTTATCGTCATGCGAGAGATTCAGCAGGAAATAATAATTTCCTTCCGCATCCCTCACAGGGCCGTGGGTGTATTCGTGATAGTTTCCGTGGAAGCCATAATCATCGGAGACCGTTTGGAAAGTGTCCGCACGACCATCGCCGTTTTCGTCGCGCATGCGCGTGAGTTCGGGTTTTTGAGCAATGACGATGACATCACCCTTGTCGTCTTCAATGCAGACGCCGAGAGCTTCGTAAGTTCCTTCAGCAAAGAGCGTCCACTCGCCATTGCGGATGCGCCAGATACCGGCAGCACGTGTTGCAAGAACGATGGTGCCATCCTTGGCGACGGCAATTCCGGTGGGCTCGAACAACTGCTCGCGACCTAACAGATCGAGCGGAGAAACCCAATCTTCCAAGCTGTAGCCTGCTGGAAGTTCGATGGCGGTTTTGCCCGGTTTCGAGGGTTGTGTAACGAGTTTTTGTGGCGCCCAGTTTTCTTTGCGAGTCACGACTTCGCGGGTGGCGGGGTCGACCTTGATTTGTGCCTGAAGTTTGAACGGGCCCTTGGCGCCGGCTGGAATGGACCATGTGGCGTCTTTCAGCGTTCCGCCTTCGACTTTCAGTTCGCCAAGTTGGGCAACCGCGATTTGGAAGCTCTGTGCCTCACGCACCTCACCACTCAATGTGATGACGAGGGCGCCTTTTTCGGTGATCGAGATCGTTTCCTCGAATTGGTTTTTGCCTACGCGGAACCGGAAAGTTGGATTCGTATTTTCAGTTGGCGCGCGATGTCCGAGAAACTCCGCATCGAGATTGGCCAGACGTTCTGCGAAATCGACCTTATCCCAGAGGTGTTTCTCAATGGCGGCGTTGTCATGGGCATCGGGTTCTTTGAACTCGAAATCGACGGGGTCGCCTTTACCGGTCAGGGGTTGCATGAGGGCGATGCCTTCGAAGTGTACTTTTGCGCCTTTGCCCAAGTTGGGAAGATCGCGTCCGCGCGAGGTGCGTTCTTCTTTCATATTGAGAAAACCGCCTGACCAAATTCGGCGAACCGAGAGCATGCGCGGATCAAACGTGTAGCTCATGCCGTTTGGCTGGCCAACATGGAGGGCGCGCCCGCTGCTGCCTTTGATTGCCGCCCTGAAGACGCGTGTCCGGTCCGTAACGATTTCTTCGTTGGGGATTTCGAGGATGTTTGTCGGCTCAGCTGCGGCCGTGCGTTTCACCATCACCGTTGCAGGACCTTGATCCGCACCTTCCGCCAGCGTGCGAAGGTAATGATAGACAGATTCCATATCATCATCCGAGACCAACTCTTTCACATAGTTCGGCATGATCGCCGCATATGCCACGTCCTTCATTGGACCTTGTTCCCCGACTGCCAATTCATCCCATGACTTGCGAAGAGATCTTTCAAAATACCCGCGATCCGCTTTCACGATGGTTTCCTTGCCGGCAACCATGACCTTGCGATCACGTGGGGCTGTCAGTAAAAGTCCGAACAGATTCGGTCCCGTTTTGTTCGAAGGGTCGCCCTTTGTCACCGTGTGGCACTCGGAGCAACCCACCGTTTCAAAAACTTTTTTTCCTGCGGCAACGGCATCGACTTTCATCTCTGCTGCCCCAGCCCAACCCGCTCCAAGAGCGGGAATCAACATCCATGTGCTAAATCTCATCATCATAAAAATTCTAGGTATTATTTTTTCGGCTCCTGTGCTGCTGCGGGTTTTTTAGGTTTCAAACGTAAAATGACCTTGGTGTCGAGTGGCGGGACACGGCTTGGATCGATAGACCAAACGAGGCCTTGGTTGTCGTTCGCATGCACACCGGGCAGCGCTAACAACTCATCACCAAAGGTGGAGAGAGAGATGACGTTACCGCTTTCATCAGCCAGATAGACTGGATCCGCTTCGCCGTCCTTGAACACGTGGGAACCCACAAACAGAAAAGTGTTGGTTGGAAACGCCCGATCTTCTTTTTTCTCTTTTTCCTCAGGCTTGGGTTCGAAAGACTCCTCTTCGCTTTTGATGAGGAATTCCTTGATGGGATGTTCCTTAGGTTCACCCGCCTCGTTATTGAAAACTAGGGAGACATCGATTTCCTGGCCGCGTGGTTCAAGATCGATCCAGCGTGGTCCGTCCTCGGTTTCCACTTCTTTGCGCATGGCGGGATTTCCGGGCTGCGCTCCGATCAACAACAATGCCGCATGGATATGTGCGGCCTTCGGCACAACGGCGATAAGGGACTCGTGCTCTTTGCTGTCTTTGGTGCAAGCGAGCAACTCCAACATTCCTTGAGTCAGGCAGATTTTCGCTTCCACATCGATGTAACCTTTTTTCACAAGGATCTTCATTCCCGGCATGACCAATTCATCGCGGTTCTGTGAGAGCTTGATCATCTCTTCCGCTTTTTTCTGGGCTGCTGCCGCATCCGGTTTTTCATCGGCTTTCGTTTCCTCTTTCACAGGCTGCTTGGCGGGTTCTTCCGCAAGCATCGGTGAAACCACCGCGAACCAAGCCATTGCGAGGACAGCCGTTTGGAAAATAGGGGATAAATGTTTCATGTTTCTGGGTGGGTGCGAACGCGGAATCGGTTGATCGGGAGCGAATGTCGCAGCTTGTTGGGAATATTCAACGCGAGAAACCGATCGAAACTTGCTCGTTTATGGCCGAATTTTATCCCATGCTTCTTTCGGAACCGCCTTGATCTGATACTCCATGAGGGTCTGCCATTTGCCGTTTTCCTTGATGAGCAGTATCTCAAACGCGATGTATTCTTGGATAGCCTCCGCGTTTTTTTTCTTTTGAGTATAAAGGAAAACCCCTGATTCATGAGCCGTCTGCGTGTCGCCAAAGCGATGGGAAAAGCGAAATTCGACCGATGCCTTGATTTCACCCGCCTTGGTGTCATCAAACTCGGTTTTCCAACGATTCAGGGCCTGCGCCAAGGGGTAGCTGAGCTGTTTCGTTCCCGAAACAAGAACCGCTTTCGGGTGGCAAGTCGCCTTGTAAGCTTGGAAATCTCCTTGGTTCACCGAGCGGGAAACCTCCGCCCAATAAGCATCTAGCTCAGCGAGACGGGCTTTTTCCCCATCCTCCAAGGGGGTGACTTTGTAGCTTCGGATCGCAATCGGCCCATGGTCTCCTTGGATGGCGATCGGGCCTGTTTTCGCATCGCCTTCAAGCGGGGCAGACTGCGTATGCCCGGTGGTTGCGACATTTTCCTGCGCCAACTGGCCGTTCACCAAAACTTTTTCAAAGGTTGCGTCTTTTAGCTTTTTCCCAGTCCCGTCGAAGCGAGGTGCGCGGAACACAATTTCCATCGTCTGCCATTCCCCGGGCGCCTTAGCGGCGTTCACTTTCGGCGGAGTGCCTTCGTAGTTCTGTCTGCCCTGAGGCCGACCTTTGTCATGGCGTGAATACAAACCACCCAAATCCCCAGAACCGACTTTCTCCTTACCGAAACTATCCAGAATTTGGATTTCATATCGACCCATCACATACACCCCGGCGTTCGAGCCTTTGGGAACCATGAATTCCAGCTCAATTTTGACGTCTCCGAATTCCTCCTGCGTGATCAGATAGGGGACGGATTTGTCTTTGATCGTTGAATTAAGCAAGATCTTGCCTGCGCCCTTGGCTTCAAG
>CAMCBV010000069.1 GCA_945873125.1 Prosthecobacter debontii
TCAGAGGAATGGGAAACCGGCAAAGCCTACCTCACTCTCACAGCACAAAACCAAATTACGAACACAACAAACCACCAAAAAACAGCAGCTTGAAATCACCCTCCAAATCCAACTTGAAAACTTTTACAGATAAAAAGTTGCGCCGCCCCCTACTAACCGCAGCGGTTGCTATTTTTGTAGGAGCTCTGTCCCACAATTTCATTGATAGTTTCACGCATCAATCGGGCGCAGCGGTTTCGATGTTTCCAGTATTGCGCAAAGAAGTCTTTTCGTTTGGGGGTGATCAACTTCATGTTTTCCGCCTCCTTCAGTATCTTGGTTCGGCTATTGGTATGGTGATGATTATTGGCGCGTATTGGTTTGGATTGATGCGCTACTGCCGTGCAACAGGCGCCAGAATCTGGCAGGACTGTCGGGGATGGCTAGTGCTGATCGGAGTGACTGGATTCACTATCTTGGTCGCAGCTGCCTTGAACGCTGAGTATTTTCCCCGTGACCTCAATTTTTACGCTTTCCGAGTATTCGGATTCAAGTTCCTGATCACCTGGCTTCCGATTATTGGACTAGCAATTCTATGCTTGGCCGTGCTCTTCACCCCTAAATCCAAAAGCGAATAAGGCGTCACTCCTAACGCCTGAACCGCCTCCAGTTCCAGCCGCCACTACAACCTCAACCCCCTGTTCAACCCTCGCCTCCAGTCAGGCGTAGGAGGATTTCGACGTCGACCAAAAGTTGCCAGTGACTTCAGGGGTTCTCAGAGTGAGCGGATTCTCACTCGCTTACTTCATCATGAAATGAAGCAAGCTGCCGATACGTTCGCGCATGTCATGGCGTGGGACGATGGCGTCGATGAGGCCGTGTTCGAGCATGAACTCGGCGGTTTGGAAGCCGGGAGGAAGGTTTTGGTGGGTGGTTTCCTTGACCACGCGCGGGCCGGCGAAGCCGATCATGCATTTCGGCTCGGCGATGTTGATATCGCCGATGGTTGCGAAGGAAGCGGTGACTCCTCCAGTGGTGGGATGGGTCAGAACCGAGATGTAAGGTAAGCCTGCTTCACCGAGCTTGGCGAGGGCGCCACAGGTTTTCGCCATCTGCATGAGTGAGAGCATGCCTTCCTGCATGCGAGCGCCGGAGGAGGCGGAAACGATGATGACGCCGCGTTTTTCCGCGATGGCGGTTTCAATGGCGCGAGTGATTTTTTCACCGACGACCGAGCCCATGGAGCCCGCGAAGAATTTGAAATCCATCACAGCGATCATGGCGGGTTTGCCGTGGATGTTCAGGCGGCCGGTGACGACCGCGTCATTCATTTCCGTGCGTTTACGCAAGCCGTCGATTTTATCTTCGTAGCCTTTGAAGTTCAGCGGGTTGGCGGAGAACAAACCGGCATCGGTTTCCTCGAAGCTGCCGGGATCCGCGAGCAGGAAGATGCGATCCATGGAACCGAGCAGGAAGTGGAAGCCGCAGGGCGGGCAGACTTGGAGGTTTTGTTTGAGCTCGATGGCGTGAACCATCGCGCCGCAATCCGGACACTTTGACCATAGGCCTTCCGGCATATCGTCGCGCTTTTGTTGATTGCGGAGGAGAGGTTTGCTGAAGATGCCCATGGGAAGATCGGATTGGAGGTTGGCGGAAGCGAATGGCAAGTATCCTAGCCACATGAAATCAGGGCGACAACCCTGATTTCTATGAGTCAAGAAATAGGCTTTTGGTCAGATACCACTTGTAAGTCATGGGCTGGGACTCTAAATCCGGAGCCGCATGGATCCACGTCACCCCTATGAGCAGATTTCGCTCTTTTCCGCCGGCATTCTGCTCGCCATCTGGTTGATCGGGGTGCACGCGCTGATGTTGGCCAGGCCAACGCAGGTGCAGGGCTACTTGAAAAAATTCCCACGTGACCCGATCGCTGGGCAAATCATTCTGGCCTTGGGGATGGCGTGGTTTTGGTTGTTGGTGGCTCCTGATGGTTTGGGAAAACTCAGCGCCTTGCAGATGGATCTTGGGGAGTTTAACAAAGCCAAGCCCTTGTTGCGCCTGTTGGTGCCGGCAGCTGTGATTGCGGTTGCCATGAGTGTGCGGGATTTTCTTGCGGTTCGCGCACTCGGGCTTTTTGGCCTGATCGTTGCGGCGCCGCTTTTGGAAGCGGCATTCCTGAAAGATCCGGCAACCCGCCTGCTGATTCCGATTTTTACTTATGCGATGTTAACCGCATCCCTTTATATGGTCGGCATGCCATATCTGTTTCGCGATGCGGTGACATGGGTCAGCGCAACACGCACCAGATGGAATGCTTGTGCTTTGGCTGGCTTGGCATACGGAATCGCGACCTTGGTCTGCGCGATCCTTTTCTGGCGCGGTTATTGACGCTCAGTAAACAGGTGCGCCGGAAGTGCCAGAGTCATAGCCGCTGTTTGGAGCGGATTTTTCTGCGGTTTTTTCCAAGTTCTCACCCAACAAACGGGTATCTCGGCCTAGGCCAACCATGGTGTTGCATGAGGACAATACGAAAATTGCGACAAGGCTTGAAAAGATAAGTTTCATGGTAGGGAATAAGTGACTAGGAAAATGTCCAAGATATCGGGCGAATGTCAACGTTGCTTTAAAGAACGCCGGATTTCGAGAATGCCGTCGCGGATGCTGAAAATATCCGCACGGAGTTGTTCGAGTGCCGCGATTTGATCGAGGTTTTTTTCATCCCCAATGAGTTGCTGGCATGCGCCGACCGCATCGTTGATCCAGTTCAGGCAACGTTTTAAGACCGCTAGCACAAAACCGGCCTCAGGCTGGTAGCCGCTGGAGCGATCGTTGAGGACGCCCGCAAGCTTGGTGCTGATCCTCATCAGGCTCGTGGCAAGCTCATAGCTCGGCCCCTCGTCGTTTTCACAATCCGAGCCGAGAATCTCGAAGGCACGGAGTGAAATCTGTTGGGCGTGAACCTGCAGCGGATGGGTTTGATCCAGTTCATCGCCATCACGAGATTTGCCATCGTGATAATAATCCTCATCGCCGGTGACCGAATTCCAATCGCCGTTTTCCTCATCAAAATCGTCATCTTCGAAATTCCCGCTTTCCTCGCGATCCGCCATCGCACCAAGCAAACCATCCCACCCCATCACGAACGCTTCTTTGCGCTCGGCATCCGGATCGTCGATGTATTTTTCCAACACTTCTTGGTAAGCGTCTGTCAGACGATCCGATTCCTTCAGGCGTTCTTCCCATTCGTATTCGTTGAGCTCTGTGCGATGGTTTTTCGCTTTGGTCGCCGCCATAGGATCATCCGATTCATTGCGACGAATCATCTGGGCGAGGAAATCGCGCATGCTGTTCATGTTCGCGAGTTTCTGAGCCTCCTCGAGATCCTGATCCATTTCCCAGAGATGTTCGGAAATCCGCATGCGATAGTCGGGGGCTTCGATCAGGACGCGGCCGTTGATTTCACTAAACCATTCCACGTAGAGAAGGTTTTTCCACTCGCAAGGGATCTCGCGATTCTGGCGATAGTATTCCGGAATTTCTTCCTCGGGAATTTGTGGCACTTTGGCTTTTTGGGAGGCGGTGATGTCTCCGACGATGCCAGTCTGCTCTGTATCGAGAGAGTTGGCTTCCTCAGAAGCTTTGGGCTTGGGGTTTTCAAATTCGAGTACCGTACCCGCAAGGTCTCTCCAGCAATCGCCGTTCAGGGAAAGGATCAAAGGCTCGTCGCGGCCCGCGAGCCAAATTTTTCCCGTGGTCATGCCTTCGACCGTGTTGTCGATGATTCCGTGTTCGACCGCTTCATCCAAACGCCATGCCATGAAGTGTATCTTCCGGCTGATGAACGGGTGCGTCAAGTCATCGATTTGGGTCCGCCCAATCCAGGAGATGAACTCGAGGCAAATATCTCGGAAAATTCAAATCCGGCGAAATCAATTTGCAGGATAAACCACGAACCCGATTTTTTAAATTTACAGAAACCTTGAGACACCGTTGGATGCCGTGATATAGATGATGAAGAAAATGATATGGGCGGTGATGGCCGCGATAGTTTCCCTCGCAGCCGTAACGGCCGAGAAGCCAACGGGGTTGAACGGCGCGCGCGGAAACATCTTAAAATTTGATCTCAAAGCCCAGAGCTTCGAGTTGCTCAAAGAGACCGAATATGATCCGAAAACCGATATTGGGAAATCTCGTTTTACCATTCATTGGAATGAAAAAACTCGAATTTCCCATGTAACGCGGAATGCGAAATCGAAAATCATCAGCGAGGAGCTCATTCAAGCCGAGCAGCTGACAAAAGGTTTCTGGCAAGCAACCATCCTGGGCACGCAAGATGGCGAGCGATTCGTTGCTGAGAGCCTGCAGGTTTCACCCCTAGAAGATCCGCGCGCAACGGATGATCCGAATTTACCGCGGGTGCTGGTCATCGGTGACTCGATCAGCATGAATTATCACGAGGCGGCGAAAGCGGCTTTGAAAGGGATTGCGAATTATCATCGCAATGAGGGCAACTCGTTTTCGAGTGTGCATGGTGTCAATAACGCCGAGCTCTGGTTGGGAGACTACCAGCAAAAAGGCCTGCATTGGGATGTCATTCAATTCAATCATGGCCTGCACGACCTCAAACAAACCTACAATTCAAAGACCGACACCTTTGGTGATTATGCCGTATCGCTTGAGGTCTATAAACAGAGCTTGGAGAAGGAGATCGCGATTTTAAAGAAAACGGGAGCGACATTGATCTGGTGCTCCACAACCCCTGTTCCCCAAGACAATAAAAGCCAATATGCACGCCGCAAAGGAGCTGAGGAGATATTCAACCAAGCCGCAGCGGAAGTCATGCAGCGCCACCCGGAGATTTTGATTAATGACTTGCATGGAATGGTTAGTAAATCTCCTGTCTACGATAACTGGAGAAAAGGAATCGACGTGCATTTCTATCAGAAGCCTGAGCAGGATCTGCTCGGCTCCGCGGTTGCGGAAGCGGTCAAAACCGCCCTGAAGCAGAGGCAATGATAATTTTTTTGTAAAAAGCTGCTGAGCTTATACGCTCCGCTGCATCATCCCATATCCAACTTCATGAAACGACTGCTCTTTCCCATGACCGCTCTTCTCGTTTGTGGAACCGCGCTCGCGGCTCCCTCTACCAAGACCACGAAAGGCATCATTCAAATCGGAGATTTCAAGCGCCCGGAAGCCGCCGTGCAGCTGCTCGGGGAAACCGAAAATCATTTTATTCCGGCAGGAAAAGAAGCCAGCTTGTGGGTTTTCAAAGACGGCGTGCTTACCGCCTCTCCAAAGTGGGACAGCGTCGTGACCCCGACGCCGTATCGGGATTTTCAAATGCATCTCGAGTTCAATGTGAACGAAGTTGCGGATGCGAAAAATCCCGAGGACAACGGGAATTCGGGCGTCTATATCCAACAGCGCTACGAGCTCCAGATTCTCAATTCATTCGGCATTTCAGCCGAGAATTTCAAAGAGAGTTATTGCGCGAGCCTTTACAAGATCAAGAAGCCGGATCAGCTGGTTTGCAAAAAAGCCGGTGAGTGGCAGACCTACGACATCGTTTTTCGTTCCGCGCGCTTCGAGGGAAATACCAAAACCGAGAACGCAAGAATCACGGTCTATCACAACGGGGCTCTCGTTCACGATGACTTTGAGATTCCCAAAAAAACCGGCGCCGGTCAGAAAGAAGGTCCCGAAGCTGGGCTCATCAAGTTACAAGGTCACCATAATCCAGTGAGTTTCCGAAACATCTGGATTCAAGAACTGATTTTGGAGGAATCGCCCTAAGACAGGGTTGCCTGAGGAGTTGCTAGTGTGATACACTCGCTCATCACCCCATGCTTTTTTGTAAATCATAAGCCATTCCAGATCTCGCTCTTTGCTTCTTTCATATGCCTACCGCCCACTCTCACGTCACCTTCGAAGCTCCGAAATTAGAGGAAGTTGCGGCTCTATTTCCTAATTATGATGTCTATGGCTTGATTGCTTGTGGCGGCATGGGCGCCGTTTATCATGCGAGACAGCGTTCGCTCGATCGTGATGTGGCGATCAAAATCCTACCGCGGGAGTTTTCACAAAATGAGGAATTTAGCATCAGCTTTGAGGCGGAAGCCAAAGCGATGGCTAAACTTAATCATCCGAATTTGATCGGGGTGTATGATTTCGGCGATGTCTCGGGCCTGCTTTTCATCGTGATGGAATACGTCTCCGGCAGTTCACTCTACGCGATCAGTCACGGACGCACCGTCCATCAAGAGGATGCGCTGAAAATGGTGATCGGCATTTGCCGCGGTCTGGCCCATGCCCACCAATACGGTATTCTTCATCGCGACATCAAACCGAGCAACATTCTGCTGGCTGCCAATGCGAACCCGAAAATCGGCGATTTCGGACTCGCCAGCGCCTTGGGAAAACAAATTCAGGAGGGCGAACAAATTTACGGAACTCCCGGGTATACCGCCCCAGAAGTCATTGATCCTCCCCATATTTTTGATCATCGCGCCGATATTTTTTCGGTCGGAGTTCTGCTGCATGAATTGCTGACGGGAATCACTCCGAACGGGGTGGAGCCTTTGGCTGCGCTACCGCATACCATCCATTCACGACTGCGCGGCGTCATCCAGCGCGCGACCCATCCCAACCCAGTCGCACGCCACGCTTCCGCCGATGAACTGGCTGCGGAGTTGGAAAAAATTGCCACAATCCCCCATAACCCGCTGCTTGCTGCTGCCGCAAATTCAGGAAGGGCCCGCCCGTTGGGACGCTCCATGGCGCGCTCCATGACCCACCGCCCCGTTATCAAGAAAAACTCCTCATCGGGCTCAGGTTTCCTCATCCTGCTTGTGATCGTTGCGGTTGCCGCTATCGGTTTTCTGGCGATCAAGCCTGGGAACTCGGCTCCGGCGTCCACCGGTAGCGGCGCACCTGCGCCCACGGTAAAAAATACAACGCCTTCTGTGCAGAAGCCCGTCCCAAGAAAAACGGCGGCTCAAGAAGGACTCAAGCCGATCGACGATGTGGATGCGTTTTTCATGCGTGTTGAAGGCATCATGAGAGAACGCTTGAAGCATGATCTGGATACGTATCGCCAGGAACTCAAGGCGAATACCCAGGATTTTGAGACACAAGCCAAGCAGGCAATTGGAAATCTGACGGCCAGTGCGGAGGTCAAAGCGCGTGCCGATTTGGAGGCGATGATGGTGTCATGGCGCGCGCAGGTTGATGCCATGCCCAATTCACTACCTGCGTCGCTTGGTAAAATTTCCGCCATCCAACAAGCCTTTGCCCAGTCGCATGCGGTCGAAACGAAATTGCGCTCACGTTTTCATTCCAGGCTCATGAGCGAACAGGCGGCATATATCAGAGGACTTGAAAAACAAATCATTCACTATCGCGAAACCAAAGACCACGTCGCCATGAATCTGATTCAAAAAGAAATCACACGATTGGGTTCCGAACGAGGCTACTACGAGTTTTTGATAAGCCAATAATGCTAGGGATGTGAGTTGAGTCCTTTGAGATTTAATCTCAAGGGTTTCGCCTCGGGCATTTTCACCAGTGCCAAGGATTGCTTGGCCGTAACGAGCAGTTCGTTGTCAGATTCGCGCCGCATTTCGAATTCACACCAAAAACGCGCGGAGCTTGTCGCTCCCAGCCAGCCACGAATCACGATCCAGTCTCCCAGTTTCGCAGGTCTTCGGTAATCCACCTCTGTGCGGGTTAAGACAGGAAAAATACCGGTTTCCGACATATCACGAAGCTCCATTCCCAATTTTGCCGCCAGTCTGGTCCGGCAGGTTTCAATCATTCTCAAATAGGCAAGATTGTGAACCACTCCACCGCAGTCGGTATCGAAAAACATCACTTCCTCACGAGTTATTACTTCTGTATCAGTTCCTGACATGTCCGGAAGATCACAAAAAAATGCATCCGGCTGCAATGTTCTCTTGTGAATTCATTCCAAAAACGACACATGTCCTTAAGCGGTATGAACTCTGGATCCCGAAATTGGCTCATTAGAGGGCTGAGTGCATGTTGTCTTTTTGCTCTGACATCCGCATCAAGCGCCGATTCATTTCTCCCTCCATCGGGAAAAATTTCACCCTTTCGCCGCGATCTTTTGCCGATCAATGATCAATGGATCCATGGCTTGTCCAATGATCTAACAACGATCATCAGCGGTAGTCCTTACGAAACAGCCGAGGACCGCCGTGCCGTCGCAAAAGCTCTGGCTCTCGCTCTGGCTCTTGACCCAAAAAACGAATCCGCTGGAGAAAGGCTTTCCAAACTCATTCAAGGCGAAAAACCCGCTACCGCCGACAAGGACAAGCTTGAGCGCGAGAAGAAAAAAATCTGGAACAGCTTGAACTGGCTATCCGCGCCCGAAGCGGGTCGAGACGGCAATCTGCTTGCGAACCTGTTAGGAGAAACTCTTGCCGCCATTTATCCTGATGATTTGCAGGCCAAAACCTATCTCGGCAAACCGGAAAACACGGCATGGAAAGATTGGGTGGCAGAACTCGCGTCCTTTAAAAAAGCACCGGTTATTGAGCAGCCGCCCGAAATAAAAAAAGAGGAGAAAGAAGAGAAAGAACTGGCGGAAAACAAGCCCAAGAAAGTAGAGCGGAAGTTCGATCCCAAAGCCGGTGTGCTTCTTGACCGCGCCAAAATCATGACCCTGGTCAACCTGTATGACAGAGAAAAGGGTCTCTGGCTGCCAAAAGTCGTACCGGTGTCAATGCAAGCCACCAGCAATCCGAAGAATGAGGAGGGTGAGGATCAGCATGGCTTTCGCTTGGAAATCTCCGGTGACTCGGATGATTCTTGGCAGATCCAGGAAGAAGTTTCCGATCCCTTGCGTGATCGACTTTCCGCTTTCCTTGGCCAGGCTCCCGAACGCGCCGAGATCAAAGTCCGCTTGAATGGCGAAGCATCGTATCCGTTTCAAAAAAACCGCGGTGCGATCAGCGGCCCGGCCTTTGTTTTGGCTCATGCCGCGCTCATGGGATCCGCGGTTGACGGCACGGTGATTGGTGAAATCGACAAGTCGGGGAAACTCAAACTACCCGATTATTTCTGGCGCTCTCTTATGGAGCTAACAGAGGGAGCTGGCGGCAGGCTGATCATTCCGGCATCTGCTGAACCCATGTTTATCAATCTACTCGCCCTCGAAAAACCCGATTTTTTCCTCAAATACGAAGTGCTCGTTGCCTCCTCGTTGGCAGAGTATGTCATGCTTTCATGCAAAGAAGGCTCCGAACAACACGAGGAAATCCGTAACAAGTTCGAAATCATTCAGGAAAAAGCCACCGACAACGCATTGGG
>CAMCBV010000070.1 GCA_945873125.1 Prosthecobacter debontii
AACAGGGAGATCGGAATCGATCACTTCGGATTGGAAATTTTCTTCGGTAAGGTTAAGAGCCATGCACGGAAGCTGAAACCCTCGAGCCTTTTCGTCAAGGGCGGGAAAGAAAAAACTTCAGTCGAAGTTTGGGTTACAAATTGAGCGGGGGATCGGGGAAATTAGCTCCCATGTATACGAGATAAGCCAAGCCTGCCGCGGCCACAGTGTTGAGAATTCCAAGAATCATAGCAAAGTTAGTTGGGGTGTTTTAGTCGATCAATCGCATCCAATCGCCAGCAGGCTCAGCATCTTCCGCATCGATCCAGATACTGGACATTTTAAGTTGCAAGCTAAGCACGATGATTGCAGCCAGGAGGCCTACGCCAGCGAGGATTTTGGTGAATGCCGAAGCTCCGGTTTCATCATCTCCTGCTTCCATTGTAGGGAGAGTTGAGCTGCGTATGGTCGCTGCAGCGGAGGGGGTTGGCAAAGGCTTCGTAGCAGCGCCAGGTCCGGGTAGCGGCATGCCGGGTTGGCCAATAGGAGACAGCGGCTTGGTGGGTGGAGTGAGCGAAACGGTTGCTTTTGGAAGTGATGCCGTCTGGGCAAGAGGGGAAGCAGGTGCGGTTGGCACAGCCGATCCTGGCAGCGGGACGTTGGCCGTCTTGAGCGCGATGGTGGGTGCGCCAACGGGTGTATTTGACGTCGCCAGCTTCATGGTTGGCATGCCAGCTGTGGGCGTTAAGAGCGGCTTGGTAGCCGATCCCATAGGAGTGAGAGGTTTGGTTCCGGCTCTTACCGTTGGAGAAAGCGGAATGGTTGGAGCGCCGGTTGCGATGGGTGGTTTGACGGGGGCTCCTGCAGTCGGTGCCAGAGGGATCGTCGGTATTTCAGTGGCAGTGATAGGTTTGATCGGGGTTACGGCAGGGGCGCCGCCGCCCGGTCCGGTCGTTTTGAGTGGGATCGTAGGCGCTGGAGCTGGAGCTTTTGGTGGACCTGCTACCGGAGCGGTAGGCTGAATTGTTGCAGGCGGGGCAATGGCTTGAACGGCTACTTCAGGTCTGGGCGCGACAGCAGGAGAGAGCCTGATGGGAGCATTCGCATCCGTTGGAGGCAGAGGAGCGAATGGAATTGCCGGTGGAGCATCTGCAGCTTTGAGAGTCACTCGCACGGTTTCTTTTTTCAAGGGTACGCTTGAGGTGATTTTGGAAGCTGGGATATTATCGTTTTCGCTCATGCGTGGTGGTTTTTGTATTTAAGAAAAAAAGCAATTTGAGTCCTGACTGTCAAACACGCATCTCCAAAATATGCTGGGATATTTGCCAAGAGATCGGGCACTTTTAGGCAAACATGCGTTGGTAGATCCAGAAAAGCGCCACCAAAGCGATCAAAATTGAGCCGATGTTCTGAATGGAGACGGTCCATTTCCGAAACGGAATGAGGATGATGAAGGCGCAAATCAAGAGTGTGGCTTGTGCGAGCTCGACTCCGATATTGAACGAGACAAGGGGCAAAGCGAGTGCCTTACCGCTGAGATCTCCAAGTTTCCCTCTAAGTACTTCGGCGAATCCCATGCCATGAATGAGACCGAAGCCAAAGACGAGATAAAGGCGGGAGGTGTTGATTCTTTTAGCGAAAAGATTTTCGATTCCGATCCATGCAATACTGACGGCGATTAGCACTTCGACCCATTTGGCAGGAAAATGAATCACGCCAAAAATCACCAAAGCCAGCGTGATGGAGTGGGCAAGAGTGAATAGCAAGGACTGGCCAAGCAGGGGTTTGAGGCGTGGAGCGAGCAGAAACAACCCAAGGATAAAGAGAATGTGATCCAGTCCCATGGGAATTACGTGTCGAAAGCCGGAAAGGATCCAGCTTTCCACTTGGGTTTGCTTCGAAGGTCTTGTTTCGGTCCGGTTGGAGGATATTTCCGAGGCCTTCACATCCAGTAGAATACCGGACATTCCTGAAAAAACGCTTAGGGTGCTGAGTTCCTCCCCTTCGATCATGATCAGAATGAGTTCGGAATTCAGTTTATCGTTCCAAAAGACAGCCAGCTGGCCCGGTCCGGGTTGCGCGTCGACTTTGATTACGGCATTGGCAAGTGCCCAACCGCCGGTTTCCTCGGGAAGAACCAGCGGCTGATTCTTGAAATCGGGAAAATCAACTTTCCAATTCAGTGTCTTGCCATTGAATTTCAGAGTAAGGAGTTGGCGGAGGGTGTGTTCGATTTGTTCGACGTATCGATCTTGCGTAGCTTTCGGCGCAGCCATCACGTCCTTGCGCATGAGGGGTGGCGCAGACTCCACGCCACGCATCTCGGGCAGAAAATAGGCCATATCGAGCATGCCCTTGAGAACCCAAGTTTTTTCAGCGCGTTCGAATTCGAGTTCAACAGAATCGACCTGATGAGCGGATGCCGTGTAAATGAACGAGGCGTAAGAGAGGACGCAGAAGATGAGCCGGAACAGTTTCATAAAATGGAATCCGTGGAATGTATCAAACCCGTCGGGATGATCAAGTGATCGTTTGGATATTAGAGCGAAAACTCACCATCATCATCAACGCCATGCCAGCCAAGCTTCCCAAAGGCGCGAAAGATGCACTGTGCGAGTTCGCCCTGTTCTTCGCCCTCGGCGTGTTCGACGGTGGCGGAAGATGACAGACCACGGTGGGATTCAATGCTGATGACCGATTTGTAGCCTTCCAGGTAAATCCAATCTCCCCACGCCTTCGATTCAAGGCGAGGCTCAAGGTGTTGTTTTTTGAGTGCGTCCAAGACTTCTTTGAGTGTGGATGGTGCGGATGAATCAGAAAGTTGAAGCAGAGTTTCCATGGCAGACGGTCGTGTGAGAAAATCTTAACGCAATCGACACGGCGGGTCGATAAGTAAGTGGGGCTTGACAGAGCTGCCGATATGATTCTTCGGATTTTTGCAAAATCGGTTCGATAGATCAGGCTTGCGATAAATGACTTCTATGGCGGGGTTTATTTGATCACATTGTCGCCGATGCCAAACGATTCCGGATTACTGGCCATTGCAATGGTAGCGGCTGTGTGTATCGGTTTGTCAAAATCCGGATTCAGCGGAATCTCGGTGGTCTCCGTGGTTTTATTTGCGGAAATCTACGGCGCGAAGGCGTCGGTGGGCTTGGCGTTGCCGTTATTGATTGCTGCGGATCTGATGACATATCCGGCGTTCATCAAATACGGTTCGTGGAAGCCGGTATGGAAATTGTTGCCTGCAACTTTGGCTGGCCTGTTGTTAGGTTGGTGGCTGTTGGGTGAGATCGGCGACGAAGTGGCAAGGCGTGTGATCGGAGGCTGTGTGCTTTTCATGGTGGCGGTGCAGGCTTTCCGGAAATGGCGACCCGGGTTTTTCGATGCGATGGCAGAGTCTCGTGGTTTTGGTTATTCCGCCGGTGTGATGGGTGGTTTTTCGACCATGTTGGCCAATGCCGCAGGGCCGGTGATCCAGCTATATTTGCTGACTCAGCGGATTCCAAAGATGGAATTGATTGGGATAGGCGCGCGTTTTTTTCTGCTGATCAACATCATCAAAATTCCTCTCAATGCCAAGCTAGCGCTGATTACCGAAGCGAGTCTTTGGGAGAATGCGAAACTTCTGCCGGGAGTTTTTGTGGGAATTGTGATCGGCCGCTGGTTGATCGGCAGGGTTCCCCAAGCGGCATTCGAATGGATGATCGTCGGCTTCTCGTTTGTGGCTGCCGCGAGGTTGCTTTGGGTCTAGGTCAGGCGGAATCTCACAAAATGAGGATTTTTCATAAAAAATAAAAAAATCCTGATCTCTGCACCGCTTCACAACATGGAAGCGGCTGAATTCGAGCGGTGAAGACCGTTCTCTTGGCCTGAACCTGAAAAGTCATCTTTCATCCCGAATCATTGATCCTATGAAAATTGTCCGCAAATCTCAAAATGGCGAAACTCGCGAGGTTCTGTTGAAAGAATATTTCATCAACGCCTCTCTCATCGCGTTACTCAAAAGAGCCAGCCAAGAAGCCGCAAGAATGTCTCCGTTCCATGTGAAATCCGCAGCCCCTGCCCGAGTGCGCCGTTAATTTTTTTGTTCCTGTTGTTGATGTGCTGTGAAAGCCAGCTTCGTGATTCGGCGGGAGTCTTCAGTATCTTTGGAAATCAATTTTTGATCAATCTCCACAAGGTCCCTGAAGACTCCCGTTGAATCACGAAGCTCTTTCCCATCGCATGACATCCCACAGGTTTTATATTTCAATATAGGAAGGTATGTTTGGGGGTAGGTTTTCCGTTTTCTTTCTGTGGTTGAATGTTTTTAAGGATGATTCGGCTTTCGGGAGTGAAGTTTTTCTTTAGCGGTTGTGTTTTTAAGTATTAATGATGGTCAATGAGCATGAAAAAAAGCTGTCCGGAATGTCCTGAAATTACCGAGGAGCATCAGATCACGGAGGAGGAAATCCGCCAACAAAAGATCTTTGAACTTGAGGTGGAAGAACGCTCTTGGTTGGCTGGTCCGCGCTCCCGGTTTCACGATCTTTGTTCGCTCATCCGCGTCGGTCTGGATTTGATACGGGCCTATCGTATTCTGCATTTCGTGGGGCCCTGCGTGACCATTTTCGGATCTGCCAGAACCCGACCTGGAACCCACTGGTATGAATTGGCAAGGCAGATGGGAGCGGCGAGCGCGGAACTTGGTTTCACGGTTATCACGGGCGGAGGTCCGGGCACCATGCAGGCGGGCAACCAGGGCGCTTTTGAGGCCGGTGGACGTTCGATTGGTGTCAATATCATCCTGCCCTTCGAGCAAGAGGTGAATCCGTTTGTCCATCGCTCGGTGAACATGAGATATTTCTTCACACGCAAAACCATGCTGGTGAAGTATTCGTATGCGTTTATCGTCATGCCGGGAGGTGCTGGGACCATGGATGAGATGTTTGAGACCATGACATTGATTCAAACCGGCAAGCTCAAAAACTTTCCGATTATTTTGATGGGCAAAGAGTTCTGGCAGCCGCTCATGGACTTTCTCTACAAGATGGTGGATGAGGGGATGATCAGTCCGGAAGATCCTGAACTGATTTTTTTCACGGACAGTGTCGAGGAGGCCAAAGCGCATCTTCAACGACTTGCTGTCAGGCAATTTGGCTTGCGTCGGAAAATCGCGCCGAGGCCGATTCCGGTCCTTGGTGAAAAAGGAATGGCATAAAAATGAACAAGCAGCCTCGACTTATCGGAGTTGAACGCCTATCTATTGCGGCAGTCAGAACACATCGGTTTCGGAAAACCTAGGCGGAATGCAGATAGGGATGTTTAGCATAAACGTCACTGCCCATTACGACTTGGTCAGGAAGAACCTGCGCTGTCTCTCGGATATCGGCATGCCGATTTTCTCCATCACCGCAAGCATGTCTTCCCATAGGGCGCGCTTGACTTCATTTGATCCACTCTGAAGCAGATAGCTGGGGTGATAAGTCACTCTGGCGGGGATGCCGGAAACTTCGTGCCATTTGCCGCGCATGTTTCCAACGGCACCCTGAAGGTTCAATAGGCCTTCGGCTGTGGTTACGCCAAGGGCGATAATGACTGCGGGTTTGATGATTTCGATCTCGGCCATCACCAAGGGAAGGCACGCCGCCATTTCCTGGGAGGTGGGTTTGCGGTTATTGGTGGTTTGCTTGGGAGTAGCTGGGCGGAATTTTACCAGATTTGAAATATAGATGTCCTCGCGAGTGAGATCCATTGCATGGAGTATTTCACCTAGCTTTTGTCCAGCCGGTCCGACGAAGGGCTGAACTTCCCTTTCCTCATGATAGCCAGGAGCCTCGCCAATCAGCATGATTTTCGCATCGGGGTTGCCTGTCGCAAAAACCAAGGTCTCACACAGGGTGCCCAGCACGCGTGCCGGCGCCCAATCCGCGGCTTGGCGTTTGACACTCTCAAGCTTCGCAGGTTTGTCCTCGCCCTCGATGATCAGCTCAATGAGTTGTGGTGCCGACTGTGGTGCCGCTTGTGGGGCCGTGATTTCTCTCGGAATGTCGGGCTGTAGCTTGATGGGTTTTCGCGCCCGGATGTAAAGTTCGCGCAGTCCGTCACGAGTCTCATTGTCCAAAAAAACATGGCTGATTCCATGTGCCTGCTCGGACTGGAGAAATTCTATAACGGCATCTACGGGGCGGTTCACGTCTCAGTCTTATGATTTCCATCAGGGCGAATCAATCCCCGCCTCGTGTTTTTTGATTTTCACTCTTGCGGCTGGGATATGGAACCCATAGACCGTAGTCATGTCCCATTTCCCTGACATCCCTAAAATTCAGTTCGAAGGTCCGAAATCCAAAAATCCTTTCGCGTTCAAGCAATATAATCCCGATGAAATCGTCGCGGGTAAAAGCATGAAAGATCATTGCCGTTTCGCTGCTGCCTATTGGCATGTCATGCGTAACGGACTTTCCGATCCATTCGGTGGGCCGACCGCCCTGATGCCCTGGGATGACCAGAGCGATTCCGTTTCCAACGCCCTCAAGCGCGCGGATGTCTTTTTCGAGTTTCTTGATAAAATCGGAATCGATTACTACTGCTGGCATGATCGCGATATCGCGCCGGAGCTTGGAGATCTCGCGAAATCCAACGCGGCTTTGGAAAAAGTCACCGATCACCTGCTTGGCCTTCAAAAAGCCCACGGCAAGAAACTGCTCTGGGGAACCGCCTGTTTGTTCTCGCATCCACGTTACGCGCAAGGTGCCGGCACTTCGCCAAACGCGGATGTCTTCGCCTACGGTGCAGCCCAAGTCAAAGCTGCCATGGACGGCACCCTGAAACTGGGTGGTGAGGGCTACACTTTCTGGGGTGGCCGTGAGGGTTACTCGACGCTTCTCAATACCGATATGAAGCGCGAGCTCGATAACCTCGCGAATCTTCTCCATCTCGCCGTCGACTACGCGAAAACCATAGGCTTTAAAGGTCAGTTTTACATTGAGCCGAAACCGCGTGAGCCCTCGACCCACCAATATGATTCCGATTCCGCGGCGTGCCTTAATTTCCTCCGTCAGTACGGTCTGATGGATCATTTCAAACTGAACTTGGAAACCAACCACGCAACCCTCGCCGGACACACCATGCTTCATGAGATGACCGTCGCCATCGATGCGAACGCGCTCGGCTCCGTTGACGCCAACCAAGGTGATGAGCTCATCGGCTGGGATACCGACCAATTCCCGACAGACATCTACCTCACGACCGAGATCATGTTGAAAGTTCTCGAAATGGGTGGATTCACCACGGGTGGTCTCAACTTCGATGCGAAACGCCGCCGCGAATCCCATGAGCCTTCCGACTTGTTCCATGCCCACATCGGCGGAATGGACGCCTTCGCTCGTGGTCTGAAAATCGCTGCCGCAATCCGCGAGGATGGCAGGCTTCAGGATTTCGTTACCAACCGCTACAAATCCTGGACCACCGGTATCGGCGCCAAAATCGCCAACAAACAAGTCAGCTTGGCCGAAGTCAGCGCTTACGCCCTCTCCAACGGAGAGCCAACCCTCGATTCCGGCCGCCAAGAGATGCTTGAGAATTTGGTCAACGAATTTATCTAATCCAAAATCCCGGAGAGCCGTGCCTCTGGCCGGCTGATCCGGGCTGATGGGGGAAGCTTGTCTCGTAACCCCGCCTAGAACCAGCCGACCGCACCGCCGCGCGAACCCGCTCCGCTAAACTTCGGTGGTTCGCTCCAGTCTCCGCACAGGCATCCAACCATTCCAATACAAGGAGAAATCCAGCGCGTTCTCGGTCATTCAAACCACGGAATTCAGAAAGATCTTTGCGCCAGCAGCAGGGTGTTTATGTGGGGGTCATGAATCAATCACAGTCTCTTTATCCGTTCTCGCCAAACTATAAGTGTTCACTAGGACACTTATGGTAAGACGCTTACGCTTGAGCATGTCCCGCCTCAAACGGAATGTCTGATTTGACACACTGAGTTAAACTATGGCCGGTCAACCCGCACCGACCATGAAACCAAAAGACAATCAATCCGAATCCGCCCGTTCACGCCGCCATTTTTCCGCCGAGGAAAAAGTCAGGCTCTTGAAATTACACCTTGTTGAAAACAAGCCGATCTCTGTCATCTGCGACGAGCATCAGCTCCATCCCACACTGTTTTATCAGTGGCAAA
>CAMCBV010000071.1 GCA_945873125.1 Prosthecobacter debontii
CCTTGCCGATCCGCCACCACCCCTGCCCAGAAATTCTGGGTAGGGGTGGTGGCGTTATAGGGCAGGGCCCAGAACCCCTTGCCGTAGGCAACGGGGTTTGACTGCCGAGTTTTGCGGAACGCAAAACATTCGCCACTATCGCGAAGCGCAAACTGCAGGGAGGTTGCGAAGTAACCTCAATCCCTCTCGTTCCGCCATCACCCCAACCCCGTCAGCGGGGTTGGGGTGATGGCGTTTAAAGGAGGGTCGAGAACCCCTTGCCTACGGCAACAGGGTTTGACTGCAAATTTCGCGCTAGCGAATTTTCATTACCAACGCAAAGCGCACCCCGCAGGGACGGAGCATAGCGGAGTCAACGCCATAGCCACTCTAGCGGCGGAATCAATCCGACGTAGCCGCATTCCGCTTGGTGGTGTGCCGCACCACAATCCCTCTCGTTCCACGCCATTGAGGTATCGCGCTAGCTTTTACTGCGAAAACACCATTCCCAACATAGTCTCTATGACCTTTCGCTCATTCGCTTTTCTGGCGATCTCTGAGCCACTCCATGGTCACTTTCACATACTCGACGAATTGAACATCTTCGTGCCGCAATCCCAGCTTTACCAAAATACTTGGCAGATCTCTGCGAAATTCTCCGTAAAGGCGTTCAGTCTCCAAAGATCCCGGTAATGGACGAGTGCTGACATTCGCCAACCACTTTCTCGTTTCTTTCATGGCCGTAAGAGCTTTGCCTCCATGAGATTTAATGTCCTGACCTGCTAAATCTGATATAAATTTCTGATAACGATAAGGCTCACTATCCAAGATCAAACAACGTTTTTTCTTCTGCTTCGGCTCGTCAGAGAAAGATTTCGCCCCGAGAAAAAGCCCTAGCTCCAGGGGCATATTAAACCGTGGCAATCCACTGTTCGCGTCACATTCCACGCGTGAAATATCGTGGATACCAAACTGGGAATCTCGAATGATTTCTACAATTTTCGAAATACGGGTTTCTCCAGAGTCATCGCGCTCTCTAGCGCAACGCAACACATAACCACAATGGACGACCACAAAAATAATGGCCTCGTATATCTCGCGATAAGCTTCGTCAAACGGGCAATTGAGAAAGACCTGCCGTGCGTAGGCCTTGGAGATCTTTAAGCTCACTTATTAGTCTTTTTGCAACGTGTTGAACTTAATTTCCTAACAGTAGTAGTTTTGGCTTTATGGCCACAAGCCACAACTTTTCCACGCTCTTTTTTAACCGCCTTGATTGCACTACGAATTTGAACCAAGGTCACTTTGCTTTTCCCGTAATCGTGTTGGAGAACTTGTGTCATCGTATTGAAACTGAGTTAACTTAGCACCGCAGTTCTAAATGAGTCAAATCGCAATATGAAGTCTGTGAATAGCGCGTGCCGCGCCATTGACGTATCGCAAACCCAGTTCCATCTTTGCCGGCGTCCTCATCATGATCCTTATCAAAATCGCATTGGCCTTGTTCATCATCTTTTGGCTTGGGTTGGGGGCTTGGATGCTTGTGAAATATGAAGGGCTTTTCGGTTACCATCCGGATGATCCAGCGGAGACAACCGGAGCACGCTGCCTGAATCTCACGCAAATATGGTCTTGCTGGTTCGGAATTTTGGCGATCATGGGTTATTTTTTGTTCAAATGAGTTTGGGATATTTCCCTCACTTCTTCTCCCATTTTGAAAACACCTCAGCGTAACGTTTGCCAAGAGCACGATAATCAGCGGAGTCGTAGTGAAGTTGCTTTTTCCCGAGATCCGCGGAGCTGACGAGCGCGGCGTTGGGAGTTTTCTTCGCAGTTTCAGCCAATGCGATATTGACCGCATCGTGGTTGCCGTGGCCTGGAATGATTTCGCCGATGAGCACAGGAACGTTTTCCGCCCCGAGTTCTTTGCGGAGCTGGGTGATCATCGTTTCGAAACGGGCGGGATACGTCGCAATCGATTCGGGTTTCGCATCGGACTCCCCTTGATGCCAGAGGATGCCTGCCAAGCTACCTTGTTTCATGGCTTCTTTGGCACGTGAGATCGCCGTCACATAAAGCGGTTTGCCTGGCTGCCATTGATCGAGGGATGAGCCACCCATCGCACAAGGAATGAGGCCGATCGGGGATTTGGGATCGGCTTTAAAAACATCACGCGCGAATTCGGAGCAGAGACCCACACCTGCCGCACCTTTATCGAAATGTACCGGATCTTTGGCGATGACCCACTTGAGGTCTTTGGTGAGCATGAAAATGTCAGGGTTGGTGACTTTGTCCTGCTCCTCGATTTTTCCGCGTCCAGCCATGTTAGACTGTCCGATGAGAAGAAACAGTTTCATGTTTTTCGGCGCCTCTTGCGCATGGGAACATGTCAGGGCGATGAGGGAAGCGAGGGAGATGATGAATCGTTTGCGTGTCATGGGCTTTACTTTAGGCTTTGCTTGCTGGATGCGGCAAGTACGGACAACAGAGAGCGCCGGGGAGCCTGATGATACCGATTTGGCATCTTGGATTTTCCGTGGACGCTGAGGCGGCTTTGTGATTGCCTTCCGCCCACGAACATCATCGGTTCATTCACATACAAGCATTCATGGACAACTCGGACGAAATCAACCCTTCCCCCAAGCGCGACACCCAACCTCTCCACGGCGTTCTTGGAAATCTCATTTTCCTCAGCCGCTGGTTGCAAGCACCACTCTATCTCGGGCTCATCATCGCTCAGGCGGTCTACGTCTTCCATTTCCTTGTGGAACTCTGGCATCTCGTTCAAAAAACCACTCAGATCACAGAGACGGAAATCATGCTCACGGTGCTTGGTCTGATCGATGTGGTGATGATCGCAAACTTGCTCATCATGGTGATCGTTGGCGGATACGAGACCTTTGTTTCAAGGCTTCATCTTGAAAAACATCCGGATCAGCCGGAATGGTTATCTCATGTGAACGCCGGAATTCTCAAAGTGAAACTGGCAACCGCTCTCATCGGCATTTCATCGATTCACTTGCTCAAAACTTTTATCGAAGCCGATCGGATTTCGGAAAAAGTGCTGTTATGGCAAGTCGCCATCCACATGACTTTTGTAATTTCCGCCTTGCTGCTCGCTTACATTGACCGCCTGACATCGACCGCGACCCAAGTGAAACGACATTAGGTCTCATCCGGTCAGCCACCCGACGGCCGTTACCGTTTCCATTTCGCCCGTGCCATCCCAACGAGCATCGGCAAAATGGAAAATCCAATGATTCCGAAAACCACGAGCTCGAAGTTTTCTTTCACGACGGGAAAGTTGCCGAAATACCAGCCTGCTGGAAGAATCAAGCCAACCCAAAGCAAGGCGCCGATAACATTGAAGCTCATGAACTTCCTGTAATCCATGGATCCTGAACCGGCGACAAAAGGTGCGAAGGTGCGCACAATCGGAACGAAACGCGCGATGATGATCGCCTTGCCCCCGTAGCGCGCAAAGAAATGAGAGGTTTTATCAAGATGGCTTTGCCGGATGATCCTTGGAAATTTCCGAATCGCCCAGCCGCCGGATCGATTCCCGATCCAATAGTTCACCGTGTCTCCCAAAATGGCTGCGACAAAAAGAAGGATTCCGGCAATCCAAATATTGAGACCCGAGTCTGGATCCGCCGCGATCGCTCCCACCGCAAACAATAGCGAGTCCCCGGGGAGAAACGGAGTCACGACCAAGCCTGTCTCACAAAAAACAATCAGGAATAACAAGGCATAGACCCAGACACCGTATTGGCGCGTGAAATCATGCAAGTGATCCTGCAGATGGAGCATGATATCTAAAAAATCTTTAAGGATCTGCATGATGGGAAATGCTTGGATTTAGCTGACGGAATCTTCGCCATCCTTTTGACCCACAATCATGGATGTAATGATTCCGGTGGCGAGCACAGCGATGATGACCGCCAAAATGGTTAGATTGAACGAATCACCCAACCAGATTTTAAGCCATTTTGCGGCGAGCATTTTCACCCCGACCAGAACAAGGATCAGTGACAAGGCCGGCTTGAGGTAGCGGAACTTGCTGATCAATCCCGCCAATGCGAAATAGAGCGAGCGCAATCCGAGAATCGCAAAAACGTTGCTCGTGAAAACCAGAAACGGATCCGCGGTAATGGCAAAAACCGCAGGAATGGAATCGACCGCGAAAATCAAATCCGTGACTTCAACCAATATAAGAGCGACCGCCAGAGGGGTGAGCAGCCATTTTCCTGGAGCTGCGGCCTCCACGACAGGATCGGCTTTGGATTCCAGACCTGGCTCGGCGGCTTCTTGGGACCACTTGCTGCCGGCTCTGACCATGAAGTGTTGGCCATGAAAATGCTTGGTGATTGGAAATATTTTTCTAATCCATCGGACCACCGGATTGTTTTCCGGATGCTCTTCCTTTTCCTCCATGACCAACATTTTGATTCCGGTGAAAATAAGGAATACTCCGAAGAAATAGAGGATCGCATGGAAATTCTGCACCAATACCGCGCCGAGCCCGATCATGGCTCCCCGCATCCCGAGTGCGCCGATGATGCCCCAGAACAAAACCCGGTGTTGATAACGGGCAGGCACTGCCAAAGAGCTGAAAACCATGGCGATGACGAAAATATTGTCCACGCTCAGTGATTTCTCCACCACGTAGGCTGTTAGATATTTGGTTGCCGCCAACTTTCCCGTGTTGAGCACTTTATCGACGGCGTCTACCGAGTAGCCCAAATCAAACCAATGCCGGTCATACGCAAAATAAACGATCACCGAAAACGACAGGCCAATCGTGATCCAAATGGCCGACCATCCGAGAGACTCTTTAAAACCCACCACATGCGATTTGCGATGAAACACACCCAGATCCAACGCCAGCATCATGAACACAAAACCGATAAATATCACCCAAGCCCAAATCATGTGTGGCTTATGGATGAAGTGATCCATATTGACCACTCAAAATTTTCATATGGATGAATATATAGGCTTGGAAATTAGTCTTTCCATCAATCCCTTGCGGCTATAAAAATGCACCGGCATGAATCAAGCAAGTGAGTCTGGCGAAATCGCCACCGGGCTGAAAATATGCCGCCAGGTATTGCATCCGCTTTTGATGCTGGCCTCCATGGTTTGCTTTATCGGTTTGGTTGGCTGGACGGGCTTTGTGACCGAGTGGCAGCACACATTGACTCTAGCCATAGGTTTTGTTTTTGCCCTAGAACGCAGTTGGCTGATGTGGGGGATCAAATCCCGCGGCCAGGAGCGGCGGCGGATGATCATGCATGAAACCATCGCGGTTCTGGTATTTCTCGTATCGATGGGCCTGATGATCCAGGAGTTCCGTGGTGCCGATTCCCACTCCATAGGCTGGCATGTATTTGTCCAATTGGGGGTCTTGTTCTCCGGAATCGCCTCAATGATTCATTACCAAACCCGGCTCACGGCACGTACCTTCCATCCCGGTATGATGTTGATCGGCTCCTTTTTTGCCATCATCCTGATTGGAGCCCTTCTTCTGAAAATGCCCCGTTGCGTGGTGGCGGCGGAGACATGCTCTTGGCTGGATGCCGCGTTCACCAGCACCAGTGCCGTTTGTGTGACGGGCTTGTCCGTCCAAAACACTTCGACTTTTTTCAGCCAGACAGGTCAGGTTGTCATTCTCATGCTGATTCAGGTGGGCGGCCTTGGCATCATGACCCTTACCTTTTTTGCGGCGGTGGTGTTGTTCGAAGGCCTCTCCCTTCATGACCGCTTGCTGTTGGGCCGCATGATTTCCGAAAACCGGCTTTCAAGAATCGGCCAGACACTCACATTCATCGTGGTCTTCACACTTGTTGCCGAATTGACCGGAGCCGTTGTCCTCTATTCAGGCATGGATGCTGCGATGCCTTGGAAGGAAAGGGCTTTTCACTCCGTATTTCACTCCGTCTCAGCATTCTGTAACGCGGGATTTTCGACCTTTCCGGACGGACTGGCCAGCAAACCTCTTCATGGCAACGGAATATGGCAGGTCTGCATCATGCTGCTGATTGCAACCGGCGGACTTGGCTCGCTTGTGATTGAAGATCTTTGTCAGTGGGTGATGTCGCGTTATCGCAAGCTTTTCAAAAAAGAACATGCTTTCCACCGCCTGCGCATCCATACCCGCATCGTTCTGGTATCAACTGCGATATTGATCGTTGGCGGCGCGTTAGCCATCCTCGTATCCGAATTCATTTTGTGGAAAGGTCCTGAAAACGGAGGGAAAGTCATGACCGCGTTTTTTCACTCGGTCACCGCACGGACCGCGGGCTTCAACACGGTTTCCATGAGCGCGCTCGCGCCCATGACCCTCAATGTGCTGATGATTCTCATGCTGATCGGCGGATCTCCCGGCGGCACGGCCGGTGGTATCCGGACCACTGTGGTTGCCCTCGGTCTCGGCTATTTATGGAATGAGCTGCGAATGGGAAAACGGGGCTTGGTCGCGTTCAATCGCACCATTCCAAGCGAATCCGGCAGCAAAGCCTTGGGTCTCATTCTCTTGGCTTTCATATGGCTGACCGGAAATTTCATGGTCTTCCAATTCCTTGAGGCGAAAAACGGTATTTCGGACATCCGCCTACTGTTTGAGCTCATCAGCGCGTTCGCAACGGTCGGACTTTCTGTTGATCTAACTCCCTTGCTTTCGGACGGCGGTAAATCTCTCCTGATCCTCAACATGTTCGTTGGAAGAATCGGTCTCCTGACCGTCATGGCGACTTTGATTCCTCCAGACACACGTCCCGCCTCAGGGAAACCACACGAAGACATTCTGCTAAACTAACCTCCAAAATCATCATGAGATTCTGTATTATCGGCCTTGGAACATTCGGCACTCACCTCACACGGCAGTTGAGTAGAGAGGGCCACGAGATCGTGGCTGTGGACAATGATCCGGCACACATCAACCAGCTTAAGGATGAAATCGAGTTTTTGATCCAAGCGGACTGCACCGATATGAATGCATTTCATGAAATCCCCATCGATGCTTGTGATGCGGTGATTATTGCAATCGGTGAGGACTTCGAAGCCTCGCTTTCCATCGCCTCAAACGTTCAGCAACTGGGTGCGAAAAAAATCATCAGTCGGATTATCAATCCGCTTCATGGCAGATTGCTCAAACTTCTCAAAATCGATGAGCTCGTCATCCCGGAAGCGATGGCTGCCGCATGGTTGGCGCGCTCACTCAAGACCCCCGATCTTCTGAACACATTGGAACTGGGTGGGGGATATGAAATCGCCCAGATCAACGCGCCTGCGAAGATGGTCGGGCAAACTCTTCAGGAAGTGGCGCTGCGGGATAAATATCAGCTGAACGTGGTAACCATCGGCAAAAGTCGCGGAACCTCCTCCGCTTCAACCCACGCCTCCATTCACAAGGTTTTGGGAATTCCGCAACCCGACCGCGTTTTCGAATCTGATGATATTCTGGTTCTTTTCGGAAAGGCACAGGATGTGAGACGCCTGATGCATGAATACGAGGTCTAGTCTTCGTGCTGGCTACGTGCGGATTTTTCGCTAACCCTCTCGAAACTATTCCAAGCTTCATGCCAGCACCCGACATTGTCCTCAAACTTTGCGAGACCTTCGCCGAACACCGCGAACACTTCCGCTCGGGAAATTACAACGAGTTTCAGCTTCGCAAACAATTCCTCGATCCGCTGTTCGAAGCGCTTGGCTGGGACATGGCGAACACGCAGGGACTCGCGCCCCAATACCGCGATGTGATTCATGAAGATGCGATCAAGATCGGACCGCATGTGAAGGCTCCGGA
>CAMCBV010000072.1 GCA_945873125.1 Prosthecobacter debontii
GCATCCGAAGGCCTGCGCTTCAGGCATGCTTACTCCACGGTCGCGGTTTGTCAGCCGGTGCGTCAGACCATGTTTTGCGGACTCTACCCGCATCGCAGCGGATCGATGGGATTTTTTCCGGTCAATCCGCAGGTGCGCACGCTTCAGCAACAATTTCGCGATGCCGGGTACCTGATCTCATGTTACGGAAAAAGAAAACACATGCAGCCCGCCGATCAGTTTTGTGCGGATGTGAGCGATGACACCATCAGCCGCCGGCCGAAGCAGCTCGCAGAAGCCACACGCCAATTCCTGCGTAAGGCACGTGAACAGGGAAAACCGTTTTTTCATAACGTTAATTGCTACGATCCTCACCGCCCGTTCATCGGCATGAATGGACCGGACGACCTCGCCGGGGGCGAGCCTCCGAGTCGCTGGGTTAAGCCGGAGGAAGTCACTCAGGTTCCTGGATTTCTTGAGGATTTACCAGAAATCCGGCGTGAACTTGCAGGCTATTATACGAATGTGCGACGTTTGGATGATGCGCTCGGGGCAGTGCTGGCGGTGATCAGGGAAGAAGGATATGCGGATAACACAATCGTTGTGTTTTATGGCGGCGATCATGGCATGTCGTTTCCGTTTGCAAAATCCAACAATTACGAAAACAGCTCGAGGGGTGCACTGATCATTCGATGGCCGGGAGTTACCAAGCCGGGAGTAGTGGATGAAAACCACATGGTTACCACTTTGGATTTTACACCAACCCTTCTTGATGCCGCAAAGCTGCCGGCCATTCCGGACATTGACGGGCGTTCATTTCTACCCGCACTCAAGGGTGAAAAGTTGGCGGGTTGGGATCATGTGTTTACTGTCTATAACGCCGCTTATGGAAACAATTGGCTGCCCATGCGCTGCATGCGCACCAGGGAACGCGCATACATATGGAACGCATGGAGCAACGGCACAAAAAAATATCATACTGAAAACATGTCTGGTTTGACATGGAAAGCCATGACATCTGCCGCGGAAAGCAATCCGGAGATCCTGGAGAGAACCCGATTTTATAGCTATCGCACACCCGAGGAATTCTACAATCTCGCAACAGATCCGTGTGAGCGGAAAAACCTGATCCATGATCCAGCCAACCAAGCCGAAATTGCATCCATGCGAAAAGAGCTTCTGGGCTTCATGGAGCGGACTGAGGATCCGTTCGCAAATGCCTTTGCTCATCGCGAAAACACAAAGCTCGTTCCGGAAACGATTGAAAAGCTCAACAAAAATTATCCCAGCAAAGGTGGCAGCGAGTAATCCTGATTACCGTTTATGTTTCGGATCGTAAAAAATCCGGACATCAGCCTCCTTCGTGCCAAGCAGTTGTTGCGCGCGGCGCAATGCATCCCGCGTCGAAATATTGGGGTTCGATGGCATCGCGAGAAAGATATTGCTTTCGCCTTGGGTTCGATCCGCGCCCTCTTGAAGTATTTCCAAAATACCCGAGCGCTTTAGAACCTTATAAACGTCCTTGGATGCTCCGGATATCAACAAATACAGCCCTTGGCGGCGAATGAAGCCAACCAAATCCTCAAGTGCCATGACACTCGTCGCGTCCAAATGGCGCGCGTTTTTCAAGCGCAGGATGATAACCTTAATCGCTGGGTCCGCAGCAATCCGCTGGATCTGGGTGCGGAACAACTCCGATGCGCCGAAGAACAAATCCCCTTCCACATGCACGATGGAAATCGCGGGAATCGGCCTCGCTTCGTTCACCTCTTTTTCCCTTAGCTCACCCAGATCGTTGAACTCGTATTCCTTCAGGTAAGGCTTGCTGGCTTTTCGCAGAAACAAGGTAATGGAAATCGCAACCCCGATAAAAATGGCAACGTGTAAGGGCGCGAGAAGTGTTGCGATAAATGTCACGATGATCACCACCGCGTCATCCAATGTGGAGCGCAGGCAAATACGGATTTGCTTGAGATTGAAGAGCGTGAAAGAGACCGCGATGACCAGCACGGCGAGCGCGGATTTAGGAATATAATCTATGATGTCTAGGCCGGCTTTTTCAGACCATGCGATCATGACAACCAGTGACAGAGTAAGTAATCCCGTGTAAAATGAAGAAGCTTTCGTCGCGGCTCCGGAATTAAAATTCAGCATGGACCGGGTCAACGAACCCGAAGCAGGCATCCCGCCAACGATTGCGGAGCCCAGGTTCGAGAAACCCACGGAAAGCATGTCCTGATTCGCGTCGGTGCGATCACCTGTCTGCGATGCGATCGACTTTGCCATCAGGGTGTTTTCCAATGATGCCAGAAATGCGATCGCCAGGGCCACGCCTAACAAAACCGAGATATCGTTAAAAATCTCCGGTCGAAAAAAATCAGGAATCGACGGCACAAGATCCGTCAACCCAAAAGTTCGGAACGTTTCCTGTCCCGCAAATGCACCGACACCCAAGTGAATGAGCGGTCCGAAAATCATTGAACCTAAGAGCAATGCGATCGAGAACGCCGGCCAATTTTTTTTCCATCGCCTGAAGGCGAGGTAAACCGAAAGCGTGACGGCACCCATCAAAAGAGGCGCCCATTGCGTGTGTTTGATCGAGTATAAAAGCTCGCCAAGCAAACCGAAAAAAGTCGCGGTTTTCTCGGAGTCGACGAACTGATTCAGGCCCAACAGCGGCTTGAGTTGGTTGCCGATGATCAGCACCGCCGCACCCGCCATGTAACCGACCAGAACGCTCCGTGAGACATATTGCAGCAAATCCGCAACCTTGAAGAGGGCGCCCAATATCGAGGCAATCGCAACGATAAAAACCAACAATGGAAGCAATTCATGAACCCGAGATTGCAAGTTAGGGTTCACCGCAAAAAAGCTAAACAGCATGAAAGCGGTCGCGTTCGTCGGACCCAGCACATTGTAGCGAGAGCTTGCGAAAAGCGGAGCAATGATCGCCGCAACTGCCGCGCTCATCACTCCGTAAACGATATCCAACCCCGCTATCGCCGCGTAAGCGATTGCCTGTGGCAGTGCCAGCAAGGTCACATTCGCCGCCGCCCGCATATCGCAAACAAATTTTGACTTTGTATAATCGCTAAAAGGACCGACGCGGGGCAGAAAATCGATTTTCTCCTCGGCAAAATAATCGCGTGTTGCGCGATAGGATTTTTTGATGACGTTTCCGAAACTCATGCGGCTTCGTGATATTCAATGGAACCGCGCGCGCCTGAACAGCCACAGGCCCAACAACACACACAAAACATTTGGCGCCCACAGGGCAATCGCCGCACCGGCATCGGTATGGAATTTATCCGCCAGCATGGTGAAGAGGAAATACGCGGTTCCGATCAGCAAGCTGACGATCAAGCCGGTAGACGTATCCTTGCGTCGGCTTTTCAGGCCCAAGGGAACGGCAATGAACGCAAACGAAAAGCAGGCCATGGAAAACGAAAAGCGCTTGGTAATCTCGGCACGGAAACTGACTTTCTGGGAATCTTTGAGACCGGGATTATCCCCGATGTAACGACGGATTTCCGCACTGGTCATCGCGCTAGAACGGATCTTTTTATTGCGATCATTGCCAAAATCAAACAGCCACGGCTCGGCCTCACCAGCAAACACCAGTTTTGACGTGCCGTCCTGTTTTTTGGATTCGATGAAGGTATCGATCAATTTCAGGCGCAGCTGTTTTTTCTCCTCATCGACAATCAACGATACGCTTCCCGCGTGCACATAAGCTTCCGTTCGGGATGGCGCCAGCTTGCCAACGCCTGAAACCTGGTAAAGATGAAAGCCTTTCAAGGTGTCGCCGTCCCGTGCCTCGACAAATACTTTTTGATTCTTGAACTTCGATTGCACAATACCCGGATCCAGCAGCGAGCGAGGGTCACGTTTGACCTGCTCATAGATCAAATCGGTGAGCGTGGCTTTTGCGTGAGGCACCACATTCACATTGATCCACAAACAGCCCAGCGACAGCAATGCGCCAATGATGAAGACCGGCAGCGCCAATCGAAACAGGCTGAGTCCGGCGACTCGAAAACTGGTAATTTCATGATCACTCGACATCCTACCGAACACCAGCAGCACGGCGGAAAGAAAACCCCAGGGGATGGTGAACATCAGCGAAAAAGGCAGCACGTTGATGACAAACCGGGCCACAAGGCTCAAAGGGGCCGCCTGATCCACAAGCAAGGGCCGCGCCTGCTTGAAAAGATTTCCCATCACCAATACCAGACTCAGGATGAAAACGGCATAGATCGTCCCCACAAGAATCTGTTTGGCGATATAGCGGTCGAAAAGGCGCATGTCGGAGAATCGCGGTCTGGGGCGGATCTTGCAAGTGGCAAGATGAATCAGTTTTGAACCGGCTACCTCACGGACTATCCCCTGCCCACTCCAAAGCGCCTGTCGATGTCCTTGCGGTTGTATTCGGTCAGGGTGGGACGGCCATCAGCCGCGCAGTAAGGGAGATCGCATTCAAACAGTTCATCCAAGAGGCTTTGCGCCTCGGCGAGGCGCGGCACAACGCGCTTCGCCGCCTTGCTGGCGATGATTCTTGAGAGTCTTTCGAAGGTAAATTTTCCGGCCGATGCCGGGCCATGCAGGGTTTCTTCCAAGATCTCGCTGAGGAAAAGTTTCGGGTCTTCCATTTCAAGAAACGCTGGGAGGCTTCGCAGTTGCAGGGTGTTTCCGCCGAAAGCCTCGACTTCCAAGCCGGCCTCCAACAAGGCGTTTTTCTCGCGCAACAAATGATCCAGATCGCGAGGGTCAAGTTCGACCAAAACGGGAACCAACAGGTTTTGTGTTTCCAGGCCTGCTTTACGGCCTTTGGTGAGTTGTTCGAAAATGATCCGTTCACGCGCCGCTTTCGGATCGAACAAGACCAAGCCGCTGTCGCTTTCAAACATGACATACCGCTCCTGCAACATCCCGACCAAGCGGAACCGGGGCGCTTTGGAAAGGCGCTCTTCGATTTGCGAATCTCCAGCCAAGAGCATGGTGAGTTCTTGCTGCGACTGGTGAAACATCGCCGCACGCGACACCACGGTTTCCTCTGACTCGATGGCAAGTTCGGAATGACCCGCAGACTGCGGGGTCACCTGTGGAAGCGGGATCCGCGGACGCGGCTTCAGGCATTCGGCGACAGCTCGGGAAATGAGATCACGGATCTCATGCGGGCGATGGAATCGCACTTCCCTCTTCGCAGGATGGACGTTCACATCAACCAGCTGCGGCTCCATTTCCAACCACAACCACGCAGCCGGATACAAGCCGTCTTGAAGATTTCCTCGAAAACCCTCCACCAAGCCCTTCGATACCGCCGAGTCCTCGATCGGCCTGCCGTTGAGAAAAACAAATTGGTGACGCCTGCCTTTGCGGGCGTGCTGAGCAGGAAGAATAAAGCCGCTGACCTGCATGCCGTTTCCGATGGTTTCGGAAATTTCCACCAGCTCGCCACCGAGATCATTTCCCAGCAACTGCCGCACCCGGTCTGCCGTGCGAACGACACCGGGGAGATCAAAAACCGTCCGGTCGTCTTTTCTGAAACGGAAACGCACACCCGGCGCGGCCAGAGCGTGCAGGCGAATTTGCTGCTCCACATGGGCGGACTCAGTGCTTTCAGCGCGCATGAACTTGCGCCGAGCGGGCATATTGAAAAACAAATTCCGCGCCTCAATCACTGTGCCGGGAGCACCTCCCGCATCGCGGACATCACGGAGTTTTCCACCATCCACGATGATTTCCGTGCCGGTCAGCGACTCTGGCTGCCGGGTGACCATGCGGAACTTCGCCACACTTGCAATGCTGGGAACCGCTTCGCCGCGAAAACCCAAAGTGAGGATCGTCGCTAAATCCGCCGAGGTGCGCAGTTTGCTCGTCGCATGCCTTTCCAGAGACAACAACGCATCCTCACGTGCCATGCCACAACCATCGTCGGTGACGCGGATCAGATTCATTCCGCCTTTTTCAATATCTACCATCACTTCCCGCGCACCGGCATCCAGGCTGTTTTCAACAAGTTCTTTCACCACACTCGCCGAACGCTCCACGACCTCACCTGCCGCGACTTGGCTGGCTAGGATATCTGGTAAAACGCGAATCTCTGGCACGCCACGATTTAGTCCTTCCGATCCGCATTCAGCAATCTTCAATTGACCCATTCGCACCTCCGGTTAGCCTGCCCCACTCATGGCTGGCTTTTTCAAAAAACTTTTCAACGCGATCATCGACCAAGCTGAGGTCGATTGGGACGAACTTGAGGCGAATCTCATCGCCGCCGACCTGGGCGGCAAACTCAGCACAGGCATTGTTAACGAACTCTTCGATCTCGGCCGCAAGGTGTCCGCCCAAGATGTTGTCGACATCACCCGCAAGCGTCTTTCAAAAATCCTACCCGATGATTGCCCTCCACCCTCTCCTCGCGAAGACGGCAAGCCATTTGTCATTCTCATCGTCGGCGTGAACGGAACCGGGAAAACGACGTCCACTGCCAAACTCGGCATGTGGCTGAAAAAACGCGGCCACAGCGTGATGCTGGCTGCAGCCGATACGTTCCGCGCGGCGGCAGTCGAGCAACTGCAGCGTTGGGGCGATCGACTGGACATCCCCGTCGTCACCGGCCAAGCGAATTCCGACCCCTCATCGGTCTGTTTCAAAGCGCACCAACAAGCGATCGCCGAGAAAGCCCAATTCCTCATCTGTGATACGGCGGGGCGCATTCACACCCGCCATAACCTGATGGAAGAACTGGGAAAAATCCGCCGCACAATCGCCAAACAGGACGACACCGCACCGCATCTCACCTTGCTCGTTGTCGATGCCTCAACCGGATCGAACGCCCTCAATCAAGCGAAAGAATTTCACAAAGCCAGCCCGCTCGATGGATTGATCATCACCAAACTGGATGGCTCAGGAAAAGGCGGAATCGCTTTCACGATCTTCGATCAACTCGGTGTCGCGCCGCGTTTCATTGGCACGGGTGAAGAACCGGAGGCTTTCTCTATTTTTGAGAAAGAGCGTTTTGTGGCGGAGGTGCTTTAGATGGTCTCGGGCATTCTTTCTACAGAGAGGGAGGAGAAGATGGAGAAGAGGAGCGAATTTAGATCTTAGAACTAATCCATTTTTTATTTTTTCTCCCGTCCTCCTATTCCTCCTCCCTCTCTGTCGGGAAAAAGCCAGAAGTCTCATTGTCCGCTTGAAACAAGATTGCAGTAAGCTCTGAGTTAAAGCAAGTTTGCACGGCTCATGGATTACAAAGAAGCGATAGATTGGTTGTTCGGAACCCAGCAGTTCGGGATCAAGCTG
>CAMCBV010000073.1 GCA_945873125.1 Prosthecobacter debontii
TGCTGAAGCGTGCGCACCTGCGGATTGACCGGAAAAAATCCCATCGATCCGCTGCGATGCGGGTAGAGTCCGCAAAACATGGTCTGACGCACCGGCTGACAAACCGCGACCGTGGAGTAAGCATGCCTGAAGCGCAGGCCTTCGGATGCAAGGCGATCCACATTCGGAGTCAAATCCTTGATCGGCCCTCCGAATACGGCGCTGGAGTCGTGGTTCATGTCATCCGCCGTGAAGAACAGTACATTGAGCGGTCGCGCGGCGTTCAGCGAAATCAGCGACAACAGAAGGGTGAGTGTAATGGATGGAAATTTCATGATGTGGAATGAGTGAAGACCGTATTCATTAATAGGAATCCTAACTAGCCGCTTTTCAAAGGGAATTTGCTTCTCAGTCGTCGGAGTGACAAAAAAATGATCCAACAGATTATCGCGGTAAGGAGCGTGTGACTCAAGTAGTGAGCTCCTTTTAGCATTTGATAACCCCCCATCCACGTTCCCATTGCCAGACCAATGCCAATACTGATCGTGCGGCCGCGGTTGGTTCTTGCGAGTTGTGCCAAGGCCAGAAGTGCAAAGCCGCCACTGGCATGTCCGGCAGGAAAGCCGCGCCCGCGCTTCATCGGGCGATCTCCCGGAGGATACGTCTCACAAACTCGAACATAGGGCGCGTTGCCGCCATAGCGACGGACTTCAGATGGGGTATGCACATTTGTTGTCGCTTTAAGTGTCGCGACGCACAATGGGGCAAGAGCAAGAGTGCCAACCACGATCCATAAATCCCAACGTTCCAAATGACCTGAATGTAGCCGCATGCGCCAATGGAATGGAGCGAATGACAACGCCAGCAGGCAGAGTCCGAATAACCATATTAACAGCTTTGGGCCGGTGTAAAAAATCAGACGTGGCAATACTGTTTTTGCATGGACGAGCCATGCGTTGCTGGCGAAATCATACAATCTATCCTGTACCCACAGATCTGCATCTGTGATTTCAAAGATTCCAAAAACCGCCAAGAGGAAAACGATTGACGACCAAAATGTTCGATCCATGAATTTTTCAAATACTGATTTCTGAACAGACTTAGTCTAACGGGGTTGTCGTAGCGGGTTTCACGCGCTTCATTCTGCCGCTTCCGAACAGCCAGGAAGCACTCTGATAGAATACAATTGCTTCATGAAGGAGTTTGTCCGATTTTTTCTTATCAAGTGGTGAAAAATCACCTGTCACGCGATCACAGGCATAGGTCGAAAACTGTTGGTTGGGTTTGAGAATCGCGATCCCCTCATTGCGTAAGAGTGCGATTTTCTGGTAATTGCTTACAAACGCACGTCCTGGCAATGGGAATGCCGAGGGTGAGAGCAGGTCATAACCGTAGCTGAGAGTTTGATATTTCCAACCCAGCATGCCCAATACGGTAGGCATCACATCAATCTGACTACACATCGTGGGGATGGTTTTGGGCGCTACTAAACCAGGATTGTAAATCATTCCCGGAATGCGGTATTTTGTGATATCAAGCTCGGTCTTGCCGGCAGAGCTAGCGCAATGATCGGCTACGATCACAAAGAGGGTGTCTTTAAACCATGGCTTACTACTCGCTTTTGTGATCATGTCGCCAATCGCCCAGTCCGCATATTTTACGGCTCCTCTGCGGCCGCTGTGCGAGGGTATGTCAATGCGTCCTTCCGGAAAATCATAAGGCCGGTGATTGCTCGTGGTCATGCAAAAGTAATGAAACGGCTTGCCTGCCGCATGGCTGGAATCGGCTTGCTCCATGGTTTTGTTAAACAGATCCTCATCACAGGCTCCCCATGAGGTTTTGAACGTGGTATCCGCAGGTTTCCATGCATTCACATCCATGATACGGCAACCTGAGGTGGAGAAATAGCGGTTCATGAAATCGAACCGTCCATCTCCACCATAAAAGAACGCACAATCATATCCGCGGTCCGTAAATGGTGTGAAGGAGGTGACAAGGTTGATGCCCTCAGGCCTATAAATAATAGCTTGTCCTGGGGTAGGTGGAAGTCCGAGTGTAAGTGCTTCCATGCCACGCACAGTGCGAGTGCCGGTCGCATAAAGGTTTTCGAAAAACACCGAGTCCTTGGCCAAACGGTTGAGGTTTGGAGTCAGGCTTCCGTCGTATTTATCGCCTTTCATGTAGTTCATGAACTCGCCGCTCATACTTTCCATGCAAACAAAGATGATGTTCCACCGCTTTTCAGTGCCGTCTCCGCGAATGCTGCGCAGGAGATCTTCCGGATGGGGTGAAGCAGGTGTTGCGCACCCCTCATTGAGCAAGGTTTTAGCCTCACTTAGCGCCTTTTCTTTGGGCAGTTTGAGATACCACTTTTCATAGTTAAGCTCCATCTGCTTGAAGGCGGCAAAGAATGACCAACAGCCGTTTTTTGCTAACTCACCGTGATAGGTGTTAGCGAATTCAGGCAATGACGATTGACTAACGAACATCACCGCGAGCGCGGGCGCGATGAGCCCCGCTGACGGCCAAGCACAACGGCTCTGCCATGATGTGCTACCCGCAGTAACCCAATCGAGCAAAGTTTTACGGTGCATGACCCAAACCGTGCCGCCCGCCAAAGCTGCAATACCCATGAAAACGTGAGCCATTGGATAAGATTCTGAAATATTTCCCCAGACTTCTTGCGTCCAGATGAGGTAGTCCACAGCGATGAAATTGAAGCGCGCGCCAAACTCATCCCAGAAGAACCACTCAGCTGTGGTGACGAAGAGGAGAATGCCTGAAAATAAAGTCATCAGTGCGGCGAGCAGAACTTTGCCAATTTTGGATTTCAAAAAACGATCCGGAGCGATAGCTCCGAGTAAGATCCATGGAGCCGCTGCGAAGAGCGCACTGGCAGCGTCAAACCAAAGTCCAGTGATCAACGCTCCGGGAAGAGAGAAATTCCAAGTGAGATGCTGCAGGGAAGTGAGTGTGAGAATGAGCCGCGAAAGACCCGAGATTGAGAAAAACATGACAAAAGCGATCGTGCCTAGCCGAGCGGGAGTGGATTGGATCCGGTGATTCATAGGTTGGAAAATTTAGGATTCAATTCGCCCTGCAACGAATAGCTGTCATGCGGTCAATGAGATACCTTGACTTGATGAGCACGATGGCAACAGCTCCGGCAGCGATCAGAAAAATGAGGCAGATGGGATAAGAATAAAGAATGCGACGCTTCATATATGGATAATTTTTACATCGCTAGACTTACGATGCCCCTCACTGACTATCAGGCCGAAGATGAGAATTTGGTGAGAGACCTGATTTTACTATTCAGGAAAGACCCCGAGCTCTTGCCCGTGGCAGGCTCAAAACAAATACGATACGTCCTTTTGGTGTTTTTCTGGCAATCAAAGTGCCGCCCATGGAGAGCGCCGCATCCGAGCTGAGTGACAAACCGATACCTAGATGGGAGTGCGCGTCATGTCTGGACTTTTCATGGCGGAACAAGGGCTCAAATAATCGATCAAGATCTTGCGATCGAATGTCGGCAAGGTTTGAGATGGATATCCCGACACATTCATCGGACAACTGCGTATGGATAACGACTTCGGTTCCCTCCGGTGCGTATGACCGAGCATTATCCAGAAGATTGTTGAGTATGATGCGAACCAAGGGATCATCTCCCATAGCTAGCTCGTTTTTGTTTGGCTCGGACAATCGGGTGATTTTCGAATTTCTTTGATCAAAAAGCGGTTGAAATCTCAGGATGCAATCATCCAAAATTGCCGTTAGGTCAATTGCCTGCAGGTCTGGCGGCGTGGCTTTCTGGCCAATACGCGCTAGGCCTGTGAGACGCTTTACAAGCTCTCCAAGTTCGACGGCAGTCTGATGGCAAATGCCCAGATGAGCTATGTAAGCGGATGCATCACGCGGCTTTGAAAGAGCCAGATCGATTGTAGCTCTCAGCCCAGCGATGGGGGTCCGAAGTTCATGAGCAGCATGTCGGATGAAATCGCGCTCGCGCTCGCGTATTGCGTCTATTCTAGTCAGAAGGGATTCGAAGCTTCCGACAATTCCCATGAGTTCCGTAGGAAGATCAGCAGGCAGCGCGGCAATTGTATCGTTGGAATTACCTGTGCGGGAATGCACTTCACGGCTTAATTTATAAATGGGGCGAAGGGATATGGAAATTGCCATCCCTATCATGAGGTATCCAATTACGAGTGTGGCCATGGTTCCAATGGCAAGGATCCATCGCACTCGGGTCAGGACGCGATGAACAAATTTCGCATCTCGTGCGACGACTAGGGTGTGAGGAAGTGATTTCGGGTGGACGATATTTCCACTCAAGCGCATGCGTTCAATTTCCTCGGGAATAATGAAGGGGTATACGCGCATTCCAATAGCACGGGCATGGCGATTCATTCCAGGTAGACGAATGTCGCGTATTTCGGGTTTTTTATTCTTCCCGAAAAACCTAGGTAGGTTTTCTTGGGAAGTGAGTCCGGGTGAGCGGGTGGTTTCGCCAGTGTTTTCATTCCAATACTGATATAAGGCGCCTGAGAGCAAATGCCCACTTTCTCCCGATCCTTCCTGCCACTCAAAAATAATCTTTCCCCCTTCATATTCGATCTGATTACCCAAGAGTGCGGCGTTTTGATAGAGCGATTGATCCAGCTCTTTGTAAAGTCCGCTTCTTACCTGAATGTAGATACCGATGCTTAAAAGGCATAAGAGTATGCCAATACCAATGCCGCACTGAATCAGAAGAGCACGACGAATGGAGGGCGGTTTCATGGTGATTTCTCCTCCAGAATGTAACCCTGTCCCCTGCGGGTTTGGATCAGGTTGGGTTCCCCCTCCATAGTGAGTTTTTTCCTTAGGTATCCAATGTAAACGTCAACCGTATTACTGCTACCTCCGCTATCATCTTCAAAAATTCGTTCCCAAATGTCTGTCCGTGAAATCACCTCGCCGGAACGGTAGAAAAAATATTCAAGGATGCGGTATTCGAGCGCGGTTAGATTGATTATACGATGACCGCGGCGAACGATGCGGCGAGCGGAATCGACTTCGACATCAGCCAACCGCATGACCGGATTTTTTTTGACATAACTCCTCCTCAGCAGCGCACGTACCCGGGCCAGTGCCTCGGCCAGTGGAAAGGGCTTTGCCAAATAGTCATCAGCACCGGCATCCAGAGCTTCCAATCTGTCCTCCAAGCCATCACGGGCACTGATGATCAGAATATGCACGGAGTTTTCCCTAGCTCTCAAACGGCGCAGGATTTCCATGCCGTCAAGATTTGGCAACATGAGATCCAGCAGGATCACATCGTAAGGATTTTCCGATGCCGCCCACAAACCTTCATCGCCAGTTTCCGCACTATCCACGACATACCCTGCTTCGCGCAAATATTGCCCGATGGCATTGCGCAGTGTCTTGTTGTCTTCGATCAGGAGTATTCGCATCTACCGGTATTTAGACATTAACCTGCAAAAGGCATGTTGCAATTTGAATGATTGCTCTCTTGATTTGCCTTGCTGCTTGCAAGCAGCCTAACATCCGCATCAGGCTTTGCTTAAAGAGATCTGGAATCCATATCCATAAAAGACCGAACCTTATGAATGATTTGAAAAACACTATCCGCCACGCCGCTTGCCGCTGGTGCTATGAGGACATTCCTTTGGAGCAGTTTTGTGCTGCCGCCAAAGATATCGGTCTCGTGGCGATCGATTTGTTGGATACCCCAGATTTTGAAACGATACGCAAACACGATCTGGACTGCCCTGTGGTCACCTTTCCGACGGCGACTACGCGCTCTGGAATCAAAGTCGGTATGATTGAAAAATCTTTCAACCGTATCGAGCATCACGATGCCCTCGCGGAAGTCTATGAGCG
>CAMCBV010000074.1 GCA_945873125.1 Prosthecobacter debontii
GATTTTGAAACGATACGCAAACACGATCTGGACTGCCCTGTGGTCACCTTTCCGACGGCGACTACGCGCTCTGGAATCAAAGTCGGTATGATTGAAAAATCTTTCAACCGTATCGAGCATCACGATGCCCTCGCGGAAGTCTATGAGCGGAAACTCCATGACTGTGCGAAGGTTGGTGCGAAACAACTCATCTGCTTTTCCGGAAATCGGGAAGGGATGGATGATGAACAAGGGCTTGAAAATTGCGCGATTGGATTGGAGAGGATTTTGCCAGTCGCTGAGAAACTCGGGATCACTTTGACGATGGAATTGCTAAACTCCCGCGTCGACCATCCCGATTACATGTGTGACCGCAGCCAGTGGGGGACGGCGTTGGTGGATCGGTTGGCGAGTCCGAATTTCAAACTGCTCTATGACATTTATCACATGCAGATCATGGAGGGCGACATCATCGCGACCATTCGTGCGAAACATGCCTATTTTTCCCATTACCACACCGGAGGTTGCCCGGGCCGGAATGAAATCGACGAAACCCAAGAGCTGAATTACCCAGCCATCATGCGGGCGATTTTGGAAACGGGCTATACCGGATATGTGGCGCAGGACTTTATTCCGAAATGTGAGGATAAACTCATGAGTTTGCGACAGGCCGTGCTGATTTGCACGGTTTGAGCGAACTATGCATTTTTCTTCATCTGTGTTTTCCAAAGATTCAATGCGATGGCAAAGGTCGCAAAAAACGCGATGAAAACCAAAGCGCCTCCGGTTGCTTGCCACGGCCCGAGCTTTTCTTTGATACAGTCACTCAATCCAAAGCCGAATAATCCGCCGTAAAGAACGATGACGTGAAAAATGTAGATGGCAAAAGTTTCCTGGCCGATCCTGAGCATCCACGGAGCATGAATCCCATACCGGATCTCGATGATACGCAAGATTCCGACAAATAGAACCACTTCGAAAGCACGCTCGGTGAACCACGCGATACCCTCCGCAGCATATTCCGGCATGGGAACACAGATCGCCACGAGCCATATCGATTTCAGTCCCGCAGCGAGGATGAAAAACCAGCTACATGATCGGAGAGTCGGGTGTTGATCGTTCCGCGCGCGCAAATATGCACCCATCGCACCACCGAGCAACGCATATCCTAACCATGGCGTGAGCGGAAAAATGGATCTCGGTCCGCTCAGCGCATTTTGGATGACCTGCGGCCAGCCATCAGGGACGTGCGTCCCTTCCGGTAGGCTTTTCAGCCAAACATAGACGGACAAACAAATCACCGTCCCCCATGCGTAAAAAGTCACTAAAGAAAATTTACCGATCGCGCGGTGGAGCGCCGCGATTAAAATCAATACAATCAGGCCGACTCCGATGCATTGCAGGACATGAAATGCAAAAATCCAATCGCTGAAACCGCCTTTTAAATAATCCGGAAATCTTCGCAAACTGAGTTGCAGTGCATAACCCCAAAACAGCAATTGTGCGGCTCTGATGAAACCTTTGCGCACCCTCACCTGTCCGAAAAATGAAGAACTTTTTTCCCCCGTGAGCAGGAATACGAAAATCATGCCCGCTGCAGTGAAAAAAAGAGGTGCTGTGAATCCACGTATCGTGTTCCAAGTGTGATAGATGAAATTCGACGGATCCCGCGCCTCTTGAGTGAGTGTCAGGCCGATAAAGTGCCCTTCCAGCATCAGCAGGATCGCAATCGACCGCGCTAAATCGATAAACTTCAGCCTTGGTTTGGGAATGGCGGGCGCATCGGCGATCATCACCGAAAAGCAATGCCTGCCATCGTCGGTGCTGACCAGATCATTTTATCTGGAAATGCTTCGGCATCGCTTGCCACCACCTCACTCTCTGGCGTAAAATTGCCGACCTCGAAAATCATGTCCGATCCCACACCTGCCTCATCCTCTCAAGCTCATCTCGAACTCATTGCTCGCGAGACCGGTATCAAGCTTTCTTCTGTTGTCGCTACTGCCAAATTGCTCGCCGAGGGCGCGACGATTCCGTTCATCTCCCGTTATCGAAAAGAATCCACGGGTTCTCTCGACGAAGTGCAAATCCAAGCGATCCGCGATCGTATGCTACAACTCGCCGAGCTCGATTCCCGCCGCGCGACAATCCTGAAATCGCTCGAGGAGCGCAGCCTACTCACCGATGAGCTGAAGAAAAAAATCCACGCGGCCCTGACTCTCACCATGCTTGAAGACGTGTTCGCGCCTTATCGCCCGAAACGGCAGACCCGCGCCACCAAGGCGATCGAACGCGGCCTCACACCGCTTGCCGATTTCCTAATGGAGAATCAAAATGCCGATCCCGCCGCGGAAGCGGCAAAGTACATAGATGCTGAAAAGGAGGTCGCCACAGAGCAAGACGCCCTGGCCGGCGCCCGCGACATCATCGCCGAGCGCGTATCCGATGACGCCTCACTGCGCGGCCAAGTCCGTAAAATCTACGAGGCCGAGGCCACCGTTTCCTCTAAAATCATGTATGGTAAGGAAAAAGAAGATGGCGCGGAAAAATACCGCGACTACTTCGAGTGGTCCGAGTCTTTCAAGACCATTCCTTCGCACCGCATGCTCGCGATCCGGCGTGGTGAAAAAGAAGCGTTTCTATTCATGCGTATCGATGTGCCGATGGAGCGAGTGGCTACGATTGCAGTAGGTGAATGGGTTCGCGGAAAGGGAGCGGCCGCAGAGCAAGTCCGTCTTGCTGTGGAGGATGGGTGTAAGCGCCTGCTGATGCCTTCCATGGAAACGGAAATGCGTTTGCTTGGTAAAAAACGTGCCGATGAAACTGCTATCCAAGTCTTCGCGGAAAACCTCCGTGAACTGATGCTTGCCTCGCCTTTGGGTCGTCGCCGCACGATCGCGATCGATCCAGGTTTCCGCACGGGTTGCAAAACCGTGGTGCTCGATGCTCAGGGAAATCTTCTTCATCACACCGTGCTTCACTGCACTGCTGGATCGAATAGCCAAGCTTATGAAGCGGCGGTTGAACTCGCTGGCCTGATCAAGAAACATGACATCCAAGCGATCGCGATCGGTAATGGCACCGCCTCCCGCGAGACCGAGGCGTTTGTCAAAAAACTCAAACTCCCTTCGTCGATTCCTGTCATCATGGTCAACGAAAGCGGCGCATCGATCTATTCCGCTTCCGATGCGGCGCGCGAAGAATTTCCCAACGAAGATGTCACCGTGCGCGGTGCCGTTTCGATCGGCCGTCGCTTGATGGATCCGCTGGCGGAGTTGGTGAAAATCGATCCGAAAGCGATCGGGGTCGGGCAATACCAGCATGATGTCGATCAACGCGCGTTGAAAACCTCGCTCGATGATACCGTCATAAGCTGCGTCAACGGAGTGGGTGTGGAGCTCAACACCGCATCAAAGCATTTGCTCGCTTACATTTCTGGACTGAACAACACCTTGGCTGAAAATATCATCGCTTATCGTACGGAGAAAGGTGGATTCAGTTCGCGTGCGGAGTTGAAACAAGTCCCGCGTCTCGGCGACAAGGCTTTCGAACAAGCTGCTGGATTTCTTCGAATTCGAGATGCCAAACATCCGCTCGATGCTTCTGCGGTTCACCCTGAGCGCTACGCTTTGGTTGAAAAAATGGCAGCCGATATCGGCTGTGGTGTCGCCGACCTCATGCGCGATGATTCGTTGCGAAAAAAAATCAACCTTCAAAAATATCTAACAGATGATGTGGGTTTGCCAACACTCCAAGACATTCTAGCAGAACTTTCCAAGCCCGGTCGTGACCCACGCAAGGCGTTTGAAATGTTCAACTTCGCCGATGGCGTCGAGAAACCTTCGGATCTGACAGTTGGTATGAAGCTTCCAGGAATTATCACCAATGTCACCGCGTTTGGAGCCTTCGTCGATGTCGGCGTCCACCAAGACGGCCTCGTCCACGTCAGCCAACTTTCCGATCAATTCGTCCGTGATGCGAGCGAGGTGGTTAAAGTCGGCCAGAAGGTCCAAGTGACCGTGATGGAAGTGGATCTGAAAAGAAGTCGTATCGCCCTGTCGATGAAATCGAATCCCGATTTCGAACCCCGCCAGCGCAGTAACTCCCCAGGCGGCAACGATCGCCAACCCCCACGCCGCGACAACCGCTCACCCTCATCCGCAACTACCGGTAACGATTGGTTCAGCCAAGCGATGACCAAGGCAAAGAAGGACTGATTCCTACGCCACAGGCATTTCCTTATCTGGCCAACTCTTCCAGTAACGCTTGATTGAGTCGAATTCCGGCCTCGAAGTTTTCAATGGGAAAATTTTCGTTCGGAGAATGGATCTGGGCGTCTGAAAGCGCGAGGCCAAGCAGGAGAGTATCGACGTTCAGAATTTCACGGAAAGCTTGGACAATGGGAATCGAGCCTCCCTCGCGGATCAACATGGGCTCGCCTGGGAAGGCGCGTTTCAAGGCGCGTTGAGCGGCTTTGCCGAAATCGGAATGAGGATCGCAGGCATAGGGTTTGCCATCATGGCCGTCTTCAACGATGAGTTTCACACCCGGTGGGCAGTGTTTTTCGAGATGGGCCCTGAGACGTTTCAGGATGACTTGCGGATCTTGATCGGGAACGAGTCGGAAGGAGAATTTCACAAAAGCTTCGGAAGGAATGACGGTTTTCGAGCCCTCGCCTTGGTAGCCGCCACCGATGCCGTTGACCTCTGCTGTCGGCCGTGCAAAGACGCGTTCGGCGGAGCTATAACCCGGTTCGCCAAAGGCTGCGGGTGAACCGGTGACTTTCAAATAATCCTGATCGGAAAGCCCCGGAACTTTCGCCCACATTTCGCGCTCCCATGCTTCGAGCGGGCGGACCTCATCATAGAAACCCTCGATGGCAACCTTGCCCTCGGAGTCATGTAATGAAGCGACGAGGCGAGCCATGGCGGTGGCGGGATTGGCGACCGCACCACCGAAAAGACCTGAATGCAAATCCCTAACAGGTCCGATGATTTTCACTTCCGCGCACGTGATTCCGCGTAATCCATAACCCAGAGTTCCGGTGTTGGGCGCGACCATTCCTGTGTCAGATATGGCGATGATGTCGCATTTCAATTCGTCACGGTGTTTTTCGAGAAACGGCGCGAGATTAGGTGAACCGATTTCTTCTTCGCCTTCGAAAAGGAAAATCAGGTTCACGGGAAGTTCGCCTTTGGCTTCGAGGGTTTTCCCGACGCCGAGGATGTGAGCGAGCATCTGACCCTTGTTGTCCGTGGCACCGCGCGCCCAGATTCTACCGTCGCGGATCTCCGGAGAGAAGGGTGGACTCTGCCAGAGTTCGAATGGATCGGCAGGCTGGACATCGTAGTGTCCGTAGATCAGAACCGTTTTACGATCCGCCTGATGCTGGTTTCTCGCGATGACAATCGGATGCCCGGGTGTTTCATGAAGCTCAGTGGTGAGCTGCATGGCAGAGAGTTTTCTAACAATCCATTCCGCACAGTCGCGCACATCCTGCCGGTGTTTGGAATCAGTCGATACGCTGGGGAATGAGAGAAATGTGAAGAATTCTCGAAGTTCGGGTGTCATGCTGCTGGGAAAATAAGCCATCAAACCGCTGGCGGAAAGCAAAACAAGATATCGGCTACTTTAACTCCCGCCCACAGATTCCTCACACTCCCACCTTCAAATCCCTCACGCTCCACAGCGTTCCTCCCGCTCCTTTTCCCACACCCCGCATTTTCCGCGCTCCGTCTTTTCTGTTCTCTGAAAATCTCTCCCGAGCCTCGTCGAACGCGTCGTTTACGAAACTCTTGCTCCCGATCACCGCGCCGTCGGTGAAATACCTCACCCT
>CAMCBV010000075.1 GCA_945873125.1 Prosthecobacter debontii
TGCGGTAGCTGAAAATTTCACACACATTTCACACACTCATCAATGCTGAAATTTAATAATAAATATCATGAATAAAAAACTCACTCTGAAATGGCTCCTAAGATTCATTCTGGTTTTCTGTGCATCATTATCTGCGCACGGAGAAGACAAAGCGGTTTCGCCGTTCGTAGGCAAATGGTGCAACAAGGACTTTAACACTGGTGGCGTTACGCGAGTCCACATCCGCCAGGAAGGAGATAAACTCATTGCCCACATGTGGGGACGTTGCTACCCAACTGAATGCGATTGGAAAGAATCTACAGCGAAAATCGAAGAAGGCGGTAAAGTATTGTCTCTTACTTGGAATTTGAACTTTGCAACTGTAACCCAGAAACTAACTCTACTTGCTGACGGCAGCCTGAGTCTCGTAGACCATACCCACTATACCGACAAGAGCGGTCGAGGCGACAAGAATGACAAATACACATTCGCCAAAGGGCTTGAACACGACTGGAGTTATCCACGAGAGAAGTAAAATCGTCGAATGAGCGGATTTTTCCGACTTAAACAACTCGAACCATCGGGATGCGATGCCAATAATCGCTAAACAATGGCCCTGTGGAGAAACCGCTCCGGGCATTTCCGGCGTGTCACGGCTGTTATTCTCCCCTACAGACTCACGACGCAGCAGTCGCGCCACGGCTTCCCCCGGCCCTCCGCGGACTCTGAGCTTGAGTCGTCCTGGAAGCTCAGAATCAAACACTCACGCATGCTTCGCGTGCCACTCTCTGTAAACTTTTGGTGAGATCTCAGATGGCTTGATTTCCGAGCGGCCTCCCCAAAACACGTTGGTGTAGCTGACGGGGATGCCGATGGATTCGAGGTGCTTGTCGATGGCGGCTTTATGGGCAAGTACGCGGTCTTTTTCCGTGCCGTGAACCACGCCCATGATGTTGACGTCGCCGAATTGCGGGCCGCCTTCGCGCCAGTAGCAATGGGTCATGCAGAAGTGACGTCCCACTTCGCTACCACCTTCGATCTCACGACCTTTTGGCACGGCCCAATGGAAAAGGCCGTTGAAACGGGTGACGCGTTCGCCGGTTTCAGAAGGTTTCACGTGTTCGAGGAAGGTGGAGAATCGGCCGATGACTTTTTTCTGATTCAGGGTCTCGGCGATTTCACAGAAGCGATCTAACGAAACGCCAGCTTGTTCGGCGCGTTTTTCCCAAGGGTTATCGTTGATTTCATCCACGGTGAGTTCTTCTTTAAGGATGAGCAAAACGTTCCATTCTTCCTCGGAAAGTTCCGCTGGAACGGTGGTCATCATCACGGCTGGTTCGTCGGCTTTTTCGCCGGGCTCCATGGTTTTGCGGCGGACGTGACCGACACCGAGTGCGAACACACCGTTTGCCGGCATGAGTAAATATTCGGTCGCGCCGGTGAGATTGAGAAGTTTGGTCGCGTGAAAATCCAACGACTCACCAACAGGGACTTTCAATGTGGTCCAGAGACGGTAACCGGAGCCTGAGACCTCGGTATCGGTGGAGCGGATGACGACGTGGCCGGAGAACGGATCTTCCTTGGCCATGAAATCGAAGGCCGCGTTGAGTTTTTCCTCCGGCACTTTCCATGCGACAAGGGCGCCGTGTGCCAGTTTCGTGGCGAGCATGGTTTGGCGAACCCGGCGGATGATGCCTGCTTCAAGCATCGCTTTGATACGCTCCATCACGATTTCCAAAGGCACTCCGGATTTTTCGGCGATCATCTGAAAGGGGTGACGCTGAAAGCCGGCGATGAGATCCTCTGATACAGCGAGGATTTTCGCGTTGATGGGATCGGAGACGGAGGTAGGAATTTCGGAAGTCATTGGCGGGATACTAGGCGGAGTTTTTACGAACGTCCAAGCCAGATTGATTCTTACGGAGAAAATGGCAGAATGTGCATGAGACAGAAGATTGAGAGACAGAAGACAGAAGACAGAAGACCGGAATAGGATTTGATTATCCCAAAATTAGCGTTCATGTGCGGATTTTCTTCTCCCTAGCTGGCCACCCTGACTTGTCTTAGGGAGTTTCTGGGACGGCGTGAAATCCCATTTCTTTGTTCGGAATGGAATCTGCCGTGATGAGCTGTTTGATTGCATCAAAGATGAGAGTGAAATTCTGATCGTGCTCGGCATATTTCTGTTCCAAGTGCTCAATTTTTTCAGCAAGGAGTTGGTTGGAATCCATCAGGCGGCGGAGCTGGACGAAGGTTCGCATGATGGCGATATTTACCTCCACAGCGCGGGGTGAGCGGAGAACACTTGAAAGCATGGCGACACCTTGTTCGGTAAAGGCGTATGGGAGGTTGCGTCGGCCTCCGTGCGAACTTGATCTTCCAATTTGGAATTTCAAGTTGGGGTTCGAAATCTTTGATATCACAATTTGTGACATCAAAGATTTTACTTCTTCATCGGTTAGCTGGAACATGAAATCCTCTGGGAAACGATCAATGTTTCGTTGTACCGCTTTATTTAAATTTCCTGTAGTAACACCGTAAAGTTCTGCCAAATCGGAATCCATGAGGACTTTTTCGTGGCGGATCATATGCACGAGAGATGCGAGCTTGGCTGGCGCGAGGACGACCTTTGAGGTTGCTGGCTGCTTTAGGCGGGGGGATTTCTTTGTGCTCATTTATAGATGTTCTTATGAACATATTCAAAAGCATGCAAGTGAGAATTTCAACGCAAAATTCTGTGAGCGCCCACGTCCTAAATCATGTAAATTGGAAACACAGATCGACAACAGAGAATCCTATTCCTGTGTCTTCTGTCTTGCAGTCTTCTGTCTATTCCAGAATCGTCTCTAAAAATTCCAGAGCTTCTTCCCTTGTTCCGATCCGATTTTCCAGTTGCTCCGTTTGGATTTCTTCGAGGATTTCTTTGAAACGCGGGCCAGGTTTCAGGCCTTTTTCGATGAGGTCTTTGCCAGTGATGAGCGGGGGAGGGATGAGGGGTTCGTTGGCAAATTCTTCGGATTTCTCGTTGAGGAAATCGTAGTTGTCGGTGAAGCCGTTCGATGATGCGCAATCGACCCGATGCAGTTCCATCTCGAGATCAAAGGTCGGCTCCGACATGAAGCGTTTGAGTTTGGCTTTGCGCATCTGTTGCACATTCATGAACTGCATGTGCCTGGAAACCATGTGTACCACATCACGAATTACCGCATTGGGATATTTGAGACGAGTCAGAATGGCTTCTGCCATTTCTGCACCAAGCGAGTCATGGCCGTTGAAGCGGATGCGACCATCGGGATCTCTCGTTTGGGTGGGAGGTTTCGCGATGTCGTGAAGTAACACGGCGAGGCAAAGCGTGAGTGGGGCATCGGCATCAAGCATTTCCAGCATGATGGAGGTGTGAACATAGACATCTCCTTCCGGATGCCATTGCGGTGGTTGCTCACAACCCATCAAAGGCAGAACCTCGGGGATAAAATGTTCAATCAGATGGGTTTCCACAAGTAACTCCAATCCACGCCGCCGGTTCGGGTAGTTGATGATTTTGGAAAACTCATCGCGAATTCTTTCCGGTGATATTTTATCTAACAGATAAGCATTGGCTTGGATCGCGGCGAGAGTGACGGGCTCAATCGGAAAACCAAGAGTGGTGGAAAACCGCACCGCGCGTAGCAGGCGCAGGGCGTCTTCCTGAAAACGATGGGCTGGCGTGCCGATCGCACGGATGACGCGGGCGTTCAGATCCGGAAGCCCGCCAACGTGATCGATCACCTCGCCCGTCATCGGATTTTCAAAAAGCCCATTGATGGTGAAATCCCGCCGATGCGCGTCTTCATCAGGAGTGGAAAAAGTTACGGAATCCGGTCGGCGACCATCACCATAGGAGCCATCGGTGCGGAAGGTGGCGATCTCCACGTGATGTCCTTCGTGTTTCACAATCACCACACCGAAATGTGCGCCGACCTCGTTCGAACCCGGAAAGAGTGCCAGGACCTCATGTGGAGTGGCGGAGGTCGCGATATCGTAATCTTTCGGCTCAACCCCCAACAGTTTGTCACGCACGCACCCCCCCGCAAAGTAGGCGATATGGCCTGCTGCGGCGAGCTTGGATGCGAGAGATACGGCTGAATGTTTTGCGGACATTTGGGGAGTGGTTTTTCAGGCTGTTAGAAGCAACACCTTAAGGCCCATGGGTTCGAAATTTTTGAAATCCTTATCGAGAGTGACGAGTCGAATGCCGCCGGAGATGGCGAAAGCCGCCAAATAAGCGTCCATCCAGATCTTGGGTGAGGGAGTATGGGTCTCGGAAAGTTTAAGCCAAGTATCATCCAATCCATCGGGTTCGGTTTCGAAGCCCATCGCATCATCTTCCAATAAATGATCGAGTGTTTGCCATGCCTCAAGCTGGATTTGATTGGGCTGCTAAGCCTCGTCGTAAAACTTCCTCAGCGACATCGCGGAGTTTTCGCCCCTCACGCACCGCACGAAACTTCATTTCCCGAATTAAATCATCAGGTAAATCCATGGTTGTTTTCATTGGGCCACCTTTCCAGTTTTCCAGTTTGATGTCAACGGATGAGTCTTACGGGTTTGATCAGAGTCTAACGTGGTAGCTTATGGAAAACCATTTACTTAGCTGACGACTTCCGACATGGGACATTCAACTTTCATCTCTTCGACATATCCGGTCCCCTTTTCCCCTTCCCTGCCCAGCTCTCCAATGTATTCTCCGCGCTAGGTGAAAAAGCAAATTCCCAGCTTTCGCATTCTGTTTGCAGGTCAGCCTGATCCCGGCTTCTGCATCGTCCTCCTCAACGTGCTACACCCACACCTGAATCAGGCCTCTCAACAAGGTCTGTCCTGCACGTAGTTCAGTCCCTTGGCCTGATGGCGGTTGGGCTTGAGGATCAGTATGCGACGCGAGGTATTCATAGAAAAAAACCTTCTGAGCAACGCTGCCCAGAAGGTCGATCAGATTCGATGGGAAAGAGCTTAGTAAGCCACGCGCATCGCGCCATTGGATTGGATTACGCGGACGCGATCACCCACATTAAAAGTGACAGGGTTCTTGCGATCGACCTCCTGTACCACTGCGACTGTGTTGCCCGAATCGAGGCGCACCGTCACTTCCGTTCCTTGGCGTGAGCCAAGCTTCTGTTGCATTTGTGAGCCCATTGCTGCACCTGCAACAGCGCCACCGATGGCACCTGCCTGATTTGCTGCGCGACCAGAGCCAATGTTACTGCCGAGAACGCCACCAGCGATGGTGCCCGCCAAGCCGCCCAACTCATTGTTACCCTCGATTTTTACAGAGCGCACGTGGGTTACACGACCCGTTTGCACGGTTTGACCTTGGCGAGCTTCGTCTCGGGAATACACATCACCCGACATGCTGTCCTGAGCGCATGATACCAACAATCCCAGCAAAGGGGCCAACATCAATGATTTGAATTTCATAACGCTGAGAGTCTAAGTGTTGCTCTGGTAGAAGCAATCCTAATAACCTGAATTTTTTAATGCTTTATGGACCGTGGCGGCGCAACTTTTTATCTGTAAAAGTTTTCAAGTTGGATTTGGAGGGTGATTTCAAGCTGCTGTTTTTTGGTGGTTTGTTGTGTTCGTAATTTGGTTTTGTGCTGTGAGAGTGAGGTAGGCTTTGCCGGTTTCCCATTCCTCTG
>CAMCBV010000076.1 GCA_945873125.1 Prosthecobacter debontii
CTGATGGATCTCGGGTCGGGGATTTACACGCCCTTGCAGGCATTGAAGATGACAGTGAAGGGCGACCATCTCTTCATCGAAGCCGGCGGCTTCAGCGAAAAGAACCCCGTCGGCTGGAAATCACCACTCGTGGTGATGAAACGGGCCGGCAAATAACCCAAGCAGAGCCATCTCAACAACCCCAAACCTTCGTCCGCCATAGTAAATTGCAAACAGTGAACAAACAAATCCTCATGAAACACAAGGTCAGCACCCTCTTGCTTGCCAGCCTATGGACGATCCAAAGTCCGTTGGCCGCAGAGGCGATTCCCGCAGGCGAGCCGGGGCATCGTTCGCACGTCAAACCCTTGTTCGAAACCTATTGCATCAAATGTCACGGGCCGGAGAAGAGCAAAGGCAAGATCACCCTTCACACGTTGGACGGCAATCTGGCTACTGGTGCAGGCGGTGAAATGGAACGCTGGGAGAAGATTCTAGAAGTCATGGAATTGGGCGAAATGCCGCCCGAGGACGAAAAACAACCGACCGCAGCCGAGCGAGAGGCCTTGAAGACCTGGATCGATCAGGGGATGCGCAATCATGTAGCCAAAGCCGCCGATGTGAAATCCGCACCGCTCGCACGACGGCTGACAAACTTCGAGTATCAGAACACAATGCGCGACCTGTTAGGTGTCGACCTAGATCTCATCAAAGACCTTCCGCAGGACCCCGAAAAGCCCTACCACTTCAATAACACGGCGGAGTTCATGCTGCTCGGACCGGAGAAGCTCGACCGCTTCATGAAAACTGCTCGCCGCGCTTTGGCCAGCGCTATTGTAAATCCTGAAAAGCCCGAGGTTCACCGGCAAACATGGTCTTTCGAACCCAACGGGCCGGTTTTCGCCGCCATGCAGCCGGATGAAATCGGCGTCTACACCGGTAAGAGCGTGGGCGTGAATTCCTGGCCCGAGACCGGCGAATACCGCATCCGCGTCAAAGCCGGCGCCATCCTGCCGCCGGCTTTTAAGGAAGTGCCGCTGCGGATCGTCATGGGCAGCAGTTTGCGCAGCGATGCTGGCACGGGTGATTACACTCCGGTCGGGACGGTTCATTTGAAAAACAACGTCGAGAATCTGCAGGACTTCGAGTTTCGTGGGCGCATTGAGAACCACCCGATCCAGGTCGGAGATACAAACAAAAATGGCCAGCTGCCGCCCACCCGCTACATTTATGCGCAGAATCTTTTCAACAACGGCCAGCTCAACGATAACCACGGTAACCACCTCGATACCGATTGGCAGCTGGCGGTGCCACGCGCGGTGGTTCGCTCGATTGAGTTCGAGGCCCCCGTCTTCGATGTCTGGCCTCCGGAGCACCATACCCGCATCCTGCCGGAATCATCTCTGCGTTCCGCCGATCCCGATGAGTATGTCCGGGGTGTTTTGAATGCATTCATCACCCGCGCCTACCGCCGCCCGGCAAGTGCGGACGAACGGGATCGCTTTTTTAAAATCTACAAAATGCTTGAACCGGAGTTCAATTCGATCGAGGCGACGATGCGCGAGACGCTTTCCATGGTCCTTGTTTCGGCGCAGTTCCTCTATCACACAGTGGCGGCGGACGGCCTCACCACGCCCAGCTACGAGATGGCCTCGCGGCTCTCCTATTTCCTCTGGGGCAGCCTCCCTGACAAAGAGCTTATCGCCCTGGCCGCCGCAAACAAACTCGATGATCCCGCCGTGATCGAAGCGCAGGCGCGCCGCATGCTTGCTGACGCACGCTCGCGGGATTTTGTTAGAAACTTCACGAAGCAATGGCTCAGCATCGAGAAGACGAAGGCCATTAACATCAACCGCAAGCTCTTCCCTCGCTTTCTCTACACCGTGCCGAACGGCGAAAGAACCGGTCAGGAAGTGCTCTTCCTACCTACCATCCGCGACTACATGATTGACGAAACGGTCGGCTTCATCGGCGAATTAATCCGACGCAACGAGAGCGTGTTCAACATCGTCGATTCTAACTTCGCATGGCTCAACGAACCCTTGGCCGCGCACTACGGGGTCGATGGTGTGCAAGGTCTGGAATTCCGCGCCGTTCCTGTGGCATCTGGCTCCTCGCTCGGTGGCTTGCTCACGCAAGGTTCGGTGCTCGTAGGCAATGGCACCGGCTCAGCGCCGCATCCAATCTATCGAGCCGTCTGGCTGCGCGAGGCAATTCTCGGCGACGAAGTGGCACCACCACCCGCAGAGGTGCCCGCCCTTTCGGACACCGCAGGCGCGGAAGTCGAAAACGCCACCACGATCAAGGATTTCCTGCGCAGCCACCGCACCGTTGAATCCTGTAACGATTGCCACGTGCGCCTCGACCCGTGGGGAATTCCCTTCGAAGAATACAACGCCATCGGTCAGTTCCAACCCCGCATCCCGAAAAGCGGAGCTACCTTGCGCGGCTTCAGTGAGAACGACGATGTCACGCTGGAAGGCTATCGAAAATACCTCAGCACCGTGAACACCGTGCCTGCGGATTCCGTAGCCCGCGTCCCCAACGGCCCGGAAGTCAACGGCATGAGAGAACTAAAAGATTACCTCCTGAAAGACCGCAAAGAGGAAATCGCAGAAAATGTCATCCGCCGCCTGCTCACCTACGGCATCGGCCGATCTCTCACGTATCACGACCGCTACGCCGTGGAAGATCTGCTCAAACAATCCAAGAAAAACGAACACCGCTTTCAGGACATGATCCTCAATATCTGCCAAAGCGAACTGTTCCGCACTCCAATCACGACCCAAACCACAACCCGGAAAAAATGACTATGAAATCCCACCACATGAACCGTCGCGATGTCCTCCGTGGCGGCGGCATCGCCCTAGCCCTGCCATTTCTCAACAGCATGAGCCGCGCCGTCGGTCTCTCTGGAAAAAAACTACAAGCGAAGCGCATGTTGATCAGCTACATCGCCTATGGGGTTTTTGATCCGAATACGCCCGACGGAACATCCCACGAGTGGAGCTGGTATCCCCGCCACGATTCGGGCCCGATTACCCTCAACAAAGCCTCTGCTCCCTTCGAGACGGTCAAGGACTCCATCACTTACCTGCGCGGCCTTGACCATCCCGGAGGATACGGCCTTGGCGGACATAGCAGTGGTGATGTTTTCGGCACCGGTGCCGACATGTCCGGCGCGGAAAAAACCAACAACATCTCCATCGACCAACTCGCCGCCAAAATCAACGGCCACCATACCCGCTATGGATCTCTTGTATTGGGAAGCGAAGGCGGCACCGGCTCCTACGGCATGGCTAGAACCCTCTCCCATTACGGCCCGGGACAACCCATCCCCGCCCTTGCAAAACCGCAGGAAATTTTCAACTGCCTGTTCCGGCCCTATACAAACCAAAGCGTAGAGGATGTGCGGGCCCGCTTGAAGCGCGAGGCCAGCGTGTTGGATCTGATGAAAGAAAACTACCAAACCCTGCACGGCAAACTCGGCTCTGAGGATCGCCAGAAAATGGCAGAGTATCTCGAATCCGTGCGCGCCATCGAGCAACGCGTCGAACGCACCAGCAAATGGACCGATGAAGAATTACCCAAAATCGATACCAAGGGACTCAATCTGGAAGCCAGCCACCACATGCCGAGCGAATACATGCGCTGCATGTATGATCTGATTTATCTCGCCTTCCAGACAGATTCGACCCGCTTCATCACCTTCATGACCGAAAGTGAGTTCTCCACTAGCAACCCCGTCGGCAATTTCGCCAACGTGCTATTCGGCTACTCCGGTAACACCCATGACATCGCACACAAACGCCCGGTCGAGGTCTCAGGCCAATGGGAAAAATGGCGCGCCGAGCAGCACGCCTATTTCCTCAAACGCCTCCGCGACACCCCGGAAGGTGACAGCAATATGTTGGACACGACCGTTGTTCTCTGGGGTTCGGCGCACCCACATGGTTCGCACAGCACCAAGGACTACCCCATCCAGATCGCCGGCGGCAACAAACTCGGCTTCAAACATGGCAACCTCCATAACTTCGAGGGCGCGCGTAAAAAGCCACTTTCTAACTTATTTGTATCGATGCTCAACGCTGTTGATGCCCCCACCAAAAAATTTGCCGACAGCACCGGCGAACTCACCGAAATACTTGCCTGAACCTGAATAAAGAAATGAAATCCGTGTTTCCCATTTTCTGACTGAAATCCATGCATCGCTACCTTACCAAACTCCTGCTCCCGCTCTGCCTGTTGCTGCTTCCGAGAGCCTCAGCGCAGGAGAAAAAAATCCCACAGGTGTTGTTCCTCGGTGACTCCATCCATCAAACCATCGTCCAAGCTGCGGCCTTGGATCTCAGTGGCATAGCGAGCATCCACTATCCACCGGGCGGCAGCGTCAATGACAGCGACGCCGCTCTTGCGAAGATCGATTCATTGTTGGGAGAAACACAATGGGATATTATCTACTTCAACTTCGGCATAGGTGAATTGTTTTACAAAGATCCCGCAACCCGCGAGATCCGCATCATGAGCAAAGAAAGCGGCGGCGTGCGCGTTTCCACGCCCGCCCAATACGAAAAGCAGCTCGACTCACTTGTGCAACGGCTCAAGACAACCAACGCCAAACTTATTTGGGGAAATACCACACCCATGATCACCGTCTACGGTTACTCGAGCCATCGGGGCATCCGCTTCGATGCCAATTCAGAACTAGAATACAATACCATCGCCGCCCGCGTGATGGCGAAACACAAAGTACCCGTAGTTGATCTCCACGCCCACGTCATGGCGCAGTTCAAGTCAGACGACAAACATCCGCCTTATACACAATACATAGGGGAAATGATTAAACGGGGACATCCACTCCATGCTCCGCTTGTGCAAGCATTAAAAGCCGTGGCAAACGAGATTCGGTGATCGTAAAAATTTCAACCAACAAACCAATGAAACACAACCCCACAACCCGCAGAGCTTTTGCTCTATCCTACCTCGCGCTCGCCGCGTTCGGACTATCGTCATTCGCCACCGTGTCGGCGGCGGATCAACCCGTCCCCAAACCCGACGGCAAACCGGCGGATACTTGGACCAAGCCGGTCGACAAG
>CAMCBV010000077.1 GCA_945873125.1 Prosthecobacter debontii
ATGGTCCAGCCCATTGGAGGTTGAATGGTTCGAAACGCCAGGGAAATTAACCCCACGTCAGGCTTGTCTGTGAAGTTTGATTGATCCTCGGAAGGGAATTGAATCGACAGCCCGCGGCCGCCCATCAGGCAAACATGTTAAGATGCGACTGACCCCAAAAGATGACCCCAAAAGAGGTGGGCGGCGAGCCGGGAGGCGGTGAAGCGGAGCGGAACCGGGGGGGCGGGCACCGCCTCCCGGCTGGCCGTGCGGGGTGAGGTGGCCGGAGGATGCGAGTGATTAACGAGCCTGACTTGCGGCTGGCGCGGGAGCTGCACAGGCCGTAGGGCACTTGTGACTGCGACGGGTAATGCTGCCGAGGGTATTTCCCGAGGGAACATCAGAGGGAGGGAGGGACCCGCTTGCGGGAGGCACCCGGACTGGATGCAGCATTACCCCGCGCACGTCACATGTTCCCGCAGGACTTAGCAGCTCACGTGATCAGCCGCCAGTGGGATGTTAGGCGGTGCGGAGCGACGATCTTTGAAGGAGTTGCTAGAGCGGGACGGGGGTAACCCAACATGTCAATTCGTGAGTAATGAACTGATTCATTCTTCTCAATTAATCCGGCAATTTGAAATTGCTTATGGCTCACGAACTTGCTCGGTCGATTCGAGATTAGTAAAAAGATTTTGCTCGGGATCGAACTCAAGATTCCGGTCATTTGGGGTCGGATTAAAAAAATAAGTGAACTCGACATTTCCATACTCATTCGGGTGTTTTTTCTTATACGGCTCTTCCAAAAAAACTCCTCCACCCATCACAAATTTGAATCCATCTTGAAATTTGGTGTAATTAAAAACAAATTTTCCTGGCTCTATCTCCTTTGACCGCGTGCGAAAAAAATAGGATGTGCCCTCAGGTTTTGATTTATTTTCATAACCGGATTCGCTACGATAGATTTGAGAAAAATAGTTTTTCTCAGGAGCCTGATGGGGCATGATCAATTGTGATGTTGGCATATATCCTGATTTTTTTTCAACTATCACAACGCCTTCGCTTTTGTGCACAAATGATATTTGGATTGAGCCAACAGGTTTTCCATTTGCGGTTTGCTGCTCCTCTATTTTTACACAAAAAGTCACATCGGAGATTAATCCATTACCGTGGGGAGCTACCCAGTCGCCTACCTGAAAATCAAAACCATGTTTATCCCCTAGCGTTGGTAAATTGCCACGAAAGGTTTTTGCATAAAGGGGAATTGGTTTTTTAATGCTCCTCAATACGAAAGTGAGATCATGATTCTGCGTGCGACTTAAAGGTTCCGAATTTGTTTCGTAATACCCTTCCTTTTCTAACCTGACGTACATTCTCAGTTGAGGGCTACCGCTCGCCTGAAAAAGGCCGGATGAGTCTGTTTTTCCTTTTAATCGCTGAGTCTGGCGCCCGCTGTATCCCAAGAAGGTAATGGTTGCATCAGCTCCTTCGATGGGAGTTCCGTCCTCTTCGGTTACGGTCACTTTGACAGTTCGAACTTCCTGACATGAGGCGATGCCAACCAAAAGCAGGCTAGCAAATAATAGAGATATTGTTTTCATTGGCTTCTAATTTTTATCCAGTTCTGCGAGATCAATCATTTTCTGATACATGGGATGAAGAAATTGCAGTGCGACATCATTGAAGTCGCTGTGCATCCAGTCTTCTGGTGCTTTACTGTTTTCATCTTCAGGCCAAGAGCTGTAGCCTCCAGGACTTCTCAATGCCTGTGGCATGTTAAAGTTTCTTTGTTCACCTCCGTTAACTTGATTTAGCTTTGGCAAGTCATTTGCCGCGATCGCATAAGAAGTCGCCGGTATGCCTGAACCCAACAGCTTGTATCTGTTTGTGGTTACTCCCGCCGTTGAACTGCCTTGCGCCGGATCGTAAAGACCGTGATATAGGAATGGTAGGTGATAGGGCACTAATTTAAGGTCAGCGTCCGTGATTTCAGCCGCGGCTTCTGCGACAGTATATGGCCTCCAGCCAGTTCCCGTTAAATTTTCTTTGGCGTATCCTGCTTCTAAAGGCGTGTTGGCGGCAACTATATTTCGCATGGGCGGTTTTTCGCCAATGTATTGAGGCGGATCAGGAGTTTTCTCGCCACTGCGATATAAGCGACTTTTGCCGGTTTTCCGCTTTCGCGTAGCCGTTGGTAAAAGGGTTTGAAGAGCGGATTGAAACGAGCAGCGACAACTGCTGCGGAGTAAAGCGCGCAACGTAGTAGCTTCCTTCCTCCTTGGATGTATCTCTTTCCTCGAAACTTCCCGCTGTCGCGATTCATCGGAGCAATACCAGCCAATGCAGCTGCCTCACTTCTATCGAGACTGCCTAATTCGGGCAAATGCACGAGAAGAGCAAGGGCTGTGCGAGGTCCCACGCCAGGCTCTTTGATAAGAGTATTATAGAGCTCTTGCGAGGCTGCGTTTTCCGCAACTATTTCAAGTAATCTTTTTTCGTAGCGGGCAATTTTAAGATCGAGTGTACGGATGGTTGAGAGAATTTCGCGGTGCACGGACTTATCAGGAAAATGGTCGAGGCTGGCTTTCTGCGCGGCTACGATGGCGACAAGTGCACGCATTCGACTATGAATGCATGCTGCTTCTTGGCGGCCTTTCCACTCAGCACCAAGCGGTCTAGGATTACTATAAGAACTAAACTGAGCGATTATCTTAGCATCGATCCGGTCGGTCTTTGCCAAGAGTTTCTGACTCTTAGCAAACTCACGCACTTCGGACGGATTGAGCTGACAGATTTGAATGCCGAGCTCTAGGCATATGGCTATTAGAGTGTGTCCATATCGCCCCGTAGACTCACAGCTAACACGGAGTGCTTCCCCGTATTTATGGCTGAGTTCACTTAGTTTTTTGCGGATTTCAGTAGCAGTGTTTGAAATCTGAAAAAGATTTCCATCGACTGCAAAATCGAGCGTGGCTTTTGAAACGTCCACGCCAGCATCAATACGGTTCAGGGGTTTTGGGCTGCAAGTATTCTTCATTTCTTTGATTGGTTCTATGTGTATTTTTCGATGAAGGAATCCCCCTTCCGATAGAAATCTGCCTTGTGTGCGAACGCGGAGGTATTATCCTGTTCTGGCAACTACACGATCTGGACGGGGGAAGACGGCGGAGTGTTCAAGCTACCATTCGAACATCCGGCAGGCGTTCAAGGGTCATACGAACTCCTCCGCCGCTTCCTCCGAAAGGATAGCACGTTTTAATACACAAGGGTTATTATTAAATCTCCATCCGCCATTCAGATCATGGAATGATGAAGCTGCGACGGCATGCTGGCCTCCCTTAGCGATTTCTTGCTGAACCCAAGCATGTCGTCCACCGTGTCCTGCATCCCAAAGATTTGCCCAGTCTCCAAATTCCTCTGTCTCATCCGCATTCTCGACAACCTCATCGCTTGGCGAATAGAAATTATATGCCACGTTGAGAAGCTGGGGTTTGGCAAAAATGTCTTTCCACGTGAGCTTGTTGCGATTGTCGGTGGGGGTAGCCGCAAACAGCTCATGCCAGTTTGAGGCAAAAAGCCTCTGCTGCTCTCCGTTTCCATGATCGTAAAAAGGCTTCCAGTCATCTTCGGTCATATTACGTTTCATATCCGGGTGACCACTTGAGTTGCTGGTCTGCAAGGAGTCATATGCTTGGAGTGGAATCGCTCCGTTGATGATGTAATATTGTTCTACTTCGAGTCCGTGATTGGCTATAGCACTTCCAGCCAGTGAATTTCCCAAGCTATGAGCTAGCACGGTCAAACTGGATCCTTGGGTGAAGCCTAACCGAACTTTTGCAACGATTCCCGATTTTAGGCCATTATCTACTGCTTGATGATAGTCCGGGGGAAGAACAAGATTGATTCCGGGATTAGGTGGATCTCCAAACCAAGAAACACCAATATACCGTGCCTTGCTGCCAAGCTGATGGAAACGTTTGAAAATATTGGATTGTGTTCCTCTAGCATATTCACCGCTCACGTTGTAACCATGAACAAAGGCGACGTATTTTCCATTGGTGAGATCATCTGGATAACCAGAAGGTTCCCCCGTTTGTGTCGAATGCCCCCCACTCCCACCGGTAACGTCACGCATGTTTACATGGCGATACATTTCTTCTACGTCAGCAATGCGAATGGGAAAATCAACTTTCGCGATTGAGCTGTTGTCGCTCTTCTTGAGAATTTCAAGAATCAGAGGTTTGGTAGTTTTCTTCGCCCCTTCTATGACCAACACGCCTCTACCTTCTTTTAGATTGATGAGCATGTTCGCACTCAGTTCCGAGCCTTGCGAAGAAGCGAGTTTGAGAGCTTTGGCGGCAAGGCCACGGCCTGGTCCCACATCTTTTACGTGCCTATTGGGTTCTTTGCCTTCTTCGGAGCCATCAACAACGCATGTGGGATACTCATAAAACTTGAGGGCTTCGTCTTCGTGTTTGAGAACATATTTGTATTCACTTTCAGGAAGCACCGCCAATGCGCTTTTCAAATCAAGATGCAGTGGAAAGAAGTCAATGAGGTCTTTCATGCCGTCGACAGCAAGATCATTGCAGTCACGATCCGAGGTGCTTTGTGTGGGAATATCTTGGTTGCCCTCGCCTCTTTCGGCGGAAGTCAGATCATTGTCATCATTGATCCACCAGCGAAATGGTTTTTCGGTGGTGACCTTTCCTCGATCTGCGGAGTCAATTTTCCCGTCGCGGTTGTAATCCGGCACTACCTCCACCGGGAGGAGGTTCACCATCACCTCATCCTTCAACTCATGCTTTGCGTTGTCTGCGAGGAGGGGGAGTTGATAGGTCAGGGTGAGCTTGCCGGTTTGGGGCATGTCTTCCGCTCCGAAAGATTCGGCTCCGATATGGAAGGTCAGCGACTGGGTGAGGTCGCTGGTTGAGAAGGTTTTGGGCAGTTTGATGGGTTCTCCTCCTTGT
>CAMCBV010000078.1 GCA_945873125.1 Prosthecobacter debontii
AACCGAAAAAGAAATGCCTTGCTGTCTTCATCGCTTTCAAAAACAGCCTTTCCGCCATCACCTCTAGCCATGACATGATAAACTGCTCCCGCATATTGATATCTTAACGCTCGTGGCATGACCACAACCTGGCCATCTCATTGGCAGCAGCAAGATAAATGTTAAAATGCGACACCTGACCCCAATTTCGGAGGTGGCCGCGCGAGCCTCCGATGTGGACGACACGTTAGACGCACCCGAAGCGCAATTCCCAGAGCATCGCGACGGGATTCTTGGGGGCCGGAGGCATGATGTAAGGCACGAACATGATGCCGCAGGCCTGGGCGCGGAGCTTCTTTGCGGCGAGGCGGGCGGCGGTGAAGCGGAGCGGAACCGGGGGGGCGGGAACCGCCGCCCGCCTGGCCGTGGGGCGTGTAGTGGCCGGAGAATGCGAGTGATAACGAGCCTAACTTCGTGCTGGCGCGGGGGCTGCATGCCGTAGGGTACTTGTGACTGCGTCGGGTAATGCTGCCGAGGGTATTCCCCGAGGGAACATCCGGGGAGGGAGGGACCCAGCTTGCTGGGAGGCACCCGGACCGAGATGCAGCATTACAGCACGAAGTCACATGTTCCCAGAGGCTTGCAGATCACGTGACAGCCCGCAGGGATGCCTTTGCGGTGCGGAGCGACGATCTTCAGGAGGTGGGTTTTGACTTCCAACGCCAGACTAACAGAGTCGCAGTGATGATGCCAATAAGGGCAATCAACCAAATCCATCTCTCGGAATTGTCGGGAGATTTTGGCTTGGGTTCGACTGCTGGCGTTTTTAGCTTTGGAGCGCGGGTCTTGTCATTCGCTTCGCGCCACTGCTTTTCATATTCCTCAGGGGTGCGATCTCCCGTGATTGGGAGTCCTTTGGAACGTGCAATTTCCACCGCGCTGTCTGGCCCAAAGTTGCGTGGTGCATCCATGGAGACATTCTCGTATCCGGGCGGTGGTGGAATTGGTGTTTTATAAAATGCACTGAGTTCACGCATGGTTCGATGATTTGTAGTCCATCTAGCATTTAGTGCGAAAGAAACAGGCTTGCTTGAATCGAATGTCTTCTTAAAAAAAACTGCGTATTTCGGTCCACTATCATCCTCCCATGAAATACCAAATTTATCAGATTTTCCAGTGTAAGGGTCATCATAATCACTAGGATCAGCTGCGGCATGAGCTAAAAATTCTTTTAGTTCAATTTGCTTGCGCGGCCCTAAAAATAAAAATTTAGCCATTAGGCTTTCGGCCTCATCAACCGACAAATTGGGTGATGTTATTTCAAAATCAGATAGCAAACCTCCGCTCAATGGAGATATACTTCCTCTTTCTACCAATATTTCAGGTAGTCTCGTGCCTGTCTTTAATTCCATTGTGACTCGGAGATGCTTAAAGCCAAGAGAAGAACTTTCCAAGCTGGGATATCGATAAGGTCGAAGACCCGCGTCAAACACATCTTTCAATGTTCCCTCATTTGAAAACTTAAGTGTATGTTGTGGCCAGTCGCTCGGTTCATATGACACTTTCACTTCACAATGTGCCACCTGGATGAATCCAAGCCAGATGCTTAAAAATGTAGTTAGTTTTTTCATCGAATTATGGAAGACCTGCTGGATCATATGAATAAGCCGATGCCGCCGCCTTGATAGTTTTACCGTTTTCAGAAGCACGCCTCCCGGCATCAAAGCCTGGTGCTGTAGTTGATGAGCCAGTCCATATCTGCAACATTCCGCTTGCGCTATTCGATGTCCATGCCCAGCGGTCATCGTAATAATCTAGTCTACCTGATGGGAATGTTGCGCGGAAACCGGGGCCTCCAGGCAGTGGATTGTTGTTTGAGTTTGCGGATAGCCATTCTCCGGCGTTGGCAAGCCCATTTGCATCCACTGCGACCATAACACCTCCATTTATATTTGGATGAGCAGGAGGCTGGCGAAGTCTGAGATTCTGAACTAAATTATAGTTTGCTTGAACCACTTCTTCTTGTTCTCTTTTCAGCAAATCGCCGTTGGCCGAAAAAATTACACTCTGATCGTTGTCCAAAATACCGATGTTTATAGATCGCCAAGCTGAGTAATTTGTAGATTTCGCAGTTTCAATACTATCGACATAATTTAAAGCGAATATGCCACTCGCATTATAAGACCTATGCGCCCAAGCCATGTCCAAAAATATCGTTTTCTGGCCGCTCAATAACAACCCTTCGATAAAAACCTCAACACCATAGTCCCGATCACCCGGCCCTTGATAAGGTGGCCATGGTGGCGTTATTTCCGTCGCTTGCCACCAAGTATTCAAGTCGCTCATCCCGGCATAAATCGGGGCTGCTGCGACCTTGGCCATTCCGGCCCACATGAACTTCTCAGGCATCTGCTTGAACAACTGCTGATAGTAGTCGTAGATCGCGTTGATCCTAAGAACGTTGTCCTGTGCTAGATTCGCATTTCGGAAACCATTGCCGGGATGATACAAAGCAACATCGACTTCAGTTCCGCTTTTCACCTTGGTCTGAAGGCGGATTTGATAGCGGACTTCTTCTTGCCACTGAGCGACGGACTTTCTCGTTTCCACCTTAAAAGTCTGCTCATGCTTCACGTCGATACTGCCTTTTTGCAGACGCCATTCGAGGGTGATCTTGCCGGGGCGGACACCTTCGATGTAGAACTCGGCGTCATCGGGGATGGTGGAAGTGGCGCCGTAGACACTGCTGTTGTTGCCGTTCACACCTGCTGAAACGAGATTGACAGGTTGCAAGGTTTGGAAGTCATAAGGCGAGATTCCATAATAACCGCCACTCCACTTGGCATAGAAGCGGATTTGTCCGCTTTCCTTGTAGCCAGTCTCGTCGTCGATCTTGTCAACTTTGCGGATGGTGACATTTGCTCCGTTCCAGAAGTCATCAGGTAGCTGATTCGGATTCACTCCGAACCAACCTTTGTGCATGTCGTCGGTGACTTTCTCATTATTGGCAAACAAGCCGTCGAGATGGGCACGGCTGGCATTCAGGGCGATCTGGGTATTTCCTGATCCGGTTTTGAGATCCACACCTGCCATATCGTCGCAATCGGGGATCGCGTAGCCGGTCGCCGGATCGATGCGTCCTTCGTCAAAATCCGAGTTTACGGCGAGCACTTCTGGCGCTACTTCCACCGGGAGGAGGCCAACCATGACCGTGCTTGGCTTTTCGTCATCGCTGATATTCGTGGCGGCGAGTTCGAGGGTCACGATAAGATCTTTTTCAGGGGGAGCCGTAAGACTGCTGACTTTCTCGATGTGGGCAGGGTAGAAGTTTTTGATCGCGGTGCCGTTGGATTCGGCGAGTTGCCAATCTGCGTGTTTATCATTCACGCCCGCTTGGCCTGCAATTTCGGTCCCGCCTGTGGGCGTGATTTTCCACTCCAGAAGATCGTCAAACTCGGAATTGTATTCCGTGTATTCCGGATACTCCTCGCTGTGCAGAACCACCATGACCAATCGGGTTTGACCCTTCGGAATGGTTACGGTGCGCTTGAGAGCTTTTCTTTCTTCCTTTGGGTAGTCTCCTGTCAAAACGATCCATCCTTCCTGCGGCGCGCTTTTCGGATCTTTTGGATTCGTGTTGCCATTCTTTTCATCTCCATCCAGCGCACCATCGCCATCGGTGTCCGGGGTGGTGGGGTTCGCTCCCCATTGATATTCCTGCAGGTTGGTCAAGCCGTCGTTATCCAAATCAAGACCTGCATCCGATGCACTGGCAGGGTTCAACGTATAAAGCAGCTCCCACGCGTCTGGCATTCCATCGGCATCGGTGTCCCGTTTGGAAAGCAATTCCAGCGGCAGTGAAAATACCGCTTTGAGTTGGCCGAGGGTGGCGGGGGCGAGGTTGGCATCGTCGGTGGTGGCGACGGACCATGGGTAGGGGCTGGGGGCAGGTGGATCAGTGCCCGGTTCCATCACCACAAGTTTGCCCGCCGCCATGGAATTGTCCAGCCATGTTGCATCGTGGGTGCGGAGGTGGTCATAGAACGGTTTAGCGAGCGCCTTGAGCTGGCCGTTGAGCAGGACGGCGCGCTGGGTTTCGCGGTAACCGGGTGGAGGCGGGTCGGGCAAGGAGAGATCGACAATCCGCGCAACATCGGCTTGCAGGGCATGGTAAGTGGCGAGAGGAAGCTGTTCTTGCAGTTCTGCCAGTGCCATGGTGGCCATGTGTTTGGCTTGGCCGATGTTTGCCGGGGCGAGATTCGCGGCAGGGCTAGTGGATATGACCCCACGGGTTTCCCACCAATCGGGGTTGGAATGGGCCGTGGAGGAGAGAAAAAGCAATCCGAGAAATACGGTGTGTAATCGCATGGTAACTGGGGGGGGTGGTTACGCCGCTAGCTAAGGCATTCGGGGGTCTGATTTACTCGCCATAGATGCCCATGGAAATATCACCTTGGGCTTGGCCAAGGGTTACATTGCCTTGCAAAACAGTGGAACCGGATACCGTGAGCTCTTCTGCAGATGTTGAACCCAAAGTGGAGGATCCCGCGTTTAACGTG
>CAMCBV010000079.1 GCA_945873125.1 Prosthecobacter debontii
ACCAACGGCTCGCCACATATCGGGCATGCTTATGAAAAAGTTCTGGCAGATGTCATTGCGCGCTATCGCCGCCTTGCCGGAGAAGATGCGTATTTTCTAACAGGAGTAGACCAACACGGACAAAAGGTGCAACAGACCGCCGAGAAAGAAGGCGTTTCCCCAGCTCAATACGTCAAAACAGTCACCGCAAGATTCCGTGGTTTGTGGGAAAAAATCGGCGTGGATTACGATGGCTGGGCGGAAACCACCGATCCCCGTCACGTCCATTGCGTGCAAGCCATTCTTTCCGATCTCCATGCTCAAGGACAGATCTACAAAAAAACCTACCGTGGCTTCTACTCGGTCCGCCAAGAACAATTTCTGACCGATCGCGATCGCGATGAAGCGGGTAACTTTGGACCGGAGTGGGGCGAGGTCACCGAGATTGAAGAAGAAAATTACTATTTCAAACTCTCTGATTACACCCCGTGGCTGCGTGAGTTTCTGGAAAAATCCGAGGACACCATTCTGCCCGGATTTCGCAAATCCGAATTGATCAACGCACTCGAAAAAAACACCGGATCGGATCTTTGTATCTCACGCCCCAAAGAGCGCCTCACTTGGGGCATTGAACTCCCGTTCGATGCGGATTTCGTGACCTACGTTTGGTTCGACGCCCTGATCAACTACATCTCTTTCATCGGTTACGTACCAGACGCTTCATTACCGGATTTCAAATCGACCTGGACGGATCGTCCTCTCCACATCATCGGCAAGGACATCCTCGTCCCTGCCCACGGCATCTACTGGCTCGCCATGCTGCGTGCCCTGGGATTTGCTGAAAACCAAATGCCGCAACTCCTCGTCCACGGTTGGTGGAACCGCAGTGGCGAAAAAATGTCCAAATCTCTCGGCAACATCGTAGACCCCGTCGAGCTCGCTGATACCTTTGGCGTCGATGCGCTGCGCTACTACCTCGTGCGTGATATCCATACCGGCAAAGATTCCAATTTCGATGTCGAGCGTCTTGTGATGTTGTTCAACACCGAGCTTGCTAACGAACTCGGAAATCTCTGCAACCGCGCACTCAACATGAGCGTGCGTTTCACCAACGGCATTATCTCACCCGGCGGAGTACTCGCCGAGGATGATACCGCCTTGCAGCAATCCCTCATCCATTCCACGGCAGCTTACCGCAAGGCGATGGATAACCATGAAATTTCCATGGGCCTCGAGGCGATCAACCGTCACGTCTCGCATTGCAACCAATACGCGGAGCGCATGAAACCCTGGGAACTGAACAAAAATCCAGAAAACAAAGAGCGTCTCGCCACGGTTCTGCATCACCTCGCCGAATCCGTCGCCCACTGCGCGGTCTTGCTCTCACCCGTCCTTCCGGATGCCGCCGCAAAACTTGCCGCACAGCTTAAACTTCCCCAACTCTCCAATCTTAAACTCGATGACCTCACATGGGGCCTGATTCCCACCGGTCACGAAATCGAGAAACCCTCGCCCGTCTTCCCACGGATCGAGATCAAAGCCGCGGATTGAGACGAAATATATTCTGTTAGAATTTTCGACACCGTGGCGCGGAGTAGGGTTTGCAAACTCATGAGATGAGCCGTGCCTCGAGATTGATAAGCGCAAGTTTTGTGGCCGAATTCCTTCATCCGAAAAAATATTTCATCCGATGTGAAAGATTGGTACCGGGTTTGCTGTATAACATGTAGCGGTCCGACTGAGATGCCCCAGGTTAATGGGTTTTTCCTGAGGATGATCGGTCGGGCCGCTTCTTTTTTCATGGTTGCGGATCAGCATGGAGATCCATCGCCATACGCATGACTTGCAATTCTTCCGTGCATCTCTCCCGATCGAACGTATGGTCTTTGTGTGATGAAGCAGGATGAGCCAATCCTTGAAGCAGAAGTTGTCGAAATCGACGGCGTGGCGGTAGAGCCGCGTTCGGAAACGAATTCGTCCAGACCTCAACAAGCTTGGGGATTCAATTGGCAAAGCTGGCAGGGAAAAATTCGTGTGCTCGATAAACGCTGGGCACCATTATGGATCGCACTAGGGATCATCGCGGTGATTCTTTTCGTCATCATCGGTTTCTTTATTTTGGTTTTCGCCATCGTCTATGGAATGGTGAAAATGATTCTGCGCACGGTTGCTTCGATTTTCAGCGGATCCGGTCACACGCTGAACCGGAGATCATAATCTGGACCGGCCGATCATGAGCAATCGCAATCCGTTGAGACAGACTAGGACGGTGCTGCCCTCGTGTCCGATCACACCGATGGGAAGCGGTAGTGAAAAGCCAAGGGCTGCGACAACCAGCGTCACGATAACCGACGCCGAAAAAATCAAATTTTCCAACAGCACACGCCGCGCACGCCGGGCATGCTTGAGAAGGATTGGAATATTTTCCAAACGATCTCCCATCAGCACGATATCCGCCGTTTCCATGGCGACATCCGTACCCGCCGCACCCATCGCAACACCAAGATCCGAGGTGGCAAGTGCTGGCGCATCATTCACACCATCGCCTATCATCATAACCCGGCCCTCCTTCTTGAGCTCGCGGATGATATCAAGTTTGTTTTCGGGCAAAAGTCCCGCACGGATTTCATCAATTCCAATTTCGGCGCCGATGGCATTGGCAACTTGCTGATGATCTCCGGTGAGCATGACCACTTTTTTAACCCCAAGACGATGCAACTGCTGCGTCAGGATTTTTGCTTCGGGTCGGATGGTGTCCGCCATGACCAATACCGCTTTGGCCAGAAGTCGCTCACCGTCGCGCGCACCAAGCCACACACAGCTGTGACCTTTTGCCTGAAGGGTTTGGGCCTGCACCGCGAGCACGTCAAATCCTTGCGCTGCCGATTCCCGAAACCACCGCTCGCTGCCGATCAGATAATGCGTGGATTCCACGGTGGCTTCCGCTCCATGACCGGTGACAGATTGGAAAGCGGTAGCCTCCGGAACCGATAACTGCAAGCGCTGCGCCGCATCCACTACCGCCCTTGCCAGCGGATGTTCGGAGCGCGCCTCAAGTGCCGCCGCTGCCCGTAGGATGGCTTGCGCATCAACGTCTAACGGCCCCGAGAGAGATTGCATGCCACTGGGCAAAATGATTTCCGTCAGCGAAGGTTTACCTGCGGTGAGCGTTCCGGTTTTATCGAGAGCCACGATGTCTATGGTCGCCGCACTATCCAAATGCGATCCACCCTTGATCAGGATTCCGATCCGTGCCGCCCCGCCAATCGCGGACAAAACCGTTGCGGGTGTGCTGATGATCAGCGCGCAGGGAGAGGCAACGACCATCACCGTCATGGCTTGGTAAAACGATTCCGAACATTCCTTTCCGAAAAACAACCACGGCACGAGGAACACTCCCAAGGTGAAAAGGATCACGCCTATCGCGTAATATTGCTCAGCAGATTCGAGAAAACGTTGGGTCCCGGACTTCTCCGCTTGTGCCGCCGCGACGAGTTTGACCATCCGTGCCAGTGCGGAATCCTCGGAGCGTTTTTTCACTTGGATTTCAACGCCTCCGCTCTGGTTGATCGTGCCTGCGAAAACATCACTGCCAACCGTTTTTGCAACCGGCATGGACTCGCCTGTTAGAGAGGACTCGTTCACGAATGTGTCACCCTCCACCAATTTCCCATCGACCGGAATTTGTTCTCCCGGTTTAACAATAACGGTTTCGCCAAGCTCCAGCTCTTCAACTTTTACCAAAACCGTACCGCCGTTGCGTTTCACCAGCGCTTGATCCGGCCGCAGTTTGAGTAGGGACTGGATCGCGTTGTGGGTGCGATCCATCGCATAATGCTGAAGCACATTGGAGAAACTGAACAAAAACAACAGCAACGCCCCTTCAAACGGCGCGCCAACAATCGCCGCACCCACGGCGGCGAGCACCATCAGCCCGTCAATATCAATCACGCGTTTACGTAACGAGGCAATGGCAGATTTAAGCCCTTCATAGCCCGCGAAAACATACGCTCCCGTGAATAGCCCGTGTGTCCACCAACTTATGCCGCTGACTTTTTCAACGACCGCGGCGGCAACCAGAAACAATAGGCCCAGAACGCAGGCGATTTCTTCACCGTAACCGCTCGAACGCTCGTGGGTATGAGTTTCCATGTCTATGCCCTTCTATAAAAAAGCATCGACTTGGTCGAGCCGTGAATTTTGCGCATCTGACTTGGGTGTAGCGCCACAGCGGAGGCACCGTGCGAAGCGGATCGCACATGATACACCCTTAAATCATGAAATACTCTCCTATTTTATGCGGTTCCCTCGGCAGCGCATTGCGCCAAGTAGAATGACACCGGGGAGAGCCTTAAAATGAGGCTTTAAGAGGTCGTTGCGCCAGAAAGAATGACACCGGATGAAAACATTATCTGGAATCATGAGTCACGTTAGTAAGAAAGAATATTTAGAGAGCTGTCGGC
>CAMCBV010000080.1 GCA_945873125.1 Prosthecobacter debontii
TGGCCGTGACATCGGTATGAGATTTATTTGCGGTAAATGACCACCAAGTGCCGAATGAAACCAAGCCTACAAATGTGGCCAGCGTCGCGTAACGGAAAAGAAACTGGCGGGAGGTTTTTTTGAAATTATTCATACAATGTGTTTACCGAGATCGATGTGAATGGAGAGTGGGCTTGGATTTGTTTAAAAGAGACAGAAAAACCACGATCTTGAAAAACTCAAGATCGTGAATTTCAGAACTTCGAAAGTTTGGGCGACTTTCTCAGGCAAGTATTTATCCTGAGATCCTCGCTTTTTTCAGCCTTTTGCCAAGTTTTTTTTTAGGGTTTTTCGAACCCTCAGCCCCCTCGCAGAAGCTTGGAGGATTCCCTTGAAACCGGATATTCCGGCGGGTCTTTTCGCCGAAAAATCCATTTTTTTCGATCCATCATGTGGATTGCCCATTCACAGCAAATCCGTAAATCCGCAGAACATTTGGGACTGGGCGGAGGGTAACGCAGGCATGGGGGTGGCGTGATCGAGATGGGCTTGTAAAATCAGCTCAAATTCCTCGGGAGTTTTCATGCGGCGAATGGCGTGTTCGAAATCTGGATGAATGCCGTCACAGATGTAGATCAGGGTCTTTTTCATGCGTTGGATGTGGCCCAGGGGCTCGAACGATGGGGCTTCCCTAGCCAATTCCTCCGATAGCTCATGGATGTAGGTCCATAAATCGCGATAGCTGGGCTCGAAAGGCGGCGTCTTCTCAAATGCCGCCGTGATTTGAGAAAACAGCCATGGGTTACGGATGGCACCACGGCCTATCATCAGCCCAGCGGCTGCGGTTTGTTGGTGATAGCTTAACGCGGTCGTTGGATCGACCACGTTTCCATTTGCGATCACCGGGCAGGAAAGGGTCTCAACCGCCATTTTCAACAAACTGGGACGCACGGGGGTCTGGTAGCGATCGGCGACCGTGCGACCATGGATCGTCAAGCCATCAATGGCGTGTTTGCGAAAAATTTCTAGCAGGTGAGGAAATTCATCTGGGCTGTGAAAGCCAAGGCGGGTTTTGACCGTGAAGCGACCCGGAATCGCATCGCGCAGGGCGCCGAGAATCGCATCGATTTGATCGGGAAAACGCAGCAAGCCACCGCCAGCGTTTTTCCGATACACGACGGGCGCGGGGCAGCCGAGATTGAGATCGACTCCCGCGACGGGAAACTGCGACAGCTCACGGGCGGTGCGGTTGAGCTCTTGAATATCGCAGCCAATCATCTGCGCGAAGATGGGACGGCCGGTAGCGTTTTCAGAAACGGACCTGAGGATGTAAGCATTCAGGCGAGAATGGGGATGCACGCGAAAATATTCCGTGACAAACCAATCCGGCAGGCTGCGCCGAGCCAACACTCGCATGAAAGGCAGATCGGTCACATCCTGCATGGGTGCCAGCACCAAAGCGGGGCGGTGATTGGGGATGAGATCGCGCATGGATGGATTCGGGAAATGATTTGACAATCAAACGGGCTTCACAATGGTTGTTGCGATTAACAACCCAGCAAGACCAGTGGAAAGCGATTTGTTGCATACGGAAAAGATTTTATCGGATCGGAAAACCTTTTTCCTCGATCTGAAACAAAACTCACGCGGGATGGTTGTGAAAATCACGGAGGATGTCGGCGGAAATCGCGACACGATCATGGTTCCTGCGGAAATCCTCGGGGACTTCATCGCCGCTCTATCAGACATCAAGCTGACGGCGGACGAGCACCTGTAGATCGCCCGGCTGGAGAGGCAAAATGTTCCAAGCGCAAGGTTTCGGCTTGAAGCATGGCTGACTTGTCACAAGCATGGGCTTTCACTGGAATGAACCAACGCTCCGTTAACATCGCTCGACTCGTCTATCTGCTTGTTTGCCAGACAGCCGGTGTCGCGATCGCGCTGAGCACCAAAGGCAGCAGCATTGAAATTTCCATCGCTAGCGGCCTGCTTTCGGGTTTGACGGTTGGCTTCATCTTCATCGGGTTGGACAAGCTCATGGAGGGCTTTACGCTGCGTGGGTTCTCGACCGCAACCTTCGGGCTAGGGGTCGGATTGTTCTGCGCCTGGCTCCTCACCCGTGTGGAGATATCCGCACTGTTAGAACTGGCATTTCGTGAGCGCCTTGAAGCTCAGGATGACAGTCAGAATCTGATCGATTCCCTTCGGCTTGCCGTGGATGTGACCTTGTATGCCAGCTTGGGATTCTTGGGCGCGATTCTGGCCTTGCGCGGAAACCGGGAAGATTTCGCGTTCATCATTCCGTATGTGCGTTTCCGGGAAGACGCCAGCTCGGGGCAACCCATCGTGCTGGATGCCGAGGCCGTGATGGATGGAAGAATCCTTGGGTTGATCGAATCCGGCTTCATCGGGGGTCGCTTGATCATTCCAAACTATGTGCTGGAGGAAATCCAAACCCAGGCGAGTGAGGGCGAGAGCGGTCAACGACAGCGCGCGCAACGTGGACTGGATCATTTGGATGCCATGCAGAAATCCCGTGAGATTCAGGTATCCATTCACGACGCGAGAACCGCACCTGAAAAACAAAGCCATTCACGCCTGATCGAGACCAGCAAATTCCTCGGCGCCCGACTACTAACCTTGGATGAGAGCCTGACCAAAATCGCGAAGCTTCAGGGCGTCACCGTTCTCAACCTCAACGAGCTTGATCTCGCCCTGAGGCCTTCGATTGCCGTGGGCGAAAAACTGCGCGTCGCACTGGTCAGACCTGGGAAGGAAGACCATCAGGCGGTTGGGTATCTGCCCGATGGCACGATGGTCGTCGTCAATCACGCGGCGGAAAGCATGGGTAACTCCGTGACCGCCGTGGTCATTTCCACTTTGCAAACCGCGACCGGAACCTTGGTTTTCACCGAGCTGCAACATTAAGCCCCAAACCCACCTGCCTCCGTTATGAAAATGACCCTGCAAGACATCGCTTCCCGCTTCATCCTGCCCGGTCCCATGGTTTATCACGAGGAGATCGCCACCGGGCTGATCAACACCACTTTTGCCATCACCTGCCGCAGTGGAAAAACCGAAACGCGTTTCATCCTGCAATCCATCAACTCCGCCGTCTTTCCCGAGCCGGAAAAGGTCATGGAAAACATCTTCCACGTCACCGGCCATATCGGCACGCGAGATCCGCATACCGAGCAGCTCTGTCTGATGCCGCTGCTGGATGGCAGAAGCTGGTTGAAACTTCCCGACAACACCGTCTGGCGCTGCTATCCGTTTCACGAAAACACGGAGACCTTTGAGAAAATCCATTCGCCTGAACTGGCGTATCGCGCCGCGGCGGCATTCGGTCATTTTCAAGCGCGCCTAGCGGATCTGGATCCCACGACGCTTCACGAGACCATTCCGAACTTTCACCACACTCCAACCTACTACGCAAAGTTGCTTGCAGCCGTGGAAAAAAATCCCGTCGAGCGCCTCACCGGAGCGCAGCAAGAAGTCGACTTCATAGTCTCCCAAAAAAATCTAACCACCTTGCTGACCGATGCCGGTCTCCCACAGCGCGTCACCCATAACGACACGAAAATTTCCAACATCCTCTTTCCCATCAATCCCGATCTGCCTCCCATCGTCATCGATCTGGATAC
>CAMCBV010000081.1 GCA_945873125.1 Prosthecobacter debontii
GCAAACCCTCCATCGTCATCATCGGAGCCGTTATGACCAAGCTCCTCCACCTGATCTACGGAGTCCTAAAAAGCGAAAAACCCTTCAACCCCGACATCCTCAAAAAAGCACAAATTACCCCTTGATTTCAACGCCGCATCTGACCCCAAAAGATCGGCCTCAACCCCGGCCAGCGCGAAAGCGGGCGCGGCAAGCACATCAAGCTCGGAGTCGGCAAACGCGGACGCGGCGACATGCGGCGGCTACTCATCCAAGGCGCACATGCCGTCTTACGCAGCGGCAAAAACACCCCACTCGGCAAATGGGGCTGGAAGCTATTTGCCCGCAAAGGCCAACGCAACATCGCCGTCGCAGCCGTGGCCCGCAAGCTGCTCGTGCAAGTCTGGCACCTTCTCTCAGGCAATCCGCCCGAAGCGCTGGAAACCGACAAAAGCCTGCGCTCAAAACTTCTCAAACTCGCCTCCATGATAGGCAAAGACCGCCGTCACGAACTTTCAATGCCATCGGGCTTACAGGCCTGCGTGGATCACCTCTGCGGGCGCTTCACCCAGGTTGCAGAAGCAAGCAGCTAAAGAAGAAAGCAGCTAAAGGAGAAAGAATCTCCAGCCTCCCACACCTCCCAACCCCTAAACCCATCCACCTAAAAAACAAACTTCCTCGAGAAAAAACTTGAATGACTACATGCCTGTGACTGCGACGGGTAATGCTGCCGAGGGTATTCCCCGAGGGAACATCAGAGGGAGGGAGGGACCCGCTTGCGGGAGGCACCCGGACTGGATGCAGCATTACAGCACGAAGTCACATGTTCCCTTAGGCCCGCAGATCACGTGCCAGACCGCTGGTATGTGTCTGCGGTGCGGAGCGAAGAATGATTTCTAACAGATTGAAATGTTAATTAGAGGCGTTTATTAGTGGTTAACTATGGGCGTTGAACATTACCGTCGGATATAATATTGCGCTTTGTATCAAATTCAACGTTACGGTCATTAGGAGTCGGATTGAAGTAAACCTCGCTGATAGAAAGGTTGGCTTCAATTGACCTTTTAGAAGCGGTCTGATTTTTCAGCACAGGCACCAAAGTCAATGGACCATAAATTTTACCATAATGCGCCGAGACAATTTTCCCGGATGCGTCTGTTTTCGTTCTGACTCGAAAGTAATACGCCTTGCGCTCCAAGCCATTTAGATGCTCCCAATAGCCTGGCAAAGATCTGGCTTTTCCCCAGACGGCTTTTCTTTCCAGCGATGGAAGGTAGCCGGATTCGGGTGCTAGATAGTCGCTGATAAAAGACGATCCAACCGCCCCATCCTTCGGTTGCACCGCGAATTCAATGAAGCCATCCAATGGATTGGAAAAACGAATGGATGCTTGAAAGTCGATGTCTTCATGTTCATCAGGCCCATTATCGATTCTTGTCCCTTTCATGGTGACGCGAATGTCTGGGTGAATTCCTTTCCCGTGTGGGGGCAGCAATTCTCCAACCTCAAAGTCAAATTGATATTCTTCATCAAGCTCTTTAATCGCGAATCCCGATTTTGCGTATGCAATCATAGGTATAGGATTTTTGATTGGCTTCAGAACGGCTTGAACCTCGGCAGATCGTGTCGTTCCTTCATATCCTTGTGGGGAATTCCATATAAACGAGTAATAAGATGAATAGTATCCATTTCCGAAGACGCTCACAGTCCCATCTGGCTCTGGAATAGATTTGTATTCAAGTTGTATCTTTCCTTCCGCATTCGCAGCATCCGATTCGATGGTAACGGAATTAGCAAGCAAGCCTCCACCTTCATTCGCTTGAATCAGCTTCCCAGTAATGGCTTTGACATTTAGAATAGGATTCCCATCAGGGGCTTTTACTTGAATGGTCAGCCTATAGTTTTTTTCTTTTATTTCTTGGCAAGACGAAAGCTGTACCATGGACAATAAGGCTACAAAAATTGTAATGATTTGGATTTTCATATTAGTTAGTTTGATTGAGATTTCCTAGTTCCACGAACTTTTTGTAAGCATTCCAGTTGTGGGTAAAGGCTTTCTCACGGATGTCACTGTGCAACCAGGGTCTTGCCTCTCTGTCTGATGGAAGCTTGTTATTCTCGTTGGCATTTGATAGCGGCCACTTATCCATGTCCGTTTTCATCTGGGTGTTCATATCGATATTCTTCTCTCCCAGCGAGTTGATCGCATTCCTCCCCGCTGCAAATGACGTGCACGGAATCATCTCCGAGATGATCGTGTTAAGGTGCGCTTTTGCGTAGTTCGATCCTGGGCTTCCTTCCCCTGTCTCCGGATCATAAAGCGATGGATGGGCGGAACGGTCAAAGAACGGATTGGAGGCGAGATGTAGGAGGAATGCATTGTTCAGCGGATTCGGAAGTTGGGCAGGAGTCTTCATTATAATATTGCCGCTGGTGTTGTCGTGAATCACAGCATCGTATGCGGTCATCAGATTGAATCTCCAGCCGCCGTAATTGCTGGTGTGGATGAGGCCTGTAATTCCATGACCTTTACGCTTTTCTTGCACCGCCCATACTCGGTTGGCTTTGAGCCACGCCTCGGTGATGGCATTGTTAGTTTGAGGGGTGTTCAGCGTTGGATTGTTCAGCACTTCCTCACCCGATGAATAGAAGTTGTAAACGTCGGTCTGCCCGCCGTTTTGGACGACATTGGCAAAACGCCCTCGCCATGTGAGCTTCCCGCGCCAGTCAGAGCCGGGCCATGCTGCTGGCGGAAGCAGTCGGTGCCATTCGCTGGCGCGAAGTTCTTTCGGATAACCGCGTCTTGGGCAGGTTCATCCGCTTCGGCCGGATCATAGCATTCCTTGGCCGCAGCAGCATTGAGCATGAAGTAATTCTTGGGGCGTGCGCCCCAGTCGTGCATGGCACTTCCTACGAGGACATTGCCCATGCTGTGACCGGCAACGGTCTTTTCTCCTTCGAGCAGGTCTAGGAATTGTTTGAACGACTTTGCCGTGGCGAAGGCGTTGTCGAGATTCACCTGATAGTCTGGAGTGATTCCAAATGTCTGCCCTTGGTAGCCATACCAGCCGAAGGCGGTGAAGCGGGCATTGCTGCCACTCCAGAAAAGGCGTTTGAAGGCCTCTCCTCCCCAACCTTTGGATTGGGTGTCGTTGACATTGTAACCATGGGCGAAGACAAAATGTTTGTCGTTGCGATCCGCATCAGGCCAGTTCGGTGGATTTGCCGGAACATCTCCTGCGCTCAAATTCGCCGCTCCCGGCATGACGAATTTGTAGCGGAACATGTCTTTGATTTCGCGTAAGCGCCCAACAGAACCGCTCTTGTAGAGATGGTAGAGATTAGTGTATCTCTGGTGGTTACGCTATTTTGCTCTGGTGCATTGCTTGCAGCCATGCAGTTGGCAGGAGTTGATCGATTTGCTCCGCACTTGGGGATGGCTGATGCA
>CAMCBV010000082.1 GCA_945873125.1 Prosthecobacter debontii
GGGTTAACCTCTTTATTCCTGCCGCCGTAGCTGAAGGTGATGTTGTTGCTGCGGCCTCCCGGGTTCCAATTCGCCCCATCCTCCGAGGTTTCATAGCCAATGCTCTTGGGAAAAGGCACACCGGCCTCAGGATGATATAGCAAATTGATGCCGAAGCGATCGATCGCGCGTGGCTCTTTCAAGTCCAAGATCAGTTCGGTAACCGTGCCATCAGCAGAAGTGAAGGTTTGCCATTCCTTGTCATCCGCATTGACACCTGCGAACTTGCCATTGGTGAGTGCGGTGAGTGTTCCAGAAGCTGGTTGTGTGCCGCTGACCATGCACCCGATCGCGCCGTGACTGGCGACATCTTCAGGACCATCGAAATGAACTGCGGTGAAGACATCCGGTTCAAACCGGAGCTTGGGATCGATCAACAGGCAGGCTTTGCGCGCCATGCGCTCACCCATCACGGCATACGCGGGCGTTGGAAAATGTCCGTCTCTAAAAGAGTAGCCGCCCCAGGGATTCACTCCGGTGTTGAGATCATCCGTATCGATCCAATCCCCATTGTCACGGGCTTCACCGATTTTTTGTTGAAGGGATCTGATCCTGTCTCCATCGACCAAGCCTCGCGGCGTTGTCCAATAATCGTTTATGCGGCCGAGCACATAGTTGACCTTTTGGATGCCAAGATCGGTTTTGATCTGATCCAACACTCCGTAAAAACTCTCCTCGTAAACGGCTCCCCAGCCTGACTCGGCATCCGCTTCCCCCTGCATCCAAATATAGCTGACCGTTGTGAGGGATTTTCCTTGGGTTGCTTTTTTGACGTTGGCAATCAATGAGTCGTAGATGTTGCCGTTAGGCTGCGGAGCTTTCCCATCCTTTGGCAGCGCCTCGACCTGACCTTGGGGAAGATGCCAATTTTTATACCAACGGCGTATCGGCTGACTGGGGTGGGCGAGGGTCACAACGATGACCTTGTCTGCGCCGAACACTTTTTGAACTGCCGCTTGGAAACTTTTGGGCAGCGGATCGCGCATGTTCGACTGGCCCGAAAGAATGAAAAGATGATGGCCTGGAGATGGCGGAGCTTCTGCTGCGAGGCATGTGTGGATAAACAAAAGGGGCAACAAAAGAGCGAATGCCAAACTTGTCGTCAGCAATGTTTTGTTAGAAGTGATTTGAGTTTTCATCGTGAAATGTATCTATGGCGTAACGATCTTCAGTTTTTCACTGGCATCGAGTTCTTGCATGAGCTCGTTCGCCCGCTGCTGAAGTTCTTTGACTTTTTCGGGAAATGCTTGGCTGAGATCTTTGGATTCGGCGATGTCCTCGCGGAGGTTGTAGAGAGCGGGGATCATGGGTCCTTGGGGTTTTTTAGCGGGGTCGGCTTTTGTTAGAGCATCGCGTTGGTCGAGGAAAAGTTTCCAGTCACCGAGGGTAAAGGCTTGGGGTTGGGCGGATTTTCCATGCCAGTGGAGCAACTCGGAGCGGGGGTGTTGGGTGGATTTTGCTGTTAGAGTATCCCAGACATCCACCCCATCGATGATGGGGGCTTTTCGGGTGTGTTGGGTCAAATCGATCCCGGCAGCGCGACAAAGAGTGGGAAGGAGATCAATGGCTGCCGTGAGAGCGTCACTTGTCTGGTTTGGCGGGATCTTTCCAGGCCATGAAATGATGCCTGGAACGCGCGTGCCGCCTTCGAGCGGGCTCCATTTGTTTCCACGCAAAGGCAGATTGCTGGCTTTTTCTCCGCCCTGCGCTCCGTTATCCGAAGTGAAAATGACGATGGTGTGTTCCTTGAGCTTCAGTTCTTCTAACAATTTCAGCATCTCACCGGTGCGTGCATCGAGTTCCTCGACGACGTCGCCGTATTCGCCGAACTTGGATTTTCCTTTCCAATCGGGATGAGCTTCGACGGGAAAATGCGGAGCGGTGTGGGGGAGGTAGAGAAAGAAAGGTTTTTCATGATTCGCACGAATGAAGCGTAAAGCTTCCGTATGAAAGTGCTCGGTGAAGTGGCGGTTATCGACGGAATTGATCGCGATTTCATCATCGCGCCAGATTTCCTTGAGCTGGTTGTTGCTCATCGGGCAGTAGAACGCGCTGTCGAACCCTTGGCGATGCGGTCGGGTTTCAGGCAGCTGACCGATGTGCCATTTCCCAGAGATGCCTGTGGTATAACCTTCGGCGCGGAAAATTTCTGCCATGGTGAGCGCATCCGGGCTCAAACCATCTTTGTTGCCCATGAGGTAGCCCGCAACACCTTGAGTCCAGCCGCATCTAACAGGATAGGCGCCGGTGAGCAGAGCCATGCGGGATGGCGTGCAGACCGATGCACCGGAATGGAAATTCGAGAGACGTATCCCATCTTTGGCGAGTTGATCGAATACAGGGGTTTTGATCGATGGGTGGCCATAGCAGCCAAGGTCCTGATAGCCAAGGTCATCGGCCATGATCAGGATCACATTGGGTTTGCGTGTGCTTTCAGCCAATGCGAGCTGGAGCGATCCCAACGCCAACGCGAGAGTGAATAGAGTCTTCATGGTTTAGCATGGGACTGCCAAATTTGTTCCAGTAACTCATAAAATTTCGGATCGTGGGCTTTAAGCTCAGCTGAAACAAAAGGGTAGAAGTCGTTGCGGTATAACATCGCTTCGGTGGCTTCGGCGAAATATTCCTTATGATCCGTAAGGGCGTAATGTTTGGTTTCGCCGCCATTGACATGGAGAACCTTTTCGTAATCGCCCCGTTGCTTGGCTGCCTGGTAGGCTTCGAGGATGCCTTTGTGATCAAAGCCTAAAATTTGATCATGATAGCCGTGGGCAAGTTCGTGGAGAATCACGGCCGGTTGTTTGAGCATGTTCTTCTTTGAAAAGATCTGTCTCGCCACGGGGATGTGGACTTTTTTCACAAGATCCGCGTGGTAGCCTTTTCCTGCAAGCCAATCCTTGCTCGGATGGTATTGCATGTTGCCGAGCTCAGGGTGCTTGTGCTCGATCCAGATTCCGACTTTTCGCAGATCAGCCAATTGCGTTTCGGGCATTAGAATGATGATGCGTTGCAGATGATTGGCTAACATTTTCAACGCAAGCGCGCCTTCTTCCGCGTGTTCTCCATCGAGCAATTGGGGATCGATCGATACCTTCCAGCCCTCGATGTCTTTTACAACTGGCTCGAACCACCCGATTTTTTTCGTTTCCGCAAATGCGGT
>CAMCBV010000083.1 GCA_945873125.1 Prosthecobacter debontii
GGATTGCCCTGAATGAGTTACAGGGAATTGAAAGCGAGATGAAATATCCCCGCGAAGCTCCGGTCGCGGGCTACCGTGACGGCCCGATCAACCTTAAATTTCGTTGGCGTAAACCCCATGACAAGCAGCTTCCAGAGGGAGGCAACCCCGATGGGTATATTTTACGCCTGCGCACCAAGCTGAATGAAAACGGCGAAGTTCTCTCTGCAATCTACGCCAAAATCATCGATAGCAATCTCTACCCTCCCATCGACCCAAGAAGACTGGAAAATCCTATTTACTTCGGTTCTAGCCCGAAACTTATCAAAGAAAACAAGCTGGCAAGCGGATGTTTTTTCCAGATGCACTACTACCTCAACCCCAAGCCCAACGACCGCACCCTTGAATTTGATCGCAAGACAAACCTTGCGACCGAGTCAGAACGTCCTGCAAGCGATCTTGACCCATGACAGAAAAAGGAGGGGCAAATGATATCAGGAAAAAATGTAAAAATTTGATCCTAACAGATTCATTGCAGCAAAGACGTGCCGACCCAAGCACAAGCCTTGCCGCTTATGCCTCGAATCGCTTGGAAACCTCCGCCCAGTTGACGATGTTCCACCATGCGCTGATATAATCGGGGCGGCGGTTTTGGTAATGGAGGTAGTAGGCGTGTTCCCAGACATCGAGGCCGAGGATGGGCTTGCCGAGATCGGCATCGGGGACGATGCCCTTCATGAGCGGATTGTCTTGGTTGGGAGTGCTCGTGATTTTGAGTTTGCCGTTTTGCAGGATGAGCCATGCCCAGCCGGAGCCGAAGCGTTTTGCTGCGGCCTCACCGAAAGCTTTTTTGAAGGCGTCCATTGAGCCGAAGGTCGAGACGATGGCGGCGTTGAGTTTTTCGGAAGGCGCGCCGGATTTTGCCGCAGGCGCGAGGGTTTCCCAGAAAAACGTATGGTTCCAATGACCGCCGCCGTGATTGCGGATCGCGGTTTGGATGGACAGGTCGGCAATACTTGGGATCTTGGCGAGCAAATCGGACGGGGCGGCTGATTTCAATTCCGGTGCCTTGGTCAGCGCCGCGTCCAGCCCGGCGATGTAAGCCGCATGGTGTTTGCCGTGATGAATCTCCATGGTGCGCGCATCGATGTGCGGCTCGAGTGCATCGTAACCGTAGGGAAGCGCTGGCAAGGATGGCGGAGCGACAGCGGCGGCTGATGCGCTTTGGGGAAGGAGGGCGGCCCCAGCGGCGAGCGTGCTGAGTTGGACGAATTGGCGGCGGCTGAGGGAATTTGATGCAAGCATGATGCAGTTTAATAAAACAGCTTGGGAAAAGTTCAACTGTTAAGAGCATCACGCATCCGTTGGAAAAAAATCTTTGGCAAGCGGCGTTGGGTGTTTCAGGCTCTGCATTCAACTCATGAAACATCAGCAATTTATTCTATCCTTGGTGCTTTTGATCGTCATATTTGTCGTCATCTATAAATTCTCTCCAAAGAAACCCGCTGACACAGATGTGCTTGCTCCCGTGGAGTTACGTTGCGAGGGTGCGGTGAACCCGATTGCCGCTTCTTCAGCGCCGTTTCTGACATGGCAGCTTCCTTGCGGCAAACGCGGAGACAAAGCCTCCGCCTGGCAAGTTCGTGTCGCCTCTGGTGAGGATCAGCTTAGGAAGGGAGCCATCGATCTATGGGATTCAGGAAAAGTCCCCGCAGGTGTTTTGCCGGGACTGCATTATGAGGGAGCGGCTTTGAAAGCGGGAGCCGGCGCCCATTGGCAGGTGCGTTGGTGGAATGCCGCAGATCAAGTTTCGCCATGGAGTGAAATCGCGACGTGGGAAGTTTCACCGAACACCGTTGCCGATTGGCAGGGCGCGCGTTGGATGGATGATGGGAAATCCGTGCCGACTCAGGATGAAGATTTTTACAAACCCGATCCCGCACCTCTGATGCGGCATGAGTTCGTGATTTCCAAGCCGATCATGAAAGCCCGCCTGCATTTCGCGGGCCTGGGGCTTGGCTTGGCAAACGTGAACGGCAGCCCTGTTTCCGATCAGGTGTTTGACCCCGCATGGACCCATTTTGACAAACGCATTTTGTTCCGCACCCACGATGTGACGGAGCAACTCAAAGAAGGCGAAAACTGCCTCGCACTGATGTTAGGCAATGGTTGGTATAACCCCCTTCCTTTGAAAATGTGGGGCAACCGCAACATCCGCGACTCACTTCCTCTCGGGCGCCCCCGTGCGATCGCGCTTTTGGTTATCGATCACCCAGATGGCACCACCACTTCGGTAAAAAGCGACGGGAGTTGGAAAATGGCGGAAGGTCCAACGATCCGGAACAGCATTTATCTCGGCGAAGAACGTGACGCCCGTCTCGATCCTACAGGTTGGGATTTGCCTGAATTCGATGATACTGGATGGAAACCTGTGCATCTTGCCGATTATCCGCTTGAGCCGCTCATGCCTCTGAAGATGCCGCCGGTCAGGAAGCAAGAGCCCATTGCAGCCAAAGCCATCACCAACGCACAACCCGGTGTTCACATTGTCGACTTCGGCGTGAATTTCACTGGCCTGCCAGAAATTACAATGAATGTCCCAGCCGGGACAAAGATTGTAGTGCGATTTGGTGAATTGTTGCATGAGGACGGAACGTTGAATTTCCTGACGAGCACGGCGGGGCAGATCAAGGGGCTTAAAAAAGATGCGGATGGCAACATGGTTCCCAAGGGCGGCCCAGGCGCGCCGGAATTTGCATGGCAGCAAAATGTTTACATCGCACGCGGCGGTGGCACGGAAGTGTTTGTGCCGCGCTTCACATTCCATGGCTTCCGTTACATGGAAATCAGCGGACTTCCGGAAACGCCGAAGACGGAAGATTTTCGTGCGTTTCCTCTCCATACCGATGTTCCGAGCATGGGTTCCTTTGCCTGCTCGAACGAAGACTTCAACCGTATCCAGGAAATCACACGACGCACGTTTCTTTCTAACATCATGACTGTTCAGTCCGATTGCCCACACCGTGAACGTTTTGGTTATGGTGGTGACATCGTCGCAACTAGTGAGGCGTTCATGATGAATTTCGACATGGCGGGATTCTACGCCAAAACCGTTCGTGATTGGGGGGATGCCGTGCGTCCGGATGGCCGTCTCACCGATACCGCGCCATTCGTCGGGATCGATTATTGCGGAGTGGGTTGGGCGATGGT